>JAVBTN010000004.1:0-157479 GCA_031556185.1 Oscillospiraceae bacterium
TATGCAGACCCGGCGCGGCGCGATCGGCCTTCGGGCGGACACGCAGCTCGATTTCCATGTGATCGGGAAACATGACGACCCGCTCGACGAGCAAGGATATGATTTTGTGTTGCAACGGCAGTTTCCCGCGTAAAAACAGCATGAGTTCACAAGATAAAAACAGCGCCTTGGTCAAACGGCCAAGGCGCTGTTTTTATCTTGTATGTTCACAGAGAGAGACGACTGTCAATATGCGCCGTATATCGGATGTGCGAAAGGATGCCGTTGATGAGGGCTTCGTGATCTTCTATCCCGGCGTCGATGGTGATCAGTCGCTGTTTGAGGTCAAACAGATAGGCGTCTTTTTGAGCGAAGTAGTTGGGCAGGACAGTGACAATGCGAAAATCCTGCCAGGCATAAAAGTGCCTTCCATCTCGTTCGTGAAGAATGAGACCGCTGGGTATCAGTTCCATGCATATGGTATTAAACAAAAACCACTGCCGCCAGTAACGAAAGGCGTACAACACGCAAAACAAGGACAGCAGGCCGCCGACTATGCTGCCCGCCGCCATGTGCGGCCCCCAAGGTGTATGCTGTGCGCAGAATATAGACAGCAGCAGCGTAAACAAAAAGGCGAGTGTAAGCATCAGTGAAGACTTAAAAAAGCGTTGTCGTATGGGCGACATGAACCGAAAATTTGTGCCGTTTTCTCTGGGGATGGGACGCTCAGGCGGCACAAAACGGTAATACTCTTCCTGAGTGTCAAAGTATTGATTGCAGTTTGGACAGAAATACACATAGTCGACGTTGACAATTTCAATGCTGAGGGTTTTCTCACCGGCGTTTTTGTCACAGGCAGCCAGACGTGACAGACAGACAGGGCATGCTTTGCTCACATATACGATGTGTGCCAGGTATTTTTGCGGCACGTGATCCGCGTCTTCTTGCGGCAGGGCATTCACATCCTTGCGCCGCTTCACGACACACAGCACACACGCCGACGCAAACACAAAAGCCGATACGAAGGACACAGGATCAAAGACGCCCTGGAACGCCTTCCACAAAAACAGTGCGGTAAGTAAACCGAAAAAAACAGACAACGCAATGAGTATGTACGAAATCATGCGGTAGACAATGGCAGGCAATCGATTCATGATACCCTCCGGACAAAACTCTATCTGACATCATTTTCGAAAGAAAGAAGGAATGTCTTTAATGCTGGTTTCGTTGAAAAAAGCAAGCGGAGAACTTTCAGTGCCGGCGAAAAAGATAATACTGTGCCCGATGGAAAAAAGTTCCATCGGGCATATATGTGCTCCTCTTCTGACTTCTTCTCTTCTTCGCGTCACAGGCCGAGCAGTACGACGATGCTGCGCGGCAGGCTTACAAGTTTTGCCGTCGCAAGTTACGCCAAGCAGACACCACTTTTTACAGCGCGATACTATTTTAATGAAAATTTAATAAAAAGTCAAATATATTTGGCGATATAATGAAAATTTATCTTAAAAAGTAAAAAAATGTATTAACAATAAAATACTGCATTTTCGCGGGAACAAAAATATTTCGACGATATATATTAAGATTAATCGCTCCACTTGATTTGATAATGAATTGTGATATAATGGAGAAAACTATTTGGCGGTCTGGCAAGTGGGCGTACTGTTCATGTCAATTCAGAGCGGTCACGCTTGAAGGATGCGATGAAAGGATGCACAGTTGCGTTCACTGACAGCGCAGGAAGCAGACTTGAGGTGTTGCAAATGCCGTTGCTTGTGCCTAGAGATAAAATGAATTTATATATGGTATATGGGGATTACAAGGACAAGGTGTATCTCACGGTGACCATCCGGTGTGGGTTTGCCTACAGGTATGTTTATTTCATCGACGAACTGGAGAGCAGAGAAGTCAACCAGGGCTTTCCCGGCATTCTGGCGTTGTACATACATGACGCGGGAAGCACTGCGCTGGGCAGGCGGCTGATCGCCAAAACGTTCCGCGGCAACATATCTGTTACCATGGAGTCCGACGCCAAACATTGGGAGAAAGATGCCGAGCGGCTCTACACTTTTTTATTTCGCACCGGGACGCAGGAAAAGGATTTCCACAATGCCAAGCATCAGGCCATGACGAACATGACGGATGTCTATGCACAGCCGCTGGGCAAGGCGCTGTATCATTTGTTAGAATTTTCCGACAAGTGCAAAGGATTTCAGTTTTCGCGCCTGTCGCGGGGCATGTCGTCGCTGGATTTTGAGACATTTGAAAGGTACAGGACGGATTTTGTGCATCCGGGCAACGCCGACATACTGGTGGGCTGCGGCAAGCAGGTGCAGGGTGGGGGGCGGCTGGCGCTGCCGCGGATGAACCGCCCGCACCGCCCGTTTGTCCTGTGCGCGGAGGAGTGGGATCCACTTTTGCAGCACGACGCCCACAAGGTGATGACGGCGGCGGAGTCAACGCAGGTCAGGTGCATGAAATTCTTCTTCTCTCAGTTGAACGGCACGTCCGAGCAGAGGCGTCTGCTGTTGGATATTTTGGCGGGCATTATCTATCAGAACAGCTTTGAAGTCAATGTGGACGCCTTTGATTCGAGTATCAGCTATTGGGGGGAGACGGTTGTCCCCCGGAAAACCGACTTGCGCAGCCTGTTTTCCAATGAGAACGCCGTGCAGGAGAGCAGAGAGCTGGCGCTCAGATACCTGCGCTTTGGGAAAACGGGCGATCCTATGTCGCAGTTTTCATGGCTGGGTGCGCTAACCACTGATGGCGTGGACATTGGGTCGTACATGAATGCACTTCGGAACTGTACACCGCAGTCTTTGACGGAACTGTTCGACAAAGTCGATCCGGTTGTGACCGAGGGCAAGATGATTTTGAAGCGGTATCAGCGAGTGAAGGAGGGATGAGAGTGGACGACCTTTTCATTAAACCCGAGGAGATGTTGGCGGAAGCGGAAGCGTACAGCAGCGCGGCGGATACCGTCAGTCAAAACACGTGCACGCCCACATTCCTGGTAACTCATATGGAGAGTGCGGACAGCCTGAAGAGAGCGCTGGAGCAGTTTCAGGCGCTTGTACAGACATTTGTCGAGCAGTCCCGAAAAGATGCCAACTGCCTGCGTGTTATGCGCGCCGACTGGATGCAACTTGACGAGACGGTTGCGAAAGAAATTGCAGGCGGTGAATTGGGCAAAGGGGAGTGACGAGTATGGCGGTTTTCTCCAATCAAGAATTGTCTGCGTATTGCAAACGGGTGGACGACTACGCCAAGCAGCTCCAAAAGGATTTGTACGCGCAGTACAAACTGGCATACAGCATGGTGCAAAGCCCCAACTTTCGGGGGCAAGCCGCCAATGCCTACAAAGAATATATTGATAAGGCGGCCATCTACTTCCTCAACCGCATATTGGATTTGTCGAGAGATCTGCAGAATCTCTGCCAAGATTTCAAAAAGGCATTTTTGCAAGTCGAGCCAGATGCCGAGGGCGTTGTCTCCGACGCTGTACTGGCGCTGGTGAGCCGTGAGATGACCGACAAGAGGCGTGACTTTGACGCGTTGATCAACAATGTCTACAACATACACGCGCGGGCTGGCCACCTGGTTTCGTTACAAGTCGACCCCAGCGGCGTAACGACCGACTATGTGTCCGCCGACAAGCATTTCAGCGAACTTGCGCAAAAAACGGTGGATACCGACAGAGACATGTCGGCTCAGGTCAGCGCCTTTTGCCAGGCGATTGAAACTCTTCGCAAAAGCATGACCGAAGCGTTGACCCTTTGTTACGACGGCATTCGCTTGAACGCGTTCAATGTAAAGACAATTGATAAGCAGGACTGGTACAAGCCTTCCAACGGCGATGTGCTGTTGGAGCAGTGGTCTGACGACCCCTTTGTGTACAGTTACAAACAGGGGGCTGTTTGGGAAGACCAGTGGGCAGTGGGCATTGATGAAGAGGAATACGCCATGATGGGCGCAAGTGTGTTGAGCGGAAATATGTTTTACAGCAAAGAAGACGGCATTTACATGGTCAACATCGGCGGCTCCGTGCTGTCCGGTGAGCTGTTCGCAAAAAACGACTATATCAGCAGCCGCGCGGCCATTGACGTGCTCAAAGGAGAAGTGGGCGCGAAGTTTGGCTGGACGGATGACTACAAAGGCTTTGATGTGTTTGCCGAAGCGGTGTCGGCTCAGCTGGAGTCATCGATTGTCTTCGGCAAGGGCTACGTGGAAGTGGACGGCGCCATCAAGGGGCCGAGCGCCAACGCGTTTGCCACCTGGGAATTTATTGATGAAAACAACTACACCATCGGCGCGGGCGCTGAGGCCAGTGTTGTCAACGCCGGCATAGGCGTTGGCCTTGTCAATGTTCCCACCACCAGGGGAGGCACCACCAATCTGTTCGGCGCCTCATTTTCCGTCGACGCCTACGCTGTCGGTGCGTCAGTGCGAGAGAGCTCAGTCAATGTCGTGGACACAAATGTCATCGATATCAACGTCACCACGGTCGACCTCGGCATTGACCTCGGCATTGGCGGCAGTTTATCCGTAACATTGCCGACCATACGCGTGGAGCCGCCGTGGGAGTGGTTTAAGTGAGTGACCTTTTGGAGGAGTGACCAGTTTGAAAACACTCAAAAAGATATGGTGGTTGTTTGGCCTGCTGGCCATGGCGTCAATGTTGATGGGTACACATATAGTTTTTGCCGGTCTGCTTTTTGTTCTCATTTTCGTTGGGATCTGTGCGCAGATGCTTTCCCTTTCCGCCAGACGCAAGATGCTCAGGGCCAACGCGGCGTCGGGCGGTTACGCGGATCAGTACAAAAACTGGATAGCCTCTGCGCCGAAGGCGATGATAACCGTACCCACGCTGATGATGACCGTTTTTATCTGGCTGTTATTTGTGGCCGATGTGGCACTGTGCTGGCTGTTGACCTTTGATGCGTTGGAGATGGCCGATGTCGCGCGGGAGGCCGCCGCCAACCCGTCGGCCCGTGTGATGTCTGTTGCGGCTTTTGTCGTGTTTACGCTCTGCGGGCTGATGTGTGTCTTCCTGGCCACGTTGCGCACGCGCGACATCCACAAACAACTCAATGCCTTTGTCAAAGATAGCGCACCTGCCGAGGGGACATCTTGAAGAGCGAAACCTGTTGCGTCCGCACCTTGAAACCGCTTTTCCCCGAGTGGCAGTTAGGCCATAGGGAGAGCGTTGCCTGCTGTCTTGCCAGGTCGCCAAGGAACATCCGTTATATGTGAAACGTCAAACAGGGGAGGCCGGATGCGTGATAGCCTGTCGTGCCCACGCGGGAATGACGCTCGGGCGTGAACCCCAAACCACGCCCGCCCTTGTATCTGCAGCAATAACAGTGGAAACGGCTCTCGGAGATCAACAGAAAACACGTTGTGTGCCTTCGGGCACGTATGCGGCGCAATTGTGACTTGATGATGGAGGAGGGATTGGGGATGGGAGTGGCCGCCCTGCAAAACAGCCTTAGCGCTAAACAACAGCAAGTGAATAAGTGCACCGGTCAAATTGCCCAATATCAGCAGATTGTAGATGAATTGCAACGAATACACCACCAATTGGAGGGCGCCAAATCGGACCTGAAGCATCAAAAAACCCGTTTGGTTTCCTTCGGCTTTGCAAGATACCAAAACTGGAAGGGCACACATTTCGAAAAAAAGTACAAAGAGTTTATTACCCGCAAGATGCAAAGAGATTACGACGCCGTGATCAAGCAAATTGACAAAAATATGGCCATTGTCAACAAGATGAAGGCCGATTATCAAAACCGGATTTACCGCAACGAGGGGTTGATCGGCCAACTGAAAGCGGCGATCAACTCATTGGTGACGCAAATTGAAAACTGGGTCGATTGATCTCGGAGGATGTGAACAATGGAAGTCAATCTGAAAGTTGTTCTTCCGCTTGCCAGCAGGGATGCGGGCGACGAGTCCCTGTATCAAAAAGAGCTGGCGGCGGCGCAGGCCTATTTTGACTCCACTGTGCTCGGCTTGAACCGCTCCACAGTCTACTTTGTGCCGCTCAAAGGGATGTATACGCACCTGTCTCGGAAAATGGCGCTGCTCGGCGCTTTTGTCAACATGACCGACAATATTATCGTCGGCGTGAAAGGGACTGTCAGCCTGCGTCTGGATCATTCCGGCGCTGAGGCAGCGCTCGTTCATATCAAGTTTCCGTCCGCATTTATGGGGCGGCTTCATCCGCGCGAGGCCCTGCTGGTTCAGTTGGATGTGCCCGTCAAGCGTCTGAGGGTGGATAAAACGTTTGAAGCGTCTGAGTTTGTGTCTGAGTTTTTGAACGTAGAGGTCATTCACCCCGAGGAGGAACTCACCTATTGAGCGCGAACGGAGAATGAGAAACCACTGTGTAAAAAGACCGGCGAGGATAACCCTTGCCGGTTCTTTGTGTTTCAAAAGAGAGTACGCCTTTTTTGCTTGCGACATGGTCTTATTTCATTTTGATTTGTACTTGGAGGGATGTCTGGTATAGTACAGGTATTGGAGACGAAGAAAATGTATTTTAACATTGAAAACCAGACAGGAGACGTGTTGGTATGAAAAGAGTGGCTACGTTCTTTATAATACTGTCATTGGTACTTTCGGGCTGCGCTTACATAAAGGATAATGGTGGAAGTCTGGAAAAATTGAAGGAATTTACTGAAAATTCTGATGGAAGCATAGAGCTGTCCGATAGAGAATACATCCCTGTCAATGTTAAGGATCTGTATGCTGTTCGTGCAAATGATACGCCATATGGTTTTCTGAATGATGACGGTGACAACAAGGATGGAACGCCTTTTCCCAGCGTTTTTAGCATAAAAGATGTGGAAAATGAGGAATGGATATATCTCCACCAGTTCGGAGAAATGATGGGATGGGGAACGCTGTACAGATGGAAGGACGTTTTGCCGCCTGATTTCGCAAATTTTAACGCCGATGAGATTTGGCTGTCAACAGGAGATATTTCAAACCCTTTGGAAGACAGCAAAATCGTTGAAATGATCACGAACATTGAAACGGTAAAGAAGGTTTGCCGTATTATCTCTGAAGGCAAAACGGTTGATTTCGCAGACAAACAGCTCACATATTTAAGGTGTGTTTTTATTTTGTCATCAGAATATAAAGGACTTGCTTTTGAATATACTTTGCAGCGTGACGCGCAAGGGAATACGTATTTGAGCAGTTTTGTTGAATCCGACGGGTATGATGTAACCGAGATATTTGATTATGTGGATCGGTAAAAAAGTATGTTTTGCACGGTCTCAAGCGTTTTGTTCATTTGCACTGTCTGATCACAAAGAAAACAAGAAGAAACAGCGCTCAGCGATGTTTCTTCTTGTTTTTGATTGAAACCCGCGTGGATTGGGAACCGCTTGCCAGCATGATGGTTTGCCAGTATAATAATAGGGTATTTGAAACGAGAGTCATGGAGGGAGTACAAATGACAGTCATATTTGTCTGCACAGGGAATACCTGCCGCAGCCCGATGGCGGCAGGTATCTTCAACAAACTGGCGGCTCAGGCGGGTCTGACGGTGGAGGCGGCGTCTTGTGGCCTGTCGGCCTTTGTACCCACGCTTGCGACGCCGGAGGCTGTGCAGGCGGCTGCCGTTTACGGCGCCGACATTAGCGGGCACAAGGCCACGCAGGTCAGCGAGGCGTTGATGTGTTCGGCCGATTTTGTCTACTGTATGACACAGGGTCACTTGGATGTGCTCAAATTGATGTTCCCGCCATATGCGTCGCGCATGCGCATGCTGGCCTCCGGCGACATAGCCGACCCGTTTGGCGGTGGCCCGGACATATACGCGACGGCTGCCAAGCAAATTGCCGCCGCGGTGGAGCGCCTGATTGCCAGACTGGCGAAGAACACGCCATGACCCTGCGGATAGAAGTGCTGGCGGAAGAACATGTGTCGGCCGTCGCCGCGATTGAGCAGCAGAGTTTTTCTCTGCCATGGAGCCCGGCGATGATACGCGAGGAAATAGCTAATCCGTTGGCCGTGTACCGTGCCGTCAAGGATGGGAACAGTCTGGCGGGATATGCGGGCATGCAGATCATCCTTGACGAGGGTTACATCACCAATGTGGCCACCGCGCCAGATTACCGGCGGCGCGGCGTGGGCGATCTGCTCATGGGGGCGCTGCTGACGTTGGCGAGGGACAGGAAGCTCTCCTTTTTGACACTGGAGGTGCGCCGCTCCAACGTGCCGGCTATCGCCCTCTATGAAAAACACGGCTTTACTGTGGCGGGTGTCCGACCAGGCTACTATGAAAAACCCCGCGAAGATGCGCTGCTGATGACACGGTATTTGTGAGCGCCTGGGAAGAACGGAGGAACTGCGTTGCGTATTTTGGCCTTTGAAACGTCTTGTGATGAAACGTCCGTTGCTGTGGTACGCGACGGGCGCCATCTGGAGAGCAATGTTGTGCTCTCACAAATTGACATTCACGCGCTGTACGGCGGGGTGGTGCCGGAAATTGCCTCACGGCGGCACATGGAAGTCATCTCGCGGCTGACTGACAGCGCACTGGAAAAAGCATCCATGACACGCGCGGATGTCGATGCGGTTGCCGTCACCTATGCCCCGGGTCTTATTGGCGCGCTGCTCGTGGGTGTGGGGTTTGCCAAAGGGGTGGCTTTCGCGCTGAGAAGGCCGCTCATTCCCGTGCACCACATCAGGGGACATATTGCGGCCAACTATCTTTGCCATCCGGCGCTGAAACCGCCTTTTTTGTCGCTGGTGGTCTCCGGTGGTCACACATTGATTGCAGAAACGAAAAATTATAACGATATATGTGTTATCGGATCCACCTGCGACGATGCGGTGGGCGAAGCCTTTGACAAAGTGGCGCGCGTATTGGGATTGGGATACCCCGGTGGCGCCGCGTTGTCAACGCTGGCAGCGCAGGGACGGGCGGACGCGTACCGGCTTCCCAGACCAGTCACGGCGGGCAACCCCTACGATATGTCCTTTTCCGGCCTGAAGACCGCTGCGCTGAGTCTGCTCAACACGGCAGCCATGAAAGGCGAAACGGTCGACAAAGCGAACTTGGCCGCCTCTTTTGAGGATGCAGTGTGCGATGTGTTGGTCTCCCGCACGGTGTCCGCCGCGCAGGCATCGTCCTTAGACACGGTGGTGTTGTCCGGTGGTGTGGCGGCCAATGCGCGGCTGCGTAACCATCTGACACAAGAGCTGGAAAAACAAGGGAAAATACTGTTTTTTCCAACAGTGGAACTTTGTGGAGATAACGCTGCGATGATTGCCGCACAAGCGTTTTATGAATTTGAGAGCGGCGCGGTGGCAGGCATGTCCCTTAACGGATATGCCAATTTATGTGTGAGTGAAAATAAGTTTATGTAAACTGTTTTTACACTTTTCAACGGCAAAGTACCTTCTTTGCGCGTGTGGAACTGTTTGGAAATATGTCTCCCAATCCGTATGCAGGACGCTTTGAGGTTTAGTGCATAACTCGGGGGATAATTGGGATAACTTTTTTTGCGTCTCATAATCCGTATGATTATGGAAACTGTTCTGTCGGACCCGGGCATATTTTCTGACCCGGATTGCCGTCGAAAAGAGAGGCAATTGAGGGATTGACGCTGTGCCGCAATTGTGTTATCATGTTACACGGCTTGTATCTGCACGCATGTTCGCTGGAGTAGCTCAGCAGGTAGAGCAGCTGATTCGTAATCAGCAGGTCAGGGGTTCGAGTCCCCTCTTCAGCTCCACAAGAAACCCTAAAACTGTTACGGTTTTAGGGTTTCTTGTTTTATTGGCGCCCACTGCGCAGTCGAGCAAAATGTGCTGTCGTACGCACAGGGCTCGGCGCCTCTATTTTTTTCCTTATTCACATTGGAAAATATTGCATTCTCTTGTTGCTGAGGGGTATAATCTGATTGAACCCCCCAAAAAGCGAGGCAACTTGACAAGGAATTGTTTTGAATCGTTATAGACAGGCTGTTTGAAAAAAGTTGACCTTCCACATCAATCATTGTCGGAGGTTACATGTATGGAAAGTCTCATCGCTGGGCGCAGATGCCTCATTGTAGAGGACAGCGAGTTTACCATAGCCATACTTGCCAGCTTTCTGGAGAAGCACAGCATAAGCAGTGACCAAGCCGGCAACGGTCGAATCGGCCTTGATAAGTATTTGGAAGCGCCCGCTCGGTGCGGCTTTATCCTGGTCGACATCCAGATGCCTGTGATGGACGGCTTTGAGATGGCCAGGCTGATTCGCGCGAGCGGAGCGGACAATGCGGCGTCGATCCCGATTATCGCCATGTCCGGCAACAGCTTCGACACGCATGACAGCCTGCGGTATATCAACCGGATTGTAAGGAAGCCCTTTCAACTGGCTGCCTTCTTTTCGGCCATACAAGAGGAGGTGGGCCTATGACGCTGCAGAGCTTCTTCTATTCGGATTTTGCATATTCGCGATCCATGGAGCTTATCCTTTTTGTCATCGTAAACCTCGCCAACTTCATATTCGCGTACATCGTTGTTTCTCTCTTTCTCGCTCTCTTTGCCGCGCAAATATCTCAGTCCAAGAAGCTGTTCTTTGCCTGTTCCTTAGTCATATTCCAGATTCTAATGATATATATCCCATACGCGCTGAGCGGCTTTCAAAGCCTTGGAACCTACGAATACCTGTTGGCGACGCCAAACCCGGTCGCCTATATCATTGAGTTCTTCATTTGTAACAAGATGTTTAAAATCGCCAAGCACCGGATGATCAACATGCTTCTTTGTATATATCTCTTCGCGCTCCTCATTCTCTGCATATCTCGGATCGTGAATTTCGCTTTTTTTCAGCAGTCATCCGAGCAGTACAACTACATGATCGACGCTGGATCCGCTGTCGCGAGTGCGATCGTCATTATCGTCATATACGCCGTAATGAATCTCATTTTCAGACACAAAAGCGGCGTAGCCAAGATGACAGACAACGTATTTTCCGGTTCGCTCCCAAAAAACCTGCTCGCCATTTCAAGTATCATGTTTGCCGCCTATGCCGGCGTGTCCTTCGCTCAAATCACCTATGAGAACGACGCCCGCGGGATGCTGATGGTGACTCTAATTATCATTCTTTCCATCATAATTGCGCTTCAAAGACTGAGACAGAACGCAAATGCGATCAACCTGCAAAACAACGCGGCCCATATCAATACGCTCAACAGGGTCATTTCGGATTTCCGCGCGGTGAAACACGACTTCTACAACATCCTCGGAACTTACAGCGGCTACATAACCATCGACGACCTCAAAGGGCTGAAACGATATCACGAGAAGCTGATGAGCACGACCGTCGCGGCTGGCGATCAGCTTGACCTCGCAAAGAGGATGGATCAGAACCCCACTCTCTGTTCGCTGCTCATCCTCAAAAGCGAGCGGGCCGAGAAACAGGGGGTCACATTGAGCACCGCCATACACTGTGCGATCAACAACATTGCCATAGACAATTTCGACTTGAGCAGGATATTGTCCAATCTCCTGGACAACGCCATCGAGGCCGCCTGTGAAGCCGAGAGCCGGAGCGTCTCTTTCTCCATTGAAGAAAAGAAGCATGGCGACAAACTTATCGTCGTCTCGAACGCGGTGAAGGAAGACATCGACGCCTCGGCGGTAACCAAGCTTGGGTTTTCCACGAAAGAGAACCACAGCGGTATCGGGCTCGTTCAGGTCAGGGACATCGTCTCCAAATACCCGAATTGCGCGCTGCATCTTGTTTGTTATGATTTGCAATTTTCGGCTTATGTGGAGATCAAGAATGATTTGTATCACTAGGGCAACGCACTCTATATGATTCCTGCCGGCCATATACAATAAACTACGCTCTCCGTCGGCAACCCGGGCAGCCGTTTCACAGGCGGATATGGAAATCAAAACGTGACACCAAACATCGTTTTAAGCTCAGACAATCCGCTGACGATTTCCTCTCTGGAAAAATCACATTTTGAAAGAGTGTCGTTATCCAGTTCGTTGACGCGGGCATAAAAGTCAAGCCCCAACAACAAGTAATTCAAATCACCCGGCTTCATATTTTCAAAAAGAATATTTTCCGCCTTGTTGATGTTGTCGTCTTCCAACAGATCCACAAGACGAACATAAAGCAAATCGGAGTCCGTGTGCTGTATTTCATCCGCCATTTCGTAGGTAACCGCTTCCTTGTTAAAGATAATTCGGGCCATCGCACGCACTGTTATTTGTATCTGCCGAACAAGCCAATCCTCATGATACATTCAATTCACCCTCAAACGATTCCAAATCAGACTCTCGACAAGATAATTATACAATTTTAGCCACCTTGTAGCAAGGTGGCTTTTATATTTCACCTTCCCACGGCGCCGAGGGGGCCCAAGCCCTATGACACGGCCTGTGTTTGGCAGTGACTGCGCCCAAACGGTCTTTTTTCATGCGCTGTACCGCTTTTTTGGGAGGAATGGTGAAAGTGTATGATATTCCATGCCGGTGCATCCATTTTTCTATGTACTGTGACGGGTGTGTGTGCTAACATTTGAATAAGACTGGTGGCCTGTCTGTCGATGTGAGGTCAAGTGACACCCGCAATCCGAGCGTGTCGTACGGAGAAAGAAGGGGGTTGGGAAACGAAGGCGCCGACGGCGGACAGGAACAAATTGTGTAAAAAAGGAAGGGAGCCATATTTCATGAAAACGAAAAAGCATGCATCAAAGAGGATTATTTGCCTTGCCCTCGTGCTGAGCGTTTTGTTCTCACTCTCAATGAGTGGCACATGGCAGGCCGCAGCCGCAGACATTACGTTTAACACGTTGGGTTCAGGACGTTACTATGAGCCGAGTATGCCGATGTTTGACGGCAATCCGGATCATTTGGACGCATATCTGGACGCCTACCTGGATTGGGCCGGACTTGAAGGCGCATGCCTGTATGCCACGGGCATCCGCGACGCCTATAGGCTCACGCAAGGCGCGCGGGTCGGCTGGATTCTACCCGGAGGGCTGGCGGCCGCCGACAACGTACAGGGCATATCCACTGATTTCCCGGCGCTGGTCGGATTGGGTCAGACCTGGAACAAAGACCTGGTCAGGCAGATCGGTGACGTGATGGGCACGGAAAAGATGGCCACACTGCTGGGCGAGCTGACCTCCTCGCGCAACAATCACAACGGTCGCCTGTACGACGGCTCCGGCAACGTGCCCTACTCGCGCACCATTGCGTTTTCGGTAGTGCACGACTTACGTATCAACCCGCTCAGCGGTCGTATTGACGAGAGCTTTGCCGAAGACCCTGTGCTGGCCGGTTCTCTCATCGACGAGATGGCCAAGGGCTTTGTCGACATCGATGAAACAGACGATTTTTACACGCGCGGCGTCATCGGCACCAAGCATTTTTCTGTTTACAACGCGCAGTGGTACCGTCAGACCTCCAGTACCAGTGCCAGCGCGCGCTCCATCTATGAATACAACATCCGCAGCGCGCTCAACGGTTTGATGTCCGGCTCGCTGGGCGGTGTGATGAACTCCTTCGGACGCACCAACGGCATCCCCAATGAGATTGCCGCATACAACATCCTGGCAGACAACCTGTCCAAATACGGCATGTATTCTTCTCCGGATTTCAACGGCGAAAATCAGATGTACGGCACATCCATGGGCAACGGTTACGATACCAAATATGTGCCCGACCGCGCACACACATTGGCGCTGATGGCTTTGGCGCATACGGAGTCTGTGCGCGCCTCCGGCACCGACAAGTCGGATCCGATGGCGCTGTATAATATGGTTGTTTCCGGCACTTACGGCATCACAGAGGCCGATGTCCGCAGAGCGGCCAAGCCGCTGCTCACGCAGATGGTGCGAGCCGGTCTCTTCGATGAAATTGGCGAGAACGGTTTCTCGAAGTTCTATCCTTACATCAATGATTATCAGGATGCATTAAACGCCGCCGGCACCACGCTGCCCAACTTCAACAAAGCAGAGCACCAGGCCGTGGCGATGCAGGCCGCTCGTGAGACAGCTGTGCTGCTGAAAAATGACGGCACGCTGCCGCTGTCGGAAGCTTCTTCCATTGCTGTTTCCGGTATCTTGGCCGACTCCCGTTTCAAGACCACATACGCAGTCGGAACGACACCCAATATCACGGATTCGGGCGAAGCGCCGCTGTTGTCCATTGTAAAGAGATACAAAGCAGCCAACGCCGACGTGGTTGACTACGACGCCACGCAAGATGTCTCCTTTAGCACTGGCGTTCCCGTGGTGGCGATCCGCGCGTCAAACGGGTTGTATTTGACAGCGCCCAAGGGCAATGCAGACGCGCAGCGTCCCGGCGAGTTTGTCGGCGGCAATATCGAGGCCACTTTCGACGCCCAGGACGGTGCCAACCCCTTCACCGACGCACAACTTTTCGAGGTATATGACTGGGGCCAGAGCGCATACAGCCTTCGTTCCCTCTCCAATGGCCGCTGGGTGACGGCGCCGTCCAACGCCAGCGCGGCCGTGGGCAACACCACCAGAACCGTGCTCAATCTCACAGACAGCGACTGGGATTTGGCCTCCATGAGTGGCAACACCAGCGCCATCCCGCCGCGCCTCCAGCTTCAAAACAATGATGACGGCTCTGTGACCATCGTCACCAACGCCTACTCCAGCGGATTTGGCGGCGGATTTGAGCGCGCCTACTGGAGCGCCCGCTTCTTCGACGTATCGGCCACAAACGGCCTGATTTCAGGCGCCACCACCACCACCCAGAGCAATACGCCCACGGCGAGCCAGAAGTTTACGCTGAATGTTGTCAAGTCTCTGTCCGCAGAGATTGCCGCCGAGGCGGCTGACAAAGACTACGCCATGGTGTTTGTCGGCGCGCTGCCGCGCAACAGCGCCGGCGAAGGCGCCGACCGTTCCTCGCTGTTCATGGGCGCAAACGACTATAAACTGGTGGCGGAAGCGGCCGCCGCATTTGCCGCACAGGGCAAAAAGACAATCGTTGTTATCAAAGCCAGCTTCCCGGTCGCCATGGAAGCCATCCAAAACGATCCCAATGTCGCCGCCATCCTGTATCAGCCTTATAGCGGACAATATGACGGTAAAGCATTGGCGGAAATCCTTTACGGCGACTGCGCCCCGACGGGACGCTTGACATCGACCTGGTACAGTAGTGACGATGTGCTGCCCGATATCAGCAAATATTCCATTCCTGAGGGCAACAGCTATACCCTCGAACAGCATGATCCGCGCATTGTCAAAGACATGACCAATGCCGACGCCTACGACCAGAGCCTGACCTACATGTATTGCGACCCGGCAGACGTCACCTATGAATTTGGCTATGGATTGACGTATACCAACTTTGTTTACAGCAACTTTACCGTGCCCGCCTCCGCATCCTCGGTCGCGCCGTTTACAGTCAGCGTCGACGTCAAAAACAACGGCACGGTGGACAGCGCCGAAGTGGTTCAGCTCTATGCCAACAATCAGAACTCCGCCTACGCAAAAGCCAATCCGATCAGAAAGCTCGTTTCCTTCCAAAAGGTCGCCATCCCCGCCGGGCAGACCAGAACAGTTTCGCTCACTGTCAAGCCCTTTGATCTGGAGATCTGGGATGTCAACGCCGGCAAATACATTGTTGAGTCCGGCCGCTACGAACTGATGGTAGGCGCTTCGTCCGAGGACATCAAGGCACAGGGTGGTGTTATGGTGACCGGCGAGAGCCTGACCGGCGCGGATGTCAAAGACGGCGTCAATGTGTTTGACCATGCATACGCCGCCAATAATGTGGTGTACAATGAGGTATCCAAAGTGAACACAGCGCAGAGCCTGAAAGCCGGGCTGATCAACGGCGGCTATTCGGCGGTCATGTCCAAGGGCGCAGGTGCTTGGGTAGCCATCCCCAATGTGAATCTGTCCGGCGCCACCGGCGCGCGCCTGAGTGTGGCTTCGACCAACGAATCTTCGACATTTGAGCTGCGTGTGGGAACGCCGACCGGCCTCAAACTGGGCAGCTGCAACTTTGCCGCCACTGCTCCTGTCACGCGCGACATCCCGGGCGGCGCCGCAAACGCGATTCATGAACTCGGATATACCGATGTCAACATCGTCTTCGAAAACACGTATAACGGCGTCGACGACCTGTATATCGTCTTTGGCGGCGCCGACATCCGTGTGGATTGCGTCCGGTTCACCTACCCTGTACAGGGCATCTCACTGACCGGAACCGCTGTGCGCTCCCTCAGGAAGGGCAAGACATACGACCTGGGCGCCGATCTGGTCGTCACACCCCTTGACGTACTACACACGGAGAAAATCACCTGGTCCAGCTCCAATCCGGCCGTGCTTCAGGTGAACGCCGCAACCGGGCTCGCGCTCGGTGTCAAGAGCGGTACGGCAGTCGTGACAGCCAAGACAGCGGATGGCAGCATCAAAGCGAGTGTTGTGTTTACCGTGACCATGTAACGTGTTCAGCCCCCTGTACCGCAAGCCGGAGGCGTCTGCCGCCTTCGGCTTGCGGGTTTACAGGCACGATGAGTGCGGTTTTGTCTCACGACAGGTCTGCGCGCCGATGTCAAACGCCATGTGGTGTGAGAAAACGTCATTTTCAGGCTGCGATGGAACGGGGACACTGCCCTCTTTTCAGACAGCAGGCGAACGTAAAACGAAGTGAAACCTGAAAAAGCCGGAGGGGGAAACGTGTAAGAGGGGGCGTTGAGCCCTCTTTTTCGTTTGAAATATGCGGCCTGTAACGAAAAAACCCCAGTGCAGGTGCGCGCAAAAAGAAGGTCGCCCGGTGTGATATGCTGTGTTGATGAACAAATATTGGCATGATATAATGGCTGTGTCAAAATAGCCAAAATTTGGTCAAAACATGGCTGTAGGAGGTAATTGTGTTGACGCTGCAACGAAAATTGCTTGTCAGCTTTTCCATGTTTCTGGCTGTGCTCTTTGTGATCATTGGTGTCATCTTGTTCAGCTATGGGGCCAACGATATCGAGAAGAGCGCGTATAAAAACCTGGAGGTCATCGGTGGCAAAATGGCCTGGCAATTTGACAACATAGTCAGACCCATGGATTTTATAACGGTCAATCTCATCGCCACGGACAACTTCATGCGCTCGATGAGCACGCTTGCCAACATCACGCGCGGCATCTCACCAAACGATGTCTATATCAGCGAGTCCATGCGGTATATCTATGTGACGCTGTGCAACGACTCGATCAACAAGAATTTTTACAGTGTCAATGTTTTTAACGAAAAGGGAGATCTGTTTTCCAGCCGAATTCAGCAGCCGGTGAGTACCGATGCCAGCGAACTGATCGACGACATGCCTTGGTTGCCCCGCGTCAACGAACGCAAGGGCAAGGTGCTGCTCATTCCACCACACACAGACACCTGGAACCAGCCGGATGGTGCCCCTGTGTTTTCTCTCGTGCGCTCGGTGCAGGGGGACAGCGGCCGTGTCGGGTACATCGAGACGCAGGTTTTGTCCTCCGAGCTGGAAAAAATCTTCACCATCCCGCAAGCGGAGGGACTGCGGGTGTTGCTGCTCACCAAGGACAACGAGGTGTTTTATCAAAGCGGCTTTTCCAGTGACGCGGAAGCGGCGCAGTGGATTGACGCCGGACAGGACAAAAACACGATGCAGTTGTCTCTTCCGGCGGAATATTCAGGGTTTCAGATCATGCTGTTTCAGGACCGGCGTACGCTCATGCAGCCGCTGTCGAACATTTTGCGGGTGGCAGCCCTCATGGTGCTGGCGCTGTTGGTGGTCTCCCTCCTCTATGCGCTGGTGCTCACCAAGCAGTTTGTCAAGCCCGTCCGCGACTTGCGCGGTCTGATGGAGGGCGTGGAACTCGAGACGCTGCAAAACAAGCTGCCTACCGTCATGGCAGGCAATGAGCTGGTGGCCCTCGAGCAGTCCTTTAACCGGCTGCGGCAACGCCTGGGCGAGGCCATCAACCGTGAGCTGCAGTCACAATCTCTTCAAATGCAGGCAAATATGGATGTCCTCCAGTCGCAGATCAATCCCCATTTTCTCTACAACATCCTCAACGTACTCTCCCAAAAGGGCATGGATATCGGAGATGATGAAATCTGCGAAATCTGCGCCGATCTGGCATCGATGCTGCGGTATTCCACATCCACCAAGCAGCGCTCCGCAACGGTCATGGATGAGATCATACATGTCAAAACATACGTAGCCCTAATGAAAAAACGCTATGAAAACCGGCTTACGTTTTCGCTGTCACTGGACGAGGCGGTCAAAGACAGCGAGATGCCCAAGATCATTTTGCAGCAGCTGGTGGAAAACGCCATCAAGCATAACTTTGACGCGGGCATCAAAGCTGTTGACATTTGCGTGAGCTGTGAGCCGCTTGACTCCGGATGGCAAATACTGGTTTCGGACAACGGCTGCGGTTTTGATGCGGACACACTCAACAGACTGCAACGACAAATGGAAGACATCCGTCAAAATCTGCTGCGCCGCCGCTCGGATTTTGCCATCGGCGGCATGGGGTTGCTCAATACGTACGCGCGTTTGCTGCTGTTTTACGGAGAGGACTGTGTCTTTGTGCTGGGCAACAACGAGCCGCGAGGCGCATTTATCAAGATTGGCGTGAGAATGCGGGGTGAGAAGGCATGACACGGGTGCTCATTGTCGAAGACGAACCGGCGGCCATGCGCTTTATTACCTCGCTCATAGAAACGCGCTGCAGCGGATTTCACATCGTCGGTAAGGCGGAAAACGGCCGGGAGGCCATGGCGCTGCTGCAGAGTACGCCGACGGATATTGTAATCACCGACATTCAGATGTCCCCGGTGGATGGCATCGAATTGGCCGAATGGATTCACAGAGAGCGACCCACCGTGCTGACAGTCATCATCAGTGGCCACAGCGACTTTGCCTATGCCAAGAGCGCCATTCAATCCGGTGTGGTGGAGTACTTGCTCAAACCGATCATCCCGGCGGACTTTTCCGCCGTCATGCAACGGTTACAAACGCGTATTCGCTGCCAGCAACGAGATGAGCGTTCACGCAGTTTGGGGCGTATGGCCCAGGGAGCCGACGCGGAGGCAGGCCCGACGCTGTGGGATTGTCAGAGCTATTGGTTGATGGCTGTGCGTCTGGGCGGTGACGTTTCCGACCTGGCGATTGACGACTTCTGTGACAAAGACCTGGATGACGGGGGCGCGTTGATCCTAGCGCCGGGACGGGACTGCCGCGACCTGTGCCTGGCGCTGCCTGGCCATTTGGAGCGAAAACGTGTGATGGGCGTGATGGCGCATGTGACGGCGCAGGTGCCGTTTTACACCGCCCTGCTTTCAAAACAGTTGCTGACGCCGCCGTTTACCGTGATGCCGGATATGCTCTTCCGTCTTGATGAATGGGTGGTGCCCGGTCTGTCACAGACCCTGGTATACCCGCTGCCGCCTGTGCCCAATCGCCAAATCGATTCCCAAGAGCAGCATCTGCTCAAAAAACTTCGTTATGAGGTAGTCAATGCGCTGGGCGACAGCGTGAAGGAGACGTTTGTCGCGCTGTTTTGCCTTTGGGAAGAGCACCACCAGCGGCTGGTGCTGATTGAGCCTCAACTGCAGCAGCTTGTCATGCATATCTATGACCACGTGCCGCGCCAACATGGTCTGTCGCCGCGAGACATTGCGCTGCACGTATCTGCGGCTTGCAAGTCTGCGGTTGGGTTTCCGGATCTGTTGGGAAAAATCTGGAGTCTCTGCCAAGAGGAGCTGATGGCCTTTGCGAATCGGAGCGAAACCGGGCGACGTATGGAGAGCATTGAACATTACATACAAGAACACCTGGGAGACCCGCTGGGCACCAGAAGCGTTTGCGCCCTGTTTGGCATCTCCACCTCATATCTGAGCCAGCTGTTCAGACGGCACCTAGACATGACGTTCATAGAATACGTCACGCAGCGGCGTGTGGAGGAGGCCAAAAAGCTGATGAAAGATTTTCCGGCCAGGCCGCTCAAGGACATCGCCATCAGCGTGGGGTTCTCCGACCAATTTTACTTCAGCAAAGTGTTCAGAGCCATTACGGGCGTCCCGCCGTCCGAGTATCGAAGCCGTGAAAGTGTCTGATTTTACATGCCGACACATTGAATATTCTATGTACTGTGACAGTGCCGTGTGGTAGGATTTTTATATAAAGCTTTTAAGGAGGGTTTTCTTGATGAAAAAACACAGCAAGCGGATTATGTCGGTTGCGCTGGCGATGCTCCTGCTCCTGGTGCTGGCCTCATGCGGCACTCCTGCCGGCAACACGAGCACAACGCCCCCCGCCTCCGAAGCGCCGCCCACCGATGCGGCCACGCCCACACCCGGCGGCACAGAGGAAACAACGCCCCCCGCCCCCGCCGAAGGTGTGAAGCTGACCTATATCATTGACCGCGACACAGACAAGGCCGGATACACGGCCGTCATGCAGGCTTTTACCGCCAAGACCGGCATCCAGTTTGAAGAAGAACTGCGGCCCGGCGGCGCTGAAGGCGAGACAATCCTCAAAACCAGATTGGCCACCGGAGACGCCCCCGATTTCCTGTGGTTCAACTCCGGATCCCTGATGTCCACGCTCAACCCCGAGGAGAACTTTGTGGATCTGACCAGCAAGCCGTATATGTCACTGCTGCAAGACTCGTTTAAGCAGACTGTAACCGTAAACGGCAAACTCTTTGGAATCCCCGGCACGACATCCACCGCGGGCGGCTGGCTGTACAACAAAAAAGTGTATGCTGAACTGGGGCTGAGCGTGCCCAAGACGTGGGCCGAACTGCTTTCTAACTGCGATAAGATCAAAGCGGCCGGCAAGACGGCGGTCATCGGATCCTATAAAGACAGCTGGACCGCGCAGCTCATTCTGCTGGCCGACTATTACAACGTTCAGGCGCAGGTGCCCACGTTCGCGGCCGATTTTGACAGCAACAAAGCCAAATATGCCACTACTCCGCAGGCGATGCGCGCCTTTGAAAAACTGGCCGAAGTGTACGAAAAAGATTACCTCAACAAAGATTATCTGGCTACGACCTATGACCTGGCTTTGGAGATGCTTGTCAACGGTGACGGCGTGCAGTATCCCATGCTGACATTCGCCTTGAGCAATATCTTTACCACCTATGGACAAGAAGCAGTCGACAACATCGGCGTGTTTGCCCAGCCGAGTGACGCCGCCGCCATCAATGGCCTGACAGTGTGGATGCCGAGCGGATGGTTTGCCTGCAAAGAATCCGCCAATCTGGACGCTGTGGATCAGTTCTTTGACTTCTACCTCTCGCCCGAGGGCCAGGCGGTACTGTCTGGCGCGGCGCGCGGTGACGGCCCGAGCGTGGTCATCGGCGCGGTACTGCCTGACAACGCCTACGCCGGCGTCAAAGAGATGATGCAGTATTTCGATGCCGGGACGACAGCGCCTGCCTTGGAGTTCATCACGTCCGTCAAAGGGCCCAACTCCCCGCAGATTTGCGTGGAAGCGGGCACGGGCATGAAGACCCCGGCCGAAAGCGCGGCCGAGTATGACAAGGACGTGGAAAAGCAAGCCAAACAACTGGGTCTCGCGGGCTGGTAATTCTCCTCGCGTCATTTGGTAGCACATGGGGGGGACTGGGGCATTGTCCTCAGTCCCCCTTATTCTTTTCGGGAGGAGCGGTCGTATGCCCAAAAAGGTCTATTCCTACGGATTTTTACTGCCGGCAGGGTTAATCTACGTTTTGATTTTTATTGTTCCGACCATTATGTCTTTCTTCTTCAGCATGACCTGGTGGACACTCGAGGAGTGGAAGTACATTGGGTTTGAAAACTTTGTCACCTTTTTTACCGAGAGCAGCATGTCCATCGGACTCAAAAACACACTTATATATGCGGTGTGCACCAGTGGTATCAAAGTTGTTCTGGGGCTGTTGCTGGGCTCTTTCCTCTGCTCCCACTTGAAGACTAAGGCGTTCCTGCGGTCGATGGTGTTTTTCCCCAACCTGTTGAGCACCATGGCCGTCGGCATTGCGTTTTCCAGCTTGATGCACCCTACCAGAGGGCTCATCAACAGCTTTTTTAGCATTTTTGGCATTGCCGGACCAGACTGGCTGGGCAATGTCAAGCTGGCGCTCGGGTCTGTCATTTTTGTCGATGTGTGGAAGGGAGTCGGTATGGCCACAGTCATCTACATCGCCGGCATTATGTCCATCGATCAGCAGTACTATGAAGCGCTGCAAATTGACGGCGGCGGCGCGCTGCAAAAGTTCCGCTATATTACCGTTCCCCTCTGCCGGCCGGCCATGAACTCGGTCATCATCTTGTCTTTCATCGGCGGGCTTCGCACTTTCGACCTGATTTGGGTCATGACAGGCGGCGGTCCCGGCTTTACCACCGACCTGCTGGCCTCGGTCATTTACAAGCAGTACAGTAACGGATATTTTGGCCTGGCCACCGCCGGCAACGTCGTACTGTTCGCCATCGTATCTCTTTTGGCGTTCCCGCTGTTTTCCTACCTCAACCGGAAGGGGGCGTCGGCCTCATGAAATTGAAAGCCGGAAAAAGGAAGGTACTGCAGTTTACCAAAGAAGCCGTTGCCGTTTTTTTGTCTCTTGTGCTTTTCGGCATCCCCTATTATTATGTCATTGTCAACTCGGCCAAAAACAAGGCGGGCGCCGCCCAGATGAACTTAAACTTTCCCAGCCCGTTTGTGGCCCAGGACAATTATGCCACCATCATATCCGAGCAAAACAACATGGTCATCCGCGGTTTTTTCAACAGCACCATTATTACCATTGCGTCTATCGCCATTTTAATTCTGGCGTGCGCCATGGCCGGCTATGTTCTGCAGCGCCGCTCCGGGAAAGCCACCAGTTTTTTCAACTTTTTAGCCCTAGCGGGCCTGATGATTCCGCCCGCCATTGTGCCCACCATTTGGGTGCTCAAGGGCATTGGTGTGTATCGTTCGCTTCTTGGCATGGTAGTGGTGGAGGTGGCGCTGAGCATTCCGTTCTCTCTGATGCTCTATCGCAGTTTTGTCGCTACCATTCCCCGAGAAATTGACGAGGCGGCCTTTGTGGATGGCTGCGGGCGGCTGCGGTTCTTTTTTCAGATGGTGTTTCCGTTACTAAAACCGGTGACAGCCACCGTCATTGTGCTCTCGGCTGTCAATATTTACAACGACTTTGTCAACCCACTCTATTTTTTGCCACGCGCCGAAAATGTGACAATTCAGATGACCATGTACAACTTTTTCGGGCGTTACGCCAGCAGTTGGAACTTGCTGTTTGCCAATGTGGTGCTCATCTCACTGCCCCCGCTCCTTTTGTTTATTTTCTTCAACAAACGCATTGTCTCCGGCATGGTGGCCGGAGCGGTCAAAGGATAACGCCTGAATCAAAGGAAGGAGAAACATCATGTTGACGCCAGTCCACCTGCAGTATGTATCCTCGCAGCTCTCCTGGACGCTGACCTCCGACAAGGAGCAGATCACGCAGGCATCTTACCAGGTGCAGTTTTCTTGTTCAGATACCTTCGACAAGCTGCTGTGGGATTCGCAGACAGTTTCCGATATGTCGTCGGTGTGCGTGCCTTATGGCGGACCGCCGCTGCCGCCGGGCGAGGAAATCTGCTGGCGCGTGCGTGTCATCGACAACGCAGGAGAGGAGAGCGGATGGAGCGAAACCGCGCAATTTATCAACGGTTTGGCTCCCGGAGACTGGCAGGCGCGCTTTATCACACCGGACACCGACGAAGACGCGGCGCAGTCGGCCGGCAAATTGCTGCGGCGGACATTTTCCCTTGACGGCGAGGTGGCGCGCGCGATTGTATACGTGACGGCCCTGGGGCTGTATGAGCTGCATATCAACGGCGTCCGAGTGGGCGAAGATTTGCTGACACCTGGCTGGACTGAGTATAACAAACGGCTGCTGCATCAGAGCTACGATGTGACGCCGCTGCTGCGCAAGGGTGACAACGCCGTCGGCGCCATGCTGGGGGCGGGGTGGTACAAAGGCGATCTGGCCGGCTGGATTGGCCGGCGCAACATATATGGCCGCCATACGGCGCTCTTGATGCAGATGACGGTACGTCTGACAGACGGACGTGAGGTTTGCGTGTTCTCCGATGCCGACTGGCGCTGCAGTGACGGTCCGGTGCTGTATGCGGAGCTCTACCACGGAGAATCGTACGACGCGCGGCTTGCGCGCGCAGGATGGAACACAGCTGACTATGATGACGTCGGCTGGACGCCTGTGCGTGTCATGGAGCATACAACGGACACTGTGACGCCGCAAGACGGCCCGACGGTGCGCCGCCAGGAAGTGTTGCCGGTTCAGTCTTTGATTTGCACGCCCGCGGGCGAAAATGTTCTTGATTTTGGGCAAAACATTGCCGGTTGGGTACGCTTTCGCGTGAATGGACAGGCGGGCCAACGAGTGGTGCTCCGGCACGCCGAGGTGCTCGACCGCGACGGCCTGTTTTATACTGCCAATATGCGCTCTGCCAGAAATGAAATCGTATACACGCTCAAAGGCGACGGCGAGGAGGTCTTTGAGCCGCATTTTACATTTCAGGGGTTTCGGTATGTGCAGGTCGTGGAGTTCCCTCAAACCATTGAACCGGAACAATTCGAAGCGGTAGTCATTCATTCGGCTATGGAGAGAACCGGATGGTTCTCCTGCTCGGATGAAAGGCTCAACCAGCTTCATCACAATATTTTGTGGGGCCTTAAGGGCAATTTTGTGGATGTGTGTACCGATTGCCCGCAGCGCGACGAGCGCCTCGGATGGACCGGTGACGCGCAGGTATTTGCGCGCACAGCCACGTATTTGATGGACACCCGGATCTTCTTTCAAAAGTGGCTGCGGGATTTGCGCGCCGCGCAATATGAAAACGGCGGTGTGCCATTTGTCGTGCCAGACGTGCTCTCCGGGCAATTCCCGCCCGGCGACGTCATCAGCAACGCCGATCCGGTGACCGGCTGGGGCGACGCGGCCGTGATCAATCCATGGACGGTATATGTGGCCTATGGTGACAAAGGCTTGCTGGCCGAGTGCTATGAGAGCATGAAGGCCTGGGTGGAATACATCAGAACCCTTGCGACCGACGGCCTGCTTTGGAACACCGGTTTCCAGTTGGGAGACTGGGTGGCGCTCGACGCGAAGGAGGGCAGCTACTATGGCGCAACGGCCACCGATCTGATTGCCACGGCTTACTACGCCCATGTGACCCGGCTGCTTTCCCGTGCGGCTCATGTGCTTGGCAACGAAGAAGATGCGTCCCATTACGCCGCGCTGCGAACGGACATCGGCGCGGCCTATGCCGACGAATTTTTTTCGCGGACGGGGCGGTTGGTGTCTCCGACACAAACGGCGCATATCCTCTCGCTGGCGTTTGACTTGACGCCGGAGGCGTTTAAGCCGCGCATCGTGAAAGACTTACTGTCGCTGTTGGATGCCAGCAATGGCCACTTGACAACCGGCTTTTTGGGAACGCCGTACTTTTGCCAGGTGCTGGCAGACAACGGATGCCTGCGGGAGGCTTACGAACTGCTTTTGAAAGACGACTACCCCTCGTGGCTGTACCAAATTACCAAGGGCGCTACCACGGTCTGGGAGCACTGGGACGGCATCAAACCGGACGGCAGCATGTGGAGCGCCGACATGAACTCGTTTAACCACTACGCCTACGGCTCCGTGGGAGAATTTTTATATCGTGTGATTGCGGGCATTGACACCGACCCGGAGCAGGTTGGCTATCGCAAACTCGTCATACGGCCACGGCCCGGCGGCGGCCTAACGCACGCCTCAGCGGCTGTCATGACGCCATATGGCCGTGCGGAGTCCTCTTGGCGCATTGATGGCAGCGAGCACTTCCGGCTCAATGTCACTGTCCCGCACAACACCACCGCGGCGGTCACGCTGCCGGACGGCGCGCAGCATGTCGTCGGTTCCGGCCGCTACGATTTCACCTGCACACTGTCACATTGACCGTCTTTAGACAAAGCTACAAATACAAAAATCCCCTCGCCGCAGCGAGGGGATTTCTCTTGCGCAGTTTTGCAAAACCGCCAGCGTGTCGAAACCAAAGACGCTGCCGATCAATAGCCCTGCTCTTCCAGCAGACCGACAGCACTTACGATTAGTGGCACGCAGGTCTTATCAAACAGATTTTGCTGGACGGCCATTGCCATGCCCTCCGGCGTGGACGTTTCGCAGCCGAGGAGATCACGACAGGTCAGCGCGCCGTTCGCCTGGCGAAACGCATCGACAAACGCCCGCACGTTGGCGCCGCATAGCGCCTTTGACTCTTTGTCACCGGGGTTTGTCTGCCCGTATTTGAGACCGATGACAATAACAGCGCCGGAAGCAGCTCCGCAAATTTCACCGCTGCGGCATCCGCCGCCCAGCCCGCCGGCCGCACGCAGCGCCACCGTTTCGTCCATCCCATACGACACGGCAAATGCCAGCAGCACCGCCTGTGCGCAGTTAAAGCCGCTCCGGTAAAGGGCCACGGCCTTGTCAGTCTTGAGACTCATTCGATTACCACCTTACTCATGATCAGGAGTGCGCCGCAACGCACAACCCACCTTTGACCATGCCCTGCGCACAAACGGTGCCAAAACGGGAAGTGCGCTTCCCGTCTCGCTTTCCGCCGCGTCCAAGACACCGACTCGTCGGCCGTGTGTCACTCCGGACGCGGCTCAACGGCACTCACGCTGCCGTTGATGATGTCGTAACAGAGCTTGCCGGACGCAAAAATCGCCCCTTCAATGTCGTCCGGTTCCACACCAAAAGCGTCGACAATGGTTGTCTTGTCAATGTACATCTCGGCGTACATGGAGTCAATAAACGTGCTGACGTTGAGACCGCTCTCAACACTTTCTTTGTCTTTGCGCAAAGTTATTTTACAGTAGAGGCG
Source organism: Oscillospiraceae bacterium (assembly GCA_031556185.1). Lineage (GTDB taxonomy): Bacteria > Bacillota > Clostridia > Oscillospirales > UBA929 > JAIRTA01. The sequence goes on from JAVBTN010000004.1 coordinate 26,875, forward strand.
GAAAACCCACTTGGGTATGTTAAAGATGGGTTTGCGAGGGGTGTTGTCAGCCCGGTGCATAATCGTCAACAATTCGTTCCAGTTCATGTAGTAGTAGCCGACAGGGTAGGCCTGGCCGCCGCGGTTGTTCTCGACAGCGCCGGCAATACATTGGCCGGCCTGTTTGACGGTGATCATCGTTGTGCCGCCGCTGGGATAAAAGGTGGCCGGTTTCATGCGGCGGATCATTTTCGCCAAAAACATCCACACTGGCTGACGCCCGGACTGCACACCAAAGATATAGGGAAACTCCAAAACGGCAACATGAAAGTTGTCGTCGGCGAAAGAAAGAGCCAACTCTTCCTGCACCGTGCGCGACCGAATATACGGGTGCTGCTGCGACAACAATTGTTCAGGCCATTTGCGATCAAAATGTACAAAGTACGACCCGCAGACAACAACATGTTTGATGCCGCAAGAGCGGGCCAGCGGCAGCAGCCGGGCGAGCGGGTCGATGTTGTACTTCTTATAGAGATTGTATATGGGAGCGGGCCCCTCTACGCGCTCATCAATGCCCGCGGCAAACACAAGACCCTCGCAGCCGTCCATAAACCGGCGCAAATCGCCGTCAGACATGTCCAAATAATTGCCGTAGTGAAAGGTCATGCCCGGCGTGTTGCTGAATATGGAATGCATGGGTCGCAAAGAGATAGAGAGAACACAATGTCCTCTCCGAATCAATTCCTGTGCCCCTTCAAACCCAAGTAGACCGGTGCCGCCGATTACGAGTATTTTCATGAAAAATCTTCCATAATCTTGTTTTTTCACATTATCTCACACAAATTAAAACATTTCAACACTTTTTTCAAAAATAGTAAGGAATGCAATAATTGTAAATAAAAGTGAATTATATAAAAAAAGAAGAAAATGTGCTAAAAAATAAATGATTTTCGATGGAAATTCTCTTTTATTACCAATAAGGGCACATGAGAGTAATTGCGGTATTACAAATATTTCCTACAAGTTGAAAAGATCAACTGACAAAGAATGCGTCATCTTGCCTGCAGCGGCCCAATGGGATATAATCAATGAGGCCATAAGGCCGGATTTCAAACAAAGGATGAAACCTCATGGACAAAAGATCGCTGGGTCAGGTCATTGGCGAGGAGACAGCTTACGCTAAAGTCAATTTTACATTGGACGTGCTGGGCAAGCGCACCGACGGGTACCACGAGTTGTGCATGGTCACCCAGACGGTTTCGCTGTGCGATGATATCTCCGTTACGGAAACCGGGGACGGTCGCATCCGCCTCATGAGCAATCTGGCGTATTTGCCTAACGACAGGCGCAATCTTGCCGTGCGCGCCGCCGAACTGTTTTTTTGTGAGACAGGGCTTTCGTGTGCTGGCCTTTTGATTCGCATCAAAAAGCGCATTCCGGTGTGTGCGGGACTGGGCGGCGGCAGCGCCGACGCCGCCGCCATACTGAGGCTTCTCAACCGCCTGTATGGCGCGCGGCTGAGCGGACAGGAACTCGAACAGTTGGCGGCGCTCATCGGCTCTGATGTCCCGTTTTGCGTGCGTGGAGGCACCCAGCTGGTGGAAGGGCGCGGCGAACGACTGACGCAGATGGCATCGATGCCGTCTTGCCGGGTTGTGTTGTGCAAGCCTTTGTACGCCGTCTCCACAGCGCAGGTGTTTTCGCTGCTGGCAGGCGCCGTTGTGGAGCGCCGACCCGACCATGCAGGCGTTTTGCGCGCGCTTACCAGGGGACAGCTGCGTGATTTCTCGCAGCGCATGTACAATGTGTTGGAGGAGGTTGTGCCCGTGGCGCGCCATGATATTGCGCATATTCGCGGTGTGCTCATTGACGCGGGCGCGCTGGGTGTGGTTATGAGCGGCAGCGGACCGACCGTACTGGGCGTGTTTGAGGAAAAAGACTTGCCGCAGGCGGCGTCCTGTTGCAACGTGTTGTCGGCCTTGTACGCGGATTCTTTCCTGACGGTGCCGGTGGCCGGTATAGAGATATAAAATTGTGTCTACAATGTCGTTGGAACCCTTTCGGGGCCAAAACGACAAAGGAGACGGAATATGAACATACGAAGACGCATCAGGCGATGGGAAATCTCCCTGGCTGCCGGGCTTTTTCTGGCCGCGCTGGCCGGAGCCACTTTGGAACATACGTCACAAGACTTGGCGGACAGTCTTGTCAGGCTGCATGTGATTGCAAATTCCGACGACGCCGGCGATCAAGAGGCCAAGCTGCTGGTGCGGGACGATATCGTGGCATTTGTGACACCGCTGCTGTCGCAGGCGCAATCCCGGCAGGAGGCCGAAGAGATCATTGGCCGCCATCTGCAGGATATTGTGGAAAAGGCGCGTCAGTCGCTGCGCGAGCAGGGACGATCGGACGAGGTGTCGGCGGCGCTGGAAAACGTGGATTTTCCCACAAAAAAATATGACGGGTTTGCTGTGCCAGCCGGTGTGTATGACGCGCTGCGTGTCGTCATTGGCGAGGGAAAAGGGGAGAACTGGTGGTGTGTGGTGTTTCCCCCGCTGTGCACTTCGACGGCGGAAAGCGTGACGACCGCCGCGGCGCAAAACGGCATGAGCGACGGACAAATTCGCCTGATCACAGAGGAGTCCGACACCTATGTGTTCTCCTTTAAGTGTCTGGAGTGGTGGGGCGGACTGAAGGCATTCTTTAAATCCAAGTGACGCGGTCGCATTTTGGCCTGAGACAGTGCCACGTGCGGCGGACACCCCGGACGGTGAGGCGGGCGACATGCGCAAAACCGATAATTGGTCTAACTGAGAGAGTGAAAAGGAGGTCAACATCGTCCTTTTCACTCTTTTTTTGTGACGCGAACCCCGGCTGCGGTCTTCTGTGCAAAACAGCCCGCGTGTGATATAATCAGCTATCTGCACACGAAGGAGGGCTGACATGCTCAGTATACTGTGGGGCCTGGCAGGCAGCGGGAAAAGCCATGTGCTGCTGCATGAAATGACCGCGCGCGCGCAATCCGGCGAGCGTCAGTATCTTTTGGTGCCGGAGCAGTTTTCCCATGAACAGGAACGCGCGCTCAGCCAGTGCGGGGGCGCGCCTCTGTCCGGTCGCGTGGAGGTTCTCACCTTTGGCCGTCTGGCGGATCGGGTATTGTCGGAGACCGGAGGCTGCGCGGATACGGTGCTCGACGAGGGCGGCCGACTGCTGCTGCTCCGGCGGGCGGTGGATGCCGTGGCTGATCAGCTGACGGTGTGGCGGCAAACGGTGCGCCGAACCGATTGCCTGCAGCTGCTGTTGCAGACCGTGGATGAGTGCAAGTCGTACATGCTGTCGCCCGAAGCGCTGGCGCAGGCGCAGTCGGTGGCCGAAGGCCATGTGGGCGCCGCACTGAGCGACCTGGCGCTGATCCTGACGGCCTACGGCGCCATGCTGGGCGGCACGGTGGCGGACCCGCGCGACAAGTTGACAAGGGCGTGTCTGGCGTTGCCGCGTTCCACCTATGGCGTCGCCCATTGGATGGTGGATGGCTTTGCCCGGTTTACCGCGCAGGAAAAGGAACTGCTGCGCCGGTTCCTCAAGGGCGGGGACGTAACGGTCGCGCTGACGGGTTTGCCCGAGGAAGGCAGCGAGGGGCGCTTCGCCGTGGCCCGGCGCACAGCGAAGATGCTGACACGTATGGCGGGGCAGGCGGGTGTCCCGGTGACACACAGGGTGCTGACAGAAACCCCGCGCTATGACAACCCCGCGCTGGCGCATCTGTCGCGGCACTTCTTAAAAGAAGAGGGCGCGTTATACAAGGGGCGTGCCGACCGGGTGGAAACCGCCGCGTTGGAGGACAGACGCGCCGAATGCCTGTATGCTTGCGCGCGGGTGCGGTCGCTGGTGTGTGACGAGGGCTACCGGTACCGCGACATCGCCGTCGTGGCGCGGCAGTTTGACGACTACCGCGCGCTGATGGAGCAAGCGGCGCTGCGGTTTGATCTCCCGGTGTTTTTGGATCGGAAGGAAGAGGTGCTGCGCAAACCGCTGTACCACTTTTTGCATGCCGCGCTGGAGAGCGTGTTGCGGGGTTGCCCGCCTGAGACGGTATTTCCCATGCTCAAAACGGGCCTGTTTGGGCTGACATGGGAGGAGTGCGACAAACTGGAAAACTATGTGCTGGCACACCGCATACGCGGATCCTCCTGGCGCGCCGAGGCCGATTGGGTGTATCCGCCGAGCGGATATGGGCGGGAGGCAGGGCCCGGCGAGGAGGCGCTGCTCAAAGAACTCAATGATTTACGCAGGCGTGTGTCCCAGCCGCTTGAGGAGCTGCGGCGGCGGGCTTCCAAACAAAAAACGGCGCGAGGCCAGGCCGAGGCGGTCTACTTATTTTTAGAGCGCATCGAACTGCCTGGACGGTTGCGCGCGCGCTGTGCCACGCTGCGCGACATGGGCATCATGCAGCGGGCCGATGAGTATGAGCAGATGTGGGACATACTGACGGCGGCACTCGACCAGTGTGTGGCGCTACTGGAGGACCAAGTGATGGCGCTCGATGAATTTTCCGAAATGCTCATGTTGGTTCTCTCGCAATATGATGTGGGTTCCATTCCGGTATCACTCGACAGGTTGGCCTGCGGCGGTGCCGACCGTGTGCGCCGCCGCCAGCTTCGCTGTGTCATAGTGCTCGGCGCGACCGACACGTCCATGCCGCAGCCGCCCGCCACGACGGGACTCATGGGCAGGGAAGAGAGGATGTATCTGCGGGAGTTTGGCATTGAGCTCTCGCCCGAAGACGACGAACGCATGGATCAGGAGCTCGATATCATTTACGGTGCATTTACGCTGCCGTCTGAACGGCTCATTGTCACATGGCCTCGCATGGGTTCGGAAGGGGCGGAAAACCACCCGTCTTTTGCCGTGACGGCGCTGCAGGATATGCTGGGCCTGGACATCGGCGCGCCGTGTCTGCCGGAGGAGGTGTACGCCGCGTCGCCCACACTTTGTTTTGAATGGCTCGCCGGACGACCGGAGGATCCATTCGCATCGGAAGCGGCGCAGGCACTGTGCACCTTGCCGGATTGGGGGGACAGACTGCGTCGTGTGCTCTCTCGGACAGAAAACGCGCGCGGCGCCCTGACGGCTGACGGCGTCAGAAAGTTGTATGGGGAGGCTATCAGCCTGTCGGCTTCGCGCGTCGAGACTTTCATTCAGTGCCACTACGCCTACTTCCTCAAGTACGGCCTGCGGGCGAATCCGCGCCGGCACGAAGGCTTTTCCGTGCTGGACCGGGGCAACTTTGTTCACCATGTCCTCGAAGAGACGTTGCGCGCTGTCACCCGGCGGGGGGGCTTGCCACAGGTGACAGACGAACAGGTGTGCGAACTGTCGCGCCGCGCCGCGCAGACGTATATCCGGCAGGTACTCAGGGACCACGCCGGGCAGAGCGTGCGTTTTCGGAGGCTGTTTGTCCGTCTCATGCGGGCGGTCGATACGGTGGTGCTCAACGTCGTCGACGAACTCAGGCGGTCGGCGTTTACACCCTTTGACATGGAACTGCGCTTTGCCGACGGCGTGCCGGACGCGCTGCCGGCCGTGCCTGCCGGGACGGCGGCCAAGGTGACCGGGGTGGCCGATCGGGTGGACGGCTGGATTGAGGGGGACGCGCTGTATGTGCGCGTCGTCGACTATAAGACCGGCCGTCGCAAGTTCAACCTGAGCGACCTGTACAACGGCCTCGGTCTGCAAATGTTTTTGTATTTGTTCGCTTTGGAGCGCGAAGGATTGTCGCGGTATGGGCATCTGGGGGTCAGTGAAATCAGACCGGCGGGCGTCCTCTACCTACCGGCGCGTGAAGCCTTTATGAAGACGGCGCGCGGTGCGTCTGATGAGGACATCCGCAAAGCCATGGCCGAAGAGCTCAGGCGGAGCGGGTTGGTGCTCGACGACCCCGTCGTCATCCATGCCATGGAGCAAGGTATCGAGGGCAAAGCCGAGTATATTCCGGTCAAATTCAAGGCAGGTGACGGCGGCCTCACGGCGGATTCATCCGTGGCCAGCTTGGAGCGGTTCGGGCGCCTGCGGCGGCACGTGGAGCGCTTGCTGTCGGACATGGAGGCGACGCTGCGCGCCGGTGACGTATCTGCGCATCCCACCTGCCAAGGGCCCAAAACAGCTTGCGACCATTGCGACTACCGTGTCGCCTGCCAGTTTGATGAACGCGCGGGGGACAAGCGCCGTCTGCTGCCGACGTGGCGTGGCGAGGCGTTCTGGGAAAAACTGAAAGAGGAGGTGGAGTAATGGGCGCCTTTGCACTGACCCCCGCGCAACTGCGTGCGGTGACCGAGAGAGACGGGGCGATCCTCGTGTCGGCAGGCGCAGGTTCGGGCAAGACCCGCGTGCTGGTCGAACGCCTGATGCGTTGGGTGGAAGACGGACAGGATTTGGACGCGTTCTTGGTCATTACTTACACCAAAGCCGCCGCAGCCGAACTGCGCGGGCGTATTGCCGCCGCACTGTCGGATCGGCTGGCGCAGCAGCCGGCGCACAAGCACTTTCGGCGGCAGCTGACACGCTTGCCCAACTGCGACATCTGTACGGTACACGCGTTTTGCAAGCGTGTACTCGATGAGTACGGTGCGGGGACGGGCATGCGCGGAACACGGCTGCTTGATGAGGCGGAGCGCAGCCTAATTCTGACGCGGGTGCTTGAAGAGCTTTTGGAAGTGCGCTACGAGGAGATGGACGAGCGGGCGCCTTTTGCCGCGCTGGTGACGGCCACGGTCGACGCAAAGGGCGACAAACTGCTTTCGGAACTGGTGCTGACCGCCTTTGAGAAAACACGCAGCCACCCCGACCCGGACGGTTGGATGCACGAACAGATGCGGGCCTTCGCGCAGGCGGACGGGCAGCCTGTAGAGGAGACGGTATGGGGCCGGTTGGTGATGCGCACGGCGCTTCGAATGGTGAACTTCGGGCTGGAGAGGCTCTGGGATACCTATGAGCGACTGCTCGACGATTCGGTGCTCTCGGCGGCGTACGGCCAGGCGTTTATGGCCGATATCACCCAGGCCGAGCGGTTGCGCGACGCGCTGGAGGAGCGTTGGGACGCCGCGTATGAGGCGGCGCGCGCACTGACGCATATGGCGCTCAAACCGGTGCGTGGATATGAAGACAGGCAGTTTCAGGAGCAATGCAAACGGGCGCGCGCCGACTGGAAAGCCCGCGCCGAGAAGCTCAGGACATTGCTTGGCGGCACGGCGCAGGAGCATGCGGACGATTTGGCCGTGCTGGCCCCTGTGGTGCACGGTCTGTTTGAGACGGTATCCCTTTTTGCGCAGGCGTTTGACGAGGAAAAAAGACACTTGGGTGTCGTAGACTTCGGGGACTTGGAGCGCGGAACGCTCAACCTTCTTACGGCGGACAACGGTCGGTCGACTGTGGCTGAAAGTTTGGCAAAGCGGTATACCGAAATCATGGTCGACGAATACCAGGACATCAGCCGTGTGCAGGAGTGCATCGTACAGGCGGTGTCCCGCGAGGGGCGCAATGTATTTATGGTCGGCGACGTCAGGCAGTCAATCTACCGGTTTCGTCTCGCCGAACCGGCGCTGTTTTTGGAAAAGTACAACACCTTCCCTGACGAGGGCGCGCCGGGCGCGCCGCGCCGTGTCCTGCTCGAGGACAACTTCAGGTCGCGGCCCGAAGTGTTGTCGGCCGTCAACGCGCTGTTTTCGGACATCATGTCGCCTGCGGTGGGGGAGATGGACTACACGGAGCGGGAGTATCTGAAAGCCTCCGGGGTCTTTGCCGCCGGCAGTTCCTATGACTGTGAACTGCTGCTGGTGGAAAACGCGCCCGACGCCGACGACGATGAAGAGAGTCTGAGCAAAGTGGAGGCGGAGGCATTCTCGGTGGCCGCCCGACTGCGTGCCATGCTCGACGCGGGCTTTTCCGTGTCGGGGGACGGCGGCGCGCGTCCGATGCGTCCCCGTGACGTGGCCGTCATACTGCGTGCGCCGTCGCTGCGCGCCGCCGTCTTTGAGCAAGCGTTCAGACAGGTGGGCATCTCGTGCAAAGCCGATGGCGGCGAGGACTTTTTTATGACGCCCGAAGTGATGACGGCGTTGTCGCTGCTGCGCGTCATTGACAATCCGCGTCAGGATGTCGCGCTGTTGGCCGCCTTGCGGTGTCCGTCGTTTGACTATGACGCGGAGCGGCTGGCCGCATTGCGCGCCGGTTGCCCCCTGGGGGATCTCTACGACGCGCTGAGTGCGGATGCGCTGTCCGAGCCGTTTTTGTCTCGCCTGAGGCAGTGGCGCGCACTGGCGCCCGATCTGTCGGTGTTTGAGCTGATGGAGCAGGTGTATGCCGACACCGGCATCGTGGCGCTGTACGGCGCACAGACGGACGGCCATGTGCGGCAGCACAATCTCATGCGGTTGCAGGAGTTGGCCCAGCGATTTGAAGGGGGGCGGTTTCGGGGCGTTTTTTCTTTTTTGCAGTGGGTTGACCACTTGCAGCAAAAGGGGGAAAACGTGGCCAGAATCCAGCCGTCGGACGACGCGGTGTCCATCCTGAGCATTCACCGGTCGAAGGGACTGGAGTTTCCCGTCGTGGTGCTGGCGGACGCCTCCAAGCGGTTCAACGAGGCGGACACCCGCGCGCCGGTGCTGTTTCACCCGCAGGTGGGCGTCGGATTGTACCGGCGTGACGACGCGCGCATGATCGAAGTGTCCACGCTGACACGCATGGCCGTTGCCGGCAAGTTGACCGAGGAAATGTTGGCCGAGGAGATGCGAATGCTCTATGTGGCTATGACGCGTGCCAGGGATAAACTCATTGTCACGGCTGTCCCGAGATCGGTGTCCGGGACACTCGAGGCGCTGTCACCGGCGCCGGCGGTGGGCCCCGTGCCGCCCCAGATGGTGGCCGACGGCCGGTCCTATTTGGACTGGCTGTGCCTGCATGTGGCGCGCTCAGGCGGGCGGCATTGGCGCGTCAGCACCGTAAATCGGCCTGAGGCTCCTGCGCCGCAGCCTTTCGCGCAGGAAGCGGACGCGTTGGCTGCGGAAACGCTACGTTCCGAGCGCACGCGTGCGCTGGCGGCGCGCATGGCCTATGTCTATGCGCACACCGACGCGGTGAACATGCCCTCCAAACTGACGGCCACCGCCCTCAAGGGCCGGGGACCGGATCTCGAAATCCAGCAAAACGCGCCGCCTGTCAAGCGCGCCGCCCTGTTTGACCGCCCCCGATTTATGCGTGCGCTTGGCGGTGCTCTCACACCGGCCGAACAGGGGACAGCGCTTCATCTGGCAATGCAGTTTGCTGACTTTGCCCGCTGCCGCGCGGTTGAGACGGCTGCCGAGGAGATCGAACGGCTCCGGCGTGGGGGATTTCTGACGCCGGAGCAAGCCGCCTGCGTTGACCCTGCGCGCATCGTGCGCTTTTTTAACTCGCCGCTGGGCGAGCGAATGATGGCCGCCGAGCGTCTCAACAGAGAGTGCAAATTCTCGCTGCTGGTGCCTGCTGAAGAGTTGACCGGCCGGGGCGCCGGGGAGGAGATTTTGCTCCAGGGTGTCATTGACTGCTATTTTGAGGAGGACGGCGCGCTCGTCGTGGTGGACTTCAAGACGGATCACCTCAGACCCGGCGAAGAGACGCCGCGCGCGATGGAATACCGGCCGCAGGTTCAGGTGTATGCCCGGGCGCTACGCGCCATCAGCGGCCGACCGGTCAGGCAGTGTCTGCTGTATTTTTTCAACACGGACGTGGCCATTGACGTGGACACCTTGCCAAGTGAAGCAGGTTTGTGATAAAATATATCCCGTTCTGAATGTGTGGACAGTCATGGGGAGGTCCTGCCGTGCGCTACGATATACTGGGTGTTCAATTTGACAATGTGACACTGCCCGAGGCGGTGGAGACGGCCACACGCTTTTTGGACAGCGAGGGCGCCCACATTGTCGTCACACCCAATGCCGAAATCGTTTTCAGCGCGCGCGGCGACGAGGCAATGCGCGACCTGCTCAACGCGTCAGACCTGGTGCTGCCCGACGGCATAGGCGTTGTCAGAGCGTCGGCCATACTGGGCGATCCCATCCGTGAGCGCGTGGCGGGAATCGACTTTGCGCAAACGCTCCTGCCGGTGTTGGCAGCACGGCGCGACCCGGTCTTTTTCCTGGGCGCGGCGCCCGGCGTGGCGCAGGAGGCGGCCTCGCGCATGACGCAGGCACATCCGGGATTGTGGGTCTGCGGTGTGCAGGATGGATACTTTCAGGCTGCCATGCAGGATGAAGTTCTTTCAGCCATTCGCAACAGCGGCGCCCGCGCCGTATTTGTCTGTCTTGGTTCGCCCAGGCAGGAGCAGTTTATGCACCGCTTTGGCGTGTCGACGGGCGCGCGGCTGCTGGTGGGTCTGGGCGGCACATTTGATGTGTGGTCTGGACAGTCAAAACGGGCTCCCGGGCTGTTTATCAGGTTGGGATTGGAATGGCTTTACCGTTTGATTCGGCAGCCCAGTCGAATCGTGCGCATGATGAAACTGCCCGCTTTTTTGTGGACGGTACACCGCAGCAAAAATAAACGTAATAAAAGATGATGGAGAAATTATGTTGACATTTGAACCCATTGACGTGCCGCACAAATCCCGGTTTCTCGCCCAGGTCGAGTTTGGGCACGACAGAGTGACGGAGCAGAGTTTTGCCACGCTTTACAGTTGGAGCCACAAATACCATGTGGAACTCTGTTTTCATGATACATTTATGTTCACGCGCAGTCGGCTGCACACGCAGTATCATTACACCATGCCGCTGGGACGCGGAGATTTGGGCAAGGCGCTTCGGGCCTTAGAGCGAGAGTCCGAACAGCAAAATCAGCCGTTTTCACTCAGAGGCCTGACACGGCCTATGATTTCACGTATCGAAGAGGCACTGCCGGGGCGGTATGCCTTCACGGAAAACAGAGACAGCGCCGATTACCTCTATTCCGCGCAGGATCTGATTCATTTGACGGGGAAAAAATATCATTCAAAACGCAATTTTATCGCTCGCTTTGAGTCGCAGTTTGCCGGCCGATGGAGCTATGAGGATTTGTCGGCGGACAATTTGGCGGATGTCTGGGCATTTCAGGATCACTGGTGCCGTAAGAACGACTGTGCGTCCAATATTTCTCTGCAAGAAGAGAGTACTACAATTGCGCTGCTGCTTTACAATTTGGAGGCGCTCGAGGCGATAGGCGGGCTTTTGCGCATTGATGGCCAGGTGGTGGCTTTCACGGTGGGGTCCCGTATCGGCCGAGACACCATGGACATCAACGTGGAGAAAGCCGACTATGATTTTGTGGGGTCTTATCCGATGATCAATCGCGCCTTTGCCCAGCGGCACTGCCAGGAAGTGTCCTTCATCAACCGTGAGGAGGACTTGGGACTGGAGGGCTTGCGCCGCGCCAAGCTTTCATACGCACCGGTGGAAATCCTCATGAAGCACTGCGCCGCCATACGAGGGGAATGAATATGTCAGAAACTGTGACCGTCCGATATGCCCGTGCCGACGACACCCGGCAGGTCAAAACCCTGTGGGAAGCCTGCTTCCCCGGGGAAACGGCCTTTTCGGAGTACTTTTTCAAAAGCCTCTACCGACCGGAACAGGCACTGCTCAGCGTGCTGTCCGACGGTCGCCTGGGCGCCATGGTGCATATGTTGCCATACACGATGATGTGGCTGGATCAAGAGGTGCCGATGAGCTATGTGTATGGCGTCGGTACACACCCGGACTGCCGCCGCAGGGGGTTGGCCGCGGGACTGATGGAGCAGGCATTCTTTGAGATGCACTTGCGCGGCGTGTTGTTTTCGACGCTCATTCCACAGGAAGATTGGCTGTTTGACTTTTACCGGCCCTTCGGGTATGCTCCGGTGGCGTTTCAACCGCCGCGCGACTATGTGTTTGCGGCAACGCCACGGGCGGCCACATCGGCGGATATTCCGCAGCTTGACGCGTTGTATCGCCAGCACACGAAACACGCCGCGCACGTGATCCGTAACGATGAACAGTGGCGGGCCATCCTGGAGGAGTGCGCGCTTGCGGGCGGCCGCGTGGTGCTCGACGGCGCGCAGGGCTACGCGGTGTATCCTGGACCGGATGCCGCGCCCACGGAATGCTTTGGCCCCGGCGCGCGGGAGACCGGCGCGGCGTGTCCCTTTGGATGCCTCCGTGTGGTGGAGGCCGATCGCGCCGTCGCGCTGGCGAGGCGAGCGGGCATGTCTGTGCCCGACGGGCGGCTACATGACCGGAGCGCGCCCTGGAACTATGGGACGCAGGACAGTCAAGCAGGGGCTCTTGCCAATGAGAAAGTGTTGGAGATGCATGAATTGGCAGAGATTCTTTTCTTTGAGAAGAATTTTTATATGCAACTTATGCACAACTAAACCGGTCTGATGCGACTGGAAAAGAAAGGATGCCCGCTATGGTGTATCTATTGCTGCCCGATGGATTTGAGGACATAGAGGCTGTCGCACCCATTGACATTTTGCGGCGCGCCGGCGTGCCGGTGACCACGGTGGGCCTAAATGGCCGGCCCGTTGTCTCGGCACACAATCTGACGGTCGAAGCCGATGCGACGCTGGCCGACGTGAAGCTCTCCGACATGGATATGCTGGTTCTTCCGGGCGGCCCGGGCGTACAGAACTATCGAAAAAGCGAGGCGGCGCTCGCGTTGGTGAGAGATGCCGCCGCCGCGGAGAAGCTGATCGGCGCCATTTGCGCCGCGCCGACGGTGCTGGCTGAGCTTGGCTTGCTGCAAGGCCGCCGTGCCGTCTGCTTCCCCAGCTGTGAGGGCACCCTCGTGCGGCATGGGGCGCACATCGAAACAGACAGACAGGTGACGCATGACCGCAACCTGATCACGGCCCGCGCGGCCGGATCGGCCGTCGAGTTTGCGCTCAAGCTGGTGGCCATGCTCCGGGGCTGGACGGCCTCCGAGTCTGTCAGGGCATCCATCTATTACGAAGGGCACGACAGGGCACTGACGTGACGGTTTGATATGTCGCCAATGAGGGAAGAAAAACGCGCGGATCGCTTGCGCGTTATGCAGCTGTACCAGCAAAGAACGCCCCGGGAATTGGCGGAACAGGACGCCGCGCTGTGGGCGCGCTTGCGGTCTTGGCTTCCCTATGCGGAGGCGGGTAGCGTTTTTCTGTACGCAGGCGCGGCGTGGGAACCGAACACCCGCGTGATCGCGGAGGACGTTTTGGCACGAGGCGTACCGCTGGGGTTTCCGCTGTGCTGCGCCGACAGGCATATGGTAGTCAGGCGCGTGCGAAACTGGGCAGAACTTGAAAGCGGGCCTCATGGTGTTTTGCAGCCGCCGCCCACGGCGCCGCTGATGTCCGTGGATGAAATCGCGCTGACCATCGTGCCGGCGATGGCGTTTGACAGGCAGGGGCACCGCCTCGGACGGGGCGGAGGGTTCTATGATCGTTTTTTAAAGACATACGGCGGCCTGACCGCCGGGCTGTGCCGGTCGTTTCTGTTGTTTGACCGGGTGCCGCAGTCCGATTGGGATCGGCCGGTTGACGCGGTTTTGACCGAATCGGAAACACTGTTGTTTGTGAGAAGTGAGTGTCCGTCGCAAAATGAGATGGATTTGCGCGGGCTTGTCCACAGAGAGTGAACGCACAAGGGAAAAGCGGGGGAACCCCCCGCTTATAGAAGAAACGTTCAAATTTGTTTATGTGTTGTGTAGCCGAATTTAGTTGCAGCAGCAGCACAGGACCACGATGATCAGAACGATCCAAATCAAGCAATCGTTATCGAACAATTCTTTAAAGCACATGGGGTTCACCTCACTTGTTAATGTCTGATTCATATTATGACGGCAGGACAGTGGGTGTTACAGTGATAATAAGCAAAATGTAGCATTTTGATGATATCTACGTATTAAGGAGTTGAGTCCATGTCCCAGCATCAGGGGAATCAAAACCCCCGACCCTCCTCGGGAGGGCAACGTCCCCCACAGAAAAGACCGCCCGCGCAGGCCAAAAAAAGAGCCCATACGGGGTGCCTGTCCGGCGTGTTGTACTTCTTTTTTGTCATTGGGCTTTCCGCCCTGTTGGCCGGAGGCATTTGGATGGCCGCCAATGAGGTGCTCGGTCTGTCCAAGCAGCCCGGCCAGGTTAACATTGAAATCAAAGAGGGAGAGTCCATTGCCGACATCACGGACACGCTGAAGGCAAAAGGCGTAATACAGTATCCCTGGCTGTTTAAACTGTACGCCAATGTATCCAAAGCCGAAGAAAAAATTGTGCCCGGCGCCTATGTGCTCGAGACCAATTTGGACTATATGGCCATTGTGGGCGCGATGAAGAAGAACTCCCAATACCGCGCCATTGTCAAAGTGACCATTCCGGAAGGGTTCACGCTTAAAGAGATCTTTGCCAGGCTGGAAGAAAACAGGGTGTGCACGACCAAAGACCTGTGGACAGTCGCCCGTGAACACGAGTTTAGTTACAGCTATTTGAAAGAGTTGCCCAAAACAGACAACCGCCTGGAAGGGTATCTGTTCCCCGACACCTACGAGTTTTATGTCAATGAGAACCCGGTGGACGTCATCAGCAAAATGCTGGCCATCTTTGACCGCAAGCTGACCGCCGACATGCGCCAGCAGGCCGAGGCCATGGAGATGAGCATCCATGAGGTGGTGACACTGGCCTCCATGATTGAGCGAGAAGCGGCCAACGCCGAAGAGGCGCCGACGATTTCTTCGGTCATTCACAACCGGTTGCGTAGCGACAAATTCCCCTACCTGCAAATTGACGCGACCATTTTATACGCGCTGCCCGCGCACAAAACGGCGCTTTCCAGTGAAGATATGGATATCGACAGCCCGTACAACACATATCTGTACGAAGGACTGCCGCCCGGGCCGATCTGCTCGCCCGGAAAATCGTCGCTGATGGCGGCGGTGGATCCGGACGACACCGGCTATTACTTCTACGCGGTCAACAAAGAGGGCAAGCACCAGTTCTCTAAGACAAAAGCCGAGCACGACAAGGTGGTACAAGAGGCCAAGGCGGCCAAAGCAAATGGCTGAGGACTCATTTTTTTCCGCCAGCCGATGAGGAGGGAGAACCATATGCAATCGATGGGACTCAATGAAATTAGAGAAAAATTCCTGTCCTTTTTTGAGAGCAAAGATCACCTGAGGCTGCCCAGCTTCCCGCTGGTGCCGCAGGGCGACGCGTCTCTGTTGCTGATCAATTCGGGCATGGCGCCGCTCAAGCCCTACTTTTCGGGGGAGGTCACACCGCCGCGCGTGCGCGTCACCACCTGCCAGAAGTGCATCCGTACGCCCGATATTGAGCGGGTGGGCCAGACGTCGCGCCACGGCACATTTTTTGAAATGCTGGGCAACTTTTCATTCGGGGACTACTTCAAACGGGAGGCGGCCCGGTGGGCGTGGGAGTTTTGCACGCAGGTGATGGAAATGCCGCCGGAAAAGCTGCATATATCCGTGTATCTAGACGACGACGAGGCGTTTGACATTTGGACAAAAGAAGTCGGTATCGACCCGTCTCACATGGTGAGGCTCGGTAAGGCGGACAACTTCTGGGAGATTGGCGCCGGGCCCTGCGGCCCTTGCTCCGAGATCTATTTTGACCGTGGAGAGGAAAACGGCTGCGGCAGCCCCAACTGCAAAGTCGGCTGTGACTGCGATCGTTACGTGGAGTTTTGGAACCTGGTGTTCACGCAGTTTAACAACGACGGTCAGGGCAACTATACGCCGCTGGCCCAGAAAAACATTGACACGGGCATGGGCTTGGAGCGGCTGGCCTGCATCATGCAGGGGGTGGACAACCTGTTTGAGGTCGACACCATACAGCGCATTCGGGCGCATATTTCGGAGATTACCGGCGTGCCGTATCACCGCGACGAAAAGAGTGACATTTCCCTGCGCATCATCACCGACCACATCCGTTCGACAACCATGATGGTCTGCGACGGCGTGCTGCCCTCCAACGAGGGCAGAGGTTATGTGCTGCGCCGACTGCTGCGCCGCGCCGCGCGTCACGGGAGATTGCTCGGATTGAAGCGCCCGTTTCTGTTTGAAGTCTGCCGGACGGTGATTGAAAACAGCGGGCAGGCATATCCCGCGCTGTATGAAAAAGCTGAGCACATTGGCCGCGTGATCCGCATGGAAGAAGAGCGGTTTGAAAAGACGATTGATGCCGGTTTGGGTCTTTTGCGCGAGGCCATTGGCGACCTGCGCGCGCTGGGTCTGACGGAGATGCCGGGTGAGCACAGCTTTAAGCTCTATGACACATTTGGGTTTCCCATTGACCTCACGCTGGAAATTTTACAAGAGGAAGGTCTGACGCTCGACAGGCCGACCTTTGACAGACTCATGAGCGAGCAGCGCACCCGGGCGCGTTCCGCCCGCGCCGCCATGGGCGACTTTGGCTGGACGTCTCTCGAACTTGGACTGGACCGTGACAGTAAGACGGTTTTTACGGGCTACGACAAGACGGCAGGGCAGGGCACGGTGCTGGTCATTGCCGTTGAGGAGGGGCTCCAGGAGCGCGCCTCCGAAGGGGAGACGGTGAGCGTCGTGCTCGATGAAACGCCGTTTTACGCCGAAAGCGGCGGACAAGTGGCCGACATAGGCCGGCTGGTCTCCGACAATGCTATTTTTTCGGTCAATGATGTGCGCCGTACCAAGGACGGAAAAGTGTTGCACATCGGCGAGGTCATTTCGGGAGAACTGACAAAAGGCGAAACGGTTCGCGCCGAAGTCGACGAGGCACGGCGGAGCGCCATTCAGCGCGCGCATTCGGCCACCCATATGCTGCACAGCGCACTGCGCCAGGTGCTGGGAGAACATGTTGAACAGGCCGGCTCTCTGGTGGAACCGGATCGGCTGCGGTTTGACTTTACCCATTACGCTGCGGTGACGCCCGAACAGCTCAACGACATTGAGGCGCGCGTCAACCGCATGGCGCTCACCACTACCCCGATCACCGTGCGCGAGATGTCCATGGAGGACGCCAAAGCTTTGGGCGCGATGGCACTCTTCGGAGAAAAATATGGGGACTTGGTTCGTGTTGTCCAGATGGGCGATCTGTCTGTGGAGCTTTGCGGAGGCACACACCTGACCAATTCGGCCGGCGTGGGGTCCTTCTCGCTGAGAGCAGAGTCGTCCGTGGCCGCGGGCGTGCGGCGCATCGAGGCGCACACCGGCCTGCTGGTACTCGAGGACGCCCACGTGATGTCGGGGCTGATTTCCGAGCTGGCGGCGCAGCTGAAGAGCCGTCCGCATGAGCTGGTGCGCAAAACCGAGCAAGTTGTGTCTGAACTGCGCACCATGCAGCGCGAGCTGGAAAAGCTGCGGGCCGGCTCTCTGCAAGACGATGTTGGCCGCTTCCTGGTTTCGGCGCGTGAGCTCAAGGGCCTTAAGGTGTTCACGGCGCTCCGGGAGAACACCAATATCGAAACGCTGCGCCAAATGGGCGACTTCTTGCGTGACAAAGAGCCCAATATTGTGGCGGTTCTGTGCGCCACGGCCGAGGAGAAAATTACCTTCCTGGCGGTTTGCGGGGCCAACGCAGTGTCACGCGGGGTGCGCGCCGGCGATATCATCAAAGAGGTCTGCAAAACGACAGGCGGCTCCGGCGGCGGTCGTCCCGAAAGCGCCATGGGCGGCGGGCGGGATATATTGAAGGTGGACGACGCGCTGGCGCTGGTGGATGAACTGGTCGACCGCGCGGTCAAGCCGGCCTGAGACAAAACACGCCGCAGCGCATGTGCTAACACTGAGAAATACGATATGGCGGCCCCTGCGCCGCCTATCTGTCTTTGAGGGGGGCGTTATCATGGACTGCATCTTTTGCCGTATCGCGGCCGGGGACATCCCCGCCACCAAGGCGTATGAAGACGAATGGGTGACTGCCTTTTACGACATCTCACCTGCGGCGCCCACACACATTTTGGTCATTCCCAAGCAACATATTCCTTCGGCGGCGGCGCTCGGCGCCGAGCACGCCGAACTGCTCGGGCGTATCTTCTCGGTCATCGCCCGGTTGGCCAAAGAACTTGCGCTGGACGCGGGTTTCCGTATTGTGAGCAATGTGGGCGAGCTGGCGGGCCAATCGGTGCCACACCTTCACTTCCACGTATTGGCGGGCCGCGCGTTGGCCTGGCCGCCAGGCTGATTGTGAACCGATGACGAAACGTCCGTTGTGCGCGGCGGCATTCTCATTTGCGGGCGCGCTGACGCTGGCGCGGTATCTGCTGCCGCCGTCGGCGTACCTGGCGGCCGCGCTTGTGGGGGTGGCCGCCGGACTGATTGCCCTGTCAGTGGCATATGCTACAAACAACAAAAAGATACCTCATACCGCCGCCCTTGTCTGTTTGGCATTGGCGGCGGGATTTGCTTGGCGCCTGGGATACGACGCCCTGTATACAGCGCCGTCCGTTTCTTGGGACAACGAGACGGCGGCGCTGCAAGCGCAGGCGGAGAGCTTCGCGGTGGCAACGCCGTACGGCGTCAAAATCACAGCGCGGGTGACGCTGCCGGACGGTGCGCACGCCCGCGCGATCATCTTCTTCGACGAGACGCTTGACATTCAGCCGGGCGATGCGCTGTCCTTTACGGGTCTCTGCACGGCGCCCGCACCGGGGACGACCGGCGATGCGCTGTCCTACGACCGCACGCGCGGCGTCACCATGCGGGTGAGTCGTGTGAAAGCGCCGGCACGGACGCGACCGGCGTTCACGGCCCTGCCGTATTGGCCGGCGCACTGGGCGCATACGGTGCGGACAGGGTTGTCGGGCGCCCTGCCGGACAGGCAAGCGGTACTGGCAGGAGCGCTTCTCACAGGCGAGAAGTCCGGCTTGACCCATGCTTTTCGGGAGGCAATGAGTGACACCGGAACGGCGCACACCGTTGCTGTGTCCGGACTGCATGTGTCTTTTCTGGTGGGTTTGATCTTGCTGCTCGTGGGCAACCGGCGGCGCGCGTTCTGGGTGGCTTTGCCGGTTGTGCTGCTGTTTGTCGCCATGGCTGGCTTTCCCGCCTCGGCGGTGCGCGCCGCTGTCATGCAGGGCTGCCTGCTAATGTCCTATGTCCTGGGCAGAGAGGCGGACGGACTTTCGGCGCTGTCGCTGGCGCTGCTTGGCATTGTCGCGCTGAATCCGCACGCGGTCGGGGACATCGGACTGCAGCTCTCCTTTGCCTCCGCGCTGGGTCTGATCCTGTTTGGCAATCGGTTTGCCTCCGCGCTGCGAAATCTGCTGCCGAAAAAGCTGCCGACCGTGTTAAACCGGTACATCACTGGCACGGTGGCGGCATCGCTGTCCGTGATTGTGTTTTCGCAGCCGCTGGTTGCGGCGCACTTTGGCACATGGAGCCTCATATCGCCGCTGGCCAATTTGTTGACGCTCTGGTTGGTGTCGGTCTGCTTTTTGGGCAGTCTAGCCGTGGCTGCCATTTCCCTGCTATGGCCGCTGGCAGCCACAGTTCTGGGATTCCTGTTGAGTCCTCTGTTGGTTTCGTTCGAGGGCCTTGTTGTAACGTTGGCAAAGATACCTTTTGCCTCGCTCCGGATGACCAGCCCCTACTTTCTCTTTTGGGGCGTCCTGGCCTACGCCACGCTTTGGCTGTATATCCTGTGGCCGCGGGCAGAGGGGGAGAGGCACCGCGCGTTGGTTTCGCTGGGCGTGACAACCACCACACTTGTGATGGCTGTGGCGCTCTCCTGTGTGCAGCCTGAGCCGCTGCGCATCGAGATTCTCGACGTTGGGCAGGGGCAGGCTGTCCTGCTGTTTACCCCAACGCAAACGGCCCTGTTGGACTGCGGCGGTTCGGGGCCGGAGGTCTCCCGGCAGGTGACCGATATGCTTAAAAGCGTGGGCCGCACGCGGATTGACCTGTTGGCGCTGACACATTGCCACACGGATCACGCCGGAGGCGTACTGTCCCTGATGGACATGATCGATGTGGCGCATGTGGCGGTACCCGCGGTAGACAGTGAGGGCTCCGATCTGCGCGGAGTGATCCTGGATACTGCGCGGCAGCATGGAATTCCCATTACTGAGATTGATAAAACGACACTCTGGCCCATGGGGACGGCCACGCTGACGCTCTATCCGCCGCTGGGACTGACAGAGGAAAACGAGATGTCCATGGCCATGTTGGCGGAGACGGGCGATTTTGACTTCTTGCTGACCGGCGACATGAGTGGCGCCATGGAGCGCGCGCTGCTGCGGCGGGAGAATTTGCCCGACATCGAAGTGCTGCTGGCGGGGCATCATGGATCCAAATTGGCCACCTCCAACGGCCTGTTAACGGCGCTGACACCGGAGGTGTCGGTCATATCGGTTGGGCAAAATCGCTATGGGCACCCAAGCCTAGAGACGCTGGATCGACTGGATGCACACGGTGTGAATGTATTTCGCACAGATGAGAATGGTCGGGTGCGCATTGTTGTGGGCGGATAAAAGCATCAAGCGCCCAAATCGTACAGTATGACGCCGAATGGCGGAACGGATGAGACAAAATGAAAGCAAAAGATACGGGACTCATCGCGCTCAAACAAGCGCTCAAGGAAGGCCGGTTGGAACGGCTATATGTGTTTTACGGTCAGGAGAGCTATTTGCGGCAGTACTACCTGGCGCAGATGAAGCAATCTATTGTGCCGCAAGATCTTGAGGGATTCAACTACGAATATCTTGAGGCGCGCGGGCTGACGGCCGACCGGCTGACTGAGGCTGTTGAAGGGTTGCCGGCCTTTGCGGAGCGCAAGCTGGTCGTGGTGCGTGATGTGGATGTTTTTAAGCCTGGCGAAAGCCTTAAGCCGGCGCTGGAGCGCCTGCTGGGCGATCTGCCGGAGAAAGTTTGCCTCGTATTTGTGTATGACACCATTCCTTATAAGGCCGACGCGCGCACAAAAATGTACGCTCAGATTGCCAAGGTGGGGTGTCTTGTGGAGTTTGCGCCGCAACAGACGCACGATCTCATCCCGTGGATGACGCGGCACTTTTCGGCACAGGGAAAACGCATTGACCGGCCGTTGTGCGAATACCTCATCTTCCAGTGTGGCGATTTAATGTCCGGACTCAAGTCGGAAATTGACAAATTGGCTGCTTACGCGCCAAAAACGGAGGTCACTAAGGAGGATATTGACGCGGTGGTTACCCCTGTTCTCGATGCGGTGGCCTATCAAATGACCGACGCCATTGCCGAGCGACGATGGGAGCAGGCCATGTGTGTGCTGCTGACGCTGCGCGAAATGCGGGAAGAACCTGTGGCCCTGATGGCCGCGTTGGGACGCAGTTTGCGCGGTTTGTATGCCGCGCGGGCCGCCCGCGCGGCGGGGAAGGACGCGCGGGCCGTTATGCAAGTGATGGGTTTCCGCTCCACCTACCCGGCGGAACGGCTGATGCACGCGGCGCGGGGCCGGTCGCTGGCCTGGTGCCGCCGGGCGGTGTCGTTGTCCGCGCAGGTGGATTTATCGCTGAAAACGGCGGCCGGACGGGGCGACAGAAGCCGACAGATCGAATGGCTCATCGCCTGCCTGGCGGAGGAGGCCCAATGAGGCCGCGTGTGCGTGAAGTTATCGTCGTCGAGGGCCGTTACGACAAAAACACACTGTTGCAGGTGGTTGAGGCCATGGTGATCACCACGGACGGGTTTGGTGTGTTCAAAGACAATCAGAAAAAGAAACTGCTCCGGCGGCTGGCGCTCGAACATGGACTTATCATCCTGACCGACGGCGACGGCGCCGGATTTCTCATTCGCGGGCATCTCAAGGGCATGCTGCCAGCCAGCGGCGTCAAGCACGCGTATATCCCGGACCGCGTCGGCAAGGAACGGCGCAAGACAACGCCTGGCAGGGAGGGAAAACTGGGTGTGGAGGGCATGTCGCCCGAGATCATTCTGGACGCACTGCGCCGGGCAGGCGCCACATTTGAGGACGAGGGGAGCGCAGGTCGCGCCGAAGCCCTCACAAAAAGCGACCTGATGCACGACAGCCTGTGCGGAACAGACGGCAGTGCCGACCGGCGGTTGCGGCTGCTGCGGGCGCTGGATCTGCCCGAGCGGCTGACGACAAACGGATTGCTGGACGTGCTCAACGCCCTGTATACGCGGGACGCCTATGAACAACTGATCGGAACGCTCTTCGACTGACATGAGCCGCAGTCAACGCACCAGCCAAATCCGCTGGCGAAAGGACGGACGCAGCGCAAAAATAGAATAGATATTTTACACAAAAATGAGATATTATGCCACATAACAGTTGACAGAAACAGTATGCGAAAATATAATGATTCTGAGTCAATAGGTCATATTGTCTGTTTTGCGCGGAAATGTTTGCCCAATTTGTCACATATGGCCGGACGTTGGCATGAAGAGAAGAAAGCATCGGGCGGATTCGCTGGGAGGGGCCGCACCGGCAGTTGTTATAGATAGAAGAAGTTGATTTGGAGAAGGGGTTGAAAACCATGAGGAAACACCCTAAGCGAAGGCGCCTGTTGGCCGTAGTGTTCTCACTGGTATTTGCGGTCTATTTGTTGCCCGTTTCGAACGGATACGGAGGAGGAGGAGACGACTGGCTTGTCCCCGATACACTGTTGCCCGGCGGAACCAATCCCGGGCAGGTGGAGCTGGCCGCAGATCGATTCGAACCCAACAACTCGACGGCACAGGCCACCGCTATCAGTCCGTCAACAGTGATAAATGATGTGAGTATCCACAATTTTGACGACATTGACTTTTATAAGTTTACGCTGTCGGCAAAAGCCTCCATTGTGGCTGAAGTCAACAATTTCATCGACGGTTGTACCATCAAGTTTACGCTCCTCAATGAAAACGGGATCGTGATAAAGCAGTCATCCAGGCAGCTTGGCCTCGTTGAAAGAGTGGAGACCACATTGGAAGCCGGAACCTACTACTTGTCGGTCAGCATGTGGGGGTCGCTGCAAACAACCAAATACCAGCTGTCACTCACGACCTCGGTCGCCAATGTCACCGTCACGTGGGACGCGCAGGGTGGCACTGTGACACCGCAGCAGAGCACATATTATCCCGGTGGGTCATACCTCTACCTGCCGATTCCGTACAGGGCGGGGTATGAGTTCAGCGGTTGGTTTCCCGGTAAAAACGGCGTGGGCAGGGCTGTTTCGAAAAGCGATAGCCTGCCGACTGTCGATACGACGTTTTATGCCTACTGGGTCAATGAGAGGATTGACCGGTACGAGCCCAACGAAACCTATGACAGGGCCTCCAGCATTTCGGTGCCGACGGTCATCAGCGACGCCAATATTCACGTCGCAACGGATCGCGACAATTACCAATTTACCCTCACCACAAAAGCCAACATTGACGCGCAGCTCACCGGCATCCCGTCCGGCTGCAACTTCGACTTGTATCTGCTGGGGTCAAACGGCATTGTCACACGGCAGTCATCGTCGCAAGGGACAACCGCCGAGCGGATAACGGTCGATTTGGAGCCCGGGAAGTATATACTCATGGTGCTCTCCGCGTCGGGCGCGTCCAAGGACTACTATACACTCCAAGTGGCTGTCAAAGAGATCCTCACGCCCGCCAAAAAGATCACCGTGACATGGAACGCCGACAGGGGCGTATGTTCTCCGACAGCGCAGGAGGTCGAAGCCGGCAAAGAGCTGGGCGCGTTGCCGGTGGCCACGAGAAGCGGATACGAGTTCGGGGGCTGGTATACGGCCAGAAGCGGCGCGGGCACACAGATTTCGTCGGCCACCAAGGCGCCGGGCACAAGCGTCACTTACTATGCCAAGTGGACACAGGTCAGAACGGTCACCATCATCTGGATGGCCTCGGGCGGCGTCGTCAATCCGCTCACGGAAGAGAAGGTGTCGGGTCAGCCTTTTGGAACGCTGCCCACGCCCACGCGTACCGGATATGTGTTTGACGGCTGGTATACAGCCCTTAACGGCGGGGGCACCCTCATCTCCGGCAGTTCGATTGTGTCCTCGACCACACTCTGCTATTACGCGAAATGGATTCGAAATGTCATTGTTTCCATCAAACTGGATGCCGATGGGGGCGCAGTGTCGCCCGGAACGCTGTCGCTGACGGCTGGCAACACATTTGGAACGCTGCCTATGGCGACGAAGAGCGGTCAGGTTTTCTCCGGCTGGTACACAGCCAGAAATGGGGTAGGGACAAGCATAACGGCCAGCTCCATTGTGCCTGAGACCGGCACGACACTGTATGCGAACTGGAGCGCCGCCGCGCGCATTGTGACGGTGACGCTCAATGCCGACGGGGGTACGGTGCAGCCCGCCAGCTTGTCGCTGACGGCCGGTGACACCTACGGGGGTTTGCCCATACCCATTCGAAGCGGGAAGACCTTTGCCGGTTGGTATTCGGCCAGAAACGGCGCGGGGACAAGCATCATCGCCAGTTCCATTGTGCCGCAGACCGGTACGACAATATATGCCTATTGGAAGGACATCTCCGCCCGCGGTTCGGTGACAGTGCTACTTGACGCCGACGGGGGCACCGTGTCGCCCGCCAGCTTGTCGCTGACGGCCGGTGAGGTCTACGGCGTTCTCCCTGTCCCTCTTACGAGCGGGAAAACCTTCATGGGTTGGTATACGGCGAAAAACGGATTGGGTACCAGCGTTGTTGCCAGCTCCATTGTGCCGGCACAGGGTGGCACACTGTATGCCTACTGGAAGGACGGCGGCACCAACGCGATCCTGGTGACCCTGGATGCCGACGGCGGCACAGGCGCACCGGCCAGCCTGCTTTTGACGCCGGGCGTGGCCTTTGGGGCTCTGCCTGTGCCTGCAAAAACCGGAAAGGTGTTCGGAGGCTGGTATACGGCCAAGAACGCTGCGGGCACGAGCATCACGGCCGCCTCCATTGTACCGCAGTTGGGGTGTACGTTGTATGCATATTGGAAGGATGCGCCCTCGCGCGTTACCGTCACATTTGACGCCGACGGCGGAACTGTGTCGCCGGCCACTATGTCGGGCGCACCGGGTCAAAATATGAGTGCGCTGCCGATACCTAAGCGTGAGGGGTTTCCCTTCGGCGGGTGGTATACTGAGAAAAACGGCGGCGGTGTTAAGCTGGGCGACAAGCCTTCGGTTTTCCCGCAGCTTGACGCCACCTATTATGCCAATTGGACGGTGAAGATTACCTACAATCCCATGCAAGGCAAAGTCGATCCCTTGCAGGAGAATAAATTGCCTAATACCCCCATGGGGAAATTGCCCGTACCTACGCGCAGCGGCTATCGGTTTACCGGGTGGTATCCCAGCGAGGATGCCAAGAGCGAAGAAGCCATTACGGAAAAAACGACGGTGCCCACGCAGAGCGCCATCTATTATGCGGCCTGGGAAAAAACAAATTTTGTGACTGTCACCTGGAGCGCCGAGGGCGGTTCCCCGGAGAAAAAGAGCGAACAAAAAACACCCAGGAGTGTGTTTGGGAAGCTGCCGCAGCCCACGCGCGACGGATATCGATTTGACGGATGGCTGTCACAGGGTGCGAGAGGGCTGCTGCTGAGAGAGTCCTCTGTTGTTCCGGACGTGGACACGATATATTACGCCTCCTGGAAGAAGGTGGAGACGGATATTTGGGAGCCGAACGACAGTATTTCCAGCGCGACGACCCGCGGCACAAATGACTGGACTGCTACGGGTACCATCTCTTCGATTAACGACAAGGATTTCTTCCGCATGATTGTCCCCACAGAGGAACTGGTTGTCATTTTGCTCAGGAACATACCGGCCCGCTGCCAGTACAATTTGACGTTGCGGGATGGAAACGGCGACGTCGTCGCCAGATCGGAAAAGACAGACAATACGAGACAGATTTCAGAGACGCTCAAGCCGGGCACATATTTTGTTGAAGTGTCGTCATCCGGCGGATATTCCGAGACGGAGGGCTATCGGTTGTCGGTCGGCGTCGGGCAACAAAAGATCACGGTGACTTGGGACTCTGACGGTGGCGACACCACGCCGACGCCCACGCAAGCGGTGGCCTCGGCGGTGTTTACGGAATTGCCCCAGGTGAGCAGAGAGGGTTTCCTATTTAAGGGCTGGTACACCGAAAAAAATGGGCGGGGTATGCCGATCGCTAAGGGCGACCCGGTGCCCGAAAGGGATGTGAACTATTTTGCCAGATGGGTGCCCGCCGAAGTGGTGATCACCTTTGATGCCGACGGCGGCGTTCTGTCTTTCCCTGTGATGCAGAAAACACCTGAGACAGATTTTGGCGTTTTGCCGGTGCCGTCGAAAGCCGGATATCCCTTCGGCGGATGGTTCACTGAGAAAAACGGTGCCGGAATGTTTATCTCGGAGGAGTCCCCGGTGCCCACCGAGAACACCATCTATTACGCCAAATGGAGCGACGCGCCGCTGGTTACCTTGACATGGAACACCGGCGACGGACGTACGGACATGCCCGAAGAGATGAGAACGGTGGGAACGATTTACCAGAGTCTGCCGCTCCCGAAGAGGGCTTCCGAGGCCGAGAAACAGCAGATGTTCCTGGGTTGGTACACGGCCCCGGCCGGGCAAGGGGAGAGACTGGGCGACGGGTTTGTTGTGCCGACGATGGACACCATTTATTTCGCCAATTGGGTATCTGTCTCTCAATTGAGTTGGAACTTTGTCAATGAGGACAAGCTGCTGATTTGGACGGGCGACGGCATTGCCGGCCAGGCGTTCCAGATGGCGGCGAACGTGTTTAATGATTACCGGCCAAATGTCATCCAAAGGGCGGAAAGCGCGCAGGCGGCAGAAGTGTTCGTCGGCGACATGTATGAGGTGGGCGGGCCCGTCGGCGCGGTGTCGCCGAGCGGCGTCCTTTGGCTCAACGGGGCCTATATGGAGGGCAAGGAGGAACCCGCGATACTGAGCGCCGCGATGCACATGCTCGGGCATGTATTGGGGCTTGACCACAACATTGGTGAGACGTGCATGGCAAAAGTGCCTGCAAGCGTCACAGCATTGGATGCCGTTGACAAATACAACTACGACATGGCCTACGACCTATACTACGAGTTTTAGGAGGTGGATGAAGATGGAAGAAAAAAAGAGAAATATGTTGCCGGCGACGTTAATTGCGCTGTTGTGTATCATTTTTATCGGCAGTGTGTACATGGTCGTCGGGGCAGGTCACGCCGAATCCGCCGTCGATCCACCGACATTCTATCAGCCCGCCTGTTTTTCGATTGACATAACAGATGTCTATCAGGTGGTGGGAGATGCCGACTATGTCTTTGCCGCCGATGTTCTCCGGAAAGAGGATACGGTCTATCGCCATATGGTTGATGTTGAGACCGACGAGGGCACCCAGCAGATGGGTCGACCTTACACACGGTATGCGGTGAAGGTCACCCAGAACATTAAAGGCAGCCTGAGAACCGATGAGGAGATTGCCCTTTACAAATCCGGTGGTGTGGAGCAGGATCACTCTGCCATCGTACTGTTTGAGGGCGACGAATTGCCTGAGGCGGGGAAATCTTATCTGTTTGTTGCCTATGCGCAGCCAGACGGCACGCTACTGTTGGTGGGCCCCCATTCGCAGGCACAGCTGGCCGGCAGCTTCGCTGACAAGATGAGCCTCAACGCGCGAGAGACAGCGCAACATGTGATTGACGTCTATATTGACGCGTGTGCCCATGAAAAGAGCGTGGATCGGAATCGGTACGTGTCGGCCGACGACACGGTTGCCTGATTTTTGGTTAGAACCCAAAAAGCACGAGGGGGATGTCCCCTCGTGCTTTTTTGTCGGCAGATAAGGCTCAAATGGCTTTGTCTTTGACAGCCCTCAAAACCAGTTCGACACTCACAATCTCACGCGCGCCCACGGTTACCGCCAACTGTCGGTCTGCGGCAACAAGGCGTTCCAGCCGCTCTTCGCGCAGAGACACACGATGGGCCTCCGTCACACATGACGGCAAGGGCAGACGCAACTGTGTCTCTTCATCCGCCAGGCTATACAGGCGCACAACAATGCTCCGGCCGGTTTCCGACGGTTTGCAGGCCGACAGCCGCACCAGCGGAGGCAACTGAGACACAAAGGCGAGGGGATTTTGCGGGGAGGAAAGGGTGCCGGTCAGCTGGTGCAGCCGCACCGGATGAAGCCTGCGCTCCGCCTGCGCGTATGTGTCCGCCTGCCGCCAGCTGCCTGTGTGGTAGGTGACGGAATAGGAAAAATGGTGAACGCCCGGGCACTGCCCGCCGGGGGTGGGAAGGCTCCAGCCACCGTTGCCGTGACGGGTGTTGAGATCGTCACGCGAGAGCCAACCAACACAACGCAGCAGCGTGAGGGCAATGTGACTTTGCCCGTCGTGGTTTTGCACCTCATATTCGGTCATCCCACATGATGCCAGCGACAGCCCGTATGCGCCGTCGCCCGCGTCAACAAAGCCGTGTGTCAGCGCTGAAGGGAGAGGATACTCCTCCCAGCTGTCGGGCACAGGACGCGTCACCGGGTGCTCCGTCACGGAAAAAGCGGACGAACCGGACGAGTGTACACATGTCGTCCCGACCGGAAACGACACTTGCAGGCGATGATCTTGCACCCTGTTGTCAAAGCAGGTGTCAAAATCCACACGATCGACGTCTTTTGTCAGCGTAACTGTGGTGATGAAGGGGCAAGAAACCGTTTCCACACGGCGTGCAAGGCGGTCGTCAGCCAGCGAGCGTGGCAGCAGCAGAGCGCCTTTCCATGTCAGCGTGGCGGAAAAACCACCGGGGGCGTGGGTGACCGTAACCTGCGGAGCCTCCTTAAGATCTAGTCCAAAGACGCTGTCATGCGTCGGCCAGGAATAGGTGTATTCGTCGCCGGCGTCCCCCATGTCTACAAAGGCATGTACGCCCTCATGTGTCCGGCCGGACTTCTTGTCGGTGACCGTCAGCCCAGCGTCACCCGCCCGATAGGAGATATGGTAGAATTCGTTTTCAATGCAAGACGGCTTTTCAGCGACCGGTAACTGCGCCGCCGCAGTGCGCGACAGCCGCAGCACATGCACACCATAATCAAAACCGGGCAAATAGAGCCCGATGCGCGCGCGGGTTGACCGGTAGACGCGCGGCAGGTCAAAATCGTCATACCGTGTGGTCTCTCCAGTCGATACCGACAGCAGCACCGCCGGGATGTCGCGGTCGTTTTCATCTTTGATCGCAATGCCTTCCGGCGCGGGCGGCAATGTGGCATCATGGCCGACGATGGTGGAGGTGGAAAAGTCCACCGACGACAGCAGCCGGGTATCAAAGTCCACGTCACACTCCCAATAGCAGGGCAGGCGATCCTGTGTCGGCTCAAACAACAGGAGTTCGGCGTCGGCATCGGAGGGGGCCGGACACTGCATGCGTGTCCAAGTGTCGAGCAACAGCTGACGCTGCAATTGCTCCAGGCAGCCGAAACGGGTTTCCATTTCCTCATGCACTGCGTCGATACTACACCCGCAGATGCTGTCGTGAGCGTGGTTTCTCAAAATGTATTTCCAAAGCAGCGTCTGGTACCCACTGAAGTCGAACACGCCTCCGTTCATTTTTTCCAGACAGATCAACGGCTCCAATACGCGTTCCATCGTCGATTGCACCCTGAAGTTTTTCATTTTAAGCGGCATGCGGGTGGACAGCGTTCCCCCAAGCAGCAGGGAACGGTCGCCGTAGCAAAACTGACCGGAAAATGTCTTGCAGCCGTCCGGCAGTGAGGCCCGCACAGAACGCACAAAGTCCGGTATGGTTGACAAAAGCAGCCGACAGTCGTCCTGACTCCGGTTGAAGGCTTCCACAACAGCGGGGACGCAGGGTTCGGGCAAAATGTGATCCGATCCGTTCATCAGCAGGACGGAGTCGACGCTGCTTTTTTCATGCAGTGCGCCGATCATCGTGCGCAGGCGCCGCAATGTATCGTCGCTTGGCGAGCGAAGCCCGGCTGCCGTTCCATAACCGTGCGCCATGTGGATGCAGAGCACGGTGGAATAACCGTCCGGGGCCACCCAGAAAAACTCCGTCTTTTCCATTTCGTGGGAGGCGCCGCGCCAAAACAGCGCGGTGTCCATGCCGAGACCGGCCAAAATCTGCGGCATCTGCTCCGGATGACCAAAGGAGTCGGGCAGATAGCCGACATGCATGGGCTCACCAAAAGCGGAGGCCACCTGGCGTCCGATGAGAAAGTTGCGAATGTGCGATTCGCCGGACACAAGCTGCTCGTCGGGCAAGATGTACCACGGCCCTATGAACAGTCGGCCGGCGCGCACAGCGGACGCCAGTCGATCCCGGTGATAGGGCCTGACCTCCAGGTAATCCTCCAGCGCGATGGTCTGACCGTCAAGCATAAAAGACGTAAAGTCAGGCGAAGTCTCAAGGACATCCAGCAGGTTGTCAACCAGCCTGACAAGCTGGGGGCGAAACTCCATGCGGGTTTTGTACCATTCTCTGTCCCAGTGTGTATGACAAACCATATGCGCTTGCAACATGGAAAACCCTCCAATCGTAATGTGTCAGACGACGTTACACGCAGTCGCGCGCGGCATCGGCAAAGGCTTTGAGATTCTCGGGCGGGGCGTTGAAGAAATGGTCGCTTGCGCTGAGGATATAGCCGCCGTTTTGCCCAAAAATGTCGTACAGACGGTGAACCTCCCGGGCAATCTGTTCGTGAGTTCCCTGCTCGAGAAGATGAAACTGGTCCATGCCGCCAATCAGCGCCACATGGGGGGACAGGTCACGGTACACCTGTCGGGCGGCCGCATCGTCTCCAATGTCTCCGCCCACACCTGTGGGGGAGAGCGTTTCGGAGGCCGCGCAGCCGTTTTGCGCAATGAGATGTGTTATTTTGCACATGCCGCCGCACGTGTGGTAGACCGACGGAAACCCGGCCTTGCGAATGACGGCGTGCATGCGCTTGTCATACGGCAGGCAGAACTCCTCGTGCAGCTCGGGTGAGATGAGTGTGTTGCTGGCGGCGCCGCCCCCTGTCTCGATGAGATCAAACGGCAGACCGGGCAGGTTTTCTTCTATATAACGGATTTTTTGCGACAGCAGAATCTCCATAAACGCGTGCACCCAGTCGGGGTCGTCAAACGTGGCCAAAATGAGAGATTCGGCGCCAAACAGCTCGCAGGCGTCCTGCCAGCAACCGCCCTGTGCGCCGCAGATAAAGGTGCGCAGGATGCCGCTGTCGCCCAGCCGGTCGTAGACGGCCATGGCGCCCGCGCGGTTGAGGACGGGTATCGGCTGGTAACGCGCCAGCAGCTCGATGTCCTCCGGGCGTTTGATCAGATGGTCTATCACCCAGGTGGTCATGTCGTTGCGCCCATGACGGCAGGTGAGTGTGCCCCCGGGCGTCTCAATGACAGTGTCCAGGATGTCACAGTTGGGGCCGGCGGCGTGCGTCGTTACTGCTTTCCATGTATCGCTTTCCGCAGGAAGCGTCTCATAGTAGGTGATAGACGCGTCAAGTCCACAGTAGGCGTTGGCCTCAATGTCGGTCATGTTCTGCATATAGTTTTTGAGATGAAAGGGCTGCCACTGGTGAATTGTCACAGGCAGACGGTCGGGTTTTTCCCGGTTCAGCGCGGTAAGCATTCGGTCTCTGGAGGTCATGATACACCCTCTCCCATACAATTGTACACGTGTAATGTAAATATAACAAATGAAGGAACGGAATGCAATGCTCAGAAAACAAACAAACAAAATGCGCAAAGAAAAATGTTGCATTGTTCTGTCCTTAACGTTATACTATAGCATATGTATCTATATGGATGATTAATCTGGAGGGGAAAGTATGAAAAAATACCTGGCAGAATTCATTGGCACAGCTGTGTTGGTACTTATGGGCTGCGGCAGCGCCGTATTCTTGGGTTGCGCGCCAGAGGGCGGCCACCTGGCTGTCGCACTGGCTTTCGGCCTGTCCATTGTGGCCATGGCCTATGTGATTGGCAATATCTCCGGCTGCCACATCAACCCTGCGGTTTCCTTTGCCATGTTACTCAACAAGAAGCTGAGCGCCAAGGATTTTTGCGGTTACGTCATCGCGCAGGTGGCTGGCGCCATTGCCGGCGCCGCTGTTCTCAAGTATTTGTCCACAGCGGCCAAACTGGATCTGACCGGCGGTTTGGGTTCCAACGGCATTGCCAATGTCGGCGTGGTCGGTGGGCTCGTCGTGGAAGTCGTGCTGACGTTCATCTTCCTGTTCACCATTTTGGGCGTCACTTCAGATGAGAAAAAAGGAAGCGTGGCCGGCATTGTCATTGGCCTGACGCTCACCTTTGTCCACATTGTGGGCATCCCTCTGACCGGTACGTCGGTCAACCCCGCCCGCAGTATTGGCCCGGCTATTTTTGCCGGCGGTGCCGCGTTGTCCGATCTATGGGTGTTTATTGTCGGCCCGCTCGTGGGCGCAGCACTGGCTGTGATGGCATACAAGCTGGTGCGCGAAAAAGTCAGCGCCGAATAAATGGAAAAACGAAACGCCCCCGATCGGGGGCGTTTTTTTTGCGGAGAGAATTCATATGGCGCGGTTACAGTTCCAGCCGCAGACTGATGTCGAGCGCCTGTACACTGTGTGTCAAAGCGCCGATCGAGATGATATCGACCCCTGTGGCGGCCACGGAGGCCAGGTCACGCGTACCCATATTGCCGGACGCTTCTGTCAACGCGCGACCGGCGACCTCTCGCACCGCCTCAGACATGGTGGCGTCGTCCATGTTATCGAGCATGATGATGTCCGCGCCGGCACGCAGCGCCTGGCGCACTTCGTCCAGACAGGAGGTCTCCACTTCAATTTTGAGGGTATGGGGGATGCGCGCGCGCGCGGCGGACACGGCTTTTTCAATGCCCCCGGCGGCGACAATGTGGTTGTCCTTGATGAGGACACCATCGGACAGGTTGAAACGGTGGTTGCGACCGCCACCCGTGCGCACTGCGTATTTTTCCAGCGCCCGCAGACCCGGCGTGGTCTTGCGCGTGTCGGTGACAGACACGTTGGTGCCTTGCACGGCCTTGACGGCCCCGGCCGTAGCGGTGGCGATACCGGACAGATGCTGCAACAGATTGAGCGCCGTGCGTTCGCCCGTGAGGATGGCCCCGGCGGGGCCTTCCAACTCGGCGATGATGTCACCGACAGCCACCGTGTCGCCGTCGCGGAAGTGGGCCGAAAAGGAAATCCTGTCGTCCAGCAACGCGAACACGCGGCCAACGACGTCCAGCCCGCAGAGTACACCGCACGACTTGGCCACAAAGCGGCCTTTGATGTGCCGGTCGCCCGGCACGCAGCTCTCGGTCGTCAGATCACCTGAGCCGATGTCCTCCCGAAGGGCATGTATGAGGATGTCGTCATAAAGGTTCATGTCTAGTCCTCCCTGTAATGCGCGCCGACGCTCTTTTCGCGCGCCAGCGCCGCGGACAGTATTTCCTTGGCCACCATGGCCATGCCGTAGGCCTCCCAATGGGCCGTTGTATAGAGATTCTGATGATCCATGGCATTGATGAAGCTTTGCATTTGCCCCAGTCCGGCAATCAGGTCGCCGGTGTGGCGAATGACACCGGCGTCGCGATTGGCAATCAGCGCCACTTGACGGCGGATTTCGTCCGGCGGTGGTCCCTGATGGAACAGTCCGTCTGTGGGCGGGATTGAGAAGGGGCCCTCCCATCTGGCGGGGGCGCACGCGCTGATGTGTTGCGCAGCGCGGCGGCCAAAGACAAGACATTCCAGCATGGAGTTGGAGGCCAGGCGGTTGGCACCGTGCACGCCTGTGCACGCGACCTCACCGCAGGCATACAGTCCGGGCAACGTGGTTTCGGCGTGCAAGTCGGTGCGCAGACCGCCCACCAGGTAGTGCTGGGCGGGGCGCACGGGAATCATGGACTGAGAGATGTTGAGACCCAGACTCAGGCAGTGGCCGGTGATTGTAGGAAAGCGTGTCGCGAGAAATTCATAGGGCTTGTCCGTGATATCCAAAAATACGCAGGGGGTCTGTGTTTTTTCCATCTCGCGGACAATGGCGCGGGCCACAATATCGCGCGGCGCCAGCTCGGCCATGGGATGTTGCCCCAACATAAAACGTTCGCCTGCTGCGTTTTTGAGCAGCCCGCCCTCGCCGCGCACTGCCTCGGAAATGAGGAAGGCGCGGTCTGTCTCGACAGTGCTGTACAGCGCCGTGGGGTGAAACTGAATAAACTCCATATTTTCCGCCTGCGCCCCCGCGCGCAACGCCGCCGCCAGGCCCTCACCGGTTGACACCGAGGGGTTTGTGGTGCGGTTGCCATAGACCTGGCCGATGCCGCCGGTGCAAAGCACGACGGCGCGACCCAGCACGGCCTTGAAGACGCCGTCATAAATGAGGATGCCGCAGGCGCGCCCGCCGTTGGTCAGAATATCGACCAAAAAGGCGTGCGACATAAAGCGAATGTTCGGTCGACCGACCGAGAGCGTCGCCAGCACTTTGACCGTCTCGCGGCCGGTGGCGTCACCGCCGGCGTGGACAATGCGGTTTCGTGTGTGCCCGCCTTCGCGGGTAATTTGCAGTTCGCCCGAGTCCTGCAGGTCAAAGGGAACCTGCAGTTTGACCAGTGAGGCAATGGCCTCCGGAGCCTCCTCCACCAGTACGCGAACAGCGTTTTCGTCACACAGGCCGGCGCCTGCCACCAGCGTGTCCTCCAAGTGGATATCAGGACGATCGTCCGTCGCGATGGCGGCGGCGATGCCACCCTGCGCCAGCCAGGAGTTGCTTAGGTCGAGCCCCTCTTTGGTGACGATTGTGCAAGTCAGGCGCGCGTCCATGTTGAGCGCGGTGTAGAGTCCCGCCATACCACTGCCCACAATGACAACATCGGTGTGCAGCGTTTCGGCAATGACCATGTCGCGCGGCCATACAGTCTTTCTCATAACCGGCACCTCACCATGCGCTCGAGCGTCGTGCGGGCGCCGTCTGCAACGTTGGGATCGATCTCAATGGCTTCATGCTCAGTTTGCAGCGCGTCGTATATGTCTTGCAGAGTTGTCTTTTTCATGTTGGGGCAGACGAAGCCCGACTTGAGCAAAAAGACTTCCTTGTCCGGGACGCGGTGCTGGAGTCGCTCCACCACGCCGATTTCCGTGCCGATGATGAACGACTTGGCTGTGTCGCGCTCCACATAGTTAAGCAGCTCGGAAGTGGAACCGACAAAGTCGGCAATGTCCACCACATCCGGCCGACATTCCGGATGGACGATGACTTTTGCCTCGGGATGCGCCTGCCGCGCCGCCTGCACATGTATCGGCAAAACAGCGTGATGAACAGGGCAGAATCCGCTGAAAAATATAAACCGCTTGTCGGGCACCTGGCGCGCCACATACTGCCCCAGGTTCTGGTCGGGTAAAAACACTATTTCATCTCCGGGCAGGTTTTGGGCGATGCGCACGGCTGAGGAGGAGGTGCAGCAGATATCGCACTGCGCTTTGACAGCGGCAGAAGAGTTGACATAACACATGAAAGTGGCGTGAGGGTGCTTTTTGCGCAACGCCGTCACATCCTCCGGTGTCACCATATCGGCCATGGGACAGCCCGCATCGGGTGCCGGCAGCAGTACGGTCTTTTGGGCGTTTAGCAGTTTGGCGCTCTCGGCCATGAACCGCACACCGCAAACGACGATCAAGTCCTGCTCCGAGACCTGCGCGCGGCGCGCCATCTCGAAAGAATCACCCACCACATGCGCTATGTCCTGGATGTCCATGGTTTGATAAAAATGAGCCAGAATCAACGCGTTTTTTTCGCGCGCCAGTTGCACGATGTCTTCTTGCAAGGCGTTCATGGGAAAAATCTCCTTTACATATTGAGACAACTGGGCAAGCCGCCGCCTGCCCAGTTGCATAACTGCCTATTTGTGTTCGTGGTGGCCGCAGCAATGCGGATCGGCGCATTCAGTTTCAATTTCCAGCGGTTCTGAACACGTGGGGCAGGTGATCCCACCCTTTTCCAACATGTCCTCGGTAACGGTGAACGCTTTGCCGCACTTGGGACATTCAACGTTATAGCTGAAATCTTCGTCATCGTCGTCCGCATCGCCGGTCAACAGTTTTACAAATTGCTCCATGCCCTCCGACAGCGCATCAATCTCGTCTTCCATGTCGTCGAGTTTGTCGTCGAGATCGTCAACGTCATCTTTCAGCTTGCGGTTTGTCTCCTCCACATCGGAGAGCTTGTCCGCCATGTCCTCCAACAAGTCGATTATGGCTAACAGTACGCCGCCCTCTTTGGTGGCTTCGTCCAGCGCCAGCCCTTTGGCCAGCCCCTTGAGGTAGCCGACCTTCTTTTGATAGCTCATGTATTTTGATCCTTTCCCTGATCCGTGTGTCAGTTTCCTTTGGCACGCTCCATATACTCGCCTGTGCGTGTGTCAATGCGGATAAACTCGCCCTGGTTGATAAAAATGGGCACACGAATGGTTGCTCCGGTTTCCAATGTGACGGGCTTGGTGACGTTGTTGGCCGTATCGCCGCGCACACCGGGCTCGGCCTCTGTGATCTCCAGCTCGACAAAGACAGGCGGCTCGACATTAAATACACTGCCTTTGTACGACACCACTTTGCATTCCATGTTCTCCTTGACAAATTGGAAACCATCGCCCAGCACATCGCGGTTGATGGGAATCTGTTCAAAGGTCTCGGTGTCCATAAAGTAGTACAGGTCGCCATCAGCATACAGATATTGCATGTCGCGGCGCTCAACAAAAGCGTTTTCAAATTTGTCACTGGGGTTGAAGGTGCGCTCCACAACGCCGCCGCCAATCACATTTTTCAACTTGCAGCGCACAAAGGCCGCGCCCTTTCCCGGTTTAACGTGCTGAAACTCCATGACTTGAAGCACCTGACCGTCCATTTCAAATGTGACACCATTGCGAAAATCACCGGCTGAAATCATTGAATAATACCTCCATACCGCATTCGCGGCAAATTTGCATATCTCTACTGTACTGATTTTATATGATTAACTGAAGTTTAGCAATAGAAAAATGGATGTTGTGTAATTTACCGTCGGAACATTTTGTCAATCACAGCGTCAAACGGAACATGGAAGGGGATTTTTCTCATGAAAAAGCCACAACCGGCCAATCATTTTGTCGCCGGCAGTCCCCGGACGTACACGAAGCGGAGGCGTAGCCGGCGCTGTTTGCAGCATCTTTCGTGTGCTCGATGCCGGCGCCGCAGGGCAGAAAGAATGTGCGCAAACGCTGGTCTCATTATTTGTGGTTGGCCAAACTCTATGCAAAAATAACGAGATTTGAGGCAAAAACACCCCTGAAATCATACAATGATCACGGGGGTGTCATTAATGTCGGAAGAAGCGAATAAAAATGAAAATGATATCAAGCTGCTTAACGAACTGTGGGGGCGAGTGAGTCCTCGCCTGCAAATACCGGGTGTCGAAACGGTGAGAGACGAGGCAGGGCAAAAACCGGCGCCCACGCTTTTGCTGGTCGGGCTGGCGGTGTTGGCGGCGCTCGGCGGCCGAACACCTCCGACGCGCGCGGTTTCGAACCGGTCGACAACCGGGGCGCCGGTGGCAACGCCGCCGGTGCGGCCCGAGAATCCGTGGCGTGGGGCGGAATCTATACGGCGCAAGCGGTATACCGGATTTTTTGTCGAAGAGTGATCATGGCGTCCATGATGTGGGATGAAACAGCGGGTGCCCGCCGGGAATGCTGTCTGATAATTCGACCATTGCGTGGGAGTAACCGCCCACGTAATCATAGGTCGCCGACAGTTCATGCACCAACTCGGATGAGCGGGTGGTACGGCGCAGCGAGACGGTGACCGAAGTGCCCACGCCTTGCCGAGATTCGAGCATGACAGCGCCGCCGTGCAGCTCTGCGATCATGCGCACCATGGGAAGCCCAAGCCCGAACGGATGACCGCCCGGTCGGTGCGACGCGTGCGCGCGAAACAGGTGAACCAGCTGATCCGGCGGAATGCCTTCGCCATTGTCCGCCACACGCAGCGTGACGAATCCTTTGTCAGCGGAGACGGAGAGTGTGATGCGGCCATGCTTCGGCGTGTGTTTGAGCGCGTTTGACAGCAGATTCAGCAGCATGCGCTCAACGGCCTGGTCGTCAAAGGCCAGCCAGATGGACATGTCCGGGCAGTCATAGTACAGCTTGACGTCCAGTACCTCGGCAAACGGCGCGGCCGAATCGAGTACCTCCTGTGCAAAGGTGCTCAGGTTTCGCTCCGTGAAACGCAGCGTCAACCCTCCGGAGGCGTAGCGCGGCAACTCGGTCAGGTTGTTGGACAGCCTGAGCAGGCGATAGCAATTTTGTGTCAAAATGGAAAAGTACTTGCGGCTCTTTTCATCCTGCGAAGCCTCCAGGCGGGATGAGAGCAAGTTGACGGTCATCAGCATGGGTGTCAGCGGGGCGCGGATTTCTCCGCCGAGCGAGAACATGGCCGACAGGGAGAGATGCCCCGGCGTCTCAACCGCCGGCTCGTGGGGGTACAGGGTTATAAATACCTGCCCGCCCAGGAGGCCGCTTTGCACGTCGAACAGCGCGTCGGCGGCCGGCAACCCAAAAAAAACGGTGCCTCTGCCCTCCAACGCGCCGACAATCAGCTGTTCGGCTGTATCGGCCGGCAGCAGTTCAGACAGCGGGCGACCCAAAAAGCGGTCGCCCAGTTTTCGGGCGGCGGCCCGGTTGACATACGTCACAAGGCCGTCTTCCAGCAGGAGGGCGGCCAGCGGCATCTCATCGAAAAATTGTTGGAAACCGACGTCGTT
Organism: Oscillospiraceae bacterium; assembly: GCA_031556185.1. Classification (GTDB taxonomy): domain Bacteria; phylum Bacillota; class Clostridia; order Oscillospirales; family UBA929; genus JAIRTA01. The sequence goes on from JAVBTN010000004.1 coordinate 65,600, forward strand.
CATAGATTCACTCCGGTAACGGCAGCTTTGCGCGCGGACTGCCGCGCGATGACCCGACAATAGTATACGCTGATTCTCGACAATTTTCAACAAATTATGCGAATGTGTTTTCAGGTATCCCGTGTCGGGCGGGCACCATTTGATAACTTGCCCTGAATAGCCGGATTCATGTCTGCATGAAAAAAAGCCGCCCGGGCCATGACAACCCTGGGCGGCAGAGACGGGGCAAAACTGTGTTTTGACTATGTCTGCTTGAATTCGGCAATGTGACGGCGGTACTTGAGCGGCACAAACTGCTGCTGCAGCCGCAGATTTTTGCGGGCCGGATTGGCAATGGCCACAAAATAAGCCCGCCACATGTCCTCAAAAGCGTCCCCCTGCGGCAGCGCAGGCAGCGGGTCATCGGGTGAGAGTTCCTGAATGAGCCACTCGTCGGGGGTGGAAAGGAGAGCCAGACGCCGTTTCAAGTCGCGGATGAACAGCCGCTGGTCGCCAAAACGACTGTGAAAGTGACCGCCCAGCAGCGGCAAGATGCAGTGGTCAGGCTCGATATCGGCGACATATAAGTCGCCCCCGGCATGGACAAGCCGCACGTACCCCTTAAAGCGATGCGCCTCATAACAAACCTGCTGCGACAGGCGGCAAAGTCGGTGAACAGGTTCGAGATGCTTCTGCGGCAACGGATCGCGGTTGGCGGCAAACCCGATGCGTAGCGTTTCGAGCAGCGCGCGTTCCTTGTCGCTGTGGTCGGCCAGATAGGCCGTGTAGGCGACCCCCGGCAGTTCGCTCGACAGCCGTTCCATGCCCCGGTTCACGCGCATAGCCTTGACGCTGTCGGTGCTCACGTCCTGCGTGGCAAACAGGCTGGCACCGGGGAAGCGGTCACCGGCACACAACTCGGCTTCGGTGTCCTTGTGGGAGAACACCTGAAAGATGCCGGTTAGCAGTCCCTCCCAACTGCCGTCATACAACCAGATCATGGGAGGTAAGCAGCGGCCCGGCCGGATCGAACAGCGAGAGCTGCGTGTCGCTGCGGCGCTCCACCAGCGCCTGACGCAAAAAGGGATTGTCCGGTTGCAGCCGTCCGCCAAAGCGGCCGTCCGCCGTCAGAAAGAACTGGGCGCGTTTCATCACAACGCCTAGGCGGCGCAGATGCTCCAATGTCAGCCGAGACTGCCTGCGCGCCCCGACAATGCGGCGGGCGGATGTGACACCGAGCCCCGGAACACGCAGCAGGGTCTCGTATGGCGCGGTGTTGACCTCAACGGGGAATTGCTCGGGATGGCGCAGCGCCCAGCTGCACTTCGGGTCGAGCTCCGGATCCAGTAGGGGAGCGGCCTCGCTGACAATCTCCTCGGGGCTGAAAGCGTACTGCCGGAGAAGAAAGTCGGCCTGGTAGAGCCGGTGTTCGCGAAGCAAGGGCACTTGGCTGCCGGTGACCGGCAACGCCGGATGCAGGCCCACGGGGATGTAGGCGGAAAAGTAGACGCGCTTCATCCGGTACTTTTGATAGAGGGCGTGACTCAGGCGCAGTATGGTCAGATCGGTGTCGGGCGTGGCGCCCACAATGAGCTGGGTGGTCTGCCCGGCGGGGGCAAACTGGGGCGCCGACCGAAAGTGCCGCCTGTCCTCCAGGTACATGGTCTGCGCGCGTTTGATGTAGTTCATCGGCGAAAAAATGGCTGTGGGCGGCTTTTGCGGCGCCAACAGTTGCAGTGACTGCTCCGATGGCAGCTCCACATTGACGCTGATTCGGTCAGCCAGCCTACCCACGGCGTCAACCAGCCGGTGGTCGGCGCCGGGGATCACCTTCACATGCACATAGCCGCCAAAACGATACGTCTGACGCAGCAAGGTGAGTGTTTTGATCATCAGCTCCATGGTGCGATCGGCATTCACCAGCACGCCGGAGCTCAGGAAAAGGCCCTCAATGTAGTTGCGACGGTAAAAAGAAACGGTCAAATCCGCCAGCTCTTCCGGCGAAAACGTCGCGCGCGGAATGTCGGACGAGCGGCGGTTTTGGCAATAGGCGCAGTCAAAGACGCACGCATTGCTCATGAGCACTTTGAGCAGCGATACACAGCGGCCGTCCGCCGCCCACGTATGACAGATCCCCGACGACTGGGTGCTGCCCAACTGGCCGGGTGTGCCCACGCGACCGCAGCCGGAGGTTGAGCAGGAGGCGTCAAATTTGGCGGCGTCGCCAAGAATAGTAAGTTTGTCCATTATATCAGCCATTTGTCATTCCTCCTCTGGGTGATGAGAGCAGTATACCATAGACACCGGAAAAAAGAAACACTTGTTCTAAAAAAATCTGAGATCGTTCTGGAAAACAGATTTAATTACATTGTAACTTTTTTGTTGTTGTAATAAATTTAATATATGTTAATATTTACTTAATAATTAGTAGAAAAATGTAAAGGCAGGGAGAAACATGAAATGGAAAGTGTTCGGACTAATCCTTTGTGCGGCAATGATTTTGAGTCTTTTTGCTGCGTGTGCAAACAGCCCCGCCCCCATGGACAATGCCGGGAATTCTCAAAATGCTATGAAAAGAATGGATCCGGCGGCAACCCCGTCACTGTCTGACATAGACGAGGAAAGCGGAGAAAGCACCGGCGATGGCTTTAGCGCGCCCGCGGAAGCAGAGCCTTCGGAGCAAAATGAGCTGAATATTCTTGCCGATCCCAATCGAAAACGCATCCGCATGGGTAACCTGCTCGTGGAAAGCACTTCATTTGACGCCTCTTTGTCCAAACTCAGAACACTTGTCGGCACATTTGGCGGATATGAGGACAGTTCACAAATCCCTGGCGTGAGCCAGTTCGACGCTTACAGCAAAACCATGCGCACGGCTACGCTGACCGTCCGCGTGCCGGCGGAAAACTTTGACAAATTCCTCGACTGCGCCGGAGACCTGGGCAATGTTCTTGAACGCGAGACCAGCTCTGAGGACGTGACAGATCAGTACTTCGACACCGAAGCGCATGTGGCTATGCTGAAAATGGAGCTCGAAATGCTCAAGACAGAGTTTGAGAAGTCAACGAAAATGGAGGACAGCATCAAACTTCTTGATCGAATAACGGGCGTGCAATATGAGATTGAAAAACTGACCGGTACCCTGAAAAAGTACGATGGACTGGTGAAATACAGCACCATCCATGTGGTAATTAGGGAAGTGCTTGCCGTTACACCGGCAGAGCATCCCACAGTGCCACCCAAGACATTTGGCGAACGCTTGTCCAATGCGTTCACAGACGCTGTCGTCCGTGTCAAAGAGGGGGGCGCTTCCTTCCTGGTGTTCCTGGCCGGGGCGGCGCCGTCGATCTTGATTTGGGGCATCGTCATTTTCCTGGTTGTTTGGCTGATCCGAAAAATCGTTCAAAAAAGCCGCCGCAGGGTCAAGAAACCCTCTGCCGCGGGCGGCACCGCGGAGCTCAACACACCGCCCTGGAGTCCGAATGAGTCGCCAAATCCAGATGAGCCGCCGCACGAAGACAACGACGACAAGTGAGCTGAGGCTTGCCTGATGCCCGTCCTCCCCAATGGTTTTTGTCGGTATACGATCCTATCATGACACCCCCATATGTTTTGCCCCGGATGTCGCAGCAGCGGCATTCGGGGTACTTTTTTGCGCTCGGCCGCGCTCTTATTTTTTTAGATACTCTATTAGAAAAAATAATTTATTATTAATATACATTGACAGGCGAAGTATATTGTGATAATGTTTGCTTACGACATAGAGAGGAGGCGTTACCATGTCCATTGCCTCAGACATGTTGCGCGGAAATACCGAGATGATCATTCTGGCGCATCTGATGAAGAAAGAGAGCTACGGATATGAAATCAACAAACACATTCAACTCAAGTCCAGCCACCAGTTTGAACTCAAGGAGGCCACGCTGTATGGCGCCTTTCGGCGGCTGGAGGAGGCCGGGCATGTTTCCTTCTACTGGGGAGACGAGCAGACCGGCGCACGCCGTAGGTACTACCGCATCACGGCGGGCGGACGGGTGGCGTATGAGCGCTATCGGAGCGAGTGGAATGAGGCGGTGGCTGTGATCACGACCCTGATTGCACAGGATGAGGTTGAGAAGGAGGATGGCACACATGCGTGACAGAATTGAAAACGAGATCAACCATCTTTTCAGGAACGCGCCGTCAACCCGGCGGGTGAGAGAGGCACACGAGGAGCTTTTGGCCGGGTGCCTTGACAAGTATGAAGATTTGGTGGCCTCGGGCGAGTCGCCCGAAGAGGCGTACCGGATTGTCATCGAGGGCATCGGGGACGTGGATGAGCTCGTGCGGACGCTGGAGGATCTTGACGCCTTTAAACCTCAGGACGTTTTGCGGCAAAAAAACAAACGTGTCCTGTGTCTTTGCATCGGCATTTTTTTGGGCGTCATCGCTCTGGCATTTGCCGGCATACTGCAAGGCGTTCTCAATGACAATCTTCTCGGCGGCATCTTTCTCCTGATTATGGGAACAGCCGCCGTTGTGGTAGTGTATGGGTATATGACGACGAGTGTCAAATTTGAAAAACAGGAGGACACAATGACGGAAGAGTTTAAGGAAAAACTCGTCCGCGGGACGCCGCAAGACAAATTGCTGTCGGCGATTTCGTCAGCGCTTTGGTCTTTTATTGTGATTGTCTTCCTGTGTGCGGGACTGTTTTTTGAGCTATGGCACCCCGCGTGGATGATTTTTCCAATTGGGTTATGCATACAGCTGGCCATCACAGCTCTCTTCAAGTGGAAAGACGACCGAAAAAAGATGCTGTCCTATTTCTTTTGGCTGCTGATAATTGTCGTCTATCTGCTGGCCAGCATCATCACCGGACGATGGGGCATCACATGGATGTTGTTTCCGCTTGGCATATGTATTCGTCAGCTTGTCAAGCTCCTTGACATGTGGAGGTCATACAAATGAAAAAGGCATTGATGGGCGGAATCATTTTATGGAGCATTCTCATTTTATCCGGCATTGGGTTTATGGTTTATCTGTTTGTGTCGGGCGCAGGAACCATCTTCGAATGGGGGGGTAAGGACTGGGGCGGACAGACGGCGTTGGTGAAAGAAGAGCGGTTTTCTGTGCGATCACTGGCGGGGCTTGAGATTGAAACGGTCTACGAAAACATTGACATCCAATTGGTTGATGGTGACACCATTACTGTTCGACAGTATGGGCAGCCCGACAGGGATGTATTGTTTACCTCCTCAGTGACAAACACCGGTGGAGAAGAGCGGCTGACCATCGGTATCAACAACAAAAGATTTCAGTGGTTTTCCTGGTCACCTTCAAACAGACTAAAGCGACTGGAGGTCGACGTACCGGACCAATACGCCGGCGACGTTATATTGACTGCCGTGAGTGGTTCGATCTCGATACGTCAGCAGCCCAGTTGGAATCAGGTGAGTGTCAGGACTACATCAGGCGACCTTCAACTGCCGAAAGGAATTGCGGGACAGGATGCCGTCCTTCGTTCCATCAGCGGAGACATCTTTCTGGGCGACAGTACTGTAAAGACGCTTTCCGCCGAGACCACGTCAGGCGGCATTGAAGTAGGCGCGGTGCAGGCCGAGGGGATGGCGTCGCTCAATTCAGTTTCCGGCGACATCTCGGCAGCGTCATTGATGTGCAAACAGTTCAAATGCAACACGTTGTCGGGGACGTTCATAGCGCGGCGGATGTCTGGCGAGGGCATCATCAAGACAGTGTCCGGCGATATCCAGGCGGGAAACTTGGCCATTCTCGGCCCAACGGACGTTTCGAGCACGTCCGGGCGTGTTACCATGCAGATGACGCCGGGCCAGTCATTTGAGGCTAATTTTTCAAGCCTGAGCGGCGATATAACCTCTGAGGTGCCGATGGTGACAACCGGATCCAAATCCGCCGGTATTGTCGGATCTGGCGGCCCCCGGCTCAACGTGAAGACTGTGTCCGGTGACATCCATATCACGGAAGACGCCCAGTTGGGCGACTGAGCAGACGCCTTAAAAAGCGCCCCGCAGGACTCAATCGGCGAGTCATGCGGGGCGCTGTCATTTGTTTAACGGTGCAGATTATTCCAAATAGCCGTCGGGATGGCTATTATGCCATTGCCAAGCGGATGCGACGATCTCATCTATGTCGGTGTGACGAGGCACCCAGCGTAGGCGCTGTCTCGCTTTTTCTCCCGAGGCGATGAGAACGGCAGGATCGCCGCTGCGCCGCGGGCCCATATGTATCTCAATGGGTAAACCGGTCACGCGGCGGGCTGACTCAATAATTTCCATAACGGAGAAACCCTTGCCGATGCCCAGGTTGAAGGCATCGGTCTGGCCGCCGTTTTGCATGTAGTCGAGGGCGCGTATGTGTGCGTCAATGAGATCCTCCATATGGATATAGTCTCTCAAACAGGTGCCGTCCGGCGTGTCGTAGTCGTTGCCGTAGACGGTGATGCGTTCGCGTTTGCCCAGCGCGACCGACAAAACCAGCGGAATGAGATGCGTCTCCGGCCGGTGGTCTTCTCCGATGGAGCCTCCGGTCCAGGCGCCTGCCACGTTGAAATAACGAAGCGCCACGGAACGGATACCGTAAGCAACGTCGTACCAGCGCAGTGCTTTTTCCATCATCAGCTTGCTTTCCCCATAAGGATTCGTGGGCACCTGCGGCGTGTCCTCGGTGATGGGTATCTGCTGTGGCTGCCCATAGGTGGCCGCAGTGGACGAAAAGATGATGGGAATGTTGCCGTGACGGCGTACCTCCTCAAGCAGCGTCACAGTGCCTGCCAGGTTGTTGAGAAAGTATTTCCCCGGGTTTTCCATGCTCTCACCCACCAATGAAAAAGCGGCAAAATGCATGATGGAGTCAATATTCTCTTTTTCGAAAATGCGGGCCAAACAGGCTGTGTCACTCAACGAGCCCTCGTATAGGCGTGCGCCCTCGGCGAGCGACGCGCGATGCCCTTTTGACAAGTCGTCGATGACGACGACGTCGCGCCCCATCCCGCGCAGTGTGGCCACGCAATGGCTGCCAACGTAGCCGGCGCCTCCTGTCACCAGAATAGACATAGATCATTCCTCCTCAAAACATATTTCGTTAGAACACCAGCTGCGTACTGCCAACGGAGCGAATTTCCAATGTTTGGCATGAACCATCGCCAAACAGACCATCCATGGCCTGTACGTAGCGCTCCAATTTGCACTGCGGCACAAAGGCCTGAATGGTACCGGCGAATCCGCCGCCGTGCACGCGAAATGCGCCCTCACTCTGCAGGATATGATCACTCAGACAGAGCGCCAGGGAAAGACCCTGCGTGTCCGCCTGCGGATACACGTTTTGTAAGTACATAAATGATGACTGACCCGACGCGCGCACCAGAGACAAAAAGGCGTCAAATCGATTGTCACCGAGCGCCTCCATCTGATGTTTCACGCGCTCATTGTCGGCAAAAAAATGAGCCGCTCGCAACAACGGCCTGTCGCCCACTCGCGCCCGCAGCGCGTTCCATGAGCGCCAAAACAGATCCTCGTCGACCTCACGCAGGCATCCCACCCCGAGGGCGCCCGCCACCGCACGCATATCGTTAGGGACAGAGGCATATGCATCCGTCAAATCAGCGTGGCTGCCACCAGCATTGACAATGCATAGATGGTGACCACTTTTGGAAATATCGCAAAAAACCTGCTGAATATCGGGATTGTCCATATTTGAGAAATCGATGCCGATCAAACCGCCGGTGGCGCAGGCGAGCTGATCCATCAGGCCGCACGGCTTGCCAAAAAACTCATTTTCCGCTTGGCGAGCCAATATCGACAGTTCAAGTGGCGTCAACCGCCCTTCATTGAAGAGCTGATTGAAAATTTGCCCCAGCAGCACCTCAAACGCCGCCGAAGAGGACAGGCCGGAGCCGGTCAACACGTCGGAGGTGGTGTAGATATCCAGTCCGCCCAACTGATAGCCCCTTTGTACAAACAACGCACACAGGCCGCGCACAAGCGCGTTGGATCGACCGCGCTCGGATGGCATGCACGCGAGATCGTCCAGGCAGACCATATTGGGATTGTGACCCTCAGAGTAAATTCTGACGGTGTCGTCCTCGTTTTTTGAGACTACGGCCAGGATGTCCAAATTGACGGCACCCGCCAGCACACTACCGTGATTGTGGTCGGTGTGGTTGCCGCCAATTTCTGTGCGACCCGGGCCGGAGAACAGCAACAGGTCGCGTCCCTGCCCAAACAGCGACGCAAACGACTCGATCGCCTGTGGGATGCGGTCGTATTGGAGCCCGGCGCGACGACCGTACAGCGTCGACAATTGCGCGTCCAGCGCGCCCGCCGACAGCGCTTGAAGCCATGTTTCTTTTGTTGGCATGGGGGACACCTCCTGCGTGTAATCAGAATGACCGCATCGACATTGCCAACCGCGTGGCCCAAGCATACAGGCTTATCCCCAGATGTCTTTGAGAACCTTCTTCTTGCGTGTTTTGCGCCGGGTGGAGGAGCCCTCATGCAGGCGGCACAGCGCCTGATAGCGCGCCCAAGCCATGTCCGCCGTTTCTTCCCAGGAGTGGTACAGTGTGCGTTGCGCCTCCAAACCAACGCGCTTGAGGGCCTGACTGTCTGCCAGCACGCGGCGGATATTGTAAGCGACGGACAGCGCCGTCTCCTCCGTCAAAAAACCGTTGACGCCGTCCTCGACGTGTTCGGCAGCGCAGCTGCCCTCCAGCAGCAGGCTGGGACAAGCGCAAGCCGCCGCCTCCTGCACAACAATCCCTGCGGTGTCAAAAGCGGAAGGAAAGACAAAGAGATCCGCCGCACTGTAAAAAGCGCGCAACAGCTGACGGTCTGAAATGCGACCGGCGAAATGTACGCACTCATCCAAACCCAACTCGGTCGTGCGCTTTTTGATCTGGGCGGCGTCCACGCCGGCGCCCACAAACACCATCTGAAACGGCAGTTGTTGCTCGTGCAACACCGACAGCGCATTGAGAATGAGTCCAATGTTTTTGTACCACATCATGCGTCCTACAAAAAGAAGCACCGGACCCGGGCGATCCCCCAACAGTTGACGAACCTGTTCCGCGTGCTCCGCCCCAACCGGTCCGTCCGGCAGATCGCAACCGTTTTCCATGATGAAGCACTCGCCCTGAAATCCCATGGAAGCCAAGTCGTCGGCAGCGCCCTGGCTGACCGCCCAGACCTCGTCGGCTGACTCGAATTGCTCAACAATCAGGCGGCAGGCGATGTTGCTCAGCCACCTGAACTTGAGATACTTGATAACGTCGATGGAATACTTGGTGTGATAGGTCATGACCACCGGCACCGGCATGTGCTTCTTCAGCCGCCGACCGAGAATGGACGCTGCAAAGGGGCTGTGCACATGCAAAAGGTCCGGCTGCAGCGCGGCCACATTGCGAACGATCTTTCTGCCAAACGGCAGGCCGATGCGGTATTCAAACGTCTTGCCTGCACCGATGGCGGGGATGCGCAAAACCGGATAGGGTTTTTCTTTGTCCAAACTGCTGGGGTGCCGATTGGTAACCACAAAACACCCACCCTGGTGCGCATGCCCCATGCGGGCATAGTTCTCAACCACACTGGATACGCCGTCAATAATCGGCGGGAAGGCGTCGCTCAGTTGTCCCACTACAATTGTCTCGCGCTGAGAGTTGTTATTCATCGAAACACATCCAAAATAGCATTGAGTCCATTTGGTGTCCCCACGAGGAGAATGAGGGCGGCGATCATTAATACAATCCACACGCTGACAGAGGCCACAAACCCTGCGCGGCCAATGTTCTTCATCTGCGAGCTCGCTTGCCCCGAAAAGGCAATGCAGGCAAATACAATCCAGCCGACAACCGGCAAAAAGAGCAACAGGAAAAGACCAGTAAGGCGCGCCGTTGAGAGTTCCGGCGCGACCAATCCGGCTGCGTAGGGAGTCGTGGCGTTTGCCGTTGTGTGAGACACGGCCGGAGCGGCGTAAGATAGCGGACTATATGGCTGGGGCGCCTGGGGCGTGTTGTACCAGACGGCGTCTGTCGATTTTTTAGGCGGCTGCCAGACCTGCCGGTTTTGCGGGGATACAAACGACGGCGCGGAATACCCGATCGGCGCCGTGGCCGGCGCCATGACAGGAGCAGGCGGCGCAAAAGACGGCGGCGTGAGCGGTGCGCCAAAAGGCACGCTGGCGTGAGCGGACATTGTTTCCTGTGCACGAGAAATCGGCGCGGCAGTCTCGTATGCGCAAGATTGAGAACGAAAGGTTTCCGGTTCCTGCTGCATGGGCGCGGCAGACGGACTGCCGACGACCGGTTCGGAAATGCTGGGCGGCTGTGTTGTGAGCATGCCGCAGTGGGGGCAGTATTTGATGCCGTCGGCCATAACCTGGTGACAAATTGAACAAAGCATTTTGCCTTCACCTCATGCAAGTATACCCACATGGATTGGTACGCACTTTTTCTCAAAGATATTTTATAACAAAAGATATCCCTTGTACAGGCTTTTTCATGAAAACGCTCAATATAACCAATTGGCATACGAGGAATGAAAAAAATGAAACGTGGGATACTAAAGGAAAACGATTTGTTTTTGTATTCCGTTAGCACCCGTCATTTTTCATGTTATAATGGCGTAGGAACATAATATATGCCATAATCCGAAAAATAATTTCGTTTGACAAATGACGTAAATTTGTTATAGAATATGTACGATTATATAGGGTGAGAATATTCTTGTCCGGTTTGTGTCAAAACGCTGTTTGCACAGGTCGGAGCGGGAGGGGTTTTGAGATATGTCTGCGAAAAAAGACAACAATAGAATGGTTGACATGCTTGAGCGTATGGGCATGATTAAAAAGACGGACGACGAAGGCTTGGAACTGGATCAGTCTTTGTTTGAGCCCAAAGTTGAAACTGTGCAGAGGGCCGCGCCGGTTGCCGCCGAGCGGGTCGTGCCGTCTTCGCCGACGGCGCCTGTCGTCCCCAAATCGTTTCTCGATGAGAGACCGCAAAAGTCGGCTGCAACCGCCGTGCCAGTACCTCCGACGCCATCGGACGCACCTGTTGCGCCGGTGACGCCGTCGCCTGCCCCTGTGGCCCGTACGGCGCCTGCTGCGCCTCCCGTCGCTCCGCCGACACCCGGGCCTGCCCCTGTGGCCGCGGCACCCAGACCGGCGCCCCCGGCTCTGCCCGTTGCCGAGCCTCCGGCCGCCAGACCGGCTGCCGTGTTTACGCCGCCTCCGGTATTCGCACCGGCCGCCTCTGTGGCCCCCCCCGCCGTGCAGGCCTCCCCTGTCATGCCTCCGTTTGTAGCGCCCGCGCCGACGCCGGTGCAGAATGTACCTTACATCAGTCCCGAAATGGAAAAGAGTATGTACTCGCACCTGTCGGTGTCCTCCACCTTTACGTTTGACAAAAAAGGCGGCGGCGCCACCGCCTCCTCACTCAGTGACAGCTTTTGGGACGACGTTGCGCCCCAGCAGGAGTCTGTCGACTTATTCTTGGAAATCGAAGAGTTGTACAACCAATTCCACATGAAAACCAGCGGTGTCGATACGGTTTACCTCATTGAGGAGTATATCAAAACGCTGCCTGATTCTCTCCCGGCCGAGTTGCGCCGGTCGATTATCATGCGCATTGTCCAGGCCTCCGGCTTTGACTTTGACAAACTGCTTAGCGACGGTATCGACCGTGTCTCCAAGCTCAATGACTATGCCGCTGTTTTCTCGTCCAAAACCGATGAAATCGTTTCTTCGCAAAACAACACCATTGCCGAACTGGAGCGCCAGATAGAGCTGGTTCGCGCCTCTATTAATGAGCGCAAAAATCTACATAAGAAGCAGTTTCTTGTTATCGAGAACGAGGCACAGCGCCTGAAAGAAATTCTTGATTTCATTACGAAATAGTACTTTGACAGATCAAATGCGGCAGTTAGGATTGGGTATGTAATGAAAGGTTACACGTTTACACCGAAAGGCGCTTTAGCGTTGGCCCTCTTTGGTGTCGCTACACTGATGATTGTCATCTCGGCGCTCACCTTCTGGTCTGCCAACATTGACGAGATGAATGATCTGTTACCGACGCCGTCCGCGCTGACAACGAGCGATTTGGTGCCGGGTTCCAGTACGTCGCCGGCCGAAGAAGCGACGCCTACACCCGCTCAGGGTGCGACAACCCAGCCGCCAGAGTCCCCTCGGGTGACAGCGGAGACGGATGACGCGCCCCTCGAACCGGGAGAGCACAAGATGGTCAGTTTCTCTCTGTCCAAAGCGACGCTCTCTGCGAAGACGACGGAAACTTTGGCGGCCTTTGCCCAAAAAGCAATGCATTCTTCTGTGTGGGATGGTTCGATGTTGGTCATTGAAGGGCACGCCTGGCTCAGTGAGTCGGTCGACAATGACGCGGCGTTGCAGCTGGCCAAAAACAGAAGTCAAATTGTGTTGGAGTTTTTTGTTGAGCAAGGGATTTCGGAAGCCAATTTGTTGCCGGTGGAAAGCATCCTTACCGAGTCTTCACCCGGTGAGAAAGGCGCTGAGCTCTATTTCATCGAAAGAGACAGCAAGTGAGCTGCCAATATGGATTGTAAATGCGGTCGGGCTTTGCTCGACCGTTTCATTTGCCGCCGGATGATAGGACTTTACCATGAGGGGTTGGTCGTCCAGGGGGAAACACATCGAATAATGGAGTGAATCTATGTCGACTCAGTCTACTCGGCAACGGCCTGTCCGGCGACCGGCAGCGCGTGATCTGGCGCGCATTTTTTGGGTGATGTTTCGCATTGGGGCAGTCACATTTGGGGGCGGATATGCTATGATTCCCCAAATGTCGCGCGACTTTGTGGACAAGTACGGATGGGTTGCCAAACAGGACATTGTGGACTTGTTTGCGGTGGCGCAGTCGGCACCGGGTGTGATTGCCGTCAACGCGTCCATATTGGTGGGGTACCGCATTGCGGGCACAGTCGGCGCGCTTGTAGCCGCGCTGGGCGCCATTTTGCCGTCTGTTATCGTGCTCACGCTGGTTACGGTGGTCTACCATACGTTCATCACGAATCCGTACGTGCTGGGGGCTATGCGCGGCATCCGCGCGGCTGTCACGGGGCTGCTTATGGCCACGGTCTTTAAGCTCAGACCCAACTCGGTCTCCGGCATTGTCGGCTGGATACTTTTTTTCATCGCCTTGGGTGTTGCGCTGTTTTTGCCCATGGTCAACGCCGCCTTTATCATACTGGGGGGCGGACTGATTGGCCTCCTCTTCCTCCGCGCCAAAAGCAGCCGGGAGGTGGCGCAGGGATGATTCGACTGTTGCAGCTGTTCTGGCTGTGTTTTCGCGTGGGATTGTTCACATTTGGCGGTGGCGCCGCCATTGTGCCGCTTATCCAGCAAAACCTTGTTTCAGAAGGGTTTATGAGCATGGATGAATCGGTGGACATGATTGCTATTTCGCAGATGACGCCCGGCCCGTTTGCCGTCAACGCAGCCACGTTTGCCGGGACAAAACTGGCGGGTATATTGGGCGCCTGTGTGGCAACACTGGGCATGGTGCTGCCGTCGGTGCTCATCACGCTGTGCATAGCGCGGTTCTTTTTTTCCTTCAATAAAAAACCCTCTGTGCAGGCCGCGTTGTCGGGCATCCGGCCGGTGGTGCTGGCGCTGATCGCCGCTTCCATTTGGTCAATTGCCCATAAAGCGCTGTTTGTCACAGGGTTTGCGCCCGATATCCCCGCCATGGTGATTGCCGTGTTGGTGTTTGGCCTGTTGTGGCGCACCAAAGTGAGTCCTGCGCTGCTGATGGTGGTCTGCGGCGCGTTTGGCGCCCTGTTCTTGCGGTGACGCCTCACTCAAACAGCGCCGGATTGGGCCCGGCTAGCACATCCCAGATGTCGGCGGCCTCGGGATAGAGCAAAAACCCTTCCATCACACCCATGCTGGAGGACAGCTGCATCTTTTTCATAATGCTTTGCGCGTCGTCAAACAGCACGAAGTGGGTTTCGCCGGTGTCCGGCTGCTTGTATGTAAAATAGTGTGTGCACAGCTCTTGCGAGAAGAATACCTGCCGTTCATCCAGCAGCGCTTGGAGCTGCGCGCGATCGAGCCGCGCCCCCTGGCTCTGCGGGTCGGGCAGCGTGATATCACGGGCGATGCGCTCTATTTCTATGGCCAACCGGTGCCCATAGCGCTCTTGTGCCTGCGCAAGTCGCTGCCGCAGCGAACCGGACACCATGGCCGTCGGAATGATGACCCGGCTGTCCGGCGACAGATTGGCGTAGCGGGTATTGACAAACAGGGACATGCCGCGCTGCCGGAGCTGCGGCGCGCACTCGGTGACAAACTGCTCGAGGTGTTGGGCGTAGGCCTGCTCAAAATCAGCCACAATGCCTTCGAAGTTGCGCGCGGAGCATTCGCGCAAAACCTCGCGGCACAGCGAGGACACGTCGCCACGGCTACCGTCGTAGGTGTCGTCCGACAGCACCATAAGACCGCCGCGCATAGAGCTGCCGATGCTGCCGCGCTGCAGCGTGAGTCCATGGCCCACCCGATAGGCCAAATGGGCGATGCGTCCGTTCAGCAGGGAGGCCGCGCGCGTGTCTTGCGGCGTGGCCGTCAGGATGAGGTCAAATTGAAATAACATAGGCGTTCCTTCTCGGGCTGTTGCCAAGACAGCCCGTACCATGATATACTGCTATTACGAAACCTCTTGCAAAGTAAATATATGGACAGGTGCGTTAAAATATGCGAAACAGCAGGTTCGGTGGAAATCTCGTGCCAGACAAAGTGTTTCAGGATATCCAGGAGATCACGCCGGAATTTTTGTGTGCGCATGGCATTCTCGGGTTGGCGGTGGACTTGGACAATACACTGGCCCGCTATGCACAGCGAGACCCGGACGATGATACTGTCGCCTGGGTAAAAGCCTTACAGGAGGCCGGTTTTTCTCTGGTCGTCCTGACCAACAATTCCGAGGCGCGGGGGGGCCGTTTTTGCAAGCCGCTCGGTGTGACGTGCGTTCACAGAGCCGGAAAGCCCCGTTTGGGGGGCTTTCGCAGAGCCATCAAACTGCTCGGTTTGCGACCGGAACAGATTGCCCAGGTGGGCGATCAAGTGTACACAGACGTGTGGGGCGCCAAACGCAGCGGGATGTTCTCCATTCTGGTGACGCCGCTGCATCTGGAGGGCCACTTTTTCTTTTCCCTGCGCCGTAAGCTGGAGAGCCCTTTTATACGCCGCGCGCTCGAGCGGGAGAAGTCAGTATGAGTACGGCGCGGTTCGGCCCGGCAGGCAACAGCGAAAGTTTTTCGCGTCTGTACAAGTCGACGGCGCAGGCGCCTCCCTGGTTGGAAAGCCTGGGGCTCAATGCCTTTGAGTATCAGTGCGGTCGCGGTGTCAATCTCGGTGACGAGACGGCGCGCACGCTCGGCGAAGTCTTTTCGGCATATGATATTGCGCTGTCGCTGCACAGCCCCTATTACATCAATCTGGCGGCGGAGGACGAAGAACGGCGTGGCAAAAACCTGGGCTATCTGATGCAGAGCGTGCGGGCCGCCTCGCTCATGGGGGCGACGCGCATTGTGGTGCACACCGGCGCGGCGGGTGGCGGCCTGGATCGCGCGCACGCCCTGAAAACGGCCTTATCCATGTTGCGTCTTGCGCTTTCTAAGATGGAGGAAAGCGGTTTTGGGCACATTACGCTGTGTCCGGAAACCATGGGAAAAGTCAACCAGTTGGGCACGTTTTCCGAGGTGATGGCGTTGTGCGCCGCGGACGAAAGATTGCTGCCCTGTGTGGATTTCGGGCATGTGTATGCCCGAAGCCACGGTCTGGTGGACGGACATGAGGCCTTTGCCGCGTTGCTCGACGAAATGGAGCGTGAACTCGGGTTTGACCGCGTGCGATCCTTTCACATCCATTTTTCACGAATTGCCTATTCTCCGGGGGGCGAGGTGCGCCACCTGACATTGGCCGACCCGTCGTTTGGCCCGGACTTTCGTCCGCTGGCCGGACTGCTTCGAAGCAAAGGGTACACGCCGAGAGTCATTTGCGAATCGGCCGGCACCCAGGCCGAGGACGCCCAAACGCTCAGGGATATGTTCTTTTCCGCCATACACTAGTTTTGAGAGGATGGATTGTTTTTGAATCATTTGCCTTCATTGCAGGTATTGCTCACTGAAAACGGGTGGGACGCGCTGCTGCTCACCTCCGAGGTGTGCCGACGCTATGCAACCGGATTTCACTCTTCGGCCGGCATGGTGGTCATACTGAAGGACGTCGGCCACTATTTCACCGATTTTCGATACATTGACGCCGCGCGCGCGCAGGTGACGGATTTCACCGTCACGTTGGTGGGCCGCGAACGCAACTACAAGGAGTTGGTGGGAAAACTGCTGGCCGAACGCAACGTCAAAACACTCGGCTTTGAGCAAAATGAGATGACCGTCAGCCAGTATGAGCTGCTGCGCCAAGCGTGGCCCAACGCCGCGTTTGTGCCCGCCGGTGACGCCATCGATGCGTTGCGCCGCGTGAAGACGGAAGCGGAAATACAGTGCATGGAAAAAGCGCAACGCATTGCGGAACAGGCGTTTACGGCGTTGCTGCCGCTCATTGAAGTGGGCATGACCGAACGCCAGGTGAGTGCGCAGCTGATTTACCAGATGCTGCGCGCGGGCGCCGACAACACCTCGTTTGACCCCATCGTTGTGGCAGGCCCCAATTCCGCGCTGCCACATGGAGAACCGGGCGACCGTCCGATCCAAAAAGGGGACTTTCTGACCATCGACTTTGGGGTGCTCTTCAAGGGATATTGCTCCGACACCACGAGAACCGTTGCCATTGGAGAGGCTACCGACGAGATGCGCAAGGTGTATGACGTCGTACTGGCCGCCCAGCTGGCCGGTATTGACAGTGCGCGCGGCGGCGTCAAGGGCGTCGACATCCACATGGCCGGGCAGCGAGTTATCGAAGAAGCGGGTTACGGGGCGTACTTCGGGCACGGCTTTGGCCACGGCATCGGTATGGAGGTGCATGAGCCGGGCGGCGCGTCCCCGCTGGACAATTCCCTTTTGCCTGTCGGCATGGCCATCTCCGCCGAGCCGGGCATATATCTCCCCGGTCGATTCGGTGTGCGCATTGAGGACGTCATTGTACTGACGGAAAACGGATGCCGCAACCTGACCACACTGCCCAAGGAATTACAAATTTTGTAGTAACGGGGTCACACACGCATTGTATTCGGATAGTTTAACCATATTAAGGACACGCCGGTCGGCGTGTCCTTTTTGCGTTGTCTGGCATCGTCATTGGCGGGCAAAAAAAGCAGTCGGAAAGGCTGTTCAGCGACTTTTCACCCATGCGCGGGTGTGGACAAAATATCCAAAAATGCTACAATGTAACAAATACAATGACGGTACAAACAAAATTAACAACTTTTTCTGTCGACAAATTGTCGTCTATGCATAAAAAACGTCTTGACTAATTTGAGAAAAGATGGTAAGATGAATATGTAACAATGTACACGTGTTCAATGAGGAACTGACCGACGCGAAGGCGCGTTCCGACCGGGGCAAAGAGCCCCGGACGGACGCCGACGTGCGGTCGGTTTTCCCCCGTCTCATCTATTGGAAAGGAGGGAGCGCCGCCGAGCGGATTGTGAACCGGCTGAAAATTGTGCAAAAGAAGGAAATGTTGTAAAATCATTGGGAGGTAAAACATGTTACACAGAATTTGTAAACGCTCTGTTTCTCTGATGCTGGCACTGCTGATGGTTATCGGGTTGTTCTCGGGTGTTATGCTGCCCAGGGCGCATGCCGGAGCGGTCGAGTATGGTAATCCGATCGCCCCTGGTGAAGGCGGCGGTCAGGATTTGGGCACTGTGTCTTCCAAGGCGAGATTGACCTTTTTACGCATCCCTGCTGAGGGTGTTACCCTTACAGCATTGGAGCTTAATATTGTCAAACCGACTGGTGCCACGGGATTTCCCGACTTGACGGTTGGCGTTTACGCTAAAATGGCGGACAAAGCGGCGCCTGAAGGCGCGGCGATTGTCACGGGCACCATTCCCGCTGCTTCCATTCCTGAGAATACCGGCTCACCCGCGCCTGTTGTCGTGGACGTGGCTGACACAGCCATTGTCAAGGGCGACTACGTCGTCGTTGTCACGTATGAGGGCACGCCAGACGGTTCTAAGGTCTACAAATGGTTTTTTGCCAGCGGTTTTTCCACCAATATTGCAGATGCCAACTACAACACACTGTTCAATTCCAGTGACGGCGTCGCATGGTCCGGATCGCCCCAAAAGGGCTATGAAGGCTATGGCTGCGGGGTGCTTGCCCGCTGCACGGTGGGTACGGCGCCCGCAACGCCAGTGCTCGACACTGATTTTAGCTTCTATGTGGCGCCGGGTGGCGCGGCTTTCAGTGTCTCCAATCGCACCGAGCGCGGCCAGCGTATTGTCTTTGCGGACAAAACAACGGTCAACAGCATTGACCTGAACATTGGAAAGTCGGCCCCTCCGGGCGCGACAAACGAGTTTTTGGACATTTCGCTCAAAGTATACGGGGAGAGCGGCGGCGCGCCTTCGAGCACGGTCGTCATGTCCAAAAACATTCCGGCGGCCCAGGTGACCGGCGGGGTCATCAATGTGCCGATTGGCCAGGAATTTACAGCCGGCGCCTATTACTTTGCTCTCTCGACGGGGTATAACTACAATACAGCCACCGAAAAGGGTTATGTTTGGCCCTACTCGTCCGGCGCCACCGGCGAGCTGGCTGTCCGCCGCCTGGATAATACCAATTGGGAGCTGTGGCAGGATGCCGTGCAATGGATCAAAGTCAATCACACGCCTGAAGGCGGCGCCGCGCAAGTCATTGACAAATCCTGCGTGACCTCTCTGGGCGGCTACGGCGCAGGCCATTCCGGTGAAAGAAAACGTGCGCAGGTGTTTAAACCCACGCACACCGGAAAACTCACCGACGTCAAGCTCATGATCAACGCCATGCAAACCAATGCGCCCACCCATGTGCTGACCGATTTGGTCGTGGAAGTGTGGGAATGTGCGCAGGACGACACTCAAGTGCCGACGACGCTGCTCGGCAGCATGGTCATTCCCAAAGCAGCCGCGAAAGTCAACACGGCCGACCCGCTCGCCATTGATTTCTCGGCGCAGAACATTCAGTTGACATCCGGGAAGTACTATGCCGTGTCCATGACACAGGCTACTGAGGCCCCCGATGGCTCCGGCGGCAATGAACACTATCGTTTTGTCACCTCCAACCATGCGTCCAATCCGTCCAACAGCAACTTCAAGTTCTTCAAAGTGAATGAGGGCGGAAACTGGCAGGCCGAGAACATCGGCACCGGCTGGCTTCAGGTGTATATCTCCGAGGGTGACGACGAGCCCGACCCCGGCGACACCGCCTATACCATTGACCAGACCTTTGATCCGGCTACGGCGACCGATTCACTGAATGTGGGTTTTGCCGGCGGCTTTGAATCCCGCTACCAGACATTCACGCCGGCCTATGACTGCATGCTCAACAAGGTCTCCTTTATTGTCGTCAAGAAGCCGACCACAACGCCGGATGCAGAGCCCTTTGGCGACATCGTCATTCACATTCTGCCCACCGCCGCGGGCAAGAAGCCCATCGGCGTGCCGCTGCTGTCTTTGACCGTACCCGCCGCGCAGGTCAAGGACGGCGAACCGACAGAGATAACGCTGGATACACCGTATCCGCTGGAGCGCGGCTTTACGTACAGCATGCACGTGACGCCCGCCCGTACATATTTGGACTACAACGCGGCAAGCACTGTCAACTGCTACGCGGTCATCCGTAAGTCGGAGACCATGGGCGGTGAGGTGGCCGGACGCGCCAACGCCGACTTCTCGGCTGCTACGACAGATGCTGCCTACCATCTCTGGGCAAAGTATGATTGCACACGCACCACCGGCGGCGGCAACACCACCGTGGTGGACTTCTCAGGCCCCAGCACCAACATGGGCTTTGGCGCCGGCCATGCCGATGACGAAGTGTATCGTTTCCAGACATTTACCGCCGGGCAAACCGGCTCCATTAGCAACATTTCCGTGTTTGTCAATCGTTACTACATCAGTTCCCAGCCCTATGTCACACAAATCGGCGACCTTGTGGTCTCGGTCTATGCCACCGATGAAAACGGCATGCCCACAGGAAGCCCACTCAAGACAGCGTATGTCGCTTCAGCCGATCTGCCATTTACGCCTGAGAGAGGCGGCGACGGCGGTGTCGTCAGTGTCGATATGAGTTGTCCGGTCACACAGGGAGTCCGATATGCCGTGGCCATTTCTCAGAATCCGCTGACAGCCAACGGCGCCACCTCAGGCGACTACTTCCGCTGGCCGGTGAATACGGTGACTGCCGCCGCGGGTGAAAAATCGGGTAAGATGAACGGCCAAAACCAGTGGGTGGATGAGAGCCAACTGGGCACCTATTGGATGAAGGCCACGCTGACCGACTCTGTGCTCCCGCCCCGTCCCCGCAAAATTGAGATTCTGCCCACCGCCGCGGTGAACTTGCCTGTGGGCAATAGCCAGCAGCTGACAGCGCGCGTGCTGGATCAGGACAATCAGGAATTGCCTGGCCAGCCCGCCAACTGGACGTCGCTGGATCCCTCCGTCGCGACCGTTACACAGACCGGGCTGATTACGGCTGTGAGCGCAGGCACCACGACCATTCGAGTGCAGTCCGGCCTGGTATTTGCCATTGTGTCGGTGGCCTCCTATGCGTCGGTACCAAACAAAATCACAGGCGCGCCAAACTTGAGTCTCAAACCGGGCGCCACCATTTCGTTGGCGTACGATGTGATGGATGACATGAAAAACATCCGCACCGCCGAACGCGCGAGCATCACGTACACCATTGACAAGCCCGCGGTGGCCAAGGTGGAAAACGGTGTGCTCACCGCACTGGCGGCCGGCAGCACGCAGATGGCGGTCAAGGCGGGTGAGCTGGTCAAGTATGTCAACATCAACGTCTATACAGACGCAGAGACACTTGTCGTGCCCACCTCCGGCATGGTGATTACCCAAGACGTTAAGTTCAAGCCCGGCGTGTATAACCTGGGCGCAGAAGGCATTACCATCGGCGCGTCAAATATCACTGTCGACGGCAACGGCGCCACCATTGTGGGCGGGGGCGGCGGAGATATCCGCTACATCACGCCTCCCACGGGTGAAAAGGCATTCTTCAGCGGCGTGCCCGCCAGCGAGTCGCAGTACTTTATGCGCACGGCCAACCAGATCGATCTGACCGGCGCGACCACCGCCGAATTGAGCTACAAGATTTTCTACGAAATTGAAAATCAATGGGACTTGATGGCTGTCCGTGTATCGGAAGACGGTGTCAACTACACATCGCTGGGCACCACACGCACAGTCAACACGTTTGAAGGAACCTATGAGGGTTTCAGTGCGCTGCTGCCGGCTTACACGGGCAATAGCAACGGCTGGGTCAACGAGACCGTCAACCTGTCCGCATACGCCGGCAAAAAGATCAGCGTGATGTTCCTATTGGCCACCGACTGGGCCACCGAGGAGCACGGCGTCTATATCGACGACTTCAAAGTGACCGCGAATGGCGTCGACAAGTTCTTTGACGGCGCCGAAAACGGCATGAGCAATTGGATCACGAACAGCTTCATCGCCACCGACTCCGTGGAGCACCGCGACGTCAACTACGCCGGTGTGGGCGTCAATGCCAACGCCGTCGACAATGTCACGCTGAAAAACCTGAACGTCAAGGGCTTTAACGTTGGCTTGAAGGTTACAAGCGCTAAAAACTGGGTTGTCGAATACAACGATCTGTCCAACAACTTCACCGACCCGTCCTACGGTTGGGGCGACGGCAATCCCTGGGGCGCGACCAACCTGATCCGTTTTGACAACGGTGTCATCCGTTTCAACAACGGCAACAATGTCTGGAACGGGCTCAACCTGAATTATTCAAACAAGAACAAGGCGTATAACAACGACTTTGGCATCTGCTCCAACGTGCCGCTGCGCATGTGGGGATCCTCCTTCAACGAGATCTATGACAACTGCTTCAACTGGGGCATCCGTTGCGACCCCGGTGAAACACACGCCAGAGATTCGACAAGCTCGCTGTTCGAGTACAACACCAACTATAACTACATCGCCAGAAACGACTTCATCCACGGCGGCGACGGCATCTTTATCCGCCCGCTGCATGGCGCGCCTCCTGTTGGCAACTACTTCGAGGGCAATGACACCTCGTGGGCCAACAACAACGCCGTTGAGAGTTGGGCGCCCGGCAACGTCTATGTCGGCAACAAAGCCAACTACTCGAGTTACGGCTTCTGGCTGGGCGGATCCGACTTCACCTATCTCATTAACAACCAGGTGTACAACAACGGCGGCAACGGCGGTGGCATGAAAAACGCCCCCGAAGGCTTTGGCAATGCCGGTGTTTCCGTGGTCAACGGCGTGTCCAGCCACTTCCTGATGATGGGCAACGACGTGCAAAAGAACTTCGGCCCCGCGCTGGCCATCAAGTACATCAACGCCCAGAACCCCGCCTGGCACTGGGTTGTGCAGAACAACAAGCTCAAAAATAACCTCAACGACCCGCGGGGCTACAAGTCCTACGGTGTCTATACACAGTGGGCCTACTGGGTTGACATCCTGTCGAACGAAATCAAAGACAACGGGGATATCCAGCTCAAGCAGGACGGAAATACGGGCAATATTCGCTTCATCGGCGAAAACACCGCCGTTTCGACGTCCCAAATGCCCAAACTCAATGTGACGGCGTCTCCGGCGATCACCTTTGACTTTGCCGACAAATACATGGCCGACATCCCGCAGCAGATCAAAGACGCCGAGTTTGGCATGGTCAGAATTATGAATGTCTCGGTCGAAGCCGGGCAAAGCGTTACCTTCGACGCCGGCGCCACCGACCCGAACGGATTGCCGCTGAGCTACCGCTGGGATTTCGGCGACAATGAAGTTGAAGTCGGCGCGACAGTATCCAAAGTGTACACCACACCGGGCGTCTATCGCGCGGGCGTCACCGTGTCCAACGGACAGCTCTCCAACCTCCAGGGCATGATCGTTACGGTCGTTGCGCCCGGCGAGGAGAT
The DNA here is from genome assembly GCA_031556185.1 of Oscillospiraceae bacterium. Lineage (GTDB taxonomy): Bacteria > Bacillota > Clostridia > Oscillospirales > UBA929 > JAIRTA01. The sequence goes on from JAVBTN010000004.1 coordinate 88,709, forward strand.
CGGCACCGACAGACCCTCCACCGAGTGGGATATCACCGGCGGCCAGGGGCTGAAAGTGGCGCTTCTGGGCAATGAGCCCGTCCGCCGCGTGCAGGGGGACAACGCATTTAGCATTCAGGTGTCCAACAGCACAAACTACCAGGTGAGCTACCCGAGAAGCAAGGATCTCGCGGTGGACATGAGCGCGTACAACACGCTCAGTTTCTTCTTGGACGTCAACGTGGAGCGTGGCCTGGACAAAAACTTTGCGCTGCCCATTGTCAGGCTTTGCAAGGACAAGGACAATTACATCAATTATGTACCTTCTTTGTTTTACACAGCGCCCATCAACATGCCCACCAGCGAACCGCGTTATGCCTATCAGTATCTGGAGCTGTCCTTGAACGGTTCCAACAGCGCCTTTACGCGCAGCGTTGTGGGGGCTGTGGGTCTCAATGAAATCAAGTATATCGAGTTTGTGCTCGGGCCGCAGAGCCTGAACTGTGAATCTGCCTTCAATATTGACGCCCTGAAGTTGACCAAGACATCCGGCGGGGCGGCCGCCACGGGCAATCTGGCCGTTGTGGGCAGTGCCTCCGGAATCGCCGACGACTACGGCGCAGGCGACAAACAAGCGCCGATCACCAATGTCGACCTCTCCAACCCCGCCGCGCTCAACCGTTATACCACGGCCGTCGGACATGAGGGCTTTTACGGTGTGAACTTCTTGCAGCCGCGCTATGTCGACTCGATTGAAACTTACTATTACAGCATGCCCGACACCGATCCGAACGTTGGCAAGCCTGTCTCCGTCTCGGTGGAGTACTTTGACGGAACAACCTGGAAACAGGTGGCCGGATTTGCCGGGCCCAGCGCGCCGCTGGCCAACAAGAACGCATACAAATTTGACAAGGTTCTGGCCGAAGCCGTTCGCGTGATACCTGTGGCCGCCGCCGGAAAGAGTGTCGGCATCTATGCCTTCCGCGCCTATGACGGCAAAAATATTCTCGGGCAGGACGGCGTGAAGGTCACGTCCTCGGGTTCCGACTCGGTGGATGTGACGCAGGTGAGTGTTATCGTCAACAAGAAAGTCCTTGCCGGCGACGACAAACTGCCTCTGTCCGACCTCAAAGTCATGCTCTATGCCGCCTCCGGCGACAAGATCGAAGGGAATCCGCTGGCGACAGTCGTTGTGCCCGAGGGCAGCGTAAACGGCGGCGCGGAGACCGTCGTACCGCTGACGTATCAGGGCCTTGAGCCCGGAAAACGCTATGCTGTCGCCGTCTCGCAGACAAACTACAGCAGGGATGTTGGCGGGGATATACAATCGCACTATTTGTTCCCCTCCCGCCAGATCGGCAGCAGTGAATTCTACGGCAAGATCAACGGTAGTGGAGCCGTCGTGCCGGAAGCGCTGGGCACCGCTTTCATCAAGGTGACCACCAACGCCGGCGTTATCGACTTCTTCAACGGCGCCACAACGGCAAGCGGCGGCTTTGGCGCCGGTCAGCGCGATGAGCAGACCCGCTATCAGACCTTTACCATTCCGGAAAACAAAGCGACCCTGACGGTGGACGCAAAAATTGACAACGCCAACGGCTGGACCGCGGAGTCTCAGGTCGGCGTCTCTAACTGGCTGACCTACGACCTCGGCGCGGAAAAATCCATTGGAACAGTCAATCTCTTCCTGGGCGACACCGCCGGCGGCGAAATGCCTGCCTCTGTCAAAGTGGAGTACTGGAACGGCAGTGAGTGGACTTTATTTAAACTACAAGACGTGACAACCACACGCGTAGAGCTAACACTCATGCAAGCGGTCGCGGCAAGTAAACTCAGGGTGACGACAGCCGCCCCCGTGGGCAGCGCCATCCGTATACGCGAAGTGGAAGCTTTCTCCGACGTCGGCGCGCTTGACTTGACAGAGCTGCAAGCACTGATTGCTCAGGCGGAGGCTCTCAATGAGAATGTCTACCGCGCCGACACCTGGACTGCGTTGGCGACAGCGCTCGCGGCGGCCAAACTGGTCACGCCGGCGTCTACTTACGAGCAGTTCCAATCGGCATTGACAAATCTGAAGAGCGCACTGACAGGCCTCGTGTTCAAGATTACCGATCTGAAGACTGACACCAACTCGAGCATGTCCCTTAGAAAAGGAAAGACCTTCCAACTTGAGCCGGTGTGGACGCCGTCCGAGGTTGAAACCGTGGCCCTGAGCTACTCTTCGAGCAACCCCGCTGTGGCGTCTGTGAGCGTGAGTGGACTCATCCTCGGGATCAAGCCGGGCATGGCCATCATTACGATCCGCGCCAATGACGGATCCGGAAAAACGGCGCAGGTGCTCGTCACCGTTACGCAATAACGGAGACATTTCTCTCAGCACCAAAGAGGCGGGAAACACATCGTGTTTCCCGCCTCTTTCCGCTAACGCGCTTTTTTGGGCTTTTTTATGCCCGACGGCATGTTGAGATTTTCTTCCAACTTCTGCGTCTTGTCTGTCGTATTGACGCCGTCGGAGACGGTGGATTTGTTTTTGCCCATGTCTTCACCTCTGTCAGCATTTATCCTTAGTATGAGTCGGCGGGCAAAAAATATGAGCGGTCGGCTTGTGACTCAAACACTGAAAAAGGATGCGAAATCTGCAAGATTTTGTGGCACATGAAGTATTAAATGTTTCTTTATACTTTGTTCATAGTTTTGTAACAGGATGGGGATATAGTATAGTCAGTTCGGAAGATGAATAAAACCAAGGGGGGAGGGGTAGCGGACAACGGGCTTTGAGAGCGTATCTTCTTTTCTTCATAAACTCATGCGCGCAGAGGCCAATCGGCCTCACAACCGCTCAGGGTCCATCGCAGATGTGTTATAGATGGATTTTACAAGCCCCAAGGGTCAAGGCCCTTGGGGCTTGACAATTGTGCGGGTATAAAGACAGGTTGCCTGCGAACACTACATACCGAGGTGGGCCCATGAAGTTGTCTGACGGACAAAAAAGTGCATTGGCCGGTGCGGCCACGGGACTGGTCAATGGCTTTTTCGGCACAGGCGGCGGTATGTTTCTCGTGCCGTTATTAAAGCGCTGGATCGGGCTGGAGGAAAAGCAGGCAATGGCCACGGCAGTGGCCATTGTGACGCCGCTGTGCCTGCTTTCGGCGGGCATATACTGGTGGCGCGGCGCTTTTGACTGGGGCCTTGCCTGGCCCTATTTGGCTGGCGGCCTTGTCGGAGGGTATCTGGGCGGTCGTTTTTTTAAAAAAATTCCCAAACTGTGGCTGCGGCGCCTCTTTGCGTTGCTGGTACTCTATGCCGGCGTGCGGAGTGTGCTGGCATGACGGCCTTGTTTGGAGCGCTGGCCGGTGCGCTCGCCGGGGTGCTTACCGGATTTGGTGTGGGCGGCGGAAGTCTGCTGATGATTTTCATGACCACTGTGGCGCATATCGAGCAGCACATGGCGCAGGGCATCAACCTGTTTTACTTTCTGCCCACGGCTTCGGCCGCGTTGGTGACCCATTGCAAAGAAAAACAGGTCTGCCGCCGAATACTGCTGCCGGCCATTCTGGCAGGACTTTGCAGCGCGGCGGTCGGCGCTTTTCTGGCGCAGTTGATTGACAAGGATCTGATGAGAAAGCTGTTTGGCGTGCTACTGCTTTATGTGGGTGGCCGTGAACTGTTTTCCAAATGACAATTCCTGTTTTCTTGCAAAAAATGCGGGTTTTTCCTGGCCAAACGCCAGAAAAAAACCCGCATCGACATGCATAGAGCTGTTGGGGATTACGCGGTCAAATCAGATTTCGTTTGTCCAGCACACGCTTGGCTTTGCCTTCCGAGCGCTCAATGGTGCGCGGGCGCACCATGGTGATTTTGGCGGCCAGACCCAAGGTGCTTTCCACTTCACGACGGATACGCCGCTGAATGTCCTCAATGGCGCGCACTTCGTCGGAAAAGAAGCTGTCGGTCATCTCCACCTGGATTTCCAGCGTGTCGCTGTTGTCCTGCCGGTCGACCACGATGAGATAGTAGGGCGCCGCCTCGGAAAAGCGCAGCAGCACCGATTCAATCTGTGACGGAAAGACATTGACACCGCGGATGATGAGCATGTCGTCGGTACGTCCGGTCGGCTTGTTCATGCGCACCAGTGTACGGCCGCAGGCGCATGGCTGCCTGTTGATGGAAGTGATGTCGCGCGTGTTGTATCGAATGAGCGGCATGGCCTCCTTGGTAACGCAGGTGAAAACAAGCTCGCCGCGTTGCCCGTCGGGCAACGACCGCCCGGTCTCCGGGTCAAGCACCTCCACCACAAAGTGATCTTCGTTGATATGCAGGCCGTCTTTGCAGGTGCATTCGTTGGCCACGCCCGGGCCGGAGATTTCCGACAAACCATAGATGTCATAGGCCTGAATGCCCAGCCGCGCTTCAATTTCTTTGCGCATGCTTTCCGTCCATGGCTCGGCGCCGTGAACGCCGATGCGCAGTTTGATTTTGTCTTTGGTGCCCGCCGCCTGAACGGCGTCGCCGAGCAGCATGGCGTAAGAGGGAGTGCACAGCAGCGCTGTCGAGCCAAAATCCTCCATGATCTGCAGCTGGCGCTTGGTGTTGCCCGTGCCAACCGGGATGGTGGCGCAGCCAATGGTCTCGCCGCCGTAGTGGCCGCCCAGTCCGCCGGTGAAAAGGCCGTATCCGTAAGAGACATGTAAAATGTCGTCCGATGTGACGCCGCACATGGTCAGGCTGCGTGCCATACACTCGTTCCAAATGTCGATATCGCGCCGGGTGTAACCGACTACCGTTTGCTTGCCTGTGGTGCCGGAGGAAGCATGCACGCGGATGATGTCGCCCATCGGGACGGCGAACATGCCGTAGGGGTAGCCGTCACGCAGGTCAGTTTTCAGTATGCACGGCAGCTTGGGCAGATCGTCGATGCCGTTGATATCGCCGGGCAGCAGCCCTGCCGCCTGCATTTTTGACCGGTAAATGGGCAGATGCTGATAGGCGCGCGCCACAGCGTCGCGCAAGCGTACACTTTGCAGGGCAGTCATTTCGTCGCGGGACATGGTTTCTACGCGTTCATTCCAATACATCAATATTCTCCTCAATTTGATCTGCATGTATTGGCGGACGCACGTATCCCTTAAGAGCGCAGTAACGGTATGCGCACAGGGGAGGCGGTCCGCCGCTTTCTAAATCGGCTCTCACACGTCATATGACAGCTTCCCTCCCCAACAAAAAGGCTTTTTGGTTGACCGCCAGCAGCGCCGGTTTTATGCAGCCGGCCAGTGCGGCGTCCCAGTCGGCCGCGCTTCCGCCCAGCAGACGGGAGGCGGCGCCCAGCAGCGCCACATTGGATGCGCGTAAATTGCCGGCGCGTTCAGCCAGCGCCAGCGCGTCAAAGGCGATGGTGCGGCGGCCGGAGTTTTGAATGGTGTCCACGATATGTCTCGGATATTCTGCCGCGCCGGAGATGACCGGCATGGGCAAAATCTGTTGTAGGCTGACCACCACGGCGCCGTCAGGCGCCACGTGGGGCAACCAGCGCAGCGCTTCCAGCTGCTCGAGGGCGATGAGCAGATCGGCCTGTCCCTCCGGGATCAGCGGGGAAGCGACCGCCTGGCCGGCACGCACATAGGTCACGACGCTGCCACCGCGCTGGCTCATGCCGTGCACTTCGCTGACTTTGACCGTCAGGCCAAGACCAAGGAAATAGGCGCCCAAAATACGGCTGGCCAACAGAGAACCCTGCCCGCCGACGCCAGAGATCAGGATATTTGTCATGCCTTGTCGCCCCCTTCCATGTGCATGGCGCCAAAGCGACACAGCCGCGCGCACAGTCCGCAGCCAACACACAGCGACCAGTCGACTTCCAAATGGTCGCCGTCGGCGCGGATGGCGGGGCAACCGATGCGCATGCAAGCTTTACAACCTTTGCAGGCCTGCACATTAATTGTGTTGCGGTAGTCTTTTTTGACGGTCGGAAGCAGCACGCAGGGCCGCCTGGCCACAATGACAGAGGGTTCAAGCGCGGCCAGCTCCTCTTTCAGCGCCGTCTCCAAAGCGACCAGGTCGTGCGGGTCGAGCATGCGCACCCGGCGCACGCCGACAGCGCTGCACACGGCGGCGATGTCCAATTTGGGCGCGGGTTTGTTTTGCAGCGTAAGGCCGGTGGAGGGGTTTTGCTGGTGCCCGGTCATGCCGGTGATGGAATTGTCCAAAATCAGCACCGTTCCCGGCGACTGGTTGTAGACAATGTTGATGAGTCCTGTGATGCCCGAGTGCAAAAATGTTGAGTCGCCGATGACGGCTACCGTGCGGTCGGCCATCTCGGGCCGCGCCTTGATAAATCCATGTAGCGACGACACCGAGGCGCCCATACATACGCACAGATCCATCGCGCCCAACGGCGGCGCGGCTGCCAGCGTGTAGCAGCCTATATCACCCGTGACGGTGAGTTTCATTTTATTGAGGACGTGAAACAGGCCTCTATGCGGGCAGCCCGGGCAGAGCACCGGCGGTCGCACGGGGCAGTCAGCCATGTCCGCCGCGGGCAGTTCTTCCTTCGAAAGCAGCTTGGCGCGCACCTGCTGGGCGGTGTATTCGCCCAAGAGGGAAAACAAATCCTTGCCGCTGACGGGAATGCCCAACGCGCGGCAGTGAGACTCAATGTAGTCGTCGAGTTCCTCTACGACATATAGCGCGTCCACACCGGCGGCAAATGTCCGAATGAGCGTCTCCGGCAGGGGATGGACAAGACCCAACTTAAGATAAGACGCGCTGTCCCCCAACGCCTCTTTGGCCGTCTGATAGGCGATGCCCGAGGCGATTACGCCGATGCGGCGGTCGTGCCATTCGACAGTGTTGAGCGGCGTAGTGTCGGCAAAGGCGCGGAGCGTCTGCTGGCGCTGCTCGACAAACACGTGCCGCGCCCGTGCGGCGGCGGGCACCATGACATATTTGCCGGGGTTCTTCTCATAGGGTTTGCGTTTGAGCGCCGCACGCTCAGATAAGGTGACCGCACTCTGCGAGTGAGAAACGCGCGTTGACAGGCGCAGCAGCACCGGTGTGTCATATTCCTCTGAGAGCCTGAAGGCCTCGCCCACAAAAGAGAGGCATTCGGCTGAATCGGAGGGTTCGAGCATAGGCAGTTTGGCCGCTCGGGCATAGTGGCGGCTGTCTTGTTCGTTTTGTGATGAATGCATACCGGGATCATCCGCCACCGCAATGACCAGACCCGCGTTGACACCTGTATATGAGGCGGTAAACACCGGGTCGGCCGCCACGTTGAGCCCAACATGCTTCATGCCGGAAAAAGCGCGTGCGCCCGCCAACGAGGCCCCAATGGCAGCTTCAACAGCCACCTTTTCGTTGGGTGCCCACTCGGCGTACAACCCGTCATACTCTGCGGCGTACTCGGTGATCTCCGTACTGGGCGTGCCGGGATAGCTGGAGACAAAGCGGCAGCCGGCCTCCCACAGGCCCTGTGCGACGGCTTCATTGCCCAGCATCAGTCTGGACTGTTGCTTGTTCATAGGCGTTCCTCCGGTATCACAGTGTTTGTGCAAAATCCCGCAAGGGGGCACAAAAATATATAAAAAATAGTATAGCACAAAAGGAGCGGCAGGTACAGTATCTTCAAAAAATGAATAAAATTTCATTCATAGCAAATATTTTCCGTAAACCCTAAATCTTCTTGGATTCACTCCGATAATACATGATAGAAATCCATGCGTCCATAGTCGGCGTGGAAGAACTGACATTTAAGGAGTTGAACCCATGGAACAGAGTAAGATTTTCACCAATGAGAAATGCGTGGGTTGCAATCAGTGTATCACAAGATGTCCGTGCAACGAGGCCAATGTCTCTGTTTTGGAGGACGGGGAGAGTAAGATTATGGTTGACGCCTCCAAGTGTATCTCGTGCGGCGAATGTATACGCAGCTGCACGCACGGCGCGCGCGATTACAGAGATGACACGGAAGCGTTTTTCCGCGCCCTGCGGCAGGGCCGTGAAATTGCGCTCATTGTGGCGCCCGCCTTCCGCTCCAATTTCAAAGAGTACCCGCGTATGATCGGGCAACTGCGCGCCTTGGGCGTCAAAACCATCTGCGACACGTCTTTGGGTGCGGATATCTGCACGTGGGCACACATTCGCCACATGACGAAAACGGGCGAGACGGGCCTTGTTTCGCAGCCCTGCCCGGCCATCGTCAACTACGCGGAACGATATGCGACACATATGCTCGGCAAGCTGTCGCCCGTGCACAGCCCGGCCATGTGCATGGCTGTTTACATGAAGAACTATATGAAGATCCCGGGGGAATACGCGTTTTTATCCCCGTGTATTGCCAAAAAGGACGAGTTTTCCGACCCCAACACCGGAAACCTGGTCCACTTCAATGTTACGTATAGAAAATTAGACATGTATCTCAAAGAGCAGGGTCTCAACTATCTGACGGCGTCTGCCTCTGATTTCGACAATGAGCGGCACGGCCTGGGGGCCATCTACCCGGCACCCGGCGGCCTTAAGGTCAACGTCCTGCAACATGTGCCGGGTGTTTGGGTGCACCAGGTGGAAGGTCAGCCGCACGTCAGTCGTTTTTTAGACGAATACACGGAGGCGTGCGCCAAAGCGGAAGCTCCGTTTTTGGTCGACATTCTCAACTGTCAACATGGCTGCAACATCGGCACCGGCGCCATTTGCCAGCCCCACGACGACCTATCCGTCGGCCGGGCCATGTTCGGTGCCGAGCGGGCTGTCCTGGGCGACGCCAGGGGCAAAAAACCCTGCGGGCCGGACTTTAAAAAGTTTGACCGGCACCTCAAGTTGGACGACTTCAAGCGCCGTTATGTTAACCGACGTCAAACGGAACTCACTGTGAGCCCCGCGGGCCTGGAAAAAGCGTTTGCAGCCCTCAAAAAAAGTGACCACGGCGAGCGGAAAATCGACTGCCGTTCGTGCGGATATGTGTCCTGCCAAAAGATGGCCGAGGCGGTCGCCAAAGGGATCAATCACCCCGCCAACTGCGTCCAGTACTTCAAGGCTGTACTCAAAGAACAGAAGACGGAAGTTGAAAATCTGTCCGCGCAGCAAGAGATTCAGGCCAGAGAATTGGCCGCCAATGTGAAAAAGATCTTCGCCGCCATTGAGGAGTCGGCCGGCAAGACCGCTTCGACTCAGACCGATGTGGAAAATATCAACGAGCGCGTCAAACTGATGAGCAACGTCTCGGAGGAGCTCAGCGCCCTTGTGGCCCGGCTGGAAGCCGAGATTGTAAAATATGTGCAGATGAGCGACAACATTGTCAGCATCTCGTCGCAAACCAACATATTGGCACTCAACGCCTCGGTAGAAGCGGCGCGTGCAGGGCAGTACGGCAAGGGTTTTGCCATCGTGGCCGAACAGATCAAGCGCCTGTCCGATCAGAGCCGCCTGTCGGCCACCGAGGCGCTGGCAAACAACGAGGTTATCGCGCCCATACTCGATCAGGTGGAGAAGGTGTCGGAAAACGTTCGCCATGAGTCGAAAAATATATCCAACAATGTTGTCAACATCCTCGATACCATCAATGCGCTGTCCGACCTGCAAAAGAGCATCTCTGAGTCGGCGACGCTGATGAACACGAGCGCGCAGTAAGTTTCATACTGCGCTTGAGCAATCAAAATTCAAGGCGGGTCATTGATGACGCAAATCGATGACTCGCTTTGCTTTGCCCTGAAAGCGTTCAATACTCTTTGGGCCCACGAGCGTCACCTTGGTATCCAAACCGAGCACCGAGCGCAGTTTTTCACGGATGTGCCGCTGCAAATTTTCCAGCCGGGCATAAGTCTCCAGCAGAGACGCGTCCAGCAACTCCACGTGCACCTCCAGCGTGTCCATATAGCCCTCGTGGCGAACAAACAACAGATAGTGGGGGCTGATGTGTTCCATGGACATGAGCACACCTTCGATTTGAGACGGAAACACATTGACGCCTTTGATGATGAGCATGTCGTCCGAGCGCCCTGTCACCTTTTCCATACGGGCATGTGTGCGTCCGCAGCGGCAGGGTTCCCGCGTGATGCGGGTGATATCTCGCGTGCGGTAGCGCAGGACGGGCATTGCTTCTTTGGTCAACGTTGTGATGACCAGCTCGCCGCTTTCGCCCTCCGGGAGTGCCTCGCCGGTATCGGGATCGATGATCTCCGGGTAAAAATGATCCTCCGCAAAATGGAGGCCGTTTCGTTCCATGCACTCGCCGGACACACCGGGGCCGGTCAGCTCGCACATGCCGTAGTTGTCGGTGGCGGTAATGCCGAAGTTGGCTTCAATGCGCGTGCGCATTTCTGCGGTACAGCCCTCTCCGCCAAAGAGGCCGACCCGCAGGCGCAGCTTGTCCCGTATGCCCGCTTCGCGCACCAATTCGCTCATGTAGCTGGCATAGGAGGGTGTGGCGATGATGACCGTCACACCGAAATCCTCCATCAGCATCAACTGTTTTTCCGTGTTGCCGGAAGACATGGGAAGCACGGTCGCCCCCAGTTTTTCCAGCCCCTGGTGCAGGCCGAACCCACCTGTGAACAGACCGTATCCAAACGAAATCTGAGCGATATCCTCGTCGCTCACGCCGACAGCCGCGGCCAGCCGGGCGATGAGATCGGACCAGGTATCCAGGTCCCTTCGCGTATACCCCGCCATGGTGGGTTTGCCGGTGGTGCCCGATGACCCCTGCAGCCGACAGACGTCCTTCATCGGCACACAAAACATGCCAAACGGGTAGTTGTCCCGAAAGTCGGACTTGACGGTAAAGGGAAGGCGACGGATGTCGTCGAGCGACCGGATGTCGTCCGGCGTGACGCCCGCCTCCTCCAGCTTGCGCCGCTGCACGGGCGCCAGCTCCCATATGCGGCGCACCTGTGTTTGCAGGCGGGCCAGTTGCAGCGCCACCAGTTCCGCGCGCGGCATCGTTTCTATCTCTTTTTGCCAGAACACGACGATTCCTCCTTGAACCCGGCTCTCGCTACGGTCGCCGGACGCATGCAAGATGTCTTCATTAAGGAAAAAAATCTCTCACATCAGCGTGCCTTTGTCGGCACGTCTGCAAATACGCGGTCAATATGTGCCTTGTCATACGGCTTGGTGAACAGGCTGACCAAGGGCACCAGAAGGAAGGAGACCGCCATGGCGGCGATGCCATACGTGGGGGCATCTTTGCTGACCGCCTGGAAGGCGACGCCAAAACCCTGCGCCATATCCGGATGGGTCAGCGCAGCGACAAACGTCCAGATCAGAATGGTGCTCAACCCGCCGATCATGCCCGCCCACGAGCCCGCCCGTGTGATCCCTTTGCGATAGAGGCCCCAAATAAACGGGCCAATGAAGCAGCCGGAGACGACACCCCATGAAAATGACATGATCGATACAATGATGGCAAAGCGGAAGGTGGCAAATACAAAGCTCATCGCCACAAACAGCAGACACAAAACCCGCGTCAGTCTCATCTGGTTCTTGCCCTGCGGCGGATTTTTGAAGACCTGCACGAAGTCCACCGAAATGGCCGAGGCAGAGGTCAGCACGACGGCCGACAGCGTCGACATCGAGGCCGACAACACCAGCAGCAAAATGACAGACAGCAGGATATTGCCCACCAGTCCCTGTCCGAAGGCCGCAATCAGCATGGTCGGCACCACGGCGTCGTAGCCGCCTGACGGCAGTTTTCCCTGTAGCACCAGCTGGCCCAGTGTGCCAACCAGGTAGGCGCCGCAGCCGATGATCAGGGCAAAGACAGAGGAAATCACCGTCCCGCGCCGAATGGCGTGTTCATCACGGACGGCGTAAAACTTGTGCACCATCTGCGGCAAACCCCATGTGCCGAAGCTGGTCAGCAGAATGTTGATGAGCAGAAAACGCCAGTTGTCGCCGCCAAACAGGCTGGTCAGCGATGGATTGACAGCTCGCAGCCGTGTGACGGCGCCCGCAAAGCCGCCCACATTGGGATGGGCCAGTAGCGCAATCACCATGACGAATACGCCGACAAGCATGATGATGCCCTGCACAAAGTCGGTGATGGCGCTGGCGACATAGCCACCCAAAATGAGGTAAAAGCCGGTCAGCAGCGCTACGATAAACATACAAATCGTGTCGGCCGGGATACCCCAAAACATGGTGGAGATGTTGGGGAAAATGGCGCCGAACAGCGACCCTAAGCCCTTGTATACACCGGCGGCATAGGGCACTAAAAACACAAAGATAATCACAGCCGCAAATATTTTCATGCGCTTGCTGAGATAGCGGCCTGCGAAAAATTCGGGCATGGTGCGTGCGTCCAGCGCGTGTGTGATGGTGCGCGTGCGCCTGGCCAGCAACTTCCAGGCAAGCAAACAGCCAAAGACAGCATTGCCGAAGCCGATCCACATGCTTGGGAAACCGATGTCCCAACCAAATTTCCCCGCATAGCCAATAAAAATGACGGCAGAAAAATAAGAGGTGCCGTAGGCAAAAGCCGACATCCACGCTCCAATTTTTCTTCCGCCCAATAAAAAACCGTCCAGATTTTTGGTGTGCCTGGCACTATAAAGCCCAATGCCAAGCATAAGTAAGGCAAAAAGAAGCAAAGCCACTGATGCAACGATTTGAGTCATTTGAAAAACCGTCCTTCCATTCTACATATCGATATAAAGTCGGCGCCAAACTACCGGGTTGGGACAACGCGCCCGTACCCACTACGATTTTTATTCTACACGCTGCGACGCGATTTGTAAAGAGGAACCTCAAAAAACAGCAGCATGCCCAACGTAAAAAGGGCCAGGCTGAGCCACTGTGAGGTCGACAAATCAAAATATACGCCCCGCAGGATGTCGCCCCTGAAAAACTCCAGCACGAACCGCAAAGCGGCGTAGAGCAGCAGATACAGCGCAAACACGCGGCCCGGCTTGGTTTTTTTTCGGCGTTCAAACAGCAGCAAGACCAAACAAATGATGAGATTGCAGCCGGCTTCGATCAGCTGGACAGGGACGCGGGGCACACCGTCGGCCTCAATGACCACAGAATGGACGGTGGTCAGCCCCCAGGGCACGGGTACACCATAGCAGCAACCGCTCAAAAAACAGCCGATACGCCCCAGCATATGCCCTGCCGGAATGGCGGGAGCAAAAAGGTCGGCATACATGCGGAAGGAAAGACGGTATTTTTTGATGTACAAGGCGGATGCGCCAAGTGCCCCCAATACACCGCCATAAAAGACCAACCCGCCAAACAGTGTATTGAGGCCAGAAAGGGGATTATTCATGAGCTCGCCCCAGTGGTTGACTGCGTTCGGTAAAGCGGTCAAAAAAAAGAGGAGTTTGGCGCCGACAAGCGCCCCGACCACGCAGAGGACAAACAGGTTGACGGCGTCGTCCCGCTGCGCGGCATAACGGCGGATACGCAAAAAAACGACGACAAAAGCCAACAGACCGCCCAGCACGGCCATAAGGCCGTACATCGGGAGGCGCAGACCGAACAGATGATAGTAGGGGAGCATACAAATATCGCCTCCACAAAGACGCCCGGATTGGTACAATCCGGGCGCACGTGAATCATAAACGGCCTGGCCGCGATTAGAATAGACGGGACAAACTGTCTGTGGCGAGGCCACTGAAAGTGGAGATAGCAGCAATGCCCAAAATGATCAAAAATACGGAGAGGCTCAGCGCGACGATACTGCACACGATGCCCGCCGTGGCCACGCCCACGGGCCGACCGGTGGAAATACGCTTACTTCTGCCGACAAGACCAAATATCAGCGAAAGGACACCACAAATGATCGAGACAAATGGATTGACAAAGACGCACAACGCAATTATGCCCAAGACAAGCGACGCTACGCCAAATCCCTCTCCGCTTTTAACGGGCTGAGCATAGGGATTATACTGCGACTGGGGAACAGACGGATGCCACTGCTGTTGTTGAGTCGTGGAAGCGTTCCACTGCGGCGGAGGCGCGGCGGGCGGATGCTGCACAGGCGGCACTGCGTTCCACTGCGGCGGCGTAGCGGCGGGATCCCAATGCTGCGATGGTGTGACGGAGTCCCACTGTGGCGGTGGCGGCGGGTTGCTTTGAGGGGAGCTGTCAGGCCGCTCCCAAGGAGGGATCTCTGAAGGTGGTTGGCCGTAATGATTATCTGACACTAAAAGTAGCTCCCTTCCAACGTTTTCACTCAGATTGAGTACCTTCTCAGATCAATCAAAGGAATCATAAATATCGAGATCATCCCACTGTAATATGTCGTCCGGGTCAAGGCCTGCGTCTCTGAAATAGTCCTGCACGGCCGTCAGATCACCGGAATCAATGGCAATGTTGGTGGCGCCGACGACGCAACCGTTGCAGATGGTCGTGATAAACGCGAACACAATGCCGATGATGCCGACAACCAATGCCGCTGTGCCCAAGCCGCGCCGGTTTGCCGGTGACTTCTTGCGCGCCGAGACGCCCATGACGATGCCGATGATCGAGGCCACAATCGCGAGGACGCTAAAAATCACAATGAACCAGAGCATGGCCATTGAGCCGGAAGCCACCAAACTGGCGTATCCGAGGGGCAGCAAGAACAGCGTGGAGAAGCAGAGCACGATACTGAGAATAGAAAACAGCAAAGCGCCGAGCCCACGGCTTTTTTCTTCGCCCGAATTGCCGTCGGGCGGCATGCCGCCTCCGTTATAGACGGGATAGGTGGGATAGGCGTTCCCCGGCGTGCCGTAAGGGGGGACATTGTTCGACGAATAGGGGGAGCCACCGGGGGTGCTGTTCGATGCATAGGGATTGCCGTTTGGCGGATTGCCCTGCGAAGAGTAGGGATTGCCGGAAGGCGGTGAATCCGACGAGGGGGGATTGTTCTGATAGTTGTTGTTATCCGTGTTGCCGTTGAAATTGTCCATGAGTTCTCCTCCCACATTCTCTTCTTTCATCTCAAGCGTTCATACGACTTGGAAGACAAATTTCATGCGAATATCATAACACAATATGACCTTTTCTGTCAATTGCGCCGACAGCTACGCAGACGCAAACGCCCGCTCAAGCGCCGCGGTAAGCAAAGACACACAGGCTTCGACATCGGCGAGCAACGCCATTTCTGTCGGTGTGTGTATATATCGCGTGGGAATGCTAATCCCGCCCGAGGGAACACCGCCGCGTGACTGGTGAATGGCGCCGACGTCGGTGCCTCCAGCCTGCAATACGTCATACTGATGGGCAATGCCGCCCTCTTTGGCAACCGCCTCCAAGTGCCTGACCACGACCGGGTGAGAAATGACTGAGCGATCCATGAGTTTGATCGCCGCGCCGCCGCCCAGCTTCACTTCACTGTTGTGCTTCACCTCCGGGCAGTCGCCTGTGCTGGTTACATCAACAGCCAGCGCCCAGTCGGGGTCAATCGAAAAGGCGGATGTGCGCGCGCCGCGGAGCCCGACCTCTTCCTGCACAGAAAAGACAAAATAGAGATCGTTCTGGATATCTTTCACGCGCGCCAACGTCATTAGCAGCACGACACAGCCAATGCGATTGTCCAGATAGGGTGAGACTATGCGGCCATTTGTTTCAAAGGGCTCGCCCCAAAAAAACGCCCGGTCGCCGATTGATACCAGGCGTGCCGCCTCTTCGCGACTGCCAGCGCCAATGTCGATGAAACAGTGCGAGAGATTCAAATCTTTGAGGTCTGTTTTTTCCTCGCGGGAGAGGAGACCTCTGGCGCCGTTTGCAAATACGACGGATACGCCGGCCAGCACATCGGCGTGCACACCGCCCACGCCGGCAAAGCGGAGAAAGCCGTTGTCGTCGATATGCGTGACAATCAGGCCGATCGTGTCCATGTGTGCCGAAAGCATGACTTTCCGGCCGTTGCCTTTTTTGTGGACGATCAAGTTGCCCAGCGTGTCCGTGGTGATCTCGTCGGCCAATGGGGCGGCCAGCGCGGCCAAGTGTGTGGCCAGTGCGCCTTCGTCTCCCGACACGCTGCCAAAGCGGGTCAGTTCCTGCAATAATTGTATGACAGTAAGCATAAGTTATTCCCCTCCATCAGCTTCCAACGCCGACACGACGGCGTTGAGAAGCGCATATGCGTGAGCGAAATCGGAAATGGCGGCTGTGGAGACCGGGCTGTGCAGATACCTGACCGCAATGGCAATCCCCAGCACGTCAACGCCCGCCCGCACTGACTGCACGGCGCTCGCGTCGGTACCGCCCGACACAAATGTCTTGTGCTGCCACAAAATACCGTGCTTGTCGGCCAGCGCTCTGGCCAGGGCTGTCAGACGCGGCGAGTAAACAGCGCCTCTGTCCATAAACGGAATGACAGCACCGCCGCCCGGATGGCATACCTGCTTGTGAGCGGGCAGATCCGGCCTGTCGGCCGCCGTAGTGGCCTCCACAATGATGGCCGCCCTGGGGTCAATGCCGAAGGCAGCGCCAAAGGCGCCGCGTGTGCCAACCTCCTCCTGCGCGGTAAACACCGTCCAGGTATCGCAAACGGGCCGGATTTCCGTGAGGCGACGCATCAGACAGGCGCAGCCAAAGCGGTCGTCAATGGCCTTGGCCTTCAGAAAGCCGCCGGGGAGATCTTCCGACACGGTAAAAAACGTGCATACGTCGCCCAGCGACACCAGGGAAGCGGCCTCCTCACGGCTGGAAGCGCCGATGTCAATATACATGTCCTCCACTTTGGGAACCTTTTTTTCCTCCTGTTTGTCAACCAGATGATAGGCTTTGATGCCGATCACGCCGTTATGCCTGCCTGGGCCGACGGTCACGCGGCGGCCCAGCAGCACACGCCTGTCAATGCCGCCCACACAGCCAAATCTAAGGTAGCCCTCGTCGGTGATGCACTTGACGATGAGACCCACCTCGTCCATGTGCGCGCACAGCATAATGGGGCGTCCGCCCGGGCGGGAACCGCGCTGAAAGATTAGCAGGTTGCCCAGCGCGTCCTCACGTATTTCATCGGCATAGGCCATGACGCGTTCACGGATGAAGTCGCGCACATCGTCCTCATAGCTCGATACGCCGCTAAGTTCACACAATGCTTTCACAAGCTCAGTCATATGCCGCCCCCCGCTTTCAAGGACAAGAGAAAGTGCGCCAAGAGTTGCGCCGTGTTCTCCATATCGTCGAGATGAAGAGTCTCAATGGGTGTGTGCATGTATTTAAGGGGAAGAGATACCACCGCCGTAGCCACGCCGGAGCGTCCTACCTGCGCCGGCCACGCGTCTGTGCCGGTATGGCCTTCCATGACTTCAATCTGATGAGGAATGGCGGCCGCCTTGGCCGTCTCGACCAGCTCGCGCGCCACGCGCCGATGACAGCCGGGCCCCATGCCGATGCAGGGACCACCGCCCAGTGTGAAGGTCCTGTCCTTGGGAGCGTCGGGCGTGGCGGCGTGCGTGACATCCACCGCGAAGAAGATGTCGGGGTCGGCGTCAAACGCGGCTACCTTGGCCCCGCGCGCACCGACCTCCTCCTGCGCCGACCCGCAGACCACCAGGTGGACGGCCAGCGGTTTGTCTCCCAACAGCGCCAGTGTGCGCAGCAAGATGGCAAAGCAGGCGCGGTCGTCAAACGAGTGCCCAGACAGCTGTTTGGTGCCCAAGGCAAAAGGCGCACCCGTGAAGACGCCTTGCGTGCCGATCGGCACGCGCACGGGCGCCTCCTCTTCGCACAGCCCCACATCGATGAACAGCTCGTCGGCGGGAATGGACTTGTCATGGTCTTCCGGCTGCTGGACATGCGGCGGCAAACAGGCGACAACGCCCGTTATTGGCGGATCGACGCACAGTGCGATTTCCCGGTTGGGCAACATGCGCGTGTCAATGCCGCCGATCAGGCAAAAACGCACATAGCCTTTGTCGTGCCCGGTCACCATAAAGCCGATTTCGTCCAGGTGAGCGGCCAGCATGACCGTCTGCGCGTCCGGCACCTGACTGCGACGGTATCCCAGCAGGTTGCCCAGCGCGTCTGTGCGGGTGCTCTCCACCAACGGCGCAAGCAAAGTCTGCGCCTGACGCAAAGCAGGCCCTTCAAAGCCAGAGGGGCCAGGAAGGGTCGTCAGCGCCGTCAACATCTCTCTTATCTCCATGTAAAGGTTCCTCACTTTACTTATTGGCTGATGTTTCGGTTCACAGTTGCTGTTTCATGCTCACATACCGCGAAACCACGCGCGAAAGCAAGCGCACGGGTTCATCCGCCTGACAAAACATACCCGATGCCTGCAACACGCGTGCGGCGTTTTGTTCGGTGGCGGTGCGATAGATGGCGGCCGCCTTGACATACAGCCGGTGTGAGCTGTCTGCCGGCCGGTCGGACAGCATGCCGAGCAGGGGATCGGTCAGCGAAGCGAACTGAAGTGCGTGGCGCCGCCCCAGGAAAAACAAATCCCGTCCGGCCGCGCGGGCGGCATCCTCACCGTCCAAGTAGGAAAAAACACACACCATACCGCGATTTCTCATGCGCGTCTGCGCAAAGGCGGACAAATCCGAAAGGCGGCTCTCGCAGGTGGACGAGCGCGCCTTGTACAGCAGTTCCAACACGCGGTTCATGTGGACAGTGCCCTTGCCCGGCTTCAAATAGGCCCGCACCTCGGTGTCAAACAGAACCAAGCCGACGCGGTCCCCCGAGGAGATCGCTACCTGCGCCATGGCCGCGGCCAGCTCAACGGCGCGGTCGAGTCTCGTGACTTCACCCATCGGCGCGTGCATCCAGCGGCCCATATCCACCGCGAGCAATATCTGCTGGTTGCGCTCCACGTCAAACACACTGGTCATTGGTTTGCCCACGCGCGCCGTGGCCATCCAGTTGATCTTTCGGTTGTCGTCGTCGGGCGTGTACTCCCGGATGCCGACAAATTCACTTCCCACGCCGCGCACGCAGTGCGACGACTGGTCGTCGCGGTCGAGCTGCCTGCGTTCAGCCAGCAGGCGATAGCGGCGCATGGGCTCCAAATCGGGATAGACCGGCGCATTGCCGGGGCAGGGCAACGCATAGCGCCGGGTGCTCAGACCCAATGGACCCGTCACCTGCACATAGCAGCATTCAAAGCGAAAAATGCCGCGCAGTGTTGGTTGAACGGCATAGGTATGCGTGACGCTTCCGTCGGCTTCACAGGTCATTTTGGGCGCCTGATGATCCCACAAAAAGCCTTCCGGCGGCGCATCGCTGACGCGCATCGACAGTGCTCTCCGCGCGCGGGCGCGAATGGTCAGCGTGACCGAAGAGCGCCGCCGCAGTTCGAACGTCCGTTCAAAGGAGCGGTGCGCAGAAAAAGTCCGTTTGCGCGGGCAACAAATCCAATCCAGCATGAGCAGGACGGCAACGGCGGCATTGTATGCCCAGAAGAGTATCCAGGGCGCTTGCAGCAATGCCCCCAGTCCGATTGCGGCCAACCCGCCCAGCAACAAAAACGCGGCTCTGCGTGTGATACCCATGATCAGCGGGGCACCCGAACGCCGGAGAGCAGCTGCACGAGGAGACGGTCGGCCGTGACGCCCTCCATTTCGGCGTCGGGGGTGAGCAGCAGCCGGTGGCGCAGCACAGGCAGCGCCAGCGCCTGCACATCCTCGGGAATGACAAAGTCGCGCCCCTCGAGCAGTGCGGAGGCTTTGGCGCACAGCAGCAGTGTAATCGAGGCGCGGGGCGAACCGCCGAGCAACACATGCCGTGAATTGCGCGTGGCGGCGACGATGTCGAGGATATACCCAAACAGGCTGTCGTCCACCCGCACGGCCTGCACCTGGCGGCGGCACTCCATGATGCCGGGCCCGTCGATGACCGGCGTCATGCGCACGGGGCCAAAATCACGCGGATTAAACCCGCCATTGGTCTGCCGCAAAACGGCATCTTCCTCCTGCCGCGTGGGATAGCCGATGACCAGCTTCATCATAAAGCGGTCGAGCTGCGCCTCAGGCAGGGGATAGGTGCCCTCAAACTCCACGGGGTTTTGTGTGGAGCACACCATAAACGGTTGCGTCAGTTCATAATCGATTCCGTCGACCGAGATACGCCCCTCTTCCATGGCTTCCAACAGGGCAGACTGGGTTTTGGGCGGCGTGCGGTTGATTTCATCAGCCAACAGCAGCTGTGTAAACAGCGGCCCTCTTTTCAGATGAAACGAGTGTGAGGTCAAGTCAAAAACATTGGCGCCGATGATGTCCGATGGCATCAGATCCGGCGTGAACTGCACACGGTGAAAGGCCACGCCCACGGCGTTGGCCAACGCGCGCACCGCCAGCGTTTTGCCCAGACCGGGCACGCCTTCGATGAGCACGTGACCGCCGGAAAACAGGCAGATGAGAAGATTGCGCAAAAACTCGTCCTGCCCGACAAAAACGCGCCCCACCTGCGCGCGGATATCGCTTGCCGCTTGTGTCATTGTTATCATAATCTGTTTGACTCCTCCCGCAGTCTATCCATTTCGGCGGCCAATGCCAAAGCGTGCGCATCCGGCAACCGATTGTTATTGTGATTGCTTGCGCTGGCCAACGCGGCCTCCACGGTCGGGAATCGCTCCTTCGTGGATTTGGTCAGGTGTTCATAGCAGAGCGAAAGAGCGTCCCCGGTCAAATGCGAGCGGGCCATGAGGGCGGCCAGCGCCTGCACATCTTCCTGCTCGCTGCGCCGGGTGCTGAGCTCTGTTTGTTTGGGCGGACCGACGCGCACGCCCCAAAGCAGCAATATCAACAGGACGGCCAGCCCAATTTGTGTAAACATCGCCACCAGCCAGTCGGGCAGCATGCTCACAGGTGTTTCACCCGGCGCGGTGCTTGCCAGACCGCCGCGCCCGTATTCGTCAAACCAGATGGGCATCTCCCTGTACGGCCAAAGCTCCTCGACAATTGACTGTACGGCTTCGGTGCTGATGCTTTCGTTGGTATACCAACCGGGGCCGTCGACGACAATCCGCACATTGCCTTTGGCCGTCCACGCGCGGAGATCGGCTTTTGACTCCGCCGTTAGCGCGCTTTCGCCAAACACGAGAATGACGCCGCTCTCCAGGCGGCCGATGTCGCTTGTCTTGCGGCGGGTTTGAAAACCCAGCTCTTCCAGTGTCAAATACAGGGCGCGCAAACCGTTGGGTTCATTGCTTCGTGAATCGTAGGACAGTGTGGTAGACGGCGGGCGGGTACCGGCGATGAGGCCGACAACCACAAAAAGGGCCATCAAAAAGACGATAATGCCATATTCCCGCCTCATCCGGCCAGCCTCCCCTCGTACAGGGCTTCCTCCAGCAGACGACGCCAATGGAGATAATCCTGGACGGTGGCCGATTGGCCGCCAAAACGAGCGCGATTGAAGGCACGACAAAATTCTCCGAACAGGTTGGCTTCCGGCCGACCGGCCCGGCGCAGATCCAACAGATATTGCCGATTGGTGCGGCCTGTCTCCAGTGTCAAAAGACCCATGTCGCGCATGCGCAAGAGCGTGGATGAAAGCAAGCAGATCATGGCGCCCAGGCCGTCACCGGCTTCGGCGCATGCCTGGGCGCGCGCCAGCAGCCCGGCGGCTGACTGCGCGGATTGCAGCAAGGCGTCACGCGTCTGCCGCTGGGTGTGGCCCTGGCCGCGCCTGACCAGGAGCACCACAAAAAAGACGATGGCGCCCAGAACCATAAGTATAAACAAAAGCCCCAGCCAGTCGGCGCCGGTTCCGGCGCCGCGGAACAGCCGCCCCAAACCCTCGAACAGATCCCATAACCATTCGAGAAAGCGATCCAACAGGGTGGGGCCTTTTGGTTGAAATTCCGGCCGTGAGAGAATTTTACGCAGTGTGTCGTCCATTTTGTCAAGAGAGGGAAGTGTCATCAGACGCCACCATTGACCGGGAGCGGTGCCAACAAGTCGTTCTGCCGCAGCACGAGGTCGTACCCGTCCCGACGGATGCGAATATCCTGATACATCAGCATCATGGAAATGGGCACCAGCGGAATCGTGAAGGAGGAGAAAAGCATATTGACGATGTTGCTCACGGGGGCGAAAAAGGCAGCCGATTGGGTCACAAGAGAAGCGGCGGCAATCGTCAGAAGACTCACCACCATCGTGATACCCCAAGTCAGCGTTATGAGGCCCACCATCCGCCAAAAGTTCTTGAAAAACAGAGAAAAGGCACGCCCGACGTAAGAAAAGCCATAACGAGCGTGCGAGATAGAAATCGGAAGGATAAGTTCGGGCCATGAAAGCAGCGCCATCACGACGGCAAAGGTCGGTATCATCAGGACGAACATGATCAGCACCGGCAGCCAAATGGCGATGCCGACTGTGGCCACGGTGACAAGTGAAACGAGCAGTACCAGCACAATCAGCACAGGTATCAGGCAGACCGCTGTGGCCGCCACCATGAGGCCCCGCGCCAGCCATGTCCCGAGAAGTTTGCCGTATAGACCGCGCGTTCTGTTGAACCATTGCGCCGTGCTGCAAATCTCGCCGTGAAAATAGCCGCCGGTGACAAGAGAAATGCCCCCCATGACAAACGGAGAGACGAACAGTGAAACGACAGACTGCACCAGAAGCATAACCAGGTTGGCCCTCATTAAGCCGGAATAGGCGTCCATGAACCGCATCATATCAATGGAAGTGGCCGTGGACGACTGCAGAATAGTCTGAAGGTAGTCGGGATTCACATAGGCTGCGTCTCCCAGAAAAAACAAGGCCACATAGCTCAAAAATTGCCCCAACCCGCCTATCAGCACACCCAACAGCAGCATGGTTTTTAGATTTCGGCGGTAGACGCGAAATGTGTTGTCGATGATGGCGACGACTTTTTTGGGCTGAAGACCAAGAGGATAGGACATATGATTTTTCTCCTTCCAGATTTAGCCCATAGTCAAAGTGACACAAGCGTTGTACATGGATTCCTGCAGACCCTTTTTCATGGAGAGAGCTTCCTCAATGTCGATGTCGCACATCTCGCCATTTACGACGCAGATGACACGATTTTTTTGTCCGGACAACAGTGTCTCAACAGCATACAGCCCCATGCGGGAAGCGGTTACACGGTCGCGCGCGTTCGGCCGGCCGCCGCGCTGAATATGACCCAAAATGGTCACCCGCGGATCCAGCCCGGTGGCCTCTTTTATCTGGATACCCACATCGGTGGCGCGACAGCAGCCCTCAGCCACGATTATGATAAAGTGGCTGCGGCCGTTGATGCGGGCTTTGCGAATCTTCTCAGCCACATCCTGCGAAAAATTGACCGGCTTTTCCGGCACCAGCACCGCCGTGGCACCCACGGCAATGCCGACATACAGCGCCAGATGACCGGCGTGGCGGCCCATAACCTCAACGACCGAGCAACGCTCGTGAGACTGCATGGTGTCACTGAGGCGGTCAATACACTCAATGGCAGTGTTGCAGGCCGTGTCAAATCCGATTGAATAGTGTGTGCAGGCGATGTCGTTGTCAATGGTGCCGGGAATGCCGATGACAGGCACACCCAACCGAGCAAGGTCAAGCCCGCCGCGGAATGTGCCGTCTCCGCCAATGGTGATGACACCGTCAATGCCAAGGTAACGGCATGTGTCCGCCGCTTTTTTTTGTCCCTCAGGTTCGAGGAATTCCGGGCAGCGGGCCGTGTAAAGCATGGTGCCGCCGCGGTTAGTCAAGCCGTTCACACTTTTGGCCGTCAATTCCACGATGTCGCCGTTGATCAGACCGTTGTAACCGCGCCGAATGCCCAGGCACTGCACGTTGTGAACGGAGGCAGTGCGGACAACGGCGCGAATGGCCGCGTTCATGCCGGGGGCATCGCCGCCGCTTGTCAGGACGCCAATGCGATTGATGGGTGTATCCATAATGAATTACAACCTCCAAAATCGATATCCCTTCTAGTTTACCCTCTTTTTTGCCGAAATGCAATCAGTTTTACTTTGTTTTCAAAACATCTCTTTTTCATTGTCACAGCCCGTCGGATATGCTATAATATTTCCGAATTATAGTACGCTGCTGAGGAGGATTCCGTTTGGAGCACCGAGTAGACGCGCAGGTGGAGGGGCGCCGCGCCGTGGCGGAGGCGCTGCGCGCAGGACGTCCGGTGGAAAGACTGTTGGTTTTAAAAGGGGCGGAAGGCATGGGCGCCTTGGTGGCGCAAGCCCGTCAGGCCGGCGCCGTGGTCAGCTTTTGTGACCGGATCCGGCTGGATACCCTGTCGCAAACCCGCAATCACCAAGGGGTCATCGCCACGGTGGCTGCCTGGCGCTACCATACCGTGGAAGATATGCTGGCACTGGCACACAGAAAAGGTGAGCCGCCTTTTCTCGTTGTGTGCGACGGCGTGGAGGATCCGGGCAATCTGGGTTCCATCCTGCGCACGGCCGAGACGGCTGGAGCGCACGGACTCATCGTGCCCAAGCGCAACAGCGCCGGACTCTCGCCGCTGACTGCCAAAGCCTCTTGCGGCGCGTTGGAGTATCTGCCCGTGGCCCGCGTGCCGGGCATACCGACGCTGCTGCGGCAGCTCAAGGAGAAAAATGTATGGATATACGGGGCGGCGGCCGACGGCAATGTGTCTGTTTTTGACACCGATTTTGCCGGCGGCGTGGCGCTGGTGTTGGGGTCGGAGGGCGAAGGAATGGCCCGGCTGACCCAGGAACAGTGCGATTTCTTAGTGAACATTCCCATGAGAGGGCATGTGTCGTCTCTCGGTGTGGCGGCGGCAGCAGCCGTGATGATTTACGCGGTGGCGCGTGGGCGCATGACATCTGGCCGCTGACGACACAAACCGCCGGAGCAGTATAACGCCGTCGGTCAAGGCCGAAACGGAGCCTCCATAAGAGGGAACAGAGGGTGATACGCATGGACGACGAAACACGCAGACAAAAGGGACAGGAATCGGACGACCTGAAGGAAGCCAAGGAAATCGTTGAGGGGCACGAAGTGAGCGACTCGCAGCGGTTTTCCCTGGACGAAATCATGTCGGAATACAAATACAACGCCACGGTGACACCCCGTTCGCGCCGGAAAGACAAAAAAGACGCCAAAATCGACAACGAGCCGCTCAGCCAGGACACGATGACGCTCAAAGCGCTGGCTGAGGAGATGAGGGCGTTCACGCAGCGCCAGCAGAGCGCTCCGCCTGGCCCGGGCGACGGCGATGCGCCCCCGAAGGCCGCCGCCGATGTACCGCCGGCGGGCAAGCCCAAAAAACAAAAGCGCGGGATGCAGCTGGGTGCCAGGGACGCGGAATCGACGTCTGTCTTTTCCGGGCTCGAGGCGGAAGAGCCCGAAGTGATTGTCACCACGCAGGTGGACATCACAGAACCGGATGTGGGTCCACAGGCCAAGGGCGCCGGGCTCGATGAACCGCTTCGTTACCTGGATGATGAGGACGAGCATATTCCCATGATGCAGCCGGAAAAAGAGGAGACACTTTTTTTGAGGCTGCGGCGCATCGCCCGGCGGCATGAACCGGTCGCACCCTCGATCCCGGTGGAGAAGGCCGCCGTCAGGCTGCGTCCCTACATCCGCTTTTTTTCGGTGCGGCTCATTGCCGCGGGCGCGCTCTGCGCGATGATGGTTTTTCTCACCTTTTCGCACAGGCTGCCCATCAGTATGCCCGAGTACCTCACGTTTTTGTACGGTCGTTTTTCCTATCTGTCGATACTGTTGATTCTGCAAGTGTTTGTGATGGCCTGCGGCATCGACGTCATGGCCAGGGGACTGGCGGATTTATTTCACGTCCGGCCGGGCATTGAGTCGGCGGCGCTGATCTCCTGCGTATCCAACCTGCTGTACATTGCGTATGTGTTTTTCAAGCCCGACGGGCCGACATTTTTGCCTTACTGTGCCGTATCTGCGCTGTCGGTGCTGTGTGCCATGTGGTCGTGTCGCATACGCTTTGTGGCCAACCAACGCACCTATCAGACGGCCGCCGAGACAATCCACCCCCATGTCGTTCTCCGCGAGGAGACGCTTTGGGAGGGGGGCGCTTTCGTCAAGTCACGCGGCGAAATCGAGGACTTTGTCACGCTGACGGAACAGCCGGACGGAGCGGTTCGCTTTGCGCATTTTCTGGTGCCACTGGGTGTGTTGGCATCCTTTCTGTTCGCGCTCATTGCAGCCTTTCAGGCCAGGGAAATCCGGCAGTTTTTCTGGGCGTTTTCGGCCACCATGTCGGTGGTGGCTCCTTTTTGCGGCGCCTTTTCTTACGTGCTGCCGTTCTTACATATTTCCAGACGTTTGGCGCATAGTGGCGCCGCATTGGCTGGCTGGTCGGCGGTGCGCTCCTTCTTTGAACCCGCCGTCATTGTTCTCACCGACGGAGACCTCTTTCCACCGGGGACTGTGGCGCTCAATGGACTGAAAGTGTTTGGCCGTTTCAACCTGGAACGGATGATTTCTTACGCGGCCAGTCTGGCGACGGCATCCGGCTCCGGGTTGGCCCACGCGTTTGCCGACCTGCTGCGCGGCCAGGCAGACGCCATACGCGCCGTGGAGCATTTTCAACATTATGAGGGCGGCGGCATGGGGGCCGACATAGACAACGACAGGGTTCTCATGGGTAACGCCGCGTTTATGCAGCGCATGGGCGTGCACATTCCTGAGGGCATCAAGCTGCCCACCGCCTTGTTCGTTTCTGTCAATCTGGATTTGGCGGGGATTTTTGCCGTTAGCTACACGCCGATCAATCATGTGCGCTCCGCGCTGTCGATGTTGGCGCGCAACAAGATTACGCCGGTCTTTGCCACGCGCGACGTCAATTTGACTCCCGCGTTCACGGGCAAAACTTACGAAGTGGCTCTCGGCGCGGCGGAGTATCCGCCTGTCGAGCAGCGACTGGTGATCTCGGATCCGGTTCGGGAGAGCCGCGCGCGCGCCATGGCAGTCATGGGGCGGGACGGGCTGTATCCGTATGCCGAGAGCATTGTCGCCGGACGCCGCATGGGGCAGGTGACACGTGCCAATTTGGTGGTATATTTGCTGTGTGTGCTCTTCGGACTCATTCTGATGGCCTTTTTGACCATACAGGGGGAGGCGGCCACCGCTTCGCCCTGCAATGTCATCCTTTACCTGGCGCTGTGGATGCTGCCTACGCTGCTGGTGTCCGGCTGGGCGCACCGATATTGACGCGTTCCATATGCGGATTGAATGGTATCATAACAGCGCAAATGAAAAAATGTATTGAAATGTGACAAACGATATACTATAATGGTGTTTATTATGTGGTATCTTTTCGGGACCGATACCAAGAGGTTCTTATGCGGAATATTTTGTTGATTAAGGAGAGAAGCCCTCATGACATCCAACATACGCAATCTGTGTCTCCTGGGCCATGGCAGTGACGGAAAAACTTCGCTGGCCGAAAGTTTGCTCTACCTGACAAAGGGTACCGACCGCCTGGGGAAAGTGGCTGACGGCAATACAATCAGTGACTATGATCCGGAAGAGACCAAACGCCAAATATCGCTTTCAGCCAGCATACTGCCTGTTGATTTTTCCGGTATGAAGCTGAATTTTATTGACACCCCCGGTTTTTTTGACTTTGTGGGGGAAGTGATTGAGGCGCTGCGTGTGGCTGAGGCCGGGCTCATCGTGGTCAATGGCAAGAGCGGCGCCGGCGTCGGTACGGAAAAGGCTTGGAAGATGGTGTCCTCCCGCAAGCTGCCAAGGCTGTTTTATGTGTCCAAGCTCGATGAGGAAAACTCCGATTATTATAAAGTACTTGAGTCGCTACGCGCCCAGTTTGGCATTTCTGTCTGCCCGGTCGTCATTCCCATTGTCGAGGGCGAACATATGACGGGCGTGGTGGATATTGTCCGCCGAAAGGCCTACAAGACCAGTGGAACCAAAACCGAGGAGATCCCCGTGCCAGACGCGATGAACGACCGCATCGAAGAGATGTATGCCATTTTGGCGGAAAATGTGGCTGAGACTTCTGAGGAACTCATGGAGAAGTTTTTTGGTGGCGAGACATTCACCGCCGACGAACTCATTGCCGGCATAAAAAGCGGTGTGGCCGCTCAGTCGCTGTCGCCGGTGTTCTGCGGCTCGGCCATGACCGGGACAGGCACGGAAACGTTGCTGCGTGGTTTGTGCGACTACGTGCCTTCTCCGCTGGAGCGCCCCGTTGAGACCGGGCTGACGCCTGACGGAAAAGAGGTCAAGCTCCCCTGCGACCCGAACGAACCGGTTTGTTTGTTTGTATTCAAAACATTGTCCGACCAGTACGGAAAATTCTCTTTCTTTAAGGTGATGTCCGGCAAGGTCACGTCGGATACCTCGTTGATCAATGCCCGCACAGGTGGACATGAAAAACTGGGACGTCTGCAGTTGGTCAAGGGTAAAAATAAATCGGAAATTGCCGAGCTGGCCTGCGGAGATATCGGCGCGGTGGCCAAGCTCACGGATACCAAGACCGGCGATACGCTCTGCGTGGCTGGTCATGTGGTCAACTTACCCGGCCTGGATTTCCCGAACACATGCTATAGCATGGCCATTTCGCCGAAGATCAAAGGTGGCGAAGAAAAAATCGCCAATGGTTTGGGACGCATGTCGGAAGAGGATCTGACCTTTAGCATGGTGCAAAACGCCGAGACAAAGCAGATGGTCGTCTCCGGCCTGGGCGACATTCACATCGACGTACTGTGCTCGCGCCTTAAAACGCGCTTTGGTGTTGATGTGGAGCTCTCGCCGCCGCGCGTGCCATATCGCGAAAAGATCCGCAAGAAAGTCAAGGTCGAAGGAAAACACAAAAAGCAGTCGGGCGGCCATGGGCAGTTTGGTCATGTGTGGATTGAATTTGAGCCGGGCGACTCTGAAGATCTTGTATTTGAAGAGAAGATTTTTGGCGGCAGTGTGCCGAAGAACTTCCACCCTGCCGTTGAAAAGGGACTGCGTGACCGCATCTCGCGCGGTGTGCTGGCCGGGTTCCCGGTTGTGTATCTCAAGGCCACATTGGTCGACGGTTCTTATCACGATGTTGATTCGTCGGAAATGGCCTTTAAGACAGCGGCCGGTATTGCCTATAAAAACGGCCTGCCGCTGGCCAATCCTGTTCTGCTTGAGCCGGTCGGCCTGCTGAAGGTGTACATTCCAGACCAGTACATGGGCGACATCATCGGCGATCTCAACAAGCGGCGCGGACGCGTGATGGGCATGAACCCCGGCGAGCAAAGCCAGCAGATCGTGGAGGCCGAGGTGCCCATGGCTGAAATGACCAGCTACGCCATCGACCTGCGCTCCATGACACAGGGACGCGGTTCGTTCACATTGGCATTCCAGCGCTATGACGAAGCGCCCATGAACGTGCAGCAAAAGGTCATTGAGGAGACAAAGCACCTCTTGGAAGAAGAGGAAGAATAAGAGTGTCATATGTTTCGCCGCCGCTCCCACGGAGCGGCGGCTTTGCGTGTCGACACGCAAATACGCTTCGGCGGGCATCCGTACCACTTTTCAAGTGGAACTCGACGTAAAAGGGGGGGTTGAGGCCCCTTTTTACACGTTTTCCCGCGCCGTCTTTTTTCAGGATGCACTGTGTTTTCACGGTCGTCGACAAGCAGAGCCGCCGCTCCACATGGGAGCGGCGGCTCTTTTGCGTCGGGGGTTAAGCCGACGGATATCAACTCGATATTATTTCAGGTTGAACCACGCCTGACGGCCCAGATACACAGCGCTGTCGCCCAGTTCTTCCTCAATGCGGAGCAGCTGGTTGTACTTGGCGACACGGTCGGTGCGGGAGGGCGCACCGGTCTTGATCTGCCCCGCGTTGAGCGCGACAGCAATGTCGGCGATGGTGGCGTCTTCAGTCTCGCCCGAGCGATGGGAGACAACGGCTGTGTAGCCGGCGCGGTTGGCCATTTGGATGGCTTCCAATGTCTCGGTGAGAGAGCCGATTTGATTGACTTTGATCAGGATGGAGTTGGCCACGCCCATGTCAATTCCTTTTTTCAG
This sequence comes from Oscillospiraceae bacterium, assembly GCA_031556185.1. Lineage (GTDB taxonomy): Bacteria > Bacillota > Clostridia > Oscillospirales > UBA929 > JAIRTA01. Next base: position 118,552 of record JAVBTN010000004.1, read on the forward strand.
GCGCTCCACATTGGTGACAAACAGATCGTCACCCACCAACTGAATGTCCTGACCCAGCGCGTCGGTGAGCATTTTCCAACCTTCCCAGTCGTCTTCGGCCATGCCGTCTTCCAGGGAGATGATCGGGTATTTGGCGGCAAATGTCTTCCACATTTTGACCATCTGCTGACGCGTCATGGTCTTTTTGGCCTTGGGCAGGAAGTAGGTGCCGTCCTCTTTGTACCACTCGCTGACAGCGGCATCCATGGCGATCTTAAAATCTTCGCCGGGCTTGAAACCGGCGGCTTCAATGGCTTCCACGATGACGCGCAGCGCATCCTCGTCTTTTTTCAGGTTGGGTGCAAAACCGCCCTCGTCGCCCACGGCGGTTGTCATGCCCTGCGCCGTGAGAAGTTTTTTGAGGGTGTGGAACACCTCTGTGCACCAGCGCAAGCCTTCACTCCAGCTGGAAGCGCCGATCGGCATAACCATGAATTCTTGGATATCGACGTTGTTGGAGGCATGAGCGCCACCGTTGAGAATGTTCATCATCGGCACCGGGAGCACTTTGGCGTTGGTGCCGCCGATGTAGTTGTAGAGGCTCATGCCGAGGGCCTCCGCGGCCGCTTTGGCGCAGGCAAGCGACACACCCAAAATGGCGTTCGCGCCCAAGCGAGATTTGTTGGGTGTTCCATCGAGCGCAATGAGTGTGTTGTCAATTTCCACTTGGTCGAGCACATTGAAACCAATGAGCGCTTCGGCGATTTCTGTGTTCACGGCTTCGACCGCCTTGAGAACACCCTTGCCCATGTAACGGCTTTTGTCGCCGTCGCGCAGTTCGCAAGCTTCAAAAATACCGGTGGAGGCGCCGGAGGGCACGGCGGCACGGCCAACGCTGGTTCCGTTCTCGTCCTCGACATACACGTCGACTTCGACGGTAGGATTTCCGCGGGAGTCAAGAATTTCGCGGCCGATAATATCCACGATTTCAATGATTTTCTTCATTTGTAATCCTCACAATTCTTTCAATATAGTTTGACTACTTGGCGATCAGGGTGCGCCCTGTCATGTCCGCCGGCTGCGGCAAGTGCATCAGCGCCAGCATCGTTGGGGCCAAATCGGACAGACGCCCGTCCTCGCGCAGATGCTTCACGCCGCCTCCGCGCACGATGAGCGGCACGAGATTGGTGGTGTGCGCCGTAAAAGGCGAAATGCCGTCGTCTTCCAGCATGTGTTCGGCGTTGCCGTGGTCGGCTGTGATCAAAATGATGCCGCCGACAGCGTCAATCGCGTCCACCACGCGGCCAACACAGGCATCCACCGTTTCCACGGCTCGGCGGGCAGCGTCAAACACGCCGGTATGCCCCACCATATCGCAGTTGGCAAAGTTCAAAATCACGACATCGTAAGCACCGCTTTTGATGCGTTCAACCACTGCGTCAGTGACTTCCAGGGCGCTCATTTCAGGCTTGAGATCATATGTGGCCACTTTGGGCGAGGGGATGAGCACCCGATCCTCGCCCGCATAGGGCTCTTCCACGCCGCCGTTAAAAAAGAATGTCACATGGGCATATTTCTCCGTTTCCGCGATGCGCAGCTGAGTCAAGCCGCGGGCGCTCAGGTACTCGCCAAATGTGTTGGTGAGTGACTCCGGCAAAAAGGCCACATGTACATTGGGCAGTGTCGCGTCATACTGGGTGGTGCACACATAGTGCACCGGGAAAAACTGCCTGCGTTCAAATCCGGCGAAATCCGGGTCGACAAACGTACGGGTGATTTCCCGCGCCCTGTCGGGGCGGAAATTGGTAAAGATAATGGCGTCTTGCGAAGAAATCCGTGCGTTTTCCGTACAGATTACGGGCTCCACAAATTCATCGGTAACACCTTTTTCATAAGAGGCGGCTACTGCACCGGCCGGATCGGGGTCTTTGATCCCTTCTCCATACACCATGGCGGCATAGGCACGCTCGACGCGCTCCCAGCGTTTGTCACGATCCATGGCGTAGTAACGGCCCATGACAGTGGCGAGGCGCGCGCCTGTCCTGGCGCACTGCGCGACTGCCTCTTTGACAAAACCGTGCCCGGAGGTCGGCGGCACATCGCGTCCATCGAGCAGGCAGTGCAGGAAGACACGGTCGAGCCCGCGCCGGTGCGCCAACTCCAAAAATGCCCAGGTGTGGGTGCAGTGGCTGTGTACGCCCCCGTCGGACATGAGCCCGATGAGGTGCAGGGCGGTGCCATGGGACAGACAGTGGTCAATGGCGGCGTTAAACACGGGATTGGTAAAAAAATCGCCGTCGGCAATGGCCTTGGATATGCGGGGCAAATCCTGGTACACAACGCGACCGGCGCCAATGTTCGTATGGCCAACCTCTGAGTTGCCCATTTGTCCTTCGGGCAGACCCACGTCGAGTCCCGAAGCACTGATACGAGTGTGAGGACAGGTGGCAAACAGGTCGTCCAAACGCGGTGTGGCGGCGTGAGTGACGGCGTTGCCCGGCGCGTCGGGCTCCAGCCCGAATCCGTCCATTATGACAAGCGCGACAGTCTTTTTCAAAATGCTACCTCTTTGCTCATTCAGATTGTTATTGGTTGGCCGCTTGCACAATGGCGGCAAAGTCGCCGGCCTTCAGAGAGGCGCCGCCGATGAGACCGCCGTCAACATCCAGCTGCGCGAGCAACTCGGACGCATTTGAAGCGTTCATGGAACCGCCGTATTGAATGGTAACCGAACGGGCCGCGCGGGCGCCATACATTTTGCGAATGGTGGCGCGAATGGACGTACCGACCTCACCGGCCTGCTCCGATGTGGCGGTGCGGCCGGTGCCAATGGCCCACAGGGGCTCATAGGCAAAAACAATCTGGCGGAGACGTTCCACCGGGACATTAGCCAGCGCCGCTTTGACCTGCAGCGTAACAACGTCGAGGGTCAATTCGTGATCGCGCTGCTCCAGGCTCTCGCCGACGCAGACGATGGGACGCAAGCTGTGCTGCAAGGCCAGATGCACCTTTTTGTTGACAAGCGCGTCGGTTTCGCCGCAATAGGCGCGGCGTTCGGAGTGTCCAAGAATGACGTATTTGATACCCAGATCCTTGAGCATGGGCGCGGATACTTCGCCGGTGTAAGCGCCGGACAACTCGTGGTGCATATTTTGCGCACCCACCGCGATGCGGGAATCCTTCAGCGCGCGTATGGCAATGGGAATGTCAACAAACGGCACGCAAACAACCACTTCGCACCACTTGGCCTTAGAGACCATGGGCTTGAGCTGATCCAGAAGCTCGCGCACTTCGGACGGCAACTTGTTCATTTTCCAGTTCCCGGCAATGATCGTTTTTCGATATCTTCTATTCATGAGGTTACTCCTTTCGTATCAATTGACCTACTTGTCCTGCAGGCAGGCAATACCAGGCAGTTCAAGCCCCTCGAGGAACTCAAGAGAGGCACCCCCGCCCGTGGAAATGTGCGTCATTTTGTCCGCGTAACCCAGCTGGTCAACGGCGGCGGCGCTGTCGCCTCCGCCAATGATGCTCACGCAGTCCGACTCGGCAATGGCACGCGCGATTCCGCGGGTACCCTCGGCAAACGTCTCAAATTCAAACACGCCCATCGGCCCGTTCCACACGACGGTGTTGGCCTCTTTGATGGCATCGGAGAAAACGGCAATGGTGCGCGGACCAATATCCAGACCCATGTACTTTGCCGGTACGGAGTCGGAGTCAAAGACAACCGGTTTGGCGTCTGCGGCGAAATGATCGGCGCAAACATTGTCCAGCGGCAGCAGGAAACGAACGCCTTTTGTCTCGGCCTTGCCCATCATCTCACGCGCATACGCGAGCTTGTCTTCTTCAAAGCGCGAGTCGCCGATTTCGTGGCCCATGGCTTTGATAAACGTATAGGCCATGGCGCCGCCGATGATGATCGAGTCAACTTTGTCGAGCAGGTTGTTGATGACGCCAATTTTGTCGGAAACTTTGGCGCCGCCGAGCACGGCCACAAAAGGGTGTTTGGGGTTTTGCAGCGCCGCACCCATGATGGAAATCTCTTTGCCGATGAGATAGCCGCAGACGGCGGGCAAATAGTCGGCCACGCCAGCGGTGGAGGCGTGCGCTCTGTGCGCCGTGCCGAACGCGTCGTTGACGTACACCTCGGCGATAGAGGCCAGAGACTTGGCAAAAGCGGGATCATTTTTTTCCTCTTCGGCATGGAAACGAACATTTTCCAGCAGGAGAATCTCGCCGTTTTTCAGCGCGGCGGCTTTGGACTGCGCGTCAGGGCCAATCACATCGGAAGCCATGACGACAGATTGCCCCAGCAGTTCGCCCAGGCGGACAGCCACAGGAGCCAGAGTGTATTTTGTATTGAAGGTGCCCTTGGGGCGGCCCAGATGTGAACATAAAATGACTTTAGCACCCTGGCCAACCAGATAACGGATGGTGGGCAGGGACTCGACAATACGCTTGTCGGCTGTGATGACGCCGTTTTCATCCTGCGGGACGTTGAAATCACAGCGAACAAGAACCTTCTTGCCGGAAACATTGATGTCTTCAATACTCTTCTTGTTGTACTCCATACTTTTCCCCCTAATAAAAAGGATTATAATGACTTCGGTTATTTGCCGATGCCATTATAATCCCAAAAGAATAAAAAAGCAAGCTAATACAACATATTAAACATGAAAATATTCATTATTAATAGTTATCATACTCTTTTTGCTCCACAATATATGATACCCATACAATAAGGACCGGTGTTGGAGGCCACGGAGCAACCGATGGGCGTCCGTATGATGCTGCGGGGCGAGAAGGTACGTGTCAGTTCGTCCTCGGCGCGATTGATCTCTTCGTCAGGCAATTTTGCGTAGACTATATGGAAGGTTTGGTTTTCGGGTTCCACGCAATACATTTTGACCAGTTCAAGCATGCGCGAAATGACATTTTTCTCACCGCGCACCTTTTCAATCGGCTCAATTTTTCCGTCGACAGCGCGGAGAATGGGCCGCAGACCCAGTGCCTCACCCACAAACGCACTCATGCCCCCAATGCGACCGCTCTTGCGGATGTGCTTGAGGGAATACACCATAAAAAGAGCTTCGTAGCGGGAAATGCTGTCTTGCATGTACGCGACGATTTCGGAAAAGGGACGGCCTCCCGCGGCCTGCCGGACGCCCTCCAGGACGATATGTCCGTACATCATGGAGTAACCCAGAGAGTCCAGAATTTCAATGACGGGCACCTGATCGGCACCCAGTTCTTCGCGCAGCAGTTCTTTGGCCAGCATGGCGGAATTCATGGCGCCGCTGGCGGTGGAGCTGATGACCGAAACAATGATGTGCGTATAGCCCTGCTCGACCGCTTTTTTATAACAATCCAAAAAGGCCATCGGCGTTGCCTGTTGGGTCACTGGAATTTCATCCAGCTCTTCAAGCAGATCCCAAAACACCTGGGGTTTGAGGTCGTAATATTCCCGGTACTCCTTGCCGCCAAAGCAGATCGTGGCCGTTACCATCGCGATGGGATTGTCCGCCACATATTCAGGCGTCAAGTCGCTGGCACCGTCGGTGACAAATAATATCTTTTCCAAAGGGCATCCTCCTTGTTGCTTCCAGCTGTCTTTTCCAGCAGGGTCGGTTTCATGTCAGCCTGGGCTTTGGGGCATCTCGGGCATATACCCGCTGGATTCCAGGTTGGGAAATCCTCTTTGTCTCATTGCCTCAAAGACGACGACCGCTACTGCGTTGGACAAATTGAGGCTGCGCGCTTCCGCCCGGATCGGAATGCGCAGGCAGCGCGCGGGATGGTCGCGCAGCAGCGAAACCGGCAGACCGGCCGTCTCCTTGCCAAACAGCAAAAAGGCATCCTGCGTCAGATCGGCGTCGCTGTATACGCGGTCTGCTTTTGTGGAAAAGAGCCAAAGCGCTTCTTTCCCGTGCAAAGACCAAAAATCATCCCAGCGGTCGTGAACGGTCAATTGGAGAAGAGGCCAATAGTCAAGCCCCGCGCGTTTGAGGTAGCGGTCGGCCAGCGAAAAACCCAGCGGGCCGACGAGATGGAGGCGGCAGCCTGTGGCCGCGCAGGTCCGGGCAATGTTGCCGGTGTTTTGGGGGATCTCCGGCTCGATCAGTACAACATGCAGCATAGGTCCTGTCCATTCAGCTTATGCTGAACGGGGCGGATTCACTCCTCATCTTGAGATGCTTTGCCAATTGTATCATATGTATTATACTCAATTGACCGACAAGAATCAATTGCCTAACAGTACAATGTGGCATTTTTCCATTCTTTTTGTCGAAAAAAGAATGCTGCGCGTCTGCGCATACGCCGGAAAACACTGTCAGCCAAAACGCTTGACAAAGTAATCGGATCAATGGTAAACTATACAAGCCGCATTGAATGGGTAAAAAAGTGGGCTTTGCCCCACCCACAAGAGCGAGACTGAACAAGTGTGAGGAAATATCATGCACGCCATTATCGAGACCGGCGGAAAGCAGTATAAGGTGCAGGAGGGCGACATCCTCTACATCGAAAAGCTAGACGCCGAAGCGGACAGTGCGGTCAGCTTTGACCAGGTCCTGGCTGTCTTCGACGGGGAGAAGGTCAAGCTGGGCAATCCCTATTTGACCGGCGTCACTGTGACCGGCAAGGTCGAAAAGCATGGAAAGAACAAAAAAATCATTGTATTTAAAATGAAGTCGAAGAAGACATACCGCCGTAAGACAGGTCATCGTCAGCCTTACACAAAGGTGAAAATCGAGACCGTTTCGGTCGGGAAATAGGGAGGGACTTACAGTATGGCTCATAAAAAAGGCGTAGGCTCCTCGCGCAACGGCCGCGACTCGGAGTCCAAACGGCTCGGCGCCAAACGCGCCGACGGGCAGTTGGTATTGGCGGGCAACATTCTCGTGCGCCAGCGCGGTACCAAGATTCACCCAGGCGTCAATGTCGGACGCGGCAGCGACGACACACTGTTTGCGCTGAAAACGGGTCGCGTGCGTTTCGAGCGACTGGGACGCGACCGTAAGCAGGTTTCTGTTTACGAGGCGGCCGAATAAAAATGAATACATGCCGGGCGGGGCCGACCTGTAGGTGAAAACCGCATCGGGTGACGGCGCTAAACGGCCATTCGTGTGAAAGAGGGGCGGCAAGCTCCTCTTTCGTGCATTCAAAGGGAAAGCCCGGCGGGCTGGGTGTGATTCTCATACTCATCTTCGTGAAGATCGACAGGAGTTTTTCATGTTTATTGATACGGCTCATATTACCGTGCGCGCGGGCCGCGGCGGCAACGGCGCGGTTTCTTTTCACCGGGAGAAGTACATTTCGGCCGGCGGGCCGGACGGCGGCGATGGCGGCCGCGGCGGGCATGTGTACCTCGTGACAGACCCCCACATGTCCACGCTCATGGACTTTCGCTACAAGCGTGTCTATGTGGCGGGCGACGGTGCGCCCGGCGGCACAAAAGGATGTTCCGGCAAGGGTGGCAGCGACCTGACCATCCGTGTGCCTGTGGGTACGCTGGTGCGTGATCGCGTGACCGGCGCCATCATGCGTGATCTGTCGGACGACAAGCCTTTTATGCTGTCCAAAGGCGGACGGGGCGGTTGGGGCAATCAGCACTTTGCCACCTCCACGCGCCAGTGCCCCCGCTTCGCCAAGGCTGGGCTGGACGGAGAGGCGCATGAAGTCACGCTAGAACTCAAACTGCTGGCCGACGTGGGGCTGGTTGGGTTTCCCAATGTGGGAAAGTCCACGCTGCTGTCGGTCATTTCGGCGGCGCGACCCAAGATTGCCGGCTATCATTTTACCACGCTGACACCCAATCTGGGCGTTGTGCGGGTGGATGAGGGTACGTCCTTTGTTGTCTCCGATATCCCGGGGCTCATTGAGGGCGCGGCGCAAGGCGCAGGACTCGGTCATGATTTTTTGCGGCACGTTGATCGCTGCCGCTTGCTGGTGCATGTGGTGGACGCCTCCGGTTTTGAGGGGCGTGACCCGGTGACGGATTTTGAAACAGTGTGTGCCGAGCTGGAGGCCTATAACCCTGAACTGACGCACAGGCCGCAGTTTGTGGCTGCCAACAAATGCGACTTGCTGAGTGACGATGAACCGCTCAACGCGCTGCGTGCGCATCTGGACAAAAAGAATATTGCGCTGTTTGCCATCTCCGGCGCCACGCGCGCCGGTGTGGACGACCTGGTGGCTGCCATGGCTGGCAAACTGGCCACATTGCCGCCGGTGCCGGTGTTTGAGGCGGAGTACGTTGCGCCGCTGCCCGAGGGCGGAGACGCGCAGGATCTCACCATCAGGCAGGAGGACGGCACCTGGATTGTCGAGGGCCCCTGGTTGTCACGACTACTGGGCAATGTCAACCTGACAGACTATGAGTCCCGCATGTTTTTTGACCGCATGCTGCGGCAGTCCGGCCTGTTTGGCAGGCTGGAGCGCATGGGTATTGCGGAGGGGGACATTGTGTCCCTGTACGATTGTGAATTTGAATATGTGAAATGACGGGGCCCGCTTCGGGCGGGTTTCAAAAATAAAACCGATGGAAGGGATGGTGTCGTATGTCCGGACACTCAAAATGGAAAAACATTGCGCACAAGAAGGAAAAGACCGACGCGCAGCGTGCCAAAATATTTACAAAGCTTTCGCGTGAAATCATTGTGGCCGTGAGAGAAGGGGGGCCCGACCCGTCGGTAAACGCACGGCTCAAGGACGTCATTGCCAAGGCGCGTGCCGGCAATGTACCCTCCGACAACATCAAACGGGTCGTTGAAAAGGCGGCGGGCAGCGGCGGCAATGACAACTACGAGTCCATGCAGTACGAAGGGTATGGTCCGGGCGGCGTGGCGGTCATTGTAGAGACCATGACCGACAACCGGAACCGGACGGCGTCCGAAATGCGCCACTATTTTGATAAAAATGGGGGCAACCTCGGCGCCACTGGCTGTGTCTCTTGGTCGTTTGACAAAAAAGGCGTCATCATTTTGGAGAGCGAAGGGTTCAAAGAAGACGACGTGATGATGGCGGTGTTGGAGGCCGGTGCGTCTGACTTTGTCGCCGAAGAAGACGTATTTGAGATTTTCACAGAGCCGGACAACTTTGGTACTGTGTGCGAACTCCTTGAGAGTAGGCAATATCCCTTTGTGTCGGCGCAGGTGGAGATGGTGCCGCAAACGTATGTCAAGCTCACCGAAGAAGAGCAGCTGAAGCACATGCAGCGGCTGCTGGACATGCTGGAAGACAACGACGACGTGCAAAACGTATGGCACAACTGGGACGAATGAGCGGCATGTTGTTGTGCCGCCCGGCTGCCGAGGCGGGCTGTGGCGTGTATGCGAGAGGCAGGTTGACATGAAAAAATGGGTGCTGCCATTCGCAGCGCTGGCGTTGGCGCTGATGGCCGGCTGCGCGACTGGATTGCCGGTGCCATCCGCGTTATCCTCCGTGCCTGCACCTGTCACCCCCCCCGATCCACAGCCGACAGCATCGGCAACGCCTGTTGCTTCGCCTCTGCCGTTGGGGGAGGGGGAGGATGAGTTGGGACGTGAGCCGCACAAGGGTTTTTCCTATTTGAAAAAGATGATCCCAGACATTGTCGTGGAGCTGCGCTATGCGACGGATAACAATTTTACTGGCGCCGTGGTAGACGGCTACTTCAACGCGAAAGCGGCCATGCTGACCACGCAAGCAGCCAAGGCGTTGGCGCGCGTGCAAGAGGCGTTGCAGGAAAAAGGATTGGGGCTCAAAGTATTTGACGCCTACCGGCCGCAGAAGGCGGTGGACTGTTTTGTCGCCTGGCTGGATACGGAAGACGACACGGCAAGCAAAGAGGCGTTCTACCCCAACGAGCAAAAGTCACAACTTTTCTCCCGCGGGTATCTGGCCCACCGTTCCGGGCATTCGCGCGGTAGCACAGTGGATCTGACACTGATCCAGTTGGAAAACAGCCAGGAGCTGGATATGGGCACCGCCTATGATTTTCTTGATGTGAGCTCCCATTACAGCGCCAAGGGTCTGACGAAAGAGCAGAGAGAAAACCGTAAAACGCTTCGCGACGCCATGGTGGCGCAGGGCTTTGTGCCCTATGACAAGGAATGGTGGCACTTTACGCTGGGGGCGGAGCCGTTTCCAGACACCTATTTTGATTTTGACCTGAAATAGCAAACGAAAACATTCCTTCGTGGCCGTAAAAACGGTCGTAAAGGAATGTTTTTTCGTATTATTTTGGGGCCAGAATACGGCTGGGCGCTTTGCTACGCCTGTTTCCGTGCCTCCAGCGCTACAGGAGACGCGGCGTCTCCAAGCGGCCTGGTCAGACCCGCGCCGCAGATGGCGCATCTGTCTCGCACAAAGGATTTTTCGCCGCAGGTCGGGCAGGCGATGCGCAGGGAGCGCCCGCATCCGGCGCAACGAAGATCTCGCCGCCGAACCTCCTGATGACAAGTGGGACACCGGTGGACAAACGGTTTGGCCCGGTCACACACTGGGCAGCGGCGCACATCATGCGCCAGCAATTGGCCACAGCCGACACAGTGCTTGAGATAGGTTGCCACGTCGTCACCCCCTCATACTACAATTATATTCCAATGAATTCGTGAATGCAACCACTAGTGAGCAAGCTTTCATGTAGTATTTGTGCAGTTGGAACAAAATATAACGGAAGGACACCTATGAAACAGCGGCAACCAGTCAAAATCTTTGTTTCGACTGGTTGCCGCGTAACAAGCCTTCGCTTGTCATCCGTTTTTCCGGCAGCCCTGACAGCCGCTACCGCAGACAGAGGGGCGCGGCGTGCCGAAACCGGCCGCCAGCGCGCCATGCGGGCATGCACGGACACAGTCGCCGCAGCGTATGCACTCCGGACTGCCCGGTGCGAGGGTCGGGTCGATGTTCATTTTGCACACATGGGCGCAACGCCCGCAGTGTACGCATCGGTTGCTGTCAAAACGAAGCTGGTATACACTGACACGATTGAACAGCGCATAAACCGCGCCCAGTGGGCAGAGAAACTTGCAGAAAAAGCGATATATGAGCAAGCAGCCCACGATAGTCAGCAGCAGGATGGCGGATTTCAAGGTGAACAAGGCCCCCAGCGTCGCGCGCAGCGGTTCATGCACGGCGATAAGTGGCAGCCCGGCGGTCAATGTGCCGGCGGGACAGAGGTATTTGCAAAAAGCGGGAGCACCCACGCCCAGCGCATTTGTCACCAGCATCGGCATGAGGATGACAAACACGGCCAGGACAACATATTTTAGGGAAAGAAGCCAGGCGGGCGTGCGGCGGATGCGCGGAAAGGGAATTTTGTGTACAAGTTCCTGAAGTAGCCCGAAGGGACACAGAAAACCGCAGATGAAGCGTCCAAACACAAGTCCGAACGCCAGCAGCAGGCCGGTCACATAAAAACTGAAGCGAAAACGCAGGGAACCAAGCACCGACTGTAGCGCGCCGATGGGACAGGAGCCGACGGCGCCGGGGCAGGAATAGCAGTTGAGACCCGGCACACACATTTGCTTGAGGTCACCTTTGTACAACGTACCGCTGAAGAAACCGGGCAGGTTCGCGTTGCAAAAGAGCAGCGCGCACCATTGCACAAGCCGCCTTGACGTGCGGTTTTTTTTTGTATTCATCAGCCCAACCCCACACATTCCAGACAGAGGTTGACGGCTTTGACAAACACTTCACGCACCTCACCGGAGAGGATCCCGATGACAATGCCCGCCAAAGCAGCGGCCGCCAGCAGTGCGCGTGTGACAGTCAGTCTGCGCTGCGTCATGTTGGCACCCCTCCACATTCACGCCAGTAAGGCCAGCCTTGTTTCAATTTCGATGCGATAGGTGTCGGTATCCCGCGCGCCAAGCAGAGGTTCGCCCACGAAGGCCCCCTGCGCGTCGATAAAGATGGTGGTTGGCACGCCCACCAGTGTGCGGGCATAGGAGATTAGCCCCTCGTCTGCCAGCAGATGAGGGAAAGCGGCGCCGGTCTCGCTGACAATCTGCTTGGCAAGATCCTCGTTGCCGCTGCCGTCAATGACGACGCCGACAAGTGCACTGCCCTCGGGCATTGACTGCGCCAGTTTGCCAAGGTCGGGCATCTCGTCAATGCAGGGGCCGCAGTAGGTGCCCCAAAAATTGATCATGGTGATGTCGTTGTCGGCAAACAGCGTGCTGTCGACCGCGTTTCCCTCCAGATCCGTCGTGGCAAAACTGGGGAACAGATCTTTGTTTAAGACGGTCGTCGACGATTCTGCCGGCGGCGAGGCTTCAGACGTCACGTCTGCCGGCAAAGATGTGACAGCGTCCGGTGTGGGCGTTGCGGTGGGCGTTGCGGTGGGCGTAGTTGATGTCGCGCCCGGCACACCGCAAGCGCTCAGCGTGAGTGTCAGCAGTAAAAAACAGATACAAAGCAATTTCATAATGATGTCAATCCCCATTCAGTGTTGAATTTGAGATGATTATATCTCATTTTCGGGCGCATGCAAAGCGAAAACTGGAAAAAACAGATCACCCCGCCAAAACCATCTGATTTCGGCGGGGTGATTCTCAGGCGCAGGCAAACGGCAGATGCGACTGAGATGCTGCGTTAAAAATAATCTCTGTAGTCTGGCGGCAGCTTGCCAACATAGAAAATGTACGACGCGAAGTCCAATTCCGCGCCTTTCTTGCTGCTGATGACCACATAGTAGTCACCGGCGGCGAGCTTCTTGTTGTTTTCTTTGACCTCCAGTAAATCAGCGGATGTAACATCTAGTTTGGAGATCAGTGTCTTTTTGTCCGGCCCGTACAACTCGGCGACGAAGTCGCCGACGTTGGACGTATCGGGCGACACGATGATGGAAAGGTCTGTGGTCTGGTCGAGGGAAAACTGGTAGCAGTCCCTGTCTTCGTTGTCCTCCAGCTCGCCGAACAGATAGCCGCCAAAGGAGACATAGCAGGCAGTGTCAAAGTCGTCGTTTGGCTCAAGCTCCAGCGAACTGTATTCGCCCGGCATCGTGGGCTCAGTGATTGAGTCTGTCAGGGAACAGATGAATTTGTAATTTACTTTCGACCAGTTCAGCTCCGACGAACCGGCTTTGACGCGGATGGCAAAGGTGCCTTTGCGCAAGTGGCCCGATACATATCGGAAGGGGACATCTTCCGGCACGTGGCGCGACGCGAGAACGACCTCGCCGGTTTTGACATCCACAATGTCCACGGATATGCTCTCGTCATAAGGCTCCGCGACGCGTATGCACATGAAAAGCTCCGTGGGCGTTTCCACTTCCAACCCGTAGAGGTCTACGTCTTTGGTGTCACTCAGACTGCCTGAAAACTCCACCCAGTCGGTCACTACCTGCGTGTATGTCTCGTCGTTGGGTTCAGTTTCAGTCTCTTTGTCCACATTGCTCGGCCAAGACCAATAGGACTCCTCCGTGATCTCCGCCAACGACTTCGGCTCATCCCACAGCGACACCTTGGAGAGTTCGGTGACAGGGATGGCAAAATTCAGGTTTTGACCGATGGAGACCGTCATAGAGGTGACGCCTACCACCTGGCCATATTCGTTGAGCAGTGCGCCACCGCTGGAACCGCGCGAGATCGGCGCGCTGATTTGTATCAGTTTTCGATTGTCAACCAGCGGGTTTTCTTTGATCGTGCTGGAGACAAGCCCGTCTGTGACGGTGTTCTCATAGCCCAACGGACTGCCGATACAGCAGACGCGTTGCGCCACACGCAATTTGTCGGGATCCCCCAGCGTCAGGTAGGGAAACCCGTTGCCCTTGACCTGGATGATGGCCAAGTCAAGCTCCCGGGAAGCGCCCAGCACATTGCTTACGGGATATGTCTTGCCGTTGGGCAGCCGCACCTGCGCGGAGTAGGCGTCCTCCAGCACATGGAAGTTTGTGACGGCAATGCCGTCAGCCGTGACGAAAAAGCCGGACCCGGTGGCGAATGGCTCCTTATCCGCATCCAGCAGCTCGATGTAAAACACGGCGTCGTGCGACTTGGAATAAATGCCCTCCATGTCGAGCGCTTTCAGATTTGTGGTGGCAGCGCATACAATGCCCATGACGGCGGCCTGCTGCATGACGCGCGCGTCGCGTCGACCGGCGGCCTTCATTTTCGTCGCCGTGACGGCCTGGTCATCCACGTACAGACGATACAGCAGCGTACGGGCCGAGTGATTTATGCGGGCCAAAACCGTTGCGTAGCTGAGCGTCACCAAGTCCCCACGGGTCAGGTTGGCGTTCTTGGAGACGGCGGTCGCCTGCATTTTGGTAATGATGTTCTCCGCCACCATCTTGTCGAGCGCCTTTTGCCAGGTGAAATCACCGGCCTCGTCATCATATCCAAGCGCACGGAGCATAAAGGTGGCATATTGGGCGGGCGTGATGGGCCCAGCGGCGTTATACACCGTAGCAGAGACGCCTTTGGCAATGTCATTTTCGTACAGATACCCTATGTAGCAGGAGGCCCACTTCGGCACATCGGAAAAAGGGTGTTTGCTGTTTATTTCTTTGGCCGTTTCCTCCTTGCCCAACAGCCGGACTGTCATGGCCGCCGCTTCGGCGCGGGTGGCGCCGCGCTCCAATTCGTAGCCGGCTTCCGTGCCGCGGAACAGACCCAGCGCCTTGAGCGTATCCGCATATTGCGTGCTGTCGGTGGCCGCATGAGCGGAAATCTGCGCCGGGAACAGGGATATCATCATTACGAGAGCAATTGCCAGAGCCGCCATCCTCTTTTTCATAGTTTCCTCCACACCATCAAACACACGCATCTCAAATGATTTTTATTCTGTGTTTGTATATTAAAATAAATTTTAACAGATTGCGTTTATTATGTAAATGCATAATTACAAATTTACATAATATTTTTTCCATAATAACCATTATTCTTCCAAAAGCGTTGCCCGAGAGAGCAAAAGGAAGCCGGACGGAGAGTCGCCCGTCTGAGCAACTCCCTGTCCGGCCCATCTGCCGACAATATGTGTTTATTTTCCGTATACAGGGCCCAGCGCCTGGCAGGCGCGGTAATCCGAACCCGTTGGTTCGCCGGCGCCAAATTGGCTCCACATGGCCGGCCGGAACAGTTTCTCAACGGGCACGTTGTGCATAGTCACGGGGATGCGCAGCATGGAGCACAGCGTGATCAGGTCGGCGCCGATATGTCCGTAGGCAATGGCGGCATGATTGGCGCCCCAGTTGGCCATGACGGAGTACACGTCGCGGAAGGCCGGGTCGTCGGATAGCCTCGGCGCAAACCATGCGCTCGGCCATGTGTAGTCTGTGCGTTTCCACAGCGCGTCGGAGACATGATCTGGCAGGACCAGGCTGTGGCCCTCGGCCAGCTGCAGCACCGGCCCTAAGCCCTTGACGACATTGAGCCGCACGGCGGTCATCGGCATGCCGCACTTGGTTTCAAAGCGGGAGGAGAAGCCGCCGCCGCGGAAATAGCCGGTGCTGGCGGGGCACCACTCGGTGGCGGCCAGTGCCGCCTGGGCTTCGGCTTCGCTGAGCGCCCAGTGGGGTTTGATGACCGAGCTTCCGTCGTTGATATGGCATCCGGCAGCGTCCAGCGAGGCGGCGCCCGAGTTGATCATATGGATAAAGCCGTTTTTGGCGTTGCCGTCGGGCGTCCAACCGGTCACGCGCTTGACCGACTCCGGGCTCCAGTAGCTGCGCACATCGGCAAAAATGGAGGCCGCGCCGGACAACAGATAGGGGAACAGCATGGACACGGCGTTGAGCGAGTCGTTTTCGGTGGCCAGCATATAGGGTGTGCGCAGACCGTTCCAGTCGTACGAGGAGGTTAGCATGGCCTCGGAGAAGTCGCCGTTGGGCATCCAGTCGGTCCAGTTGCGCTGGCCCTGGAAACCCGCCGCTATGGCGTTGTGACCGCAGGATTCTTCAATGTAACCGGCTTTGGCCAGCGCCGGATTGCCGATCATCAGGTCGCGGAAAATCATGGTCATCTTGACCACGGTTTCCCAGTCGTGCTTTTTCTGCTCGGCGGAACGCGCGTTTTCCGGCTGGTTGGGGTCAAACCCCTCTTTGCAATACTGCCCGACCCATTGCATGGCGCGTTCATACTCGGACTTGTCAAACAGGTCGAGCGACAAACGGCGGTTCACTTCGCTCATATCGACATATTCATTGCGCATGCCCAGGTAGTCGCGAAAAAGGTGCTCGTCGACCAGGCAGCCGGCAATGCCCATGGAAACAGTGCCGATGGACAGATAGGACTTGCCCTTCATCTGCCCCACAGCCAGCGCTGCGCGGGCAAAGGCGAGCAACTTGTCGGCCACGTCTCCCGGGATGGAATGGTTGTCGGCGTCTTGCACGTCGTGGCCATAAATCGAGAAGGCGGGCAGACCCTTTTGGTTGTGACCGGCCATGGCGGCGGCCAGGTAGACGGCGCCGGGGCGCTCGGTTCCGTTAAACCCCCAAATGGCTTTGGGCATCAGCGGATCCATGTTGATGGTCTCGCCACCGTAGCACCAGCAAGGCGTTACGGTGATCGTGGCGGCCACGCCGAGACGGCTGAACTTTTCGGCGCAGGCGGCGGCCTCGGCCACGCCGCCGATGGTGGTGTCGGCGATGACGCATTCAACGGCGGCGCCGTCGGGATAGCGAAGCGAAGACTCGATCAGTTTGACGACGGATCGGGCCATGCCCATGGTTTGGTCTTCCAGGCTCTCTCGCACGCCGTTGCGGCGTCCGTCAATGGTAGGGCGAATTCCGATTTTTGGATGTGTGATGACGCTCATGTACATGCCTCCTTCAACATAGCGCTACAATCATTTATGTTCAGTCGTTACGCGGGATGGGTTTCGAAGCTGCATGGCTTGCTACTATTGTATATTGTCGTGGGTACGCTGTCCAGAGAAATGTAACACAAAACGGCGTGCCCGGCGTATAGACATGAAATCCATTTACTTTTGTCGAAAAATCCTTTATGATATTATATCAAATGCCAAGAGTGTAAGGAGGTTTTTTGTGAATCAGGAGTTTAGGCAGATGGCCGATCGCATCCGTGAGCTGCGCGAAATCTGCGGCTTTTCCCCGGAGGAAATCGCACAGGAGCTGGGAGTTCCCGTATCTGCATACAACAAATATGAAACAAACGGTGAGGACGTGCCCATCTCGGTATTATATCATTTGGCCAACAAGTTCGGCGTGGATCTCAATGAGATTTTGACCGGCGCGGCGCCGCATTTGGTCACGTTTGCCGTCGTGCGGCGCGGACAGGGTATGAATGTCGACCGCTATCCCGGCTATCGGTTTCATTCGTTGGCGCACACGTTTAAACACAAAATGATGGAGCCACTGCTTGTCACGGTTGACCCCTCGGATCACGATCCGTCGCTGGTTACTCACGCGGGACAGGAATTCAACTTTATACTGGAGGGTGTCATCGAGCTGTTGTTTGACGACAAACGGGTGCGCCTGGAGGCGGGCGACTGTGTCTATTTTGATCCTTCGCACCTCCATGGCCAGCGCGCCGTGGGTGAAAAGGCCCGGTTTTTGACGGTAATTGCCGAATAGAGGAGGAATGGCAGATGATGCTGCTCAAACGCTTCTTGCCCCGCATTGATTTTGACTCGTATGAGGACTTTAAGGCCAATTACCGAGTGAACATACCGGAAAATTTTAATTTTGGATTTGACGTTGTCGACGCCTGGGCCACGCACGACAAAGACAAAAACGCGCTGGTCTGGTGCGACGACCGCGGCGACGAGTGTACATTTACCTTTGATGAGATATCCCGGCTGTCCAACAAGACCGTACATTTTTTTCAGGCACAAGGCATCCAAAAGGGCGACGCCGTGATGCTCATCCTGCGCCGCCGCTGGGAGTACTGGGTGTGCGCCGTGGCGCTCATCAAAATCGGCGCGGTGCTCATTCCGGCGTCCTTGCAGTTGACGGCCAAGGACATTGTCTACCGCGTGGAGGCGGCCAACATCCGCATGCTGGTTTGCGTGGACGACCCGTTTGTCGTCTCCCAGGTAGAGGAGGCCATGGGCCAGATGGACAGGCCGTTTGGCCGGGCGCTGGTGGCGGGCCGGCGGGCCGGATGGATCGATTTTGCCACCGCGCTGGAACCCTATCCGGAGGTCTTTGAGCGGCCTGTGGGCGAAGCCGCCACCAAAAATGACGACCTGATGATGATGTACTTCACATCGGGGACGACAGGTATGCCGAAGATGGCCATGCACAACCACACCCATCCGCTCGGCCACATCGTCACGGCCCACTATTGGCAGCAGGTGAAGGAAGATTGCCTGCACATGTCGGTGTCCGACTCGGGCTGGGCGAAATTTGGCTGGGGCAAAATCTACGGACAGTGGATCTGTGGCGCCACCATTTTTGCCTACGATATGGACAAGTTTGTTCCCAGGCTGCTGCTGGAGAAGATTCAGCAGTACAAGTTGACCACATTTTGCGCGCCGCCCACCATGTTCCGCTTTATGCTGCAAGAGGACATATCGCAGTACGACCTGTCCTCCGTCAAGCACTATGGCATTGCCGGCGAACCGCTCAATCCGGAGGTGTTTAAGCGCTGGTACGAAATTACAGGCGTCAAGATGACCGAGGGATTTGGGCAGTCGGAATCCTCTGTGCTGGTGGCCAATTTCAAGTGGTTTGAGCCCAAACCCGGCTCCATGGGCAAGCCGTCGCCCCTGTACGATATTGACATCGTCGACACGGAGGGGCAGTCGTGCAGTGAGGGCGAAGAGGGCGAAATCGTGGTGCGCGGCATCAAAGACTATATGCCAACAGGGCTGTTTACAGGATACTATCATGACGAAGAACTCACGCAAAAGGCCATGGGCAATGGATATTACAACACCGGCGACGTGGCGTGGCGCGACTCCGACGGCTACTACTGGTTCGTCGGGCGCAATGACGATGTGATCAAGTGCTCTGGCTACCGAATCGGGCCATTTGAGGTGGAGTCGGCGCTGC
The DNA here is from genome assembly GCA_031556185.1 of Oscillospiraceae bacterium. GTDB lineage: Bacteria > Bacillota > Clostridia > Oscillospirales > UBA929 > JAIRTA01. Next base: position 137,474 of record JAVBTN010000004.1, read on the forward strand.
TGGAGCATCCCGCTGTTGTGGAGTGCGCCGTCACGGCGGCGCCCGACCCGGTGCGCGGGCAGGTGGTCAAGGCCACAGTCGTGCTGGCCAAGGGCCACAGCGGCTCTCAGACGCTGGTCAAGGAGCTGCAGGATCACGTCAAAAAAGTGACGGCGCCATACAAGTATCCGCGCATTGTCGAGTTTGTGGAAGAGCTGCCCAAGACGGTTGGCGGCAAAATCAAGCGGGCGCAGATTCGGAGAGAAGACCATCAAAACGTGTAAAGCGTAGACGGTGGTGGCGAAGATTGTCAGCGGCCGTTTGCAAAAGCAGGCAAAGGCAAACGAACCGGCTTGTCACCAATTTGTGGCTTTCTCTTTGCCGATAAATGTGTTACAATATGTCCCGAAAGGGGGGTCTGGCGTGATTATTCATCAACTATCCGTGTTTGTGGAAAACAAAGCGGGAACGCTGTCTGAGATCACCGGCGTGCTGGCGCGGGAGAGCATTGACATCCGCGCGCTTTCCATTGCCGACACCACCGACTTTGGCATCCTGCGCCTCATTGTAAACCAACCTCAGAAGGCTTTGGAGGCGCTCAAACAGGCCGGCCTGACCGTCAGCCTGACGGAGGTCGTTGCCGTCTGTTTGGAGGACCGTGCCGGGTCCTTGCATGATGTTTTGATATTGCTCAGTGACAACAATATTGGCGTGGAATACGCGTATGCCTTTATCACCCGCAAGTCCGACGCCGCCTATGTCATTTTGCGGGTGGGAGACAATGAGCGCGCCGCCCAGGTACTGCAGTCGAACGGCATCGCGCTGTTGGACGCCGCCAGAATCTATAACATTTGACCGATAGAGCGTTTGGCCGGCGCATTGTGTTGGGGCCATTTGAGGGGGAAGCCGATTCCCTCTCAATGCTCGTTTGGGGGAAAACCATGTTTCAACTGCCGCTCAATATGCTGGCCGACAAAGCGCAGGCTCTTGTGGCCGATCACTTTGAGGCTTTTTCTCAGGTGGCGCACAGCAACACCCGGCGGGTGCTTGACGCCTTCGCCCGGCACCGTGTGTCGGACGGTCACTTTGCCGGAACCACCGGATACGGGTATGATGACGCCGGGCGCGACGTGTTGGAGGCCATATACGCCGACGTGATGGGTGCGGAGGACGCTTTGGTGCGCATTCAGTTTGTCAACGGAACGCACGCCATCGCCTGCGCGCTGTTTGGTGCGCTCCCGCCGGGGGGCACGCTGCTTTCCGTCACGGGCGAGCCGTACGACACATTGCGCGGTGTAATTGGGCTGGGCGATACGCCGAAGTTCGGTTCGCTGCGCCACTTTGGCGCTCATTTCCGGCAGGTGGAGATGACGGAAGACGGTCTGCCCGATTTCCCGGTCGTACGTGAAGCGCTGCGCACCGGCGAAGTTGACGCTGTGTTTATCCAGCGCTCCCGCGGATACAGCAACCGGCAGGCGCTGTCCGTGGCACACATCGAGGCGCTGGTGGGCATCATCCGCCAGGAGCGGCCCGGCGCCGCGGTTGTGGTGGACAATTGTTACGGTGAATTTGTGGAAGAACGCGAGCCCTGCCATGTCGGTGCGGACTTGATGGCGGGCTCTCTGATTAAGAACCCCGGCGGAGGTTTGGCAGCCACGGGGGGCTATGTTGCCGGGCGAAAAGACCTCGTTGAGCGCGCGGCGACGCGCCTGACGGCGCCCGGGATTGGGCGCGCCTGCGGCGCCACGCTCGGACAAAATCGGCTGCTGTATCAGGGGCTGTTTCAGGCGCCGCACACCGTGTCGCAGGCACTGATGACGGCGGCATTTTGCGCGGCCTTGCTGCAGGAAATGGGTTACGAAGCCAGTCCTGGCCCGCTGGACGAACGTTGTGACATCATTCAAATGATTCGGTTTGGAGCGCCGGAACCGCTGCTGCGTTTCTGCAGCGGCCTGCAAAGCGGATCGCCGGTTGACAGTTTTGTCACCCCTGAACCCTGGGCTATGCCCGGCTATGACTGCCAAGTCGTTATGGCGGCGGGTGCCTTTGTGCAGGGCGCCTCCATTGAACTGTCCTGCGACGCGCCCATTCGCCCGCCTTTTGACGCATTTTTGCAGGGCGGGCTCACGTATGAGTCCGGCAAAGCGGGGATCCTGAGCGCCGCGCGACGAATATCCGGGCAAAACGTATGAGGATTTTGGGGATTGACCCTGGGCTTGCCACCATTGGGTTTGGGATATTGGACGAGAACAAGGGAAAACTGCTGCACCTGCGGCATGGGGTCATCACATCACCGGCCGGTATGCCGCTACCTGAGCGGCTGCTTGGCATTGGAGAAGACCTGTTGGCCCTTATAAAAGCCTTTTCCCCGCATGTTGTCGCGGTGGAAGAGCTCTTCTTTTGCAAAAATGTCACCACCGGCTTGACAGTGGCGCATGGGCGCGGTGTCATTTTGATGTCGGCGGCCCAACAGAATCTGCCCGTTTTCGAGTACAAACCCATGCAGATTAAACAGGCGGTTGTCGGATATGGCGGGGCGGAAAAGAAGCAGGTCATGGAAATGACAAAACAATTGCTTCGGCTGGAAGCTGTCCCGCGGCCGGACGACGCGGCGGACGCGCTGGCTGTGGCGATTTGCCATGCGCATGTATCCGGCTCGCTGCTGGGGGCCCACAGTAAATCCAGCCCAAGCGTCAGCAGAGGTTGACGAGACGGCAGGCAACGAGGGAGAGTATGTCACGAAGATTATTTTGTCAGATTTCTCCGGTAACCTACGTACTGTCCACTTGGAAGGAGCGCCTAAAGCGATACCTCAAGTGGCTGACAGCCCGCGATCGCTACGCCCAAACGAGTGACGACGTTCTGCCCTTCGTCGTATACGATCACGCGTCACTCATTCGCCGGACGTTGGGGCAGGTGGACATGCGGCTGCAGGAGAACAAAGCGGTCAACCTGTCCATTGCGGTGCCGAAAGTCAACGGCGTGGTCATTCGGCCGGGGGAGACATTTTCCTTTTGGCGGCTGGTGGGCCGCACCGCCCGCGCCAAAGGGTACAAAGAGGGTCTAACCATTGCCGCCGGGAGGACATGCAAAGGCATTGGCGGCGGTATGTGTCAGTTTACCAATCTGCTGCACTGGATGGCGCTGCACAGCCCGCTGGACATCGTTGAACACCACCATCACGACCGATATGACCTTTTCCCGGATTGCGGTAGACAGATTCCGTTTGGCATGGGCACGTCCATCGTGTATAATTATCTGGACTACCAGCTGCGAAACAACACCGACACATCCTTTCAGTTTTTGGTACATACCAGCGACACACACCTGTGCGGCGAACTGCGCGCCGACAAGCCGCTGCCGGTTGCCTATCACATCCGGGAAGAGGACATGCATTTTGTTCGCACGGGTGACACGCTGTACCGCCGCAATCAGGTGTATCGCCAGGTTGTCGACAAGAAGAGCGGCCGGGTGTTGGACTCTCGGATGGTCAAGCAAAACCACGCCCGGGTGATGTACGACCCGGCTCACATCGATCCGGCGCTCATACGAGAGGAAGCGGTTGCACAGACGGGCGCGCCTGTGCCGGAGGGTTGACATGTTTTACTATTTGCATGGGACTGTGGCGCATAAGGATCTCTATCTGGCGGTCATTGACGTGGCCGGTGCCGGCTACGCCTGTCACACCAGCCTGCATACGCTGAGTGCGTTGGAGTTGGGGGCAAAGGCCAGGTTATTTACCTATCTGCATATCCGGGAGGACATCTTTGACCTGTACGGGTTTGCCACGCAGGAGGAGTTGTCCGCGTTTAAAATGCTCATCGGCATCTCGGGCGTGGGGCCGCGCGCGGCGTTGTCCATCCTGTCAAACAACACACCGGAACACTTGGCGCTGTCCATCCTCACAGGGGATGAGAAAGCGCTGACGTCCGCGCCCGGCATCGGAAAAAAACTGGCGCAGCGTATTGTTCTTGAACTCAAAGACAAAATGGGCAAGCAGGCAGGCAATGCGGAGGCAGGCGGAACGATGGCCGCGGTCGCGCCTCAGATGGCCGGCAAACTGGGCGAAGCGCAGGCGGCACTCGGCGTGCTGGGCTACTCATTGTCAGAGGCGGCCATGGCGCTCAAAGGCATTGACATGGAAACGCTGGCGGTGGAAGAGATCATTCGCGCCGCTTTGAAAAATTTGGCCAAAATCAATTGAGGTGACGCATGGGCATTCAGTTTGACGACATGGAAGAAGAGCGGCTGGTAACCACAACGCTGCTGCAGGACGACACCGCAGAGGCGACGCTTAGGCCCCGCCGTCTGGCCGAGTATATCGGGCAGGAGCGCGCCAAAGACAGCCTGACGGTGTTTATTGAGGCGGCCCGCGCCCGTCAGGAGCCGCTTGATCATGTGCTGCTCTACGGCCCACCGGGTCTGGGAAAGACGACGCTGGCCGGTGTGATTGCCCACGAGATGGGCGTCAACATTCGCGTCACGTCCGGTCCCGCCATCGAAAAAGCGGGGGATCTGGCCGCATTGCTGACCAACCTCAACGAACATGATATCCTCTTTGTCGACGAAATCCACCGGCTCAACCGGGCGGTGGAGGAAGTGCTGTATCCGGCCATGGAGGATTACGCCGTCGATATTATTTTGGGCAAGGGACCTTCTGCCCGCTCCATCCGACTCGATTTGCCCAAGTTTACGCTCATCGGCGCGACAACACGGGCCGGGCAGCTTACGGCGCCACTGCGTGACCGCTTTGGCGTCATTCTACGGCTGGAACTGTATACGCCTGAAGAGCTCAAAGCCATTGTTTCGCGAAGTGCGTCCATCCTGGATATACGTATCGAGGAGAGCGGCGCATTTGAAATTGCGCGCCGTTCCCGCGGCACGCCGCGCATTGCCAACCGTATTCTCCGGCGTGTGCGGGATTTTGCGCAGGTGCGGGCGGATGGCGTCATCACCAGCCAGGTGGCCGACAAGGCGCTGGGCATGCTGGAAATTGACGGATTGGGACTGGACGCCGTCGACCGGCGGATGATTGCGTCGATCATGCATAATTTTGCCGGCGGCCCCGTCGGGCTGGACACATTGGCGGCCACCATCGGCGAAGAGTCGGTGACTTTGGAGGACGTTTACGAGCCATTTTTGCTGCAACTGGGCTTTATCAACCGCACACCGCGGGGACGGTGCGTCACGCGGCGCGCATATGATCACCTTGGTGTGCCTTTTTCCGGGCAAGAACAGATGGAGCTGTGACGCAAAAACGGTACTGAAACGCTGAGTCGGGCGCCAATTATTACCCGTTCACAAAAAAAGTCGAATGGCGTATAATAACCTGTAACCTGTAACCTGTAACCTGTAACCTGTAACCTGTAACCTGTAACCTGTAACCTGTGTGGGTTGGAATTTACATAAGGGAGTTTTCCTATGGGTAAACTTTTTGGTACCGACGGCATCCGTGGTGTGGCTGGGGAGGCGCTCGACGGTCGGTTGGCGTTCAAGGTCGGCCAGGCGGCCGCGCTGGTGCTGAGTCGAGCGCTGCGACACAAAGCGCGTATTTTTATCGGCAAGGATTCGCGCATCTCGTCCGACATGCTGGAAGCGGCGCTGGTGGCCGGCGTCACGTCGGTGGGCGCGGATGCCGTGCTGTTGGGCTTGGTGCCCACGCCGGCCGTGGCCTATCTGACAAATGTCGGCGCCGATGCCGGCGTGGTCATTTCCGCTTCGCACAACTCCTTTGAGCACAACGGCATCAAGATCTTTAACGCGCAGGGCTACAAGCTCTCCGACGAGCTCGAAAACGCCGTGGAGACGCTTGTGCTGTCCGACGACCCGCTGCCGCAGTCGACCTTCGACAAAGTGGGGCATGTCATACGCGACGAGGTGGCCGTCGATCGCTATCTGGCGCATTTGACCGGGACAGTGGAGGCCGATTTGTCCGCGTTGCGCGTCGCGGTGGACTGCGCCAACGGCGCGGCTTCGCGCACCGCGCGCGCGTTGATGTCACGTGTGGGTGTGCAGTATGAAATCCTATTTGACAGCCCGGATGGCGTCAACATCAACGCCGATTGCGGATCAACGCACATGGAAGCACTGTGCGAGCGGGTGGTTGACGGCGGCTTTGACATGGGTATTGCCTTTGACGGCGATGCCGACCGGTGTCTCATTGTTGACGAAACCGGTCGGGTGGTCGATGGGGATCAAATCATGGCTATTTGCGGGCTGGCGGAAAAAAGAAACGGCCGTCTGGCCGGAGATACCATCGTTGCCACGGTGATGAGCAATTTGGGGTTTCATATGTTTGCCCGGGAAAACGGGCTCAATGTCAAAGTGGCCGCTGTGGGCGACCGCAATGTGCTGGAAATGATGCTCGAAGGAGGGTATGTACTCGGCGGCGAACAGTCCGGCCATCTCATCTTCCTCAAGGATGCCACCACAGGCGACGGCCAGCTGACGGCGCTTCGCTTTATGGAGGCCGTGTCACGGGCGCACTGCCCTGTGTCGAAGTTGCTGTCCGGGTTCTTGCAGTATCCGCAGGTGCTGATCAATGTGCGCGTGCGCAATGATTCCAAAAGTTCCCTTTCGGATCATCCTGAGGTCTGCGCCGCCATTGCGATGGCCAAAGAGGCCATCGGTGGCGACGGACGTGTTCTCGTGCGCCCGTCGGGCACGGAACCGCTTGTGCGCGTGATGGTAGAAGGCCAAGAGGAGACTGCGGTGCAGTCGCTTGCGGAGTCCATAGCAGCGGTGATCAGCCGGGTTTCGGGCTGAACCGCCAGGTGGAAAGTGACGTGGCTTTTGATGAAAATGAAACAAAAAGTAAGAAAATGCGGGAAAAGACTTGACAGTGCAGCAAGTATGTTAGTATAATATCTTTGGTGAAGGGTCTGAAATGGAAACGGACGGTGAAGGCTTTGGAATTGTCCCCGTCAATTTCGGACGAAGAACTGTGCAGTTTGGCGCAACAAGGCGATCACGCTGCTGCGGAGCAGCTTGTTGTGCGCTATATGAGGCTGGTAAAATCCGGAGCCAATCAATTGTATCTGGCCGGGGGCGACGGCGAGGATCTTTTGCAAGAGGGCCTTTTGGGTCTTCTCAAAGCCATTCGAGAATTCTCTCCCCCCAAGCAAGCCTCTTTTCACACTTTTGCGCAACTGTGCATTCGAAACAGACTTTACACCGCAGTGAAGGCAGCTAATCGAAGCAAACATTCACCACTCAATCGCTATGTTTCCCTTCAAGCCCCCTTTGCAGACAGTGGTATTGACCACACAGCGGACTTTGTCTTGTATCCCGACCGTCAACTCGATCCAGAGGCCCTCGTCATCGGACGAGAAGAGGAGACGGAGCTCACTGGCACATGGAAGGGACTGCTGTCAGGATTGGAAGCCGAGATATTGGGGCATTATCTGGAAGGGCTGAGCTATCAGGAGATAGCCGCCGTCATACGAAGGTCCCCGAAATCGGTGGACAACGCCGTCCAACGCGCCAGGCGTAAACTGGCTAACCATTGGCGATAGCAGGCGACCCCTGCCAAGCATATTTCAAACCCCGTGCCGCTGGGCCCAACCCGCTTCATCCGATGCCGGTAGAACCCGTCCACGGGCAACTGAGTCAAAGAGAGGGAAAAAACAATGTACGAAGACAGAACCCTGAAATGCAAAGAGTGTGGCGAAGATTTTATCTTTACCGCCGGCGAGCAAGAATTCTACAATGAGCGTGGTTTCATGAACGAGCCGCAGCGCTGCAAAAACTGCCGCGATGCGCGCAAGAATGCTTCCCGTGCCCCCAGAGAGTTTTTCTCTGCCACTTGCGCATCCTGCGGCGGAGAGGCTAAAGTGCCTTTCGAGCCCAAAACTGACCGTCCGGTCTACTGCAGCGATTGCTTTGCCCGTATGAGAGAAAACGGCTAAAACAGTTGCGAGAAGGCGCCCGATTAGGGCGCCTTCTCTTTTTCTATGCAAGCAAGGCTTTTGTGAGTGAGCAATGAAACTCATATACTTTGCAATTGAAAAACACGCGCTTTCCGGGTATAATAAGGGTGGAAGAATAAACCCCATGTGAATATCGTACGAGGAGGCAAACCTATGGTGCAGGTGACGAAAGATACCATTATCGGAGACATTTTGCAGCTCGACGGCCAGACGGCCAAATTCTTTTTGGAAATCGGCATGCACTGCCTGGGCTGCCCGGCGTCTCGCGGAGAGACACTCGAGCAGGCCTGCATGGTGCACGGTGTGGATGCGGACGAACTGCTGGCTAAAATTAACGCGCATTTGGCGCAGTGACAAAGCTGTTGAATAGACCCACATAAAGAGCGGACGCGCTTTCGCGCCCGCTCTTTATGTGGGCGCATTGTTAGGGGGAAAACCGATGATAGTGCTGCCGCCGCGGCTGCGAATGCTGGCTGAATTGATCCCGGTCGGCGCGCGGGTCGTGGATGTCGGCACCGACCACGCGCGGTTGCCCGCCTATCTGGTGCAGAAAGGTATTGCCAAGCATGTGCTGGCCACCGACGTCAGAGAGGGACCGCTCACGCGCGCCCGGCGCACCCTTGTCGCCTGCGGAACCGAGGAGCACGTGACCCTGCATCTGGTCGACGGATTGACCGGTTTGACAGCAGAGCAATACGACACGGTTGTGGTTGCCGGCATGGGCGCCGACACAATGATCAGTATTTTGAAAAAAGCACTGCCCACTCACGCGCTGCTGCTTTTGCAGCCCATGTCGCACGCCGAGCGGCTGCGTGATTTCCTCGGTCAGTCGGGCTACCGGATTGACATCGAGTTGCTGGCGCGGGAGGACAGGCGACTGTACAATATACTGGCCGCGCGTTATGGTGGACAGGCTGTGCCGCCGACACCGCCGGAGAGGTATGTCAGCCGTGCGCTGGCGGGCAGTCACGATCCCCATTTGAAAGACTATTTGCATCGACAGACGGCAAGACTGGCGGCCGAGGCAAGAGGGCTGCTTGCGTCCGACCGGGCTGGCGACGGGGTGCTGTTGAGAGAGACACGTGCGGCGCTGGAGGGACTGCTGGAACTCCAACGGACGCTGTTTGCGCCGGAACGGCAGGCAGGGGAGGAAAAAACATGATTGTGGTATCTGATGTATTGTCTGTCTTTGAGGACTTTGCCCCCACGCGCTGGACAAAACAGATTTATCCCGGCGACAATGTGGGGTTGCTCGTCGGGCGGAAGGATGCCCCCGCAGAGCATGTACTTGTGGCGCTAGACGTGACGGAGGCTGTCATCGATGAAGCGCTGTGCCGCGGAGCAAGTCTTGTTGTGACACATCACCCAGTGACATTTGGGCTTAAAGCGGTCACAGACGAAACGCCGGACGGACGGCTGATGCTGAAGCTGATTGAAAACAGGGTGGCGGCCATCTGCATGCACACCAACTGGGATGCCGCACCCGGCGGCATTAACGATTTGTTGGCGCGGGCCGTGGGGCTGACAGGTCCTCTGCGGATGTTGGGACAGGAATACACCGACCAGGACGGACGTCGCTACGCGCTTGGGCGGGTGGGAGAACTTGCGGAGCCAATGACCGCCGGCGCGCTGGCCGAGCAGGTCAAACACAGCTTGCGCGGACACGGCGTGCGCTATGTGGACGGCGGACGCCCGTGCCGGTGTATCGCTGTGGGCAGCGGCTCTTCCGGCAGTCAGTGGGCAGACGTGCTCAGGCACGGTTGTGACACGTTTGTGACGGGCGACGTCAAACACAATCTCTTTTTGGAAGCGGTGCAGTTTGGCGTTACGCTCATTGACGCGGGCCATTTTCCCACGGAACAAGTCATTGTCAAACCAATGGCTGACTACCTGCAAAAAGTCATGCCCGCATTGACTGTACTGACTTCCGAGGCTGCGGAGGAACCGGCGGTGTGGCTGGTCTGAGTACAACAAAACAAAGGAGGAGTGACCATGCCGCTTGACGCCGTGTGCCTGTCCGCGCTCAGACAGGAATTGCAGCAGGCACTGACAGGCGCCCGTGTCGACAAAATCTTTATGCCCGGCCGTGAAGAGGTGCACCTCTCCTTGCGCGCTCCGTCCGGATACACGCGCCTGCTTCTGTCGTCGGGCAACAACCACCCAAGGGTACATCTGACGGCGGTGACGCGTGAAAATCCCGCCACGCCGCCGATGTTTTGCATGTTGCTGCGCAAGCATCTGTCGGGCGCGAGATTGCTCGACATCGAACAGCCGCCGCTGGAGCGCGTGCTGCGTTTTCATTTTGATACGACCGACGAATTGGGGGACGTCTGCCAAAAGACGCTGGTGTGTGAAATCATGGGACGGCATTCCAATATCGTTTTGTGCGGCTCTGATGGGCGTATCATCGATTGTCTGCGGCGGGTTGACGCCGAAATGTCTGAACGGCGTCAGGTGCTGCCGGGGTTGTTTTACCACTGGCCACCCACGCAGGACAAACGCAATCCGCTCGAAACCGATGAGGAAGAATGGCGGGCGCATGTCGCCGCCGTGCCGGCCGATGTCAATTGGGAGGACTGGCTGTTGACGAATTTTTCCGGCATACCGCCGCTCGTCTGCCGAGAGCTGGCCGTCAGGGCGGAAAGCCCGTCGTCGTCGGATTTTTTAGCGCAGGTGCTCTTGTGGCGCAGGCAGGTGTTGGCACAGTCCTTTTCACCGTGGATCCTGTTTGACGGGGACAAACCGGTGGACTTTTGCTATATGCCCATTGCGCAGTATGGCGACCGTTACCGCCTGGAACAGGCAGACAGCTTTTCCGAGATGCTGGACAGTTTCTACGCCGCACGGGACTTGAGAGACCAGCTTCGCGTGCGCACGCAGGATATGTCGCGTCTGTTGGCGACGCTGCGCGACAGGGTCGGACGCAAGCTGGCGATCCAGCAGCGGGAGTGGGAACAGACGCAAAACAGAGAGCGTCTGCGTGAGTGCGGCGATCTGCTGATGGCCAATCTGCATTTGATCGGAAAGGGCGTCAGCGCCGTGACTGTGTTTGACTTTTATCACAACGAAGAGGTGGAGATCAGAACCAACCCGATGCTCACGCCGCAACAGAATGCGGGCCGGTTCTACAAAGAATATCAAAAAGCCAAAACCGCCGAACAAACACTTTCCCAACAAATGGCGCAGGGCCAGACTGAAATTCAATACCTGGAAAGCGTGATGGAAGCGCTCAAGCGTGTGGGCGGAACGCAGGATATTGAGGAGATACGTATGGAGCTTGCCCAGGGCGGCTATCTGCGCCAACCCAAGGGGAAAAAGGCTGTGAAGCATAAAATGGCGCAGCCGATGCGGTTTGTCAGTTCGACGGGTGTCCCCTTTATGGCTGGACGAAACAACCGTCAAAATGATCAACTGACCATGAAAATGGCAGCCCGGGGGGATCTATGGCTGCATACGCAGAAAATTCCCGGCAGTCACGTGGTGATCAGCTGCAATGGCGGTACGCCGGACGACACGACCCTCGAGGAGGCGGCGCAGGTGGCTGCGACACTGTCACAGGCTTCGACAGCACCCAAAGTGCCCGTGGATTATACCAGGATTGCCAACGTCAAAAAACCGCCGGGCGCCAAACCGGGTATGGTGATCTATGATCATTTCAAAACCGTACTGGCCAAGCCCGATCAAGCGCTGATTGAGAGATTGCGGGACAAATTGTGAGGTCATCACCCTGCGCAACTTGAAAGGTGAGATGACGTTTGTTGCTACTTGGGAAGAAGGGGACAGCGCCTCCAGCGAGCCCAAGTTTGCATAAGAAGTACGGGAATAGCCTTGAAAAATACTGATATCACTGATAAACCTGTTGCTCATCTGTAGGGTTGGCGCCTGTAAAACTGCGGGGTCAGAGCCAACAGTGTCACCCAATACGGAGGAATTGACGGTGGGAAAAGAATATTTTTCGGCGGGATTTGATACGGTAAAGGGCTATTTTGTCGGATTTGACGCGTCGGATATTAAGAATTATTACTATGTGAATTTGACAAAGAACGGAGAAAATGTTCCCCGCCCGACCGCCTATATCATTGAGGTGTATTTTTGACACATAGTACATCTGCGGCGAGAAGAAAACGGTCTTTTTCAATTTGATAAAAGACTGAATCTGTCCGGCCACGATCTGGTCTTTTCTAAACGTACTAAAATGAGTCGCCAAGTGGATTCACGGCTGAATAAAAACATAGAATCAAGCAAAAATAGCGTTGAACCGTGCGTTTGGAGAACTGACACCGCAAGGGAGTATGTATATGGGAAATTCCGCAAAAATAGAAGTTTGCACGAACTGTTCTGGCTTTGATGTCTCAGAATTGAAGGGAAAACATCAAATAAAAGTGGGCTGCATCGGTAAATGCACGCGTAAACACCCCGAGCTTAAGGGGAAAGTATATGGATTTTTGAATGGCGATTTCACCGTAACCGACACCAAAGAGGCTTTTTTTGCGAAAGTCAAAGCGCTTGACGCCTTTGTCCCCAAAAGCAATAAAAGCCCCTTGGTAGATGCTTTTTTGGATCATGTGGAACAGTGGAAGGATGAGTTTGAAGAACTTCGCGCAGTCGTTCTTTCTTGTGATCTCACCGAAACGTTAAAATGGGGACAACCGTGTTACACCCACGACAATAAAAATATTGTCATATTGGGAGGCTTTAAGGAGTATATCGCCCTTTCATTTTTCAAGGGGGCATTGCTCAAAGACGATAAAAATGTTCTCGTTCGGCAGACGGAAAACGTGCAGGCGGGAAGGCAATTGCGATTTACCGGCACGCAAGAAATATCCCGGATGGAAGCCACCATTGTGGGATATGTCAACGAAGCCATTGCGATCGAAAAAGCAGGACTGAAGGTGCCCGTTGACGAAAAGCCGGCACTTGCTATCCCAGAGGAGCTGCAGCGAACATTTGACAATGACCCTGCCTGTAAGGACGCTTTTTTTGCGCTGACGCCAGGGAGGCAGAAGGGGTATTTGTACTACTTTTTGCAAGCAAAGCAGGTGAAAACACGGGAAACAAGGATCGAAAAGTGTATGCCGAGGATACGTGACGGCAAAGGACTGGATGACTGAGCTTGCCGTTGTTCGTGCATCATGTCAGGATGGAAGAATATACAGAATACAAGAGCCGCGCCAGTTTTTTTGGGCGCGGCTCTTGTCTACCCACGGAACCTCGCTGCCTCAAGAGAGGAAAATAATTGTATCCTCTTGACAGCCTTGCTATTAAGTGATACTATATACAAGTAATAAGTATCACTTAATACAAGTCTGACAAAATTGCGGAGGCGATTGACTTGGATAATCTGACCGAAATGCTCAAAGGCGTGCTGGAAGGCTGCGTCCTTGAGATCATCAGCCGCAGCGAAACCTACGGATACGAAATCACGCGACGGCTGAACGCACTGGGATTTACCGATGTCGTAGACGGAACGGTCTACACCATCCTGGTGCGGCTCGAGAAAAACAAGCTTGTGGACATCGAAAAAAAACCCTCTGACATGGGGCCGCCTCGCAAGTTCTTCGTGCTCAATGACGCCGGGCGCAAAGAGTTGCGTCTTTTTTGGGCAAAATGGCAGTTTGTCACGTCGAAAATCAACGAGTTAAAGGGGAGCGAATAAATGAATTTTTTGGATAAGGTCACGGGCAACGATATGACCAGAGAACTGAAAGCCCTCGAGTCACGCGCAAAAAAGCTGCCGACCGATTATCAAGCCGCATGGGATCGAGTCAAGACAAACCTGTGGCCGCATGCAGACTTCACTGGCCGCAACCTCATGTCTATCCTGGACGGCGCGCTCAGCTTGCTTGAGGAGTCGGCAGCGGATGGGCAGACCGTCCATGAAGTCCTGGGAGACGATGTCAAGGGCTTCTGCGCGGCGCTTGTCGGTGAGGAGGGGGCAAAATCGTATCGTGACAAATGGCGCGAACAGCTCAACCACAATGTGGCTAGGAAATTAGGCAAGTAGGAGGTTCATCATGAGCATTCAGGATATGATCGAAGGCAAAAAAGAGTGGCGGGCTCATATGGCGCGTGTCAAGGCGCTCCCGCAGGATTATCAGATTGTATACAAAGAACTGCAAAAATATCTCTATAAGGTAGGCCCTGTCGAGTTGGCGGAAGGGATCGGCTTGTTTTCGGGCATTGTTGATCTGTTTGAAGAAGGCGCCGCCCATGGAAAAGCTGTACTCGAAGTGACAGGCCGCGACGTGGCGACATTCTGTGACGACTTGATAAAAGATTCAAAAACCTATGCCGACATCTGTCAGGAGTCGGTCGACAGGGATGTGAGCAAGGCCATGAAAACAGTCACGGATAAATCGGAGTAAGGGGGAAGCTGCGATGGAGCAAGTGATTGAAGTGAGAGGGCTGCGCAAGTCTTTCAAAGGTACGCAAGTCCTGAAAGGCGTCGATTTTGCCGTGACGCGCGGCGCGATTTTTGCCCTGCTCGGCCCCAACGGCGCGGGCAAGACTACAATCATTCATATTCTCTCCACACTTCTGAAACCCGATGGCGGGACAGCCGCCGTAAACGGCTGGGACGTTTTGAAAGCCCCCGATAAGGTGCGAAAGTCCATCAGCCTGACGGGGCAGTTCGCCGCCGTGGACGAGGTGCTTACCGGACGAGAAAACTTGATTTTGATTGCCAAGCTGCGCGGCGTTTCCAATCCTGCCGAAACCGCCGACGGCCTGTTGATGCGCTTTGGGCTTGCCGACGCAGCCAACAAACGGGTGGCCGCCTACTCCGGCGGCATGACGCGCAGGCTGGATATCGCAATGAGTTTGGTGGGGGTGCCCGCCGTCATCTTCCTTGACGAGCCGACGACCGGGCTCGACCCGGAAGGGCGGCTGGAAGTGTGGAAAACCGTCAAAGGGCTGGCTGATAATGGCACAACGATTTTGTTGACGACACAGTATCTGGAAGAAGCGGAGCAGTTGGCCGACCGCATTGCGATACTCCACGGCGGCACAATCATTGCCAACGGAACGCTTGATGAGCTCAAAAAGCGGTTCCCGCCAGCGAAGGTGGAATATGTTGAGAAACAGCCGACGCTGGAGGAAATTTTTTTTGGAATTGTCGGCAATAAGGAGGGGCGGCCATGAAACTCCTGCGCGACACGGGTGTCCTGTTCGGACGCTCGATGCGCCACATCCTGCGCAGTTCGGATACAATCATCACAGTTGCCATCATGCCGATTATGATCATGCTGATGTTTGTCTACGTGCTTGGCGGGGCGATACAGACAGGCGCGGACAACTATGTCAACTATCTGTTGCCGGGCATTCTGCTGATGGCGATTGCCAGCGGCATCGCATATACGGCGCTGCGGTTGTTCACCGACGTGCAAAAAGGACTGTTTCGCCGTTTTCACTCCATGCCCGTCGCACGTTCGTCTGTGTTGTGGGCCCATGTGATGACCTCGCTGATTTCCAACGGCATTACGGTCGTGCTCATTATCATTGTCGCGCTGATCATGGGTTTCCGATCGTCGGCAGACGTTGTGCAATGGCTCGCCGTCGCCGGCATACTGCTGTTGTTTACACTGGCGCTGACGTGGATCGCTGTCATTCCCGGGCTGACAGCAAAGACGGCGGATGGCACGAGCGCGTTCTCCTATCCGCTGATCTTCCTGCCGTTTATCAGCTCAGCGTTTGTCCCGACCGAAACCATGCCGGCCGCCGTTCGCGCTTTCGCGGAGAATCAACCTGTGACGTCGATTGTCAACGCGGTGAGGTCGCTTTTGGCCTCCGAGCCGGTTGGAAACGAGATCTGGGTCGCCCTCGCCTGGTGTGTGGGGATTGCGATTGTGGCCGGTGTTTTCGCTATGCGGACGTATAGGCGACTTGCTTGACGCCTTTCGCAAGAAAATGAGGAAATCCAATATATGGGTATAAAGCGGCGCCGCCTTATGGTATGATGGACGCAATCCGTTCTCGTTTATTGTAAGGGAGACTCAATTCATGCAGGACGACAGAAAGATGATTAACTGGAAGCGGAACGTGGGATTTTTTATCGCGGGGCAGTTTTTGTCCATGTTTGGCTCCATGCTGGTGTCCCATGCCGTTACTTGGCATATTACGCTCACACAGCAGTCGGGCAGTCTGATTGCTCTTTTTACCTGCGCCGCGATGTTGCCCATGGTGTTTGTTTCTCCCTTCGCAGGTGTTTGGGCTGACAGGTACAACCGGAAACATCTGGTGAACCTCTCGGACGGCGCGATTGCCCTGATTACGTTGGCAGTTGCTGTTTTCTTTATTTCCGGTATCCGGAGCATATGGATCTTACTGTTTGCGGCGGCGGCGCGCAGCGTCGGGCAGGGTGTTCAGCAGCCAGCGGTCAGCGCGCTGATTCCGCAAATCGTACCCCAAGAGCACTTGACCCGCTTTAACGGCATTCAGAGCGCGACGCAGTCACTGACGATGTTTGCCGCGCCGATGGCTGCCGGCGCGCTGCTGACGCTGTTGCCGATGGAGTATATCTTTTTTATCGATGTTGTCACCGCTGCCATTGGCATTGCCACGGTGTTTTTCTGCGTCAAGGTCTCCCATGTCTCCAAGACGCCAGACCGGCAGGCGGGTGCAAAGGCCTATTTCCATGAGATGATGGAGGGCCTTCGGTTTATCGGCGGCCAGCCATGGCTGAAAACGCTGTTTATCTTTACCGCGTTGTTCTGCGTGTTGGCGTCGCCTGCCGCCATGCTGACGCCGCTTCAGGTGACCCGCACGTTCGGCGACGATGTCTGGCGGTTGACATCGATCGAACTCGCCTTCTCCATCGGAATGATGGCCGGCGGTATAGGCATCTCGGTATGGGGTGGATTTAAGAACAAAGTACACACAATGGTGTATGCCTGGCTGCTGTTTGGCACGGCCACGGTATTGTTCAGCGTGGTTTCAAACTTCTGGATGTACCTGGGCGTTATGGTCTTTTGCGGCTGCACGATGCCGCTGTACAATACGCCGAGCATGACGCTGATGCAGACAAAAATCCCGCCCAATTTGATGGGCAGGGTATTCAGTGTGATTATGATCATCAACGGACTTGGCATGCCGCTTGGCGTCGTGCTGTTCGGGCCGTTGGGAGACGCCGTGAAGATCGAGTTGCTGCTGATTTTCACGGGGACGTTACTTATTATCGGCGGCGTTGTTCTGTTCGGGCGCAAGGAACTGATACAAGCGGGCGAAGCGCAAGCGCCGCCTGAAATGGGGCAGCGGTAACGAGCTGATTGTCAGGAGTTTGTGATACCGGATATGGCGGCGTTCTTTCATGTCAGCCAACCATGAGTGCATCCCAAATTCGATATGGCCAATGAAGCCAAATATATAAAGCAAAATGCAAATACGGTCGAAAACCGCCCTGTGCCAGTCAATATACTACTTTGCCTCTTTAATTCCACAACGAATGAAAAAGTGATCCCCATCTGGAGCCAATCGATACTTTGGTTCATGAAATCGTATAAGCACTGCCCATGCCGAGAGCAGCGCCTCCGATGTGGGACACTGCTCTGTCGCAAGTTTGTATTTAATATGCTACGCAACTGTGGGTTGACAAAAAACCATGCGCGGTTGACAAAGATTCCATGTACAATTGGTGGCTTCGCAGCATTGACTTCTGTTATCCTGGCATTACCGAACAGAAAGGGGTGTCGCTAATGAATATCGCTGACAGAATACAAAACCTGCGAAAGTCGAAAGGCATTTCCCAGGAAGAGCTTGCGGACAAAGTCGGGGTGTCGCGTCAGGCTGTTTCAAAATGGGAGAGTGAGCAAAGTGTTCCCGATTTAGACAAAGTAATCATTATGAGCGATTACTTTGAGGTCACGACAGACTATATCCTGAGAGGGATAGAAAATAAAAAACAGGCGGACGAACCTGTAGACGCAAATATATTTACGATTGTAGCCACCGTTTTGAATTTTATCGGACTGATCATGTCGTGCGTGATATGGTATGAAGAACAGACAGTCATGGCGCTTGTCGTCGGTCTGATCATCATGGCGGTGGGGTGCTCGGTATTTGCCATTGGACAGTCTATTTCAACGAAAAACGGGATCAAGGCGAAACGGGCTTTTTGGGCGCTGAATTGTTGGCTCCTGGGTTTTGCGCCGCTATCCTTCCTCTACAACATGTTATTGCATGGGATGAACGCACCTTATCCTTTGCTCGGAAATCCGATCGTCGCATTTCCTGTTTTTTGGCTGGTCTATATCGCTGGTTGTCTCGGCATCGTTTTCATACAGGCAAAAGCAAGGCGCAGCGAATAGGCGCTCGATTTATGGTTGTGGCTTTTGCTCAACCCTGCAATAACAATTTGTTTCAACTGAGAGCCAGCGCCCGTTTGGTGAGGCGCTGGCTCGTTCTCAACTTTATACAGCACTGTAACATCAGTTGCAGAAGTAATAATTTGACTGGGGAAAAGACCCTTTGTAAGCCACTCGAGGGGTTTGGAAACACACCGTTGCCGATGAACGAGGAGAAGTAGTCGGCCCAGTCCTCGGCCTTGTACACACGGTCGCCCTGACTGGAGTTGAAGAACATTGATTTCTGCATGCTCATCCTGCCTTTCAAAAAAAATTTGATTCGTTTTAGCAATCGCTTGAATTTTGCGCAGAAACTTGATATAATAATAGCGGTTAGGATGTGGTCATGTGGCTTATCATTCATCAAGAAAACAAAAAATCATCGACGTCGCTATCAGCCTATTCGCGTCTGAGGGATATAACAAATGCACGGTGAGGGGCATCGCCGAGCGAGTCGGTCTTACCAATCCCGCGCTTTTCTACTACTTCAAAACAAAAGAGGACATCCTGTTGGCTCTGCTGGAGGAATACAAAGGGCTTTTCGAGTCCGAGCGTGTTCCTGTGGAGGAGCTTGTGGCATACGCTGAGCATGAACCTTTATCGGATGTGTTTTTTCGGGTTTTCCATCCCCTTGCGCCTGACGGCGCTGATTATGAGCGTTCGGTCAATCTATTCAAAGCGGTAGAATCGCTCAAGCATGAACACGCGGACGCCAAGCGGATTTATACCGAATACTCCATTGAGGACAGCCGGAAATACATCGAGTCGATACTCATCGCTCTGATTGAGGCGGGGAAAATCAAGCCCATCGATACTTACTGGGCGTCCTACTATTTTCACAGCTTCGCGCTCAGGGTTTATGGAGACGTTCTGCTCAGCGGTTTGAATTATGAGCAGAGCATGGGAAAGTTTGAGTCCGGGATTCGACTATTCTGCGGCTTCTTTGAACAATTATCAAAGCCTTAATAGGGGGATACAGATGCCATCTGATATGAAAAAACGAGTGTACCTGTCTGCGGTTGAGCTTTTCTCCAAAATGGGATATGAGAAAGCGACGCTCAATAACATCGCGGAAATGGTCGGGCTGCGTCAGGCTTCTTTGTATAACTATTTTAAGGCAAAGGATGACCTGCTGACTGCCATCTATGCCGATTTCAAGGACAGCTATACGCGCCACCGCCCGACGCCCGGCACCATTTTGACCATTGCCGAGAATCAATCCCTCGAAGATGCGCTGGCCGCTATTTTCTACCGCTTCGACGCCGGAGACGAAACGGACAGGATGGCAAAGATCACGAAGATCGTTTTTTCCCTCCAGTATGAAGACAAACGCGCGGCTGAACTTGTAAGCGGGATCATGGTGGACGGGGCTTTGGCTGTGCGCCAGAAAATCTTTGATACGCTTCAGGCGGCGGGAAAAATCAAGAAAGTAGACACACGCTGGCTGGCCTACACCTTTTTCAGCTTTTCCTATGTCATCCTGCAGAAGCTCCTGCTGCATGATTTAGTCATTGCCGATATGGATGATGATTTTGGCGCTGGCATTCGGTATATGGCGGCGACGTATGCGAAGCTGCTTGATCCGTCATCGCCAGTTTAGTTTGTCGGTCAATGTGGGGAGACTCTCGCCGAAGGTCACGTCAATTTCGGTCGTGTCTTTTTGATATATCTCAGTGATTTCCGTGATCCGCACGTTGATCTTGACTCCCCAGCGTCGGTCGACGCAGGTGACGCGGTCGCCGATATCGAAGTCCTTTTTGTA
>JAVBTN010000002.1:0-152444 GCA_031556185.1 Oscillospiraceae bacterium
GTTTTTCGGATCGAGATAGGGACCGGACCAGATGGCTGTCTGGCGCACGTTGACCATCCACTGGTAGTCGTTGTCGGCTCTGAAGGCGTACGGATATTTGGAACCCGCGCCGGTCTTCACGCCGTTGATGCCGATCTCGCCGATGTCGTCGTCGAGGTGGGTGAACACGAAGCTGGCGCCGAAGCCGCCGGTGCTGGCTCTCAGGTTTCCGTTGTCGGCCGAATTGGTGAACTGCGGCAGGAAGCTCTTGCCGTTGCGGGTGCCGAAACGGCCGTTGGCGCCGCCGTCTTCAAAGTTGAAGGGGTAACGCATGACGTCCCAATGCGTTTTTCCACTGGCATTGAATGCGGCGTTACCGTTGAGATAGTTAATGGTGTTGTTGATGTTGGCAGTTGTAGAACCGCCGCCGTAGTTGATAAAGAAGTTGGAGTTGACAGCCTCGCCGTTGTTGAAGAGGAAGTCGATGTTGTTGTCGTAAATTCTATAGGCAAAGGAGTTACCGCCGCTCTTGGAATCCACGGCGTCATACCACGAAGTGTACAGGCCGGCTCTTTGCAAAACCTTCAGGAATTCAATGTAGGTGGGCACGTCAGCAACGGCCACGTCGGGGCTCTGCTCTTCCTGATTGAAGAAGTATCCATCAAAACCAAAGTAGTCAGCCATGCGAATCAGGCCCTCGGCAACCGGAAAATTGCCTTCATCATCTTTGATGAGGAGGTTTTTGTACGTCTGGTAGCCACGGTCCGTATTGGAGAAGAACAGGCCGCCCAGAGACAAGACGCCGTTTTTGTGGCAGGCGTCGGTCCAGGCCGGGTTGGGGATGTTCAGCACGCCAAACTCGAACCAACGTTGTGTCCAGTCAATGCCGGGATTATAGTATTCTTTGGGCACATAGGCGGCGCCGGAACCGTGCCAGTATGTATAGTAGTCAATGTACTGCCAGAACTGGAAGTGATACTGGGCAAACTTGTTGGTGTACACCGGATTGTCCAAAAAGGCGTTGCCGTAGTCAGCGTCGCAGGCCAGCCAGTTGGCGTCGGATTTCAGGTTCGGATTGGCCTGTGTAGCCGTGAATGGATCGATACGCGTCTGAAGAGGAACGAAAGAACGCAGCATATCCGCAAAAAGATCGCTCTCCGGCGTCCACTTGGCAATATCCTGTGCGGTGTATCCATGGACACTGGGTTCATTTTTCCCGAGCGCCTGGTCGCCCGAGTAGGGCCATGTGTCCATGGCGAAGGCGGAGATCATCGAGGTGGACACGAGCAGCGCAACCGCCACGGCGAAAGCCGCTACCCTGGACAGTTTTTTCGTGCGTCTGTGATTGTTAAGCATGGTTTTCCTCCTTCAAAATGATGCGGTAAGAAGTAGACAACGTTTGGTTTTCTCCCCTGATTTTCTTCGACTTGCCCCTCCTTCGGAAAATATTGGGCACCATAATTTCGGTTTCCCTCTTTTGTCAGCGATTAAACTGGGCACTGTGATTTCTGTGCACATTGCCCAACTGTCATCTAAAGTATAGCACGATCAAAAAAAATAGTATATATAAAAACAATGAAAAGCAGTATAAAAATGTTACATGTTAAACAAATTTTACAGCAATTTCTTCCTGTTTGTTTTTCAATGTGCGAGCGTGCAAGAAATTATTACAGCCGGGCGGATTTCCGCCCGGCTGTCGTGTTGATTTTTTCTGTTGTTATGTCAAAAAAGCTGTCTGTTTGCCCGCCCCGCGCGGCAAGCAATGTGTGAAATTTCTCCAGAAATTTCCTCGGTTTTCCAGAACATTTATCGCGGATTCGCTCCGCTACCATTCATTGACTGCATACAGCACGGCAAACATAATCTCCCGGTGCAGCTGCGTGGTAAGGTCGTTGTACAGTGTAAAAACCCCCCGCTCTGCGGCCAGTGACGGGGGCCCTTCCTTCCACGATTTCATGCCGCCAAACACAAACGCCGTGTGCGCCGCTTCCAGCAGCCTTCGGTTTTTTTCCGGCAGGGCGTTCGGCTTGCCCTTGTTGTTATACAGCTGCAAATAGGCCGCGCGGAATGTCTCGGCAAACTCGTCAAGCTCCAGCGTGGTGGCCAGCTGTCCGATGTCGGTCAGCACCTGGGCAAAAATGGAGGTTCTGTCCTCGAACCGGGGGCTTGCCAGCGCGTTTTGCCGGTAAACCCGCTCGGTATAGACGATATCCCACGCGTACTTTTCCCTGTCAAATGACCAGCGTTTGTTCCAAAGTGTCACGTGGGCGTCGTAGAAGCAGACGATCACGCTGTCGAGCAAATTGGAAAACGCAGAATTCGCGTGCAAATCCGCGGCGTCGCCCGTCCACAGAATAATCTCGCGCAGGCCGCGCGCCGTCATGCTGGCCATCCACTCGGTCACGCGCGTCGCCGTCTGCTGTTCGAACGTGCCGAAAGCGGCCAGGCGAAATGTGACAGACGCAATATTCAGAGGGCTGATCAGGTTGCGATCATACTCGGACGTCTTGAGATAGTGCTTGACCGCTATCACAAGTTCGCTCATATTCACGAGTTCGCCATTCACAACATCACACCTCTCGGGCGAAAACGGCACGTTCGCTCACCGCAAAAAAGGCACCGAGAGCCCCTGCCGGCTGCGTCCGCCGATCTGGTCGTCTCCGTGTCACTCCTGCACACTGTTTTAGAATACCATAAGGACTTAGCAAATTCAACCAAACATGTAAAATTCTCGGAAGTCGGGCGTGCCGCTGCCGATCCCCAATCTTCTCTTGAATCGGGAAAGAAATGTGATATAATGGAATGCATTCTCAGTGCGACGCATAAAACAGGCGGCGGTGACTGCGCCGACTGCTTGGCACGGCGCAACATTATCATGTCAGGGAGGTACATATGGGACTGATTAAGGCAGCGGCGGGCGCCATCGGCGGCGCTCTGGCAGACCAATGGCTTGACGCTTTCGAGGCGGGCGACATGGGGGACACCACCGTCATGACCAGGGGACGGCGGCTGCGGGCGGGCGACAGGCGCAGCTCCAACACCAAGGGTACGGAAAACCTGATTTCCAACGGTTCGGTGATCCAGGTGTACGACAACCAGTTTATGTTGCTCGTTGACGGCGGCAAAATTGTCGACTATTCGGCTGAGCCGGGCTACTATCGGGTGGACAACAAGGCCATGCCTTCCCTGTTTAACGGTCAATTCGGCGACTCTCTCAAAGACGCCTTCAATCGCTTCAAATTCGGAGGCACGCCATCCGGCTCGCAAAAAGTGTATTTCATCAACCTCAAAGAGATTAAGGGGATCAAGTTCGGCACGCCCAACCCGGTCAATTACTTTGACGCCTTCTACAACGCCGAGCTCTTTCTGCGCGCTTTCGGCACCTATTCGATCAAAATCATGGATCCGGTGAAGTTTTATGCCGAAGTGCTCTCGTACGCGAAAGATACGGTGGACATCAACGACATCAACGAACAGTATCTCTCCGAGTTTTTGACGGCCCTGTCGACGGCCATGAACAAGATGTCTGTCGACGGCATTCGTATTTCATATGTGCAGTCCAAAGGCCAGGAACTGGCCCAATATATGTCCACCATTCTCGACGAGGAGTGGAACCAGCACAGGGGCATGGTCATCCAGGCCGTCGGCATTTCTTCGATCACCTACGACGAAGAGTCCAAAAAATTGCTGGCCATTCGCAGTCAGGGCGCCATGCTGCAAGACGCCTCCGTCCGCGAGGGCTATGTGCAGGGCGCCACGGCGCGCGGCATTGAGGCTGCCGGTTCCAACGCCGGCGGCGCCATGGCGGGTTTTATGGGCGTCGGTATGGGCATGGGCCAGGGCGGCGGTTTTATGGGCTCAGTCAGCCAGTCCAACCAACAGCAGATCCAGCGGGACGCCGCGCAGGCGCAGCAGAACACCCCTCCGGCGCAGGTTGCAGGCGGTCAGGGCTGGCGCTGTGTCTGCGGCGCGGTCAATCAAGGCAAATTCTGCGAAACCTGCGGGCACCAAAAGACCTCACCAGATGGCGAGTGGGTGTGTGCCTGCGGCTGCGTCAACGCCGGTAAGTTTTGCAAGGACTGCGGCCAACCAAAGCCCGCCCCCAGGCACTACAAGTGCGCCAGGTGCGGCTATGCACCGGATGCGAACGCCGTGCCCAGGTTTTGCCCCGAGTGCGGCGACCCTTTTGACGAAAAGGATTTGTTGGAATAATGACACCTGCCGACGTGCGCGAGCGGTGCTGCCGGCCTGAAAGGGGGGAGACCCTTGTCGATCATATCGTATAAGTGTCCGAATTGCGGGGGCAAGCTGGACTTTACGCCTTCGATGCAAAAATGCAAATGCCCGTTTTGTTTGAGCACATTTACCGCCGAAGACATGGAAAGCGCCGCGCCGGCCGCGCCCGGGGCGCAGGAACCGCCTCCGGCGCAAGAACCGCCCGACGCGGCGCAGCAGACCCGCGTATATGCCTGCCCCAGCTGCGGCGCGCAGGTGGTCACCGATCAGGTGACGGCGGCGACCTCATGCTGCTACTGCCACAACCCGGTTGTGCTGACAGACCAGCTGTCCGGCGCTTTCAGACCCAAGTGGGTCATCCCGTTTCAGTTCGACCGGAAGGCGGCGCTGGAAATCATGTCTCGCTACCTGCGCAAAAAGTGGTTTTTGCCGCGGCGGTACCATGACCGGCGGGAGCTGGAGAAGATTACGGGGCTGTATATGCCGTATTGGCTGTACAGCAGCGACGCCAACGGCGACATGCAGTGTTCCTGCGACAAAATCACTGTTTGGTCCTCCGGGGACTACCGGTATACCAAAACCGATACATACAGTGTCCGGCGCAACGCCAACATGCACTTTGACAAAATACCGGCCGACGCCTCTTCCAAGGCCGACGACTTGGTCATGGAGAGCATCTCTCCCTTTGATTACAGTGCGCTCAAGCCGTTTTCCATGTCCTATCTGTCCGGCTTTTTGGCCGAAAAATACGACACGGACGAATCGGCCATATCCCCGCCGCTGCAACAAAAGACCTACGCCGCCATGTCCGATGCCATCAAAAATACGATGCGCGGCTATCAGCATGTCCGCGTCGTCAACTTTGAAACCGCCTATGAAAACAGCCTGTTTGAATATGCGTTGCTGCCCATTTGGCTGATGGGCTTCTTTTTTCAGGGCAAAGTTGATCTGTTTGTCATGAACGGACAAACTGGGAAAGTGTTTGGAAAGCTGCCGGTGTCGCGCCTGAAACTGGTCTTTTTGGGGCTCGGCGTCGGCCTGTTTGCCGCGCTGGCTTGCCTGTTGGGAGGGATGTTGTTCTGACGAAAAAACTGACCGGCTTTCTCACGGCCCTTGTCTGTTTTTTGGTGGCGCTCTCCGCCACGTCTTTGGCGCGCGCCGCAGGCGAGGATCTCATTTTCGACTATGCTCATCTTCTGAGCGACACAGAGACGGCGGACTTGCAGCGCTATGCCGAAACCGTCAGCCAGACATACGGCATGACCGTTTCGCTCGTGACGACGGCGGATGCCGCAGGCAAATCCGCTATGGAATTTGCCGACGACTACATGGATGACAACAACCTGTTCACCGAAACAGGTGCCGTGTTGATGCTCGTTGACATGGATAACCGCGAGGTCTACATCAGCACGCGCGGCCGGGCCATCACGCTGATGACCGACCGCATGATTGATGAGCAGACCGAACTCATGGCGCCCCATCTGACCGGGGCGGCCTATTATACGGCTTGTGAGCAGTTTTTCTTCTTTTGCGAAAGTGTGTTTGCCAAAGACGCGGGCCAGTCTGTCACCGGTGACAACGCGCCGTACGAACATGAAAAAATCCTGGATATCGCGGGGGCGCGCCGCATCAAAGCGATCCACGTTGTTGTCGCCTTGATCGTGGGCCTCGTCGCGGCGGGGGCCTCCCTGCTGGTCGTATTCCAGCGCTACAAAAGACCCAAAGCGCTCAACGCCGGTGACTATATCTCCGGTGGCTCCTTTGACCTGAAGATGGCCGAGGATCAGTTCGTCAGCACGCACACCACGCGCGTGCGCATCTCAAGCGACAACAACAGCAGCAGCGGCGGCAGTTCCTCCCACTCGTCCGGCAGCGGCGCGTCTCACGGCGGCGGGGGCCGTCGTTTCTGACACACGCGGAACCGCCGGAAAGAACAAAGCAAAAACGCACAGGAGCCTGTCGGCTCCTGTGCGTTTTCCGGGCCTGTTGCGGTCGGTCGGCACAGCATGTGTAAAAATGAGAGGTCAGGAGTGGCGGCGGCGTTCTTCAGCGGGGCTCGACAACAGAAGGCTCCGACGTCTCAACGGTTTCCGGCAGTGACACGTCCTCATACTCCTCGTTTTCACTGCCCGCACCCGAGTCGGAAAACGCCTCCGGTGTGGCAATGCCGAGCTCCTCCAGCAGGGCGGTTTCCGATTCCGCCGGGTTGGGCGTCCGCTTGCAGTCACGGCACATGCAGCCGTCCGGGCAGGTGTGCGCCCCCGACGGACAGGCGCAGGCCTCTTTGGACATCAGCCCCTGCATGAAACCGTCCAGTTTGTTGGTATGTATGTCGCCGCCAATGAGTTCGTTCTTGTAAATGAGCATCTCGGCAAATACGCCGGTCTGCCCGCTCTTGTGATTAAATACTTCATATGAGTACCGCATAACCCGCTTGCCCTTATATTTGTTCAGATCAAAGCCCTGCTCGGTCTGAATTTTGTTGTAGGACGCCATGACGTCGTCAAAGGTGTCCGGGATGCGCACCTCTTGCGACTCCGCCGGTTGCGTGCCGGTTTCCCATCCCAGAGACGCCAGGTACGCCAGCCTGTCGTCGTTGGTCTTGAGTCCTTTGGCGGAGGGTACGACGTCGTCGGTCGACTTGTGCACGGTTTGCGGGCGGTTGGACACGAGCATCACCAGGGCGCAGATCAACAGTCCGCATACGACAACAGCAGCCACTAGCTTCTTTTTTGTCAGTTTGGTGGTTACAATTAACATTGACAATCCCCTCCGAATTGGTATGGCGTCACGGCGCAATTGGATAAGTCCCTCTACATGTCTATTGTTCATTTCCAAAAAATAGTACCTTCTGTGCAGACAATCATGACAAGTACACCGCTGTGTGATATGCTGGTAGCCACAAACCGTGAGGAGGAACGCGATATGCTTTATCACAATGACAACTGGCTGCGGCTCAATCCCCTGCCGGTACTCGATACGCCCCGCCTGCGACTGCGCATGTTCACAGCAGACGATCTTGCCGACGCGGTGCCCCTGTACACCGACCCGCAGGTGTGCCGCCATCTCAACATGGTGCCCGATGCCGACGAGGCTGCGGTGCGCACTCGGCTTGACCGCTTTGTGTCGGACTACGGCCGCGGCACCCTGCATTTGTGGGCGGTGGCGCGCCAAGAGGACAACCGCGCCATGGGCGCCATTGTCCTGAAACGATCGGCTGAGGGATGGCCGAGTGCCAATATCGGTTATGCCTTTGCCCGGGCTTATTGGGGCAACGGGTATGCCACCGAGGCGCTGCGGGCCGTCGTCGACTTGTCCTTTGCCGTCGTCGCGCTGCACCGCCTGGACATTGACCACTTCCCCGAAAATACGGCCTCCGCCCGGGTCATTTCCAAAAATGGATTTTACTACGAAGGGTACCTGCACGAGGCGGCGCACAGCAAGGGCCTCATTCGCTCACTGCGTCAGTATTGTCTGCTGCGCTCCGAATGGGAAATCCTGCGCGGGCTGACGCCACCCGAAGCGTCCCCTCTGCCGATTGACGTGCGCCCGGCCACGCCTGAAGACACCGAGGCACTGGCCGATCTTCTCTCCGCCACCGACGAGTCCGTGACGGCCGGGTCTGTGGCCGGCGGCCTGGCGGTCGTCTGTCGGCAGCCGGACAGCGCGGTGTTTCTGGCCCATTGCGGCTATCGGGCGGTCGGCGTGTTGCATGTGCGCACAGATATCGGCCTGACGGGCGCTTTGGTCGCCGAAGTGCTGACGCTTTGCGCGCGGGCGGACGAGCTGCGTCCGCCTGTCGAGAACGCGCTGCTGACGGAGGCGGCGTGCTGGGCAGAGGCCCGCGGGGCCGTCAGGCTGGTGGCGCGTCCGGGGGAAGAGCGGCGGGAGACCCACCGCCAATACACAGCCCTGGGCTTTGAGAGCCTGTATAAACGTCACTTGTTTTCCAAGCGGCTCGACTCAACCAACAAGGTGGCGCCGTTATGAACATGCGGCTGGACAAACTGCTTTGTGACGCGGGCTGGGGCAGCCGCGCCGACATGCACGCCGCAGTGCGCGCCGGGCGCGTCACCGTGGACGGCGCTGCCGTGACCGATTCGGCACAAAAAGTGGAGTCCGACACCAGCACCGTATGCATTGACGGACAGGACGCCGACTACCGCGAACATGACTATCTGATGATGCACAAACCGGCAGGCGTGGTCTCGGCGACGGAGGATCCAAATGAAACCACGGTCATCGACCTGTTGCCGCCGCGGTATCGACGTCGCGGATTGTTCCCCGCCGGGCGTCTGGACAAAGATACGACCGGGCTGATTGTCCTGACCAACGACGGTCGGTTCGGGCACGCGATGACCGCGCCCGGCCGCCGGGTGCCCCGTGTCTATGAGGTCACGGTGGATGGCCCGCTGACCGCGGCCGACGCCGACGCTTTTTTAAGCGGAATCCATTTTTCTGCGACAGAACACTGCCTCCCGGCTACACTGAACATTGTGCAATTTGAGGGAAACGCGCGCGCCCTGGTTACCATTTTTGAGGGAAAATACCATCAGGTCAAACGTATGTTTTTGACGCGAGAGCGCCGGGTCATCGCTCTCAAGCGTCTCTCCCATGGCCCTTTCCAGCTTGACGAAGCCCTTGGGCCGGGCTGGTGGCGCCACCTGTATGACCACGAATTGGCCGCTTTCAATTCTGTTTTTTCAAAGCAAGCATAATGTACAAACTCTTGAGAGCACCTTTGTGTAATACGGGTATATACGGAGCCGAAGCAATGTGTTATGATTAATATGCGTTGTATTAAGTTATGTACTTGGGGCGAAGAGGAAGAGATCTATGCAATCGAAAGCATATCAGGAGAAGAAATTTGACGGAGGTGACCTATGTCCAGTGTTACATTAAAGGGCATCTACAAGCGTTACGCAGGCGGAGTTACGGCAGTATCCGATTTTAACCTTGACATTGCAGACAAGGAGTTCATCATTTTAGTCGGGCCTTCCGGCTGCGGCAAGTCAACCACGTTGCGCATGATTGCCGGTCTGGAGGAAATCAGCGAAGGGGAGCTGTACATAGACCGAGATTTGGTCAATGACACGCCGCCCAAAGACCGCGACATCGCCATGGTGTTCCAAAACTACGCGTTGTATCCGCACATGACCGTTTTTGATAACATGGCGTTCGGTCTCAAACTGCGCAAGACACCCAAAGATGAAATCCGTGCGCGCGTGGAGGAAGCGGCCCGTGTTCTGGAAATCGAGCACCTGCTCGACCGCAAGCCCAAGGCGCTTTCTGGCGGTCAGCGCCAGCGCGTGGCTCTGGGCCGCGCCATTGTGCGCAACCCGAAGGTCTTCCTGCTCGACGAGCCGTTGTCCAACCTCGACGCCAAGCTGCGCGCCCAGATGCGTACCGAGCTGACCAAGCTGCATGTCCGTTTGGCCACGACCTTCATCTACGTAACTCATGACCAGGTCGAAGCCATGACAATGGGTACGCGCATCGTTGTCATGAAAGACGGTTACATTCAGCAGATCGCCCCGCCTCAAGTGCTCTACGAAAAGCCCTGCAACCGTTTTGTCGCCGAGTTCATCGGCTCCCCGCAGATGAACTTTATCGACTGCACCGTTGTCGACAAGGGCGGCGTGACCTATTTGCAATTTGGCAATTCTACTGTGGCTCTGCCCGAAAGCAAGGGCCGTATGCCCGAGGTATTGGCCTACGCCGGCAAAGAAATCATCATGGGCATTCGCCCGGAAAACCTCCACGACGAGGAGATGTTCCTGGCCCAGTATCCTGACTCGCAGGTCACCATGAGTGTTGACGTTGTCGAGATGATGGGCGCGGAGACCTATCTCTACATGACTTGTGAAAATCGCAGTATCACGGCCCGCGTGTCGCCCCGCTCCACAGCCAAGGCCAATGACACCATCAAGGTGGCTTTTGACACCAAAAAGGTGCACTTATTCGACAAGGACACTGAAAAGGTCATCATTAACTGAACCATTTTTTTCGTTACAGCGGCCGAGCCGGGTATACTGGTTCGGCCGTTGATGTTTGCCCGGCTCCGTACCGGGTGCTCTGCGACGGGGCGGGGATCGCGGAGAACGTCCACGTCTGGAGAAAAACCCCTGTAACAAACTGCTTTTTTGCTCGCAAAAGGCTAAAATTCGTGTCCGATTCATTTTTGTGTATAATGCTCATACCAACCGCAAAAACTGTAAATATCTTGCAATGTAATTACATTTATTTCCATTTTTGGCCTATGAAAGCACTTTTTTGTAATCGATTTGTTACAATTTTATGAATTATGTAAAGTTTAACTTGCAAATGAAGACGAACCATATTAAGATAATGGATAAAATAGAGGTGTTGTGTGCCCACTCTTGGCGGCGCGTAACGCGACACCCGAAAAGCGCGTCGGTGCGGTGTGTCCGGCGTGAAACCCCCAAAAATTGGAGGACGTTCCATATGTCGAGCAGATTGTTTCAAGGCATTGTCTCCCAAATGAAAGACGCCGTTGAGCGTATGATCGGCGTCATTGACTCCGACGGCGTCATCGTTGCCTGCACCGACCCCGGGCAGATTGGAAACCAGCGCGATCAGGCCGCCAGCGAACTGATGACGGCCACAGAACCCACCACGGTTGTGGCCGGCTACACCTACAAAGCACTCATCAGTTGGGGCATGCGGTTTGACTACGCGGTATTTGTGCAGGGGGACGGCGACCGGGCGCAAGAGATTTGCCTGCTTTCGGCCGTGGCCCTCAACGGCGCCAAGACTTTTTACGACGAAAAACACGACAGAACCACCTTTGTCAAAAACATATTGCTTGACAACATCCTCCCCGGTGACATCTATATGCGCTCCCGCGAGCTGCACTTTGAGGGCGAGTTGCCCCGTGTGGTCATGCTGGTGCGCCAGATGGGCAAGACCGATCTGGCCGTCATGGACGTCATCCAGAGCCTGTTTCCCGACAGGCAATACGACTTTGTCGTCAACCTCAACGAGACCGACATCGCACTTGTCAAGGACGTCAAGAGCGGCATCGACACACAGGATTTGCGCAAGCTGGCCGCCGCCATTGAGGAGACAATCAACTCCGAGCTGTATATCAAGACCGTCATCGGCATCGGCACGGTGGTCTCCGGGCTCAAGGAGTTGGCCGCGTCCTACAAAGAGGCGCAAATCGCCATCGAGGTCGGCAAGGTTTTCGACACCGAGAAGACCATTATCAATTTTGAAAACCTGGGCATCGGGCGCCTGATCTATCAGCTGCCCACAACGATGTGCGAGATGTTCCTATCCGAGGTGTTTAAGAAAAACTCCATTGACTCTCTGGATCAGGAGACCTTGATCACGATACAGAAGTTCTTTGAAAACAGCCTGAATGTCTCGGAGACATCACGCAAACTATTTGTTCATCGCAATACGCTGGTCTATCGTTTGGAAAAAATCAAAAAACTGACGGGGCTTGACTTGCGCGAGTTCGACCATGCCATTATTTTCAAGGTGGCCATGATGGTCAAGAGGTACCTGCTCTCCCGCGAGGGCATCGGGTACTGAGGATACCGCCGCGTGCCATTTGGCACGCTGGTTTTTTTGTGATTCAAACCTAGGTCGGCGTGGGTTCGGGTGCAGCAAGTTCATTTTTTGCGTTTCATCGGGGTTATCGGAAGTGAGAACCGTAAGGCAGCCCCGTGTTTCGCTTTGCGGGAATGCAAACACGACGAACAAGGCCACGCGACAGGATAGGAGATAGGAGGACATCGGTTGGTTCGTCTGATTGATGTTTACAAGGCTTATGACAGCGGTACCCGCGCGCTCAAAGGGGTATCGCTACAAATTGAAGATGGTGAGTTCATTTTCCTGGTGGGGCCGTCCGGCTCCGGAAAATCGACCATTATCAAGCTGTTGACCGGTGAAATCAGGCCCACCGAGGGGCGCATACAGGTCAATGGTTATAATATCAGCACACTTCGCCAGCATGAGGTGCCGCATTTGCGCCGCACACTCGGGGTTATCTTTCAGGATTTTCGCCTCATCGACAAAAAAAGTGTCTACGAAAATGTGGCGTTCGCCATGCGCGTGGTGGGGGCCTCTCCGCGAGAGATTAAAGTGCGTGTACCCTATGTACTTGACTTGGTGGGGCTCTCTCACAAGTCGCGCCGCCGCCCCTATGAGCTGTCGGGCGGCGAACAGCAGCGTGTGGCCATTGCCCGCGCGCTCATCAACAACCCCAAGATGATCATTGCCGACGAGCCCACCGGCAATCTGGATCCCGCCCGCAGCCTGGAAATCATGTTGCTGCTGGAGCGCATCAACGCGCTGGGCACGACGGTGCTGGCCGTCACACACGAAAAGGAGCTTGTCAATCGGTTCGCTAAGCGTGTGGTCGCCATTGACGGCGGCCGTATCATCAGTGATCGGACAGGCGGGTATTATCAATATGAAGCGGCACGAAACTAGTTACTTTTTCCGTGAAGGCATACGGGGCATTTTCCTTCACGGCTTTATGAGTTTTGCGGCGGTGGGCGTCATTGTGGCCTGCCTACTGATCATGGGAAGCTTCGCGCTGCTGGCCTACAATCTGGATTCCATCATCAAAGGCATTCAAAACAGCAACGAAATCCTCGTGGTTGTCGACGAAAGCCTGTCCGACGCCGAGGCGCGCAGCGTGGGTACAAAAATCAACCAGCTCGACAATGTGTCCGACAGTGTCTTTGTGTCCAAAGAGGAGGCGCTGCAGGACTTCTCCGAGAGAGTCGACGAGCAGTACCGCACGCTCATTCAGGGGCTGGAGCAAACCAATCCCCTGCGCAACCGATTTATGGTGCGTCTGTTCGACGTTGAGAGCATGGAGGATACGGCCACACAGCTGCGAAGCCTGACCGGCGTGGCCGAAGTGTACGCCCGGCTGGATATCGCCACCGAGCTTATCCGACTGCGAAATGCGATGAACACAATCAGCCTGGTACTTATTATTATTCTCATGGCCGTCTCCATTTTCATTATCTCCAACACGGTCAAGCTGGCCACGTTCGACCGGCGCGAAGAAATCGGCATCATGCGCGTGGTGGGCGCCACAAAAAGCTTTATTCGCTGGCCTTTTGTGGTGGAGGGTTTCCTGCTCGGCCTGTTCGGCGCCGTCATTGCCTTTTTCCTGCAGTGGAACATTTATACATTGCTTGTTCGAAGCATCACAAATGGCCTGGGCAACATCTCCCTGGTCAAGACCGTGTCCTTTGGTGAGATTTTTTTGCCGGTGCTGGCTGTCTTTGTGTTGGCCGGCTTTTTGGTGGGTGTGGGCGGCAGCGTGCTGACCATACGCAAATTCTTAAAAGTGTAGGTGACGCAGGTGAATCCGAAACGAACACGAATATTTGCCATCGTTGTTGCCCTCATTGTGGTGGTGGCGCTTCTCGTCGGTCTCATTGCGTCTGTCATTCCGGCGGCTCACAGTGCCAGCGCCCCTTCGCTGTCGAGCCTGCGGGACAATTCCAAGTCGCTGGCCGATCAAAAAAAGAAGATTCAGACAGAATTGCAGCAGATCAAAAAAGACAAAGCCTCCGCCTCCAAGCGCAAAGTGGCGCTGGACAAGCAGATTGAAATCACCGGCGCGGAAATCGACAACACCACCGCCTTGATTGCCGAGCTCACCTCTCAGATTGCCGCTCGTCAGCAGGACCTGGACAATGCTATACGCACCGAAGCGCGTCAGTTTGAAGCCTTTCGCTCCCGCATCCGACTGATGGAGGAAGCCGGTGACACGCAGTATCTCGGCGTGCTGCTTCAAGCAGACAGCTTCTCCGATCTGTTGGGCCGGCTGAGTACCGTGCAGGAGATTATGGATTACGACCAAAACCTGCTCAGCGCCCTTAAAAAGACCAAGGATCAAATCGAGGTGGACAAAAAGAGCCTGGAGCAGGACAAGCAGGAGCAGGCCGCCGTCAAAAAGGAACTGTCTGAACGTCAGCGAGAACTGGTGGAGCAGAATACGGAGCAGATGAAACTGATCAAGGAGCTGGAAAGCGAAGAGTCCTCCTACCGCAGCGCGTACGAAGAAAAGGAAAAAGCGCAGAAAGAACTGGAAGACCAGATTGCCAAGATCATGGAGGAACAGAAAAAGAAAAATTCCACCTTTGTGGGCGGAAAATATCAGTTCCCCTGCCCCGGCTACACGCGCATATCTTCAGAGTTCGGCTTGCGCAAGCATCCCATTTTGAAGCAGTCCCGGAGCCACAAGGGTCTTGACATGGCGGCTCCGACTGGTACGAAGATATATGCCGCCAACGGCGGCACCGTGATAAAGTCCGGTTACAACTCCGGCGGATATGGCAACTATGTGGTCATCGATCACGGCGGCGGTCAGGCCACTCTTTACGGGCACATGAGCCAGCGCAAGGTGGAGTCCGGCCAGCAGGTGGAACGCGGGCAGCTCGTCGGCCTTGTGGGATCCACCGGCCTTTCCACCGGCCCGCACCTGCACTTTGAAGTGATTATCAATGGCTCCCCCGTCAATCCCCGCCAATACATCAACGTTCCATAACCGGCCTTCAAATGTATCATTTTCGCTGAAAGGGTACTCTATGAAAAAACGCTTTACACTGGGCACTGTTTTAGCCCTTATGCTTTTGGTGGCGGTGGCCACCGGTGTGATCTCTTACTCCATGGTGTTTCAAAAGCTGCATCAGGACTTTGAGTTGTCAAAGTCGCAGCGGCAGGAGTTTTCCAAGTTTATCGAGGCGCGCAATATTGTTCAGCGCAATTTTGTTGGCACGGTGGATGACGAAGTGTTGCTCGACGGCGCCATTAAAGGCATGGTCGACGCGCTTGGCGATCGCTATTCCCACTACCTGGACGCCGAAGAGTACGACCTTTACAACCGCCGCACCGAGAATAAATACATCGGCATCGGCATCTCCGCCAGCATGAGCCCCGAGGGCGACATCCTGGTCAACGAGGTGTTTGACAAGTCTCCGGCGCAGCAGTGTCACATTATGCCGCAGGATCGCATTGTGGCCATTGAGGATCAAAAGGTCGTCGACATGAGCTACCAGATGGCGGTCGCCTCGCTGGCCGGCGAGGAGAACACCAAGGTGCGCATCACGGTGCTCAAAGCGTCCGACGGGCAGACGATGGACGTCGCCCCCCTCCGAAAGAAGCTTGACACCCAGGCCGTGTACTCCGAAATTCTGACGGGGCAGAACATCGGCTACATTCACATCCGCAATTTTGACACCAACGTCGACCGCGACTTCAAAGAGGCCATAAACCATCTTGTCAACGCCAAGGTGGGGGCCATCATTTTCGATGTGCGCAACAACCCCGGCGGTCAGCTCGACGTGATGTGCCCCATGCTTGACACGTTGTTGCCGGAGGGCGTGCTGATCACCATGCGCGAAAAAAACGGCAACGAATTTCAACGCACATCCGCCGCCGACAGCGTCGACATTCCTATGGCCGTTCTCATCAACAGTCACTCGTACAGCGCGGCCGAGTTTTTTGCCGCCGCCTTGCAGGAGTATGAAAAGGCCGTGCTCGTTGGCGAGAAAACAACCGGCAAGGGCTATGCGCAGTACCCCATCCGCATGGAGGATAAGTCTGCGATCATTCTGTCCACCATGGAGTATTTCACGCCCAAAGGCAAGAGCCTGTCGGGCGTCGGCCTCCAGCCGGACTACGAAGTGGTGTTGTCGCCGGACGACCTCAACCAATCCGGCACCCTGACGCACGAGCAGGACAAACAGCTGCAAAAAGCCATTTCCGTGCTGGTGTCCCAGATGGCTCCACCCAGCGCCCCAACGGAGGAACCCTCGCCCAGCGCCCCCTAAGGCGCGGGCCGGCGGCCCGCACTGCCTGTTTCCGGGATCTGATTCTAAACACGGGCACCTCCCCATATACATGTGACATTCACGCATGTACATGAGGAGGTGCCTGTTTTTGTTTGGGCTGATTGAAATGGAACTCATTCCGCGTCCGTCCCTCTGGGGGCGGATTCGTTGCAAGGTGGCGCGCGACACCGGCGTGACGCTGACAGAGGAGCGCGCCTGGGGCGTATTGCTGGCCCGAGTGCAAATCCAGCTGTGGTGTGAGGACGTGCCGGATGTCAACGAACGCCGGGTCAGATGTGGACTGGCCGCTCTTCGCGACGTCGGCGCGCGCGGCGTCGTGCTGCCCCGCGGTTTTCCCTATTCCTCGCTGCTGGCCGACTTTGGCCTGGTGGCCTCAACGCCGGTGCCTCTTTACCGCCGGATGGCAGCCCGGCTGGCCTCCTACGTCGCCGACATGATGTGTGTGGAACCCTCGCAACTCAAGCTTGCTATCATCGCCAAGCGGGCCAGTCCGGATGTCATGGCCGCCACAGAAGATCTGTGCGGCCGGGCCAGATACATTTCTCTCAGTCTTTCCCACAACGACGGCGGTCCGCTGTGCCGCGTCCTGCGGCGCAACTACGGCGTTTCCGTCGTTGAAAACCCAACCGACGAGCAGCTGGCCGACACCGATCTCTTCCTCATTTTCGACGCCGACACCCCCGACCGCCATATTCCGGCCAAACCCGGCGCGGCCGTGCTGCTGCTGGGCGGCGGCCGTTTCCTCATCCCGCCCCACCGGCTTGTGGTCGATGGTGCACAGCTTTCTCCGCCGCTGCGCCTGCACGAAAACTGGCCCTGGTACGCCGACAATGAGGCGCTGCTGACGGCCCTGTTGGCCGGCGGCGCCGTGTACGCGCCGGAAATTCAAATTCTTGGCCTGACGTGGCAAGGAACTCCGGTAGCATACGCATGAAGATCAACCCGAGTCCCCTCGGCACAAAACTGTACTTGACAAATGCACGCGAAGCTCATATACTCATATCTAATGTAAATCTACAGTTTTGTTTCAGTTTTATCGATAATCTGGCAGTGACTGCAAAGTCTCGCCATATTCCCGCATTATAAGAACTGCAGGTGAAACAATATGCAAAAAACATATAAACTGACAGCCGAGCGCCTGAGCGCGCTCCAAGAAGAACTGAGTTATTTGAAGACTGTACGCGAAAAGGAAGTGGCCGAACAGATCAAAGAGGCTCGTTCTTTTGGTGATCTGTCGGAAAACAGCGAGTACGATGAGGCCAAAAACGAGCAGGGGCGCATGTTTTCCCGTATGGTCGAGCTCGAGGACATCATCGCGCACGCTCAAATTATCGACCCCGGCGCCACCACCGACAAAGTCACGGCCGGTTGCCGAGTCACCGTGATGGATCTCGACGCCGCCTGTGAGGAAATCTATGTCGTGGTGGGTTCACAGGAAGCCAATCCGCTGGAATCGCGTATTTCCGACGAGTCCCCCTTCGGACTGGCGCTGATGGGCCGACAGGTTGACGACGAGATTAAAGTGGATGTTCCGGCTGGCACACTTCGTTACCGGATCTTGGATATCCAGATTTAATAACACGGCGGCCACGGTAATCCGTGGCCGTTTTGGGTGAAATGCATACCGAACTGAAGGAGGAACTCCCATGTCCGAGCAATCACACACACCCGCGCCGGAGGCCGAGCTGTCCGAACTGCTGCAAATCAGGCGGGCTAAACTGTCCGCGTTGCAGGCGGAAGGCAACGACCCCTACGCCCTCACCCGTTTTGAGGTGACTGTTTGTTGCGCGGATGTCGTCAACGCGTTTGAAACGTGGGAGGGCAAGTCGGTCTCACTGGCCGGTCGGATGATGTCCAAACGCGATATGGGCAAGGCCTTTTTCTGCGACCTGCTCGACGGCAGCGGCCGCCTGCAAGTCTACCTCAAGGTGGACGACCTGGGGGCGGATCCGTTTGCCCGGTTTAAGAAGATGGATATCGGCGACATACTGGGCGTGGCGGGCACCGTTTTCCGCACGCGGCGCGGAGAAATCTCCGTGCATGCCACCGCCGTCACATTGCTGTCCAAGTCGCTGCGCCCGCTGCCCGAGAAATTTCACGGTCTGCAGGACACTGACCTGCGCTACCGGCAGCGGTATGTCGATCTCATCATGAATCCTGATGTGCGTCGCACCTTTCGCGTGCGCACCGAAGTGGTGCGCCGCATTCGCACGTTTTTAGACGCGCGCGGATACCTGGAAGTGGAGACGCCCGTCCTCAATACGATTTCCGGCGGTGCCACGGCGCGTCCCTTTACCACGCACCACAACACGCTCGACATCGACATGTACCTGCGCATTGCCACCGAGCTGCATCTCAAGAGGCTTGTCGTCGGCGGCTTTGAGCGGGTGTATGAGATTGGACGCCTGTTCCGCAATGAGGGCATGAGCGTCAAACACAATCCGGAGTTTACCACCATCGAATTTTATGAGGCCTATCTCAACTGCGATGGCATCCTTGAACTCACCGAACAGATGCTTTCCGAGGTGGCCGAAGCGGCACTGGGCACCACGGAGATCACCTATCAGGGCGAAACGGTCAGCCTCAAGAGGCCGTGGCGGCGCCTGTCGATGTCCGAAGCCGTCAAAGAATACACCGGCGTTGATTTTTTGTCATTTTCGACCGATGCCGATGCGCGCGCCGCTGCCGCGTCCATCGGCGTGCAGGGCAAGGACAGCTTTACGTGGGGCGAGTGGCTCTACGAATGTTTCGACCAAAAAGTTGAAGACAAACTGGTTCAGCCCACTTTTATTACGCGGCATCCCATTGAGGTCTCCCCCTTGGCCAAGCGCTGCCCGGACGACCCGCGCCTGACCGACCGATTTGAACTCTTCATCACGCGCCGCGAATTTGCCAACGCCTTTTCCGAGCTCAACGATCCCATTGATCAGCGCGAGAGATTTGCCCGGCAGGCCCTGTTGCGCGCCGCCGGCGATGCAGAGGCCGCCATGATGGACGAGGACTTTCTCATGGCGTTGGAATACGGTTTGCCGCCCACCGCCGGCTGCGGCGTGGGTATCGATCGGTTTGTCATGCTGCTCACCGACAGTGCCTCCATTCGGGATGTCATCCTCTTCCCCACCATGAAGCCGTTGGAGGACTGACCAAGTGCTCCAGATCATTAGCGACGCGCGCGACTGCAATCTGCCGCGCGGATAAGAGGCGTATTAGATGTGAAGATGAAACGGTTTTTACACTGGTTTCAAAACAGCTTTTGGTTTCACTACAAATGGCACACATTGGGCGCCCTGTTTGTGGGCGTTCTCGTCATACTATTTGTAATTGATATGGTCAACAAGGAGAACCCCGACTTCTCCTATATTGTCGCCTTCGAGGGCTATGCCCTGCCCGACCTGCTGACAGGGATCGACCGCTCGGCGGAGGAGGTGCTGTCCGACATCAACGGGGACGGCAAAGTCATTGTCAGCGGCGAGGCGCTCGGCCTGGACGATTCGCAAATGGGCGTGGCCTCCCGCGTCAAGTTTACCACCATGCTGGTCGACGCGAACAACCTGGTGTTCATCTTGGACACCCCCACCATGAACATGCTGGCGCGAGAGGAAAACGCATTTGTGCCGCTGGACACGCTGGGCCTTCCGGTTGACGACGGCAACCCCAGTTTTCTGCGTGTGGATCAAACGCCGGCGTTTCAGGCCCTGGGCCTGACCGGCGATTTTCCGTTATACCTGTGCCTCAAGCAACTCACGCAAGAACAACTGCTGCAGCCCCACACACAGGCGCAGATGCAACAGGCGGTCGCTTTCGCTCGTTTTCTGCTGCAGGAGGGCCACTGATCATGGGCATAAAACGTGTTATTGCCCGAAAAGTGCTCACGCGCAAGACGTTTAGTCCCATCCGCTTTTTGCCCCTCGGCTTTTTGGCCATCATTCTCATCGGTTGCGGACTGCTGCTGCTGCCCGTAGCCACGCGCGCGCCCGGTTCGGCGCCTTTTTCGACAGCGCTGTTTACCGCCACGTCGGCCACCTGCGTGACCGGGCTGATTTTGCACGACACGGCTTCATACTGGAGTCTTTTCGGACAGATTGTTATTTTGCTGCTCATTCAAATCGGCGGGCTGGGCTTTATGAGCACTGCCACGATTTTTTCTTTTCTGCTGCGCCGGAAAATCAGTCTGCAGGAGCGGCTGGTCATGGTGCAGTCGCTTAATCTCAACGACATCAATGGCGTGGTGCGCATGGTGCGGCATATTCTAACCGGCACCCTGATCATGGAGGGTGTTGGCGCACTGCTGTTGTCACTGCGCTTTATTCCCGACTACGGCTTTTGGGGCGGTCTCTACCGGGGCGTCTTCCATTCGGTTTCTGCCTTTTGCAACGCCGGCTTCGACGTGCTGGGCACGCACGGAAAACAGTCTTCGCTCATGCCTTATGCAGGTGACTTCGTTGTCAATTTCACCATCATGACACTCATCATTGTCGGCGGTATCGGTTTTTATGTGTGGGAAGACATTATCAACATGGCCAAGCGCAAACGCCTGCACACGCACACCAAAATGGTTCTTCTCACCACCGCTGTCCTGATAGTTTCTGGCGGGTTGTTTTTCATGATTTCCGAGTGGAACAACCCCGGTACGTTGGGTGTGCTGCCCCCCGTTCAGCGTCCGCTGGCCGGGCTGTTTCAGTCGGTGACGACGCGCACCGCCGGCTTTGCCTCCATCGACCAGATGGCCATGACACAGCGCTCCAAGGGCATGTCGATCCTCCTCATGTTCATCGGCGGATCGCCGGGTTCCACCGCGGGCGGCATCAAGACCTCCACGCTGGCCGTTCTCATTTTGGCCGCGGGGACGGTCATTCGCGGCAAATCGCAGACCACTTTTATGGGCAGGGGCATCGGCCGCCATCAGGTGATCAGTGCGCTGACCGTCTCCATGATGTCGCTGTGCGCCGTGCTGGCCGTGCTGGGGTTGCTGTCTTTTATCCAGCCCTCGTTGACGCTGGGCTCCCTGTTGTTTGAAGTGGTGTCCGCCATCGGTACCGTGGGCCTGTCTTTGGGCATCACCCCTGCGCTGCTTGTGCCCTCCAGAATTCTCATCGCTTTGCTGATGTATTTTGGCCGTGTAGGGCTGCTCACCTTGGGCATTGCCCTGTTGATCGGCAAGAAGGCAAAGGCGCGCGTCACATACCCGGACGGGCAGGTTATGATTGGATAGGATTGAGGAGAGTAGATCATGAAATCGTTTATCGTCATTGGACTGGGCCGCTTTGGCAGCGCCTTGGCCGTCGAGTTGTTTCGTCTGGGCAATGAAGTACTGGCCATCGACGCCGATGAAGAAATGGTGCAGGCCATCTCGGAGCAGGTAACCCATGCGGTTGTCGGTGACGCCACCGACGAGGCAGTGCTGCGTTCCATTGGGGTGCGCAATTTTGACTCCGCCATTGTCGCCATGGCCGGTGACGACATTCAGGACAGCATTCTCATTACGCTCATGCTCAAAGAGATGAATGTGCCCGAGGTCATTTGCAAGGCCAAGGACGGCATGCATCGCAAGGTGCTTGAGCGGATCGGCGCCGACAAGGTATTCCTGCCCGAGCATGATATGGGCGTGCGCATGGCGTCGAGCCTGACCACAACAAATATTGCCGAGCTTTTTGAGCTGTCTGAAGAGCTTTCCATCGTGGAGCTCACGCCGCCCGATTCCTGGGTGAACAAGTCGCTCAAGTCACTCAGCCTGCGCACGCAATACGGACTGAACATTTTGGCCGTGCGTGTGCCCGGCCACGATACGGTGAGCGTGTCACCCAGCGCGGACTATGTCATCCAGGCGCACGACATACTGCTTGCCATCGGTGACAACAAAAGCATCAACCGCTTTCGTCGGTTATGAGAACACACATCACCAGCCGGGACAACCCGCTATGCCGTCAGCTTGTCAAGTTGGCCCGTTCGCGTGCGGCCCGCGAGCAGCAAGGTCTCTTTCTGTGCGATGGTCGTACGCTGTTGGTCGAGGCGCTGGCGTATGGAGCGCCGCTTGTCACGGTGGTCTGCGCGGCGGGCATGGAACTGCCTGACTTGTCGCCTGACGTGCACGTCGTTGAACTGCCCGCGCGGCTGATGGATGCGGTGTCGCCCACCGATACGCCGCAGGGCATCGTCTTTCTTTGCCGTCTGCCCGATATGTCGCCCATGCCCCCCCTCACCGGCGGGCGCTACGTGTTGCTCGACCGGGTGCAGGATCCCGGCAATGTCGGTTCGATTCTGCGTACCGCGTCGGCCTTTGGGCTCACGGCGGTTCTTCTCGGTCCCGGGTGTGCCGATCCCTTTTCTCCCAAGACCGTGCGCGCCGGTATGGGCGCCTGTTTCCGCCAGCGGGTGGCGATCCTTGAAGACGTGGCGGACGCGCTGTCCGGGTGCGCGCTTCCGGTGTATGCCACCGCCCTGTCAGCGCAGGCGCGGGATGTCCGCGAGGTGGATTTGAGCGCCTGTGTGCTTCTGTTGGGCAACGAGGGCGCGGGGCTCTCCGATGCTTTGCTGCGTCGCGCTGACGCGCACGTCAGGATTCCGATGAGCAAGGACTGTCAATCACTGGGCGTGGCTGCCGCTGCCGCCGTTCTTCTCTGGGAAATGACCGGGAGGTGAGTTTATGTCTGCACTCAAATACTGGCTGTGGCTGAGTTCCCTTCGGTTGTTGGGCTCGGCAAAGGTATTTGCGCTGATCGACCATTTCGGAACGCCCGAAAATGTGTATTTTTCCGATGATGACGACATTCACAAGTTTCCCGCGTTGACCAAAAACGAGCGCAGTGAGCTGCTCATGCGCGACTTGGACGCGGCGGAACGCATTATGGAGCAATGCGAGCGGGAATCATTGCGCGTGCTGACGTTGCAGGACGCCGACTATCCGGAGCGCCTCAAGAACATTCAAGTACCCCCCAGCGTACTCTACGTCAAAGGGCGAATGCCTGTCATCGACGAAGAGGCGGCGCTGGCTGTCGTGGGCTCGCGCAAGGCAACGCCCTACGGCTTGCAGGTGAGCGCGCGCATGGGCTATTCTCTGGCGCGGGCCGGCATGCTGGTTGTGTCCGGCCTGGCCAACGGCGTGGATGCCCAGGCCCACACCGGCGCTTTGCAGGCAGGCGCGCCCACGGTGGCCGTGCTGGGTTGCGGCGTCGATGTGGTCTACCCGGCCTCCAACCGCGCGTTGTACGATGACGTTGCCGCCACCGGCGCGCTTGTCAGTGAATACCCGCCCGGAACCCGTGCGCTGGGCGCCAATTTCCCCGTGCGAAACCGCATACTCAGCGGATTGTCGCTGGGGGTGCTGGTGATTGAGGCGCCACAGCTGTCCGGCGCGCTCATCACGGTGTCGCATGCGCTCGAACAGGGGCGGGATATCTTTGCCGTGCCGGGCAACATCGATTCGCCCGAGAGTGCGGGCTGCAATCGCCTGCTGCGCGAAGGCGCCCAGCTGGTGACCGGCCCGCTGGACATATTGCAGGAGTACGCGGCTCTCTTCCCTCACAAAATCGTGCAGAAATATGAACGGCAGCAATCCATTGTCGGGTATAACAAAAAGGCGCAGTCTGTCGAGCAAAGCACTGCGGCGCTGGCGGCGGAGCCGGTGATGCGACCGGTCGTTTCGTCCCGTCAGTCACCGAAAAGCGACGGGCAGCCGCAGGCGTTTGACCTCACGGAGGCCATAAAAGACTTTACAGCCGACGGAAAAGCCATTATGATAGCAATTGCGGGCACGGCCCGTCATGTGGATGAAATTGTGGAGATTTCCGGGTTGCCCGCTTCACGTATTTTATGTGAACTCACTATGTTGGAACTGTCCGGCGCTGTTCGGCAGTTGCCGGGCAGCCGGTTTGAGTGTACCTTGGGTCTGGAGCCTTGACAGGCGCCGCGCCCTTCATTGGAGGAAATTGGCAACTATGGCGAATTTAATTATTGTGGAGTCCCCGGCAAAAGCCAAGACCATCGGCAAGTATTTGGGCGACGGTTTCACCGTCAAAGCCACGATGGGCCACTTGCGCGACCTGCCCAAGTCGAAGATGGGCGTGGACATTCCTTCGGGCTTTGTCATCAACTATCAGCCCATTGTCGGCAAGGAGAAGACCATTGCCGACTTGCGCGCCGAGGCAAAGCGGGCCACCCATGTGTATCTGGCCACCGACCCGGATCGTGAGGGAGAGGCCATTTCGTGGCACCTCAAGGAACTGCTCGAATTGCCGGACGACAAAACCGCCCGTGTCACATTCAACGAGATCACCAAAAAGGTGGTTCAAGACAGTATTCAACACCCGCGCGCCATCGATGTCAATCTGGTCGACGCACAGCAGGCCCGGCGGGTGCTGGACCGCATCGTGGGCTATGAGTTGAGTCCCCTGCTCTGGCGCAAGGTCAGACCGGGTTTGTCGGCGGGACGGGTGCAGTCCGTAGCGACGCGGTTGGTGGTCGACCGTGAAGAGGAAATCAGGGCCTTTTCACCCGAGGAATATTGGAGCATTGACGTCACGCTGTCCCGCAACG
Source organism: Oscillospiraceae bacterium (assembly GCA_031556185.1). Classification (GTDB taxonomy): domain Bacteria; phylum Bacillota; class Clostridia; order Oscillospirales; family UBA929; genus JAIRTA01. The sequence continues at coordinate 24,597 of JAVBTN010000002.1, forward strand.
AGGGTCCGGGGCGTTTTGATGCGCACTTCTACGGCAATCTTGACGGCAAGATGGAACTGCGCAGCAAGGCTGACGCGGACACTGTCGTCAAGGCCATTGCAGGCTCACCGTTTTCGGTACATCGCATCAAAGTTGGTGAGCGCAAACGCACGCCGGCGCCGCCCTTTATCACCTCCACGCTGCAGCAGGACGCCTCCCGCAAACTCAACATGTCCGCCCGGCGCACCATGGCCCTGGCGCAGCAGCTTTACGAGGGCGTGGAAATTGACGGTTTGGGCCTGACCGGTCTCATCACCTATATGCGTACCGACTCGCAGCGGCTCTCGGATGAGGCCGTCACGCAGGCGCGCGGCTTCATTGCGCAAACATACGGCGCCGCCTTTTGCCCCAAAGCGCCGCGGCGCTACAAGAGCAAGTCTGACTCTCAGGACGCGCACGAAGCCATTCGCCCGTCGGATGTCACCCTGACGCCCGACCGCGTGCGCGACAATCTGACAGACGATCAATACAAACTCTACCGTCTCATTTGGCTGCGGTTTGTCGCCTGCCAGATGGAAAACGCGCTGTACGACACACTGACCATTGACACGCTGTCAGGCGGCTATATATTTCGCGCGAACCATACCAGCGTCAAGTTTGCCGGGTTTACCGCCATCTACGAGGAGGGGCGCGACGAAGAGGACGAGGAAGTCGACGACGCGCTGCCCAATCTGCGGGACGGCGAGCCGCTGTCTCTGTCCGACACCCGCCCCGGCCAGCATTTTACGCAACCGCCGCCGCGCTACACGGAAGCCAGCCTAATCAAAGCCATGGAGGAGAAGGGGATCGGCCGCCCGTCGACCTACGCGCCGACCATTTTCATTATTTTAGAGCGCGAATACGTCATGAAGCAAGGCAAAGCGCTCTCCCCCACCCCACTGGGCGAAGTGGTCACCACCATGATGAAGGAGAAGTTCACCGACATCATAGATGTGGCTTTTACCGCGCGCATGGAGGCCTACCTCGACGACGTGGAAGAGGGCCGAAAAGACTGGAAAACCATGCTTTCAGATTTTTACGACGGCTTTTCGGAAGCAGTGCGCCAGGCCGCCGAGGACAAAACACGCTACAAAGTGCCCGACGAACCCACCGATGTCGCCTGCGAATTGTGCGGGCGTAAAATGGTGATAAAAATGGGGCGTTTCGGCCGGTTTATGGCTTGCCCCGGTTATCCCGACTGCAAAAATACCAAACCTATTTCGGAGCCGACACCGGGGGAATGCCCCCTGTGCGGCGCGACCATTCTCAAGAAAAAGTCGCGCAACAATCGAGATTACTATGGCTGCGAACGTCATCCGGGCTGCGCCTTTATGACGTGGGACGCTCCGCTGGGCGACCGTTGCCACGAGTGCGGAAAAACCCTGTTTAAGCGCAGCGGACGCGGCGCCACCAAGCCATTTTGCGCCAATCCGGTCTGCCCGGACTTTTTGCCGGAGGATCAGCGCGGCTATCGAAAAAAGAAGACCGCTGAAGAGGGCGCCGTGCCGGAAGCGACCGGCGCCGAAAAAAGGATCGCAAGAAAGGCGGCTACCAAGAAGTCTTCCGCCCAGTCGGCCACGGGCAAGAAAACCGCCAAAACCGCAGCAACGAAGAAACCGGCGGCCAAAAAGACGTCCGCTGGCGGCAAGACGGTCAAAACAACACCAAAAAAGGCGGCAACCACAAAACCGGCCGCATCCAAGGCCGCCAAACTCAAGTCGACAACCAAGAAGGCCCCTGCCAAGTCGACTGGCAAGGCGGCTCCGGATGCATAATGTCACCGTGGTTGGCGCCGGGCTGGCCGGCTGTGAAGCGGCCTGGCAGCTGGCGCGTCGGGGCGTGCCGGTCTCGCTGATCGAAATGAAGCCCAAACGCTATACACCCGCACATCACAGTCCTTACATGGCCGAACTGGTCTGCTCCAACTCATTTCGCGGCGACCGGTTGGAAAACGCGCCGGGGCTGCTCAAAGAGGAGCTGCGCAGGCTGGACTCGCTCATCCTGTCCTGCGCCGACGCCACCCGCGTGGACGCGGGCGGCGCGTTGGCCGTGGATCGCGACCGGTTTGCGCAATTGGTCACCGCGCGCATTGACGCGCACCCTCTCATCACTGTTTTAACAGAAGAAGTGACACACATCCCTGCGGGTGACTGCGTTATCGCCTCCGGTCCGCTCACAGCGGGCGCTTTGGCGGAGGACATCGTCCGGTTTCTGGGCGGACATCACACGCTGTTTTTCTTCGACGCGGCGGCGCCGCTCGTCTCGGCGGCCAGCGTTGATATGGCGTGCGCCTATTGGGGCTCACGCTTTGGCAAGGGCGGTGATGATTATGTCAACTGTCCCATGACCAAAGAGCAATATCTGTTGTTCCATGACGCGCTCTGCTCCGCGCAGGAGGCGCCTGTGCACGGATTTGAGGACAAGTCCGTCTTTGAAGGCTGCATGCCCATCGAGGTGATGGCGCGCCGCGGGTTGGACGCGTTGCGTTACGGCCCGCTCAAGCCCATCGGTCTGCGCGACCCGCGCAGCGGGACAGGCGCTTACGCCGTCCTGCAACTGCGGCGCGACAACGCCGCCGGCAGTGTGTTGAACCTTGTCGGCTGCCAGACCCATCTGACCTTCGGAGAACAAAAGCGGGTTTTTTCGCTCATCCCTGCGCTGCAAAACGCCGAATTTTTGCGTTTTGGCGTCATGCACCGCAACACATATCTGGATTCTCCGCGGCTGCTGACGTCGCAATTTGCCGTGCGCAGTGATCCGCGTGTCCATTTCGCCGGGCAAATGACCGGCGTTGAGGGCTATGTGGAATCCGCCGCCTCAGGGCTCATAGCCGGCATCGCGCTGGCCCGCCGTCTGCACGGACTACCGCCCATTTACTGGCCTGTCGAGACGGCGCATGGGGCGCTGGCCTCCTATATCTCTCACCCGGAGGTGGAGAATTTCCAACCCATGAACATCAATTTTGGCCTGCTGCCTCCGCTGGAAACGCGCATAAAAAGCAAGCCGGAGCGCTGTGCGGCGGTGTCCGCGCGTGCGTTGGCTCATTTGGCTGAACTGTATGCGGATATTTCGCGCGACATCGCAACCGGCGCGAACGCCGCCATCGTTTGATGGGGTAGGGGGACTTGTTATGAAAATTATTCTTGACGCCATGGGCGGGGATCATGCGCCGCGGGAAATCCTGCGCGGGGCGCTGCTGGCTCAAAAGGAACAGCGGGTCAATCTGGTGCTCGTCGGGCGCGGCGAGGACATTCTCCAGGCGCTCAAGGACGACGGCTTGAGCGATCTGCCGCCCGGCATGGAGATTGCCCACGCCTCGCAAGTCATTTCCATGGAGGACAACCCCTCCTCTTCCATCCGAGAAAAACCCGACTCGTCCATTGTCGTGGGTTTGAATCGGTTGGCCGACGGCAACGGTGACGCCTTTGTCTCCGCCGGCAGCACCGGCGCAGTGCTTACCGGGGCCACTCTCATCATCAAACGCATTCGGGGCATCCGTCGGGCGGCACTCGCCCCCATTATTCCCACCGCGCAAGGCGGCGCGCTGCTCATTGACTGCGGCGCCAATGTCGACTGCACACCGGAGTATCTGCTGCAATTTGCTTACATGGGCGCGCTTTATATGCGCCACGCCATGAAGATTGAATTCCCGCGCGTCGGGCTGCTCAACATCGGGGCTGAGGAGACCAAGGGTGATGAGCTGCACAAGCTGGCCTTCCAGCTGCTCAGTCAGGCCGGGCAGGCCAAACGCCTGAATTTTACCGGCAACCTGGAAGGCCGGGACATTGCTTTCGGCGCGGCCGACGTGGTGGTGGCCGACGGTTTTTCCGGCAATATCATGCTCAAAACCATGGAGGGCGTCGGCCTGTTTTTTGCCGATAGTATGAAGCAGATGTTCTTGAAAAACACGAAAACAAAACTGGGGGCGCTGCTGGTCAAGGACGGCCTGCGCTCTTTCCGAAAAATGCTTGACTACACCGAGTACGGCGGCGCGCCTTTTTTGGGCGTGGCCAAGCCGGTCATCAAGGCGCACGGCTCCTCCAACGCCCGGGCGATTGCTTCGGCCGTCAGGCAGGCCGTGGACTTCGCCCAATCCAACCTCACAAGCATTATTGTCGATAACATAGAGCATATGAAGGTGCCGGAGGCAGATGGAGGACACGCATCGTGACAGCCCTTGAGACAAAAATCGGCTATACGTTTTCCAGCTATGCCCTGTGTGAGACCGCGCTGACGCACAGCTCCTACTACAACGAAAATCGATTTGCCTCCCGCGAGCACAATGAACGTCTGGAGTTTTTGGGCGACTCCGTGCTCGGTTTCCTCGCCGCGGAGCACTTGTATGGAGAGCACCCCAAAAAAACCGAGGGTGAACTCACACGGATGCGCGCCGCGCTGGTGTGCGAGTCCAGTCTGGCCCGCGCCGCCCGCGACATCGGCCTCTCCGAGGCACTGCTGCTGGGCAAAGGTGAGGACAACGGCGGCGGACGACAGCGGGCATCGTTGCTGGCCGACGCCATGGAAGCGCTACTGGCGGCCATCTTTTTGGACGGGGGCATGGAGGCTGCGCGCCGCTTCGCCCTTCAGTTTCTCTTGACCGACGCGACGCCCGAGCAAAAAGACTACAAGACGAGTTTGCAAGAGGTGTTGCAGCGGGAACCTGTGCGGGCGTACAGCTATCATCTGTTGGATGCCAGCGGGCCCGACCATGCCAAGGTGTTCACCGTGGAGGTGCTTTTGGGCAATACCCCCATCGGTCGCGGCGTCGGCAGCAGCAAAAAAGAGGCGGAGCAGCTGGCTGCCATGGCCGCGCTGGCACATTTGCAAAACGATTGATACACATCCTGAGAAGGAGTAAACCAGGCCGCCGCTCCGGACGATCGGGGGCCACCTGAAAACAATATGATCAAACGCACAACGCTTCTTCTGCTGGCCCTGGCGCTTATTTTGTCCCTTGGTTGTACCGCCGCGCCTGTAGCGGCCACGCACACCGAGGGCACGCTGACGGTCAGTTTCATTGACGTCGGTCAGGCCGACTGCATCCTGGTTTACGACGGCACGCACGCGGTGCTCGTCGACGGCGGCAACGCGGCCGACGGTGAGCTGGTTGTCGACTATCTCAAATCGCAGGGTATCTCCACTTTGGATTATGTCGTCGGCACACACCCGCACGAAGATCATATCGGTGGGCTGAAAACCGTATTGGCATCGATGCCGGTGGGCGCCGTGATCATGCCCGACCAGCCGGCCGACAGCAGCGTGTATCGCCATTTGATCCGCGCCATTGCGGACGCGGGCGTGACGCGGATTGACGCGTTGGCAGGGCTTTCGTTCACGCCGGGCGCTTTTACCATGGATGTCTTGGCGCCTGTCAAGGACTATGATTCCCTTAACGATGTTTCTGTGGTTGTGCGCGTTGTTTTTGGCGAAAACTCCTTTCTGCTCACCGGAGACATTGAGGCCGAAGCGGAAAAGGATATTTTGGCCACCGGCGTCCCGCTGGAGAGCGATGTGCTCAAGGCACCCCATCACGGCAGCAACTCGTCATCCACATATGTGTTCCTGCGCGCCATCAATCCAAAGATGGTCGCCATCATGTGCGGAATGGACAACGATTACGGACACCCGCACGAGGAGCCGCTGAGCAGATTCCGCGATGTGGGCGCCACGGTTTTCCGCACAGACCTCATGGGCACGGTCGTCCTGACCAGCGACGGGCACACCATCACATCCAACGTTGACGGGATCAAGAGTCCTGTGCCCCACACCCAGGCCGCCGACCGGGCGGAGCTCGCGAATTACATTGGGAACAAAAACTCCAAGCGCTTTCATCTGCCGACCTGTGACAATTTGCCGCTGGAAAAAAACCGCGTGCGATTTGACAGCCGGGAAGAGGCGCTGGATGCCGGTTTTACCCCGTGCGGGCAGTGCGCGCCCTGATGCCCACAACCGGCGTCATCCGGTTACAACATTGACGATGGGGGAAGGCAGTGCCTTCCCCCATCGCCGTTTCATCTCCGGCCGCCTGCATTTGTGCACTCAACGAGGATCCGTTTTCATGTCTCTACGTCGCCGGTCTCGTCCGACGGCGGGGCCGGCGACGGCTGGTCGGGTGACGGCTGCGTCACCTCGGGGTGATAGGGCAAAACGGCCACGCCCGTGTAGTACCAGTTGAGGATTTCTTCAAAGTTCTTTCCCGCCAGCGCCATGGCCTTGGCTCCGCTTTGGCTCATGCCGACGCCGTGACCGTAACCGATGGTACGGAAGATGACGGTATCCCCTTGCCACGTGACGGTAAAGTTGGTCGATCTCAGTTGGCAGAGCTCTCGCAATTTCGTGCCCGGGATTTGCACACCGCCTACAGGTATGCTGATAACGCCCCCGGCCGCACTCCGCACCGGTTCGCCGATCCACGTTGACGAATCACCGTCAAGGTTTGCGTTCGGATAGGCATCTGCAAACAGGCGTTTGAATTCGGCGGCTGCAATTTCTCTGGTGGTTTCAAACCCCTGTTCCGCACTCTCACCCGGGCTTTCCACATTCTGCAAATATGGGATGTCGGCGCCCCACACATCTTTGGCGTTCTCGGTATGCCCGCCGGACATGGCGAAAAAGACCGCCACAATGGGTTCGTCCTCGTAGAGGATTACCAGACTGTCGGTATCCCGCACAGCGCCCTCCACAATGGCCGCGTATTCCTCCGCATGTTCGGCCCAACCCGTCATGGCCTCCGCGCGGCTCAAATACGCTTTGCAGTGGTGATAGTCCGAGCAGACATCGGCGCCTTTGTGACGCTCGTCGGGGCCGTTGGGCCCTTTGGCCAGCTGCATTTTGTATTCGGTGTACGTGCGCGCCGCCACGGCCTGGGCGCGCAACGCCTCCACCGGGAAGGTCGCCGGCATCTCGGCGGCCAGCACGCCGAACAGATAGTCGCGCATGCTCATCTCCCGCACGGTGTCCTCCACCAGCACCTTGACCATGAGCGTCTCATCCCCCGCCTCAGCCATGGGAACAGCGGCGGGCGCCGAGACGCCTGGCGACGGCGAAGCGGACGGCAACGGCGCGCTCATTGTGGCGGCGGGACTGTTCAAACTTGCAGAAACATCCAATGTCGCCGTTGGTTCCGACAGTAAAAATCCGCTTCCAGCCAATACAGGTAAGGAGAAAACCAGGATTGTAAGCGCCAGGGACAGCACGATAATTTGTTTCATACGACACACCTTTTTGCAAGTTTTGTTTTTTTGACTTTCATTTTTGGGTTGACTTTGCGCGCAACCTTACATATAATAGTGACAAACGTCTGAGAAGGGGGCCCGTCCTATGTCGCTGCAATTAAGCGAGAAAACCCAAGGCTTTATCAACAGCATATGTGAAAACCATCAGCGGTATAACTACATAGATCCGGCGCATTACGACAACTACAACGTAAAACGCGGCCTGCGCAATGCCGACGGAACAGGTGTGCTGGCGGGCATCACGCGCATCGGTAGCGTGCAGGGCTTTATTGTGCAGGACGGTGACAGGGTGCCGCAGGAGGGTCAGCTCTTCTATCGCGGCATCAATGTGGAAAACCTCATCGAGGGCTTCAGCGCGGAGGATCGTTTCGGCTTTGAGGAGACTTGCTTTTTGCTGCTCTTTGGATACCTGCCGAACGCTGAGCAGCTCGGGATCTTCCGGCAGCTGCTGGAAGAGGCGCGCGTGCTGCCGGAAAACTTCACAGAGGATATGATTATCAAGGCGCCCAGCCCGGATGTCATGAACAAATTGGCCCGCTGCGTGTTGGTACTGTATTCTTACGACAGTGATCCCGAGAGCACGGAGCTGAGCCATTTGATGAACCAGGCCCTTGCGCTGATCGCGCGCATACCGGTCATTGTGGCGCATGCATATGCCGTCAAGAGGCACTATTATGACCACGAAAGCCTTATCCTGCATCATCCGGCGCAAGGTGTCTCCACGTCGGAGAATTTTCTGCACGCCGTGCGCCCGGATGGACTGTTTACCCGCGAAGAGGCGCGGCTACTGGACATTTGTATGGTGCTGCACGCCGAGCACGGCGGCGGCAACAACTCCGCGTTTACCTGCCGCGTGCTCACCTCGTCCGGCACGGACACTTACGCCGCCATTTCGGGCGCCGTCAGTAGCCTGAAAGGGCCGCGACACGGTGGCGCAAATGCCAAGGTCATGCAGATGTTTGCCGACATTCGCGCGCACGTGAAAGACTGGAAAGACGAAGACGAGGTGGCCGCCTATCTGGCACGCATCATCCGCAAGGAGGCCGGCGACGGCAGCGGCCTCATCTACGGCATGGGGCACGCGGTCTACACATTGTCCGACCCGCGCGCCATCATATTAAAAAAATACGCCCGGCAGCTGGCCGGACGCAACGAGATGATCAATGAGTTTGAGCTGATGGAAACCGTCGAGCGGCTGACGCCGGGCGTTTTTGCCAGCATCAAGGGCGACAGCAAGGTGATTTCGGCCAATGTAGATATGTACGCCGGTCTGGTGTATCAGATGCTGGGGATTCCCAAGGACTTATACACCCCCATTTTTGCCATTTCGCGCACGGTCGGCTGGTGCGCTCACCGCATTGAAGAAGTGCTCAACGGCGGCCGGATTATTCGCCCGGCCTACCGCTCGGTGGCCGGAAAAGCGCCCTATGTGCCGCTAACGCAACGGTAATCAGCTTCGGATCGGCGTGATTTTCCCACTGTTTGCACGGTTGCGCAGATCGCGGGAGGGGCTTCGCTCTTCCCGCGGTCTGCGCCCTTTTTCCTTGACACGCTCCCGTACACAATACCAATATATCGGGACGAGATGATTGTTTTTTTCGTCAAAACAATGTATAATGTTGATTCATGCTGCATGTGTAAATCGCATCCTATTCGCAGGAGGTTTCCCCATGACGGAAATGCTAACGCCAGAGCACTTGGGTTGGCCGGGCGGTCGCGTCCCCGACTGGCTGACGTCCACACCCATTGCCCACAGGGGGCTGCATGACTTGCGTGCTGACGCGCCGGAGAATTCGCTGGCCGCTTTTGAGCGCGCTGTGACGCTCCACTGCCCCATTGAACTGGACGTTCGGCTGAGTGCCGACGGCCAGGTCATGGTTTTCCACGACAAAACACTGATGCGCATGACCGGCGCCGTGGGCCGTGTGTGTGAACACGCCTGGCCTGCCATGCGCGGATTGACACTGGCCGGCACCAAAGAACACATTCCGCTGCTGTCCGATGTGCTTGCGCTTGTGAACGGCCGCGTACCGCTGCTCATCGAACTCAAAAACAACGGCCGCGCCGGTGTGCTCGAGCTGGCGGTTTGGGCGCTGCTGCGTTCGTACCAGGGCCCCTATGCCGTGCAGTCGTTTAATCCGCTGAGCATCATCTGGTTTAAGCGGCATGCGCCGCAGGCCGTTCGCGGTCAACTGGCCGGGCTGCGCGCCCGCTCGGTGACGCAACGTGTACAGGCCTTCGTATTCAACCACATGCTGCTCAACGTACTGAGCCGCCCGCATTTTATCGCCTACAACCTGACCATGCTGCCCAACAAAAAAGTGGAAAAGCTGCGCGGCGCCGGTGTGCCCAATGTGGGGTGGACGGCACGCGACTGCGAAACGCTCGCGCGTTGCCAGGATCAGGTCGACAATGTCATCTTTGAAGGCGCTTGCGCCAACACACTATACCATACCACTCGTCCAGAGGAGGATACCCAATGAAACCCATTTCCCGTGTGGCCGCCATTCACGACCTGTCCGGCTACGGACGTTGTTCTCTGTCCGTCGTTTACCCCGTATTGTCTGTCATGGGCATTCAATGCTGCTCACTGCCCACCGCCTATCTGTCAACACACACCGGCTTTGAAGGATTTACGTTTTTGGACATGACCGCGGAGATGCGGCCGGCCATCAAGCACTGGTTGCAGCGTGAGCTCGCGTTTGACGCGGTGTACAGCGGATTTCTTGGCTCCGTGGAGCAGATAGACATTGTGTGTGAGGCCATCGACAAATTCAAGCGCCCGGGCATGCTCTCCATCGTGGATCCCGTCATGGGCGACCACGGTGTGCCCTATCGCACCTATACGCCCGAGATGTGCACCCGCATGAGCGTGCTGGCCGGCGCCGCGGATATCCTCACCCCCAACTTGACCGAGGCCGCCATTTTGCTTGGCCAGCGCTACGAGGACAGGCCCAATGACGAAACCGGCACGATGCAGTGGGTCGAAGCCCTGTCGAAAAACGGCAAGCGCTCCATTGTGCTCACCGGCATCACCACACGCGAGGGGCAGATCGGCGCCGCCTACTATGACGCCACCAACAACACCGCCGATATTCATTTTGAATCCTTCGTCGGGCAGGAGTATCACGGCACCGGCGACCTGTACACCAGTGTGCTGCTGGGTTCGCTGCTGCACGGACTGCCGCTGGCGGGCGCTGTGCGGGCCGCGTCTGTCTTTGTGCGCGACTGTGCCTCTCTGACTTGGGAGGAAGGCACGCCGATGCAGGAGGGCGTTCGTTTTGAAGCCCTGCTGTGGAAGCTGGGCCAGCACGGATTAGACTCCTGATCACAATCGAAAAGAGGGGCACCGCCCCTCTTTTCCTGTTTATATTTCGTTTGTAATGCGATTGAAAATGCAGTACGGCCTAAGCGGGCGACTCCTCCGGTGCGGGCGACTCCTCCGCGCTTAGTGCGGGCACATCGATATTTTGTTCGGCCGGCGGCGTCTGCGTGATCGTTTCGTAGGTGTACTGCGTGGCGTCGCACTGCGGCACGCCGGACTGATTCCACAGCGCCACGGGCGCCATTTCCTCGTCGGTTTTCAAAAACCAATCGTGCGTGCCGTCCACTGCGTCTGCCGCCGGATCGACATGGTACCAGCCGTCGTCAAGTTGGATAACTGTCCACGTGTACCGGATGTTGCCGCGCATGCCCGTGACAAGCTGGCAGCTGATGTCCGCCAGGTCGCACATTCTCTTGTACGCCAGCGCAAAGCCATCGGAGATGGCATGACCCTTGACCAGAGCGCTGTAGAGATCGTCTTCCACGCCGGTCGGCTTGCCCTCCTGCACAAGCTGCGCGGCCACCTTGTCAAATGTAACTGTGGCGCACAGTTTGTCAAACAGCCACAGTGCCCGTTTCGGCGCCTTCAAGTCGCGCGGCATATCTGTCAGCAACAGGCGCAACGCCTCGTCGGCCATGGTAACGCGTGCGCGCATCTCCTCCGGTGTGCCGGGATAGGTAAACCCCAGCTCCACAATGCGGCCTGTCGGCCGCCCGGACATGCTCTCCGGATACAGCGCGATCGACACGGCGGGCTGTCCGACAGCGGCCTCCGGCCGGCTGTAGTATGCTTCTCGCACCAGTGCGCCGACGTCGGTGTCGCTTTCAAAGTAGCCGACCTCCCGCAGCAGACGGTTGTCAAACTTCTTGAGCGCTTCGTCGATCTCTCGGACCAGTCCCCGCACGTCGCCGACGCGCAGAATGTCCGACTCACGCCCTGGCAGATATGTGATGGTCACCGATGCCTCCGAGATCAGCGCTGTATATTCAGGCGACATATAGTCGACGGCGTACTCGCCCAGCGGATCCTCGCGCATGATGTCAAAGCAGGCGCGCGAGATGTCCGACTTGGGGTCGCCTGTGTAGTTGACAAACCGGATTTTCCCCGTCTCGCTGTGCTGGCGGATCAGCTGCACGAGCGCCGCCTTGAGCCCGAGGTATGTCTCCACCTGCTGATAGTCACGATCCTCCGGGATGGTGTGCTGTTCGAGATGCGGGGAGATGGAGCGATATGGCCGATTGAGAATCCGGCTGCACCCGGACACGGACGCGACGGCGACACACGCCGCCAAAACAAGGCAACACTTTCTCATCCAGTCACCGCCTCTCATACATTGATTTTGCTTACGAGTATACACCAAAGTACACCAAAAAACAACAAGGGAATAGGAGGGTATCATGACCAAAAAGGCAGTTATCTTTGACATGGATGGCGTATTGGTGGACAGCGAACTCGGATACAACCACGCGGATGCCCGCATGTTCGACGCGCTGGGACTGCCCTTTGGGCCGCGCGAAATCTCCGGCATCACCGGTACGGCCGGCGCCCTGGTGGGAAAAATTATCAAAGAGTGGTACCCCGACCTGGACAAAACCGAGAGCGAATTGGTACGCCTTTACATGGACGGGCTGTACGCTTCATTGAAAGAGGAGGTGCACACCCTCATTCCGGGCGTTGAAACCTGGCTGATTAAATTGCGGGATATGGCCGTGCTGACGGCCATTGCCTCTTCGTCGGACGACCGCATGGTACACCTCGTGGCTGACCGGTTTTCGCTGTGGTCCTATATGGGCGCCATCGTCACCGGAGACAATGTGGCGCTGACCAAGCCGGAGCCCGACCTTTTTTTGTTGGCCGCACAAAAACTGGGGGTGGCCCCCATGCACTGTCTGGTGATCGAGGACTCGAGAAACGGTATCGCGGCGGCGCGCGCGGCCGGTATGACCTGCGCCGCCTTCACCGGCACCAACCGCCACGGCATGGATCTATCTGCGGCCGACTGGCATTTCCACGCCTTTGACGAGGAGAGCTTTTCCGCCGTTGCACGCTGGCTGCAAGCGTGACACCCTTTTCGTCATAACCCCGCCCCTTCCCGATGCCCTTCGTCCGGCCCGCCTTGTGCGGGCTTTTTTGCGCTTTGTACTGCAAAGGCATTTTTCTTTTTTCTTCCATTCTGTTTGTTTATGCGCCACAGCGCGATCCAAACGCAAATGCACAGCAAGTTTTTTCGTAACCCGTTTGGCCAGAATCGCTTGCGGGATTCCGCCGCGCTGTATGCAATACATAAATATACTTTACATAGGCAAAACCTGGTGATATAATATATAAATCTTGTTAATAATAACCAAATTTTCTTCCGGCCGCGCGAACAGTCCTGCATTCCGACCGCGTTACCCGGTTCACACGTCGGCGGTGTCATTGATCGCCTGCTGCGGAGTAACGCATCACCCAACCGCGCGTCACCGCGAAGTTTAATGATAGAGACAAGGGAACACACTCGAGGAAAAGAAGGGAAGAGTATTATGAGGAAACGGTATCTCAAACGCGCCATTGCCCTGTTGTTGACCTTGCTGCTGGCAACCGGCGCCTGCCTGTCGGCCGCCGCGGCGGCCCCCAACCCCAACTCCGCCATCTTTACCACACAGGCGGGCGCACCGTCCGCCGACGGCATCGCCGCCGACCAAATTGTCACGGTCGTTGTGGAGCTGGATGATGCCGCGGCGCTGGATGTGCCGCAATTTGCCGACAACCACGGCCGCCAGAGCGCTTTGTCGGTCAGTTCCGTGGCGCTGGAAGCGGCGGAGGCCTCCTTCCGCAAAAATGCCGTGAACGAGCAGTTGTCCGTGCAGGAGCAAATTCTGGCCATCGACGCCGACGCGCAGTTCCGCTATCACTACACCAACCTTCTCAACGGCTTTGCCGCTAAAATTCGCTTTGGAAACCTGGACGCCGTCCGCGCCTTGCCCGGCGTGTCGGATGTTTATATGACCATGACCTATACCCGCGACACCGGCGTGGAAGAGGGCGCGTCGCTCGAATATGCCGCGCCTGAAGCCTACGCCGATACATACGGCGCCCTGTCGGATGACGCCGCCGCGCCCAACATGTACTCCGATTTCAGCGTTTTTTCTGATGCCGGCTCCACCACGCAGCTCGGCCTTGAGTCCGCCTGGAACGCCGGTTTCACCGGCGCCGGCAAAGTGGTCGCCGTGTTCGACTCCAGCTTGCGTCACACTCACGAGCTCTTCCAATACATGGATCCCGACATCGTGGCCAACAATCCCAACTACAGAAGCAAAGCCAATATTCAGGCCATCATCGACGCTAACCCGCAGATGAACCTGTTTAACGAAGGTTGGGGCAGCTGGTTCCACGGCTTTGACCATACCGGCTTTGACGCCGCCACACAGTCCGACATCCGCAACGGCGGGTTCTGGCGCAATGAGAAGGTCTCCTTTGCCGTCGACTACTGTAATGGCGACCTCGAAGTGTGGGACGGCGATACCTCCAGCCATGGCACGCACGTGTCGGGCATCGTGACCGGCAACCCCGGGCCGGACAAGATCAACGGCGTCAAGGGCGCCGCTTATGACGCGCAACTCTTCTTCTTCAAGGTATTTGACATCGCCGATCCGTTCGGCCAGGAGAGCGACGAGGCGGTCTTTGCCGCCCTAGACGACGCCGTCACGCTCAACGTCAATGCGTTTAACCTGAGCCTCGGCATCCCCAACGGCTTTTCCACCATGAATACATACGCGCAGCGCGGCTATCAGAAAGCATACAACCGTGCCAAAGCCGCCGGCATTTCGGTGGCCATGTCGTCCGGCAACGACGCGCGCGACACCCACCCCGGCGGACTTGTGTCCGGTTACACCACGCTGCTGCCCAACTCCGGCAAGGTCGGTTTCTCCGGCAGCCTGTTTGGACCGATGACCACCGCCTCCAACCAGGGCACCGGCTACAGCTATAAAAACTACTATAACACCACCTCCATGAGCTTTGTCGACGCTCTCGGCAGCCCGCTGTCCGGCGAAATCTACTCGTCCATTGGCCTTACGGACAACAACACGACGCCTGTCGGCACGGCGCGCGACGGTCGGTATCAGCTGGTCAACTGCGGCAACGGTTCCTTGACAGAGATCGCCGCCGCCGGCGATCTGACCGGCAAGGCAGCTCTCATTAAGCGCGGCGGTACCGACGAACAGGGTGTCACGCTGAGCTTTGTCGTCAAACAGCAAAACGCATTTGACGCCGGCGCCGCAGTCGTTGTCATGTTTGATAACGCCGCCACCGGCAACACCGTGCTATCCGGCACCCAGCTTTGGGACACGGAGAAAATGCCCACGTTCGGCATGTTCCCGCAAGCCAGAGGCAACGAACTGGTGACCGCGCTGGCCGCCACGCCCATCTATGTAACCTTCTTGAGCAGTCCCGCATTCAACGAGGTATCACAGACGTACGCCGACAGCGGGCCGGTGGGCTCCACCTCTTGGGGCGTCACCGAAGCGCTGCGTCTCAAGCCCGACGTCATGGCCCCCGGCGGCAGCATTCTGTCGGCCGGCGCCGCCAATGACAAGCAGCTGTCTCTCAAGAGCGGCACTTCCATGGCCTCGCCCAACGCCGAGGGCAGCTATATTCTCATCCAGCAGGCCGTTGACAAGAAGATCGGCGAAGGCGTCTTCAATGTCGCGCCCAAGACGCAGGCCTATTCCAACCTCATCGACCAGCTGACCGCCAGTACGACGCGCGTGTACAAGCCCCTCACCGGCACGACGGACGTCTATTTCTCACCCCGCCGTCAGGGCGCTGGTCTGATCCAAGTCAACAAAGCCATCGAAAGCAATGTATTGCTGCACAGCAATATTGCGTACAATGCGGAGACCGGTGAAGCCCCCCGCTGCAAAGTGGAACTGGGCGACAAGCTCGGCGATACGTTTGAGTTCACCTTTGCGCTAGAAAACTTCAACTCCGATGCCCGTACGTTTGACGTTCGCTCCTGTCTGCAAACCGACGCCGTCACCCTGCTTTCCTCCACCGGCCGCTACAATCTGGTGGCTCCGTCCTCCAACGGCGCGGACATTGATCCGATCCGTGACGCGGTGATCACCATTAAGAGCGTACAAAATGGCACGGTTGACACCGGCAGCGAAAACATCAATGCTTACAGTACAACCGCCATCGCCCCCGCAACCATCACGGTGCCCGCCAGAGCCATCGGCGCAAGCGCCGCGCAGGTCACCGTGTCGGTTCGCCTGGGCAACATGACCACCCGCGACGCCCGCTTCCCCAACGGCATGTTCCTGGACGGCTTTGTCTTCCTTGACTGCACCTCCAACACCGCTGAAGACGTCAACATCCCCTTTATGGGCTTCCGCGGCGATTGGCTCAAAGCCCCCATTTTTGACTTCCAGAACGCTTACGCCGACATCACCGGCATGGCCACCTCCAACCCGACCTATCCGCTGTTCCAGAGCACGGCGTTGGCCACGCGCGATATCGTCGGCGGCGTGAGCAAAGAGTCTCCGCTGGGTGCCAACCTGACCGTCAGACCTTGGCCGGGCTATGCCACCAGCGGGGTGGCCGCCAGCGTTCGTACTTACTTCAACGCGTTGCGGACAACCAACAACCTTAAAACAGACTACATCGCCTTTTCACCCAACGGCGACAGCCTGCACGACTTTGTGTACGCCAATCTGGCGCTGCTGAGAAACGCCAAAGCGCTGTGCATTGTCATCCGTGACGCCCAGGGCCAGGTTGTCAAGACCATTGGCCCGGACTATGAGTACTTCGAGCTCTATGATTCCGATGGTAACGGCACCCAGCAAATCGCCGCCACCTTCGGAACCAAATACCAGCGCAAACTCCAGTGGGACGGCACCGACGCCAACGGCAGTGTCGTGGCCGACGGTGTGTATTCCTATGAAATCCGCGCGATGCTGGAGTATGAGTACCTCAACAAAGCGCTCAGCGCCGACGCGCCCGCGACAGTTCTCAACGAGCTGCTCACCTCCCCCACAGTACAGTTAATCAGCTTGCCGGTGAAGGTGGACACCGTGGCCCCCACCGCCAGCACCACCCTTGACGCCAACGGCAATTTGACCGTGACCGGCAGCGACGCAGGCGGCGGACTGATGTCCGTTGAACTGTTCTACGAGAATGTACCGCTGGGTGTCAAGCAGATCAACGGCACCGCGGGCGCCGCCACCTTTACCGATATCGCCGCCATGATGTCCGCCGCCGGCATCGTCAATCCGGACAATACCAAGCTGAGCGTGCAGGTCACCGACTATGCCTGCAACATCGCCACCATGGGCATCACCGTCAGCAAAGTGAGCACCGGCACCAACAGTTCCGCACCAGTGAAAAAGGGCAAAACGCTGACGCTCACCCCTGTCTTCGCGCCTTCGACTGTGGCCGGGATTCCGGTGCAATACTCGTCCAGCAACCCGGCAGTCGCCTCCGTGAGCGCTTCCGGCGTCATCCTGGGCATCAAGCCCGGCATGGCCATCATCACCATCAAAGCGCTTGACGGTTCCGGGCAGACCGCGGCTGTGCTGGTCACCGTAACAATGTAACTCGTCTGACGGCTGCCCACCCACGGTGCGCCGGTTGACGCAATACAGCAGCGAACCATAAGGGGGGAGCACAAAGTGCTCCCCCCTTCGCTTATACATAAATCAACAAAAATCTTGACATCGTAACATTGTTATGTTACGATGTCTGTGAGGTGATTTCATGGACAGCGATCTGATCTCCAAAAAAGAATTGTTGGAGCATACCGGCATCTCCTACGGTGCGCTCTACCGGTATAAGCGGAAAAATCTCATTCCGGACGAGTGGTTCATCCGCAAGTCCACATTTACCGGCCAGGAGACCTTTTTCCCCAGAGAGCGCATCATCGACCGCATTGCACAAATCCAGGCGCTCAAAGAGGATGTCTCACTCGACGACATGACGCACGTGTTGTCTGCCGATGTGCCCCGCGACATTACCTGTGACCGGGAGACACTGCTCTCCCTCATCTCGGCGCCCCTGAGGCCGTTGCTTGACAAGTACGGGCTGGAGGCGGCTGTGCCCTTTACCCCGCTGCTCGCGGTGAGCACGGCGGACGCTGCGCTCAAGACGGGCCAGGTGGCCTTGGCGGAATGCGAACAGATCTTGCAGGTCATACTGGACATCGAGGCCCCCCAAAAAGGGGATCGGTTGTTGTGTTACCGCAGCAGCGGCGTATTATTTTGTTTGGTGGCGTCCGGAGCGGTCAAAACAGCCGGCGGTCTGTCCCCTGTACTGGACATGAGCCTGCCCGAGCGCGTGGCCGCGATGAAATGTATGTTGAGGGAGGCGAACACATGCAAGACCTAAAAATGGACGGCGTCACATCTTGCAACGGCGGCACCTATGGTGATGCGCACATCACCGGTGTCAACAAAATTCACGGTGACCTCACATGCAACAGTCTGCACATCGAAGGCGTTTCCACAATTGTTGGGCAGCTTACGACGGGCCCCGCGCATCTGGCCGGCACCTGCAAAGTAAGCGGATCCGTAAAAACAGAGGATTTTTCCTTCTATGGCGTGGTCACGGTGAATGGCGATATGCAATGCGAAACATTGACGGCGGAAGGCGCCCTGGATGTCTCCGGCGCGCTCAACGCGGAAGACATCAGGCTGGTCATGTCACACAGCTCTCAGGTGCGTGAAGTCTATGGCCACTCGTTTTCGCTCATTTGCATCCATGGATCCGTCTGGCTGAGTCTGCTGCGCGCGCGCCGCCAGGGATTTACGTCAGAGCTTGTGGAATGCGACGAGGTCTCTGTGGAACACAGCCAAATCAAAACACTGCGCGGCGCGCGGGTGCGCGTGGGCCCCAAGTGCCGTATCGAACTGCTGGAGTATTCAGAGAGCCTGGATGTCGACAAAACGTCCGTCGTGGACAAAATTGTCCGTGTGGGGGTGGATACATGAACGGACTGACACGTGTGATCGGTGACGCCACACTGGCCGGCGGTTCCTACGACAACATCCGTGTGGTCGGCGACTGCACGCTTTCGGACTCCTGCTCCTGTCACTCGCTGCGCGTTGTAGGGGAGTTGCATGCCCGGCATCATCTGACGGCCGACAACAGCCGGATTCACGGCACCTTGCGCGTGAATGGAAACACCAAATTTCTCAAGTTGATGCTATTGGGGTTCATGGGTGTGGACGGCGATTTCGAAGCGGAATCTCTGTCGGTGCGGGGAGAACTCAATGTGGCAGGGCTGCTCAACGCCGACAAGGCAGACTTTCACTCCTACGGGCATTCCGTAATCCGGGAGATGGGCGGCGGCCTGTTGACGGTAACGTCTCCTTTTTGGCCCCCCTGGAAACGGTTTCGACCGTCACTGAGGGCAGACATCATTGAATATGACGAGGCCAACCTTGAAAACGTGCAGGCCGACGTCCTGCGCGGCAAAAATCTGGTGGTGGGCAAGCACTGCCGCATCGGACGCGTGGAGTATTCCGGCACATTGACCGTCCACAAAAGCGCCTTTGTGGCGCAATGCGAAAAAGTCTCCGCCAACACCAACGAAATCGACCGCTAGCGCAATACCGCAGTCTGTTATGACATCGAACCCCGCCCGGCCGTTCACACGGCCGGGCGGGGTCATTTGCACCGGAAACGTCGGCGCACCTAGGGAATCTGCACTAGTTCGCCGTCGCGCAGGTAAAACTGTCTGGTTTCGCTCACGGTGGGCGCGCTGTCGGGAGACTGCCCCTCTTCGTGCGTCAACATCGAAACCCATATGCACTCGTCTTCGATTGTCACGTCAAGCACCGCAATTCTGTCCCCCAACAGCACGGCATTGGTGCCCTCGACACGCCTTCCGCGCGGCACGGCGGCAGCCACATAGGTGTACACGCCGCTCCCGCCCCCCGGGAGCTGCGTCATGGTGATCGCGGCGCATTCCACTTGACCGGCCAACTTGCCCCTGACCGGCACACGGTCGAGGTAGGTCAGCACGGCCATCTGATCTTCTTCCGACAAGCGGTAGAGGTTTTGCCCATCCATCATGGCCAGCGGCAGCCCCTCCACTTCATAGGTCGCGCCGATGGCGCCGCACACCACGTCCGTCGACGGCGTCATAAACAGCATCCCCAGTACCAGTCCGACCAGCGCGAACAAGGCCGGGATGAGCCAACTTTTACACCGGGACAACCATTCGCTTTTGGCAAACATACATTTGTCCACCTCCCTGCCCCATGTATATGAGCGGTTGGTGGACAAATATGAATCGAGGGCTGGAATTCAGTGCGCCTTCTTCATGGGAACACCGCGGGCGGCATTGAGCTTAAAGCCGATGACCATCAGCAGCGCGCTCATGCCCCAAAAATAGGCGTTCATATACGGAACTTCAAAAATATTTTCAAAATAGCAGTGCACCAGCACACCCACCAAGCTGGACATCAATCCGCAGGCGAGAGAATAATACTCATTGTGCGGTTTGACGCGGAACAGCGCGCGCAGTCCGTTCCAGAGCAATCCGGCCAGCAACAACAGATATCCGCCCAGGCCGACATAGCCCATTTCCACCAGGGTTTTCAGATAGTAGTTGTCCATGTAAAAGTAGCGAATGTTCTCCACCGTCTTGTTTTGCATGGCCACCGCGCCGCCAAACCGACCCAGGCCAAAGCCAAACACCGGGTCGTTGCGCATGAGCAAATCAATGCCGGTCGCCCACCGGGCGGCTCTGCCGGCCGTCTCGTTGTTGTTAACAAAGTCGGAGGTGAACAAGAAGGTGATGCGTCCCATCACCTGCGGCGAAAAAAGCGCCGCCACACCCACGCCCCCGGCGACAAGCAACAGTCTTCTGTCACGCAGCAGGGAAAACAGCAAAACTGCAGCGGCCAATCCCACCCACGCGCCGCGGGAAAACGTGAACACACAGGCCAGGCACATTGCGCCCACGGCGGCCCAGCACAGCAACTTCTGTCCGGTTTTTTTCACAACATACGCCAACCCTGCAGCCAGCGGCGCCAGCATGACCATCAGACAACCCATGATGTTGGGACTGCCCACAATGGAAAACACGCGTGTGCGCACGCCCATCTCATAGACGGACACCCAGGAGCGCGGGATGGGGGTGCCCACGGCAAACTGATAGATGCCGTGCAGCGCCAGCGCGGCGCCCAGCAACACCAACACCGTATACAGCAGGCGCACGGCGTGGCGGGTGCGCACCACACGCACCACCACAAAAAACCACAGCATGTATTGAAACACGGCGCGGTAACCGGAAACGGCCACGCTCATGATGGGCGAAACAACGCCCACCAGCAGCACGCCCAGCCCCAAAAAGAACAGCAAAAACCCGTCCATCGGCGTGACATCCGAGCCGACTTCCTGCTTTGGACTCATTTTCCACAGCAGCACAAGCACAACACAGGCAATCAGAAAGCCCTCATCCCAATAGGCAGCCAGCGTCTGCTGCGCAATGACTTCCCGAAGCAGATAGTCAATCGGCAAATAGCAGCCAAACGCCAAAAGCAGCAGGTCGCCCCTCTTCAGCGAAAGCAGGGTGCGCCCCACGGCGCTGCCGCGCAACCATGCGGAACCGCGCAGTGCGCGCACGGCGCGCGCAGGCAGGCATCTGTCCCATGCGGGCGACAAAGCGGCGCCCCAGCGGTGCAGCATCTCTCCAAAGCGCCACGAGATCCGAGACACAAGCGAACGGCGGCCCATGTCCTGCGCGGCGCCCAACAGCCGCTCCCATGTGCTGCGAAAGCGCGAAGCGCTGTATTGCCGCGCCCAAAACGGCCAAAAACGGGCCAGTATACTGCTGCGGCAGCATGACAAAACAGCCTGCACCAGCCGGTATAGCAAGCTGTTTTGCCAAATGGCATTACCCATTTGTGTTCACCGGCTCGTCGGTCAGATCAACCCACTCGATAATAGAGGCGTTTTCCACATATTTTGTTTTGAGATAATGGCCCGTGCCCATGCGAATTTCCTGCGGCCCCACTTTGATGATGGCGGTGTTTTTCGGCACCGTGGCCTGCACGGTAAACAACACGTCGACGCGGGTGGGATCCGTGGCGCTGAAAAACGCGCCGGTTGATGTGGGGTTTTGCTGCACGTAGGGCACAAAAGAGACCTCTGTTACTTTGGCGCCTGCCACATAGTCATTGCCCGCGATCAGGCGGGGATCCTTTTCAATCTGCTTGGAAATCCTGTCCTGCTGCCGGGCGTCCACCGCCCTCACCCGGACGATATATGTCAGTGTGGCGTTTTGCCCCGCGGCCTCGCTCACCCGTGGCGCGAGTACTTTCCAGACCACGCCGCCGACCACGGCCAGCACGGCCAACAGCACCAACAGATCCACAATATTAATAATGCCAAAGAGCTTTCCCTTCTCGTTAATGATCTTCATGTTTACTCTCCTTCAGCTTCCGGCCTATAGGCCTTTAGCTCAAATTCGCGAACGGCATAACAGTGCTTGCCCGACGCGGTGGGCGGGATATCGTCGACCGTGAGGGCCTCCACCTTGGTGCCCGGGAGCATATCGCGCACCTGAGAAATGAACAGTTCGGTGTCGTCGGTCTCCGCGGACGGGTTTTTGACCACAAGCAGCGTGGCTTTGGCCGGCGTGTGCTGCGTAATTTGAAACCGCCTGACAGCATGCCGCAGCCGCGCCAGACGCACAAAGGCATGTCCGTGCACCAAAGTGCCCTGCGGGGTCATCAACATGTCCACAAACCGGCCCTCAAGACTACCGAGCAGTGGCAGCGTCATGCCGCACGGGCAGGTGGCGGAGGACAGAGAAGCCATGTCGCCCAGCAGATACCTCATGCGGGGCATGGACAGGTTATGCAGGTCGGTCACGGCCAACAGACCACGCTCGCCAACGGGCAACGGCTTGAGCGTGTTGGCGTCGAGCACTTCCAACAGTGTATTTTCACAGGTGATGTGCATGCCGCCGTGCGGGCATTCATAGGCCAGAATGCCGCCGTCCCGGGCGCCGTACTCGTTGACGACCGGGCAGTGAAAGGCCTTTTTGATGGCCTGCCGCTGAAAATCAAACAGCATTTCCGATGTGGACAGAATGATTTTGGGTTTAAACGCCAGGCGCAGGCTCTGCTCAATCATTAACTCGGCAAAGGAATACAGCGCAGACGCGTAGCCGTAAATATACTCCGGGCGGTACCGGTTTATGGTTTTGATGTGCTGCGGCAGCTCGGCGGGTGAGAGCGCGTAGGCTGGAATAACAATGCGGTTCTTAAGCCACTTCTCTTTCCGGCGGTAAGATGCCTGCCCCAGCTTGTCCAAATCAATGGGGCTGCCCCAGAGCATGACACTGCGGCTGCCGGGTGAAATCCCCCACCAGGATAGTCCGCGCCAGCGGGCCGCCTCATAGTGCTCCACAGCGCAGCGATCCAGAAAAAACTTGACCGGCTCGCCGGTGGAACCGCCCGACGAGGAGGAAATCAGTGTCTCCCGTTTGGCCGACGCCGCGAGGTACTTTTCCGGGTGCTTGATCAGTTCGTCCCGTGAGAGCGGCGCAATGTACCGCCATCTGGTCGGCAGCTTTCCGTCGTCAACGCCGTCCGGCATTTTATACGCGGGCACCTCTTTGACGCACACGTCGACAAGCTTTTTGAGCCTGCTTCGTTGCATGGCCTCCAGCTTGTTGGGGGCAAGCGTCTGACTGTATTTCAGTTCACTCAGATAGGTCCGGATGCGGTTGCCCTTGCGCGACTCCATCATCGGGTATACCATGTGCTCAATGAAGGGCTTGACCAAATCCATGCCCACAACCCCCTTTTATAATATAGAAACGCCTGCGTACTCCGGCCCTGCACGCAGAAATGTCTGCCGCCAACGACAGAGGGCCGGGTTTTCCCGCGGCGCGCCGTCAAGTAAATTTCCCCAGTTTCCAGTGGAGATATTGTCGGACACCCTGTGTAATCCGCGCTCACGACACACCTCCATCGTATGAGATCCGACCAATCCTGCGTTGCCGATCGTCGAAACCGTCTGGTTCAAGAGCAAAACCTCCTCCCAAATCGAGCCGTCTTGCCGCAAAGGTTTTGCGTCTGACTGCTTGACCCATAACATGGGACATTGTATAATAATTTCTGTGCTTTTACAAGTCTACATTTTGTATGGTACAATCCGGAAAAGCCCATTGATGGCGCAAGGAGTAATGGCATGAAGGTGTTGCACTTAATCAGCGGCGGCGACGTCGGCGGCGCGAAGACGCACGTGTTGTCTTTGCTCGGCGGCTTGTCGGCGCGCATCCGGGTGCACCTCGTCGTTTTCCGCGAGGGTCCGTTTGCGCAGGAGGCGCGCCTGCTGGGATTTCCGGTGAGTGTCCTGACGGGCGGTCTGCGCACCGTGGTCTCTCACCTGGCGGACATGATTGACAAAGAGGGCTTTGACATTGTGCACAGTCACGGTTCGCGCGGCAACATGGTGTCGGCGCTGCTGCACCGGCGGCGCAAGGTCCCCACCGTGACTACCGTTCACTCCGACTATCGCCACGACTATTTGGGCCGTCCGCTGGCGCGGCTGTCATACGGCAACATCAACAAGTGGGCCCTGCAGCACATTGATTATCGCATCGGCGTATCGCAAGGCATGGCCGACATGCTGTGCGACAGGGGCTTTGCCCCGGACAAAATATTCACGCTGTACAACGGCATGGATTTTTCCCAGCCCGCGCCGGACGTGAACCGGCATTCGTTTTGGTCTGCGCAGGGTTTCCCTCTCAGGGACAACGATATTCTGTGCGGCATTGCCGCGCGGTTATCCCCTGTCAAGGACATCGACACACTGCTACGCGGCCTGGCCGCCACCGCGCCCGCCTGCCCCCGTCTCAAACTGGTGATTGCGGGCGACGGAGAACTCAGGTCGCAGCTCGAGGCATTGTCTGCTTCACTCGGGCTGTCTGACCGTGTGTTCTTTGCCGGGTGGATGACCGACATGGACTCGTTTTATCACGCCATTGACATCAATGTGCTCACGTCCATGACCGAGACGTTCCCCTACGCGCTCCTGGAGGGGGCGCGCGCCCGGTGTCCGACCGTGAGCACGCGCGTGGGTGGCATACCCGCGCTCATTGACCACATGGTCAACGGTTTTCTGATTCAACCTGGCGATGTGTCGGGCCTGGCCGACAGCCTTCGTAAGCTCTATGCAGACGAAGCGCTACGGTCCGAAATGGGACAGCGGCTGTATGACAAGGCCGCCTCTCACTTTTCCAACGAAAAGATGCTCGACACCCAGATGGACATCTATACGGTCATTTTGCGCCGCGCCGCTCGCACACCCATCCGGCGGGAGCGCGTGGTCATCTGCGGCGCTTACGGTCGCAACAACGCCGGAGACGACGCCATTTTGGAGGGCATTCTGCGCGAAATCCGCCTGGTCGATCCCGACCGACCGATCACCGTGCTCTCGCGCAGTCCTCGTCAGACCCGCCGCACCGGTCGGGTGAATTCCACACACATTTTTAATCTCTTTGGGTTCATAGCGTCCGCGCGACGGGCGGCGCTGTTTGTCTCCGGCGGCGGCAGCCTGATACAAAATGTGACGTCCAACCGCTCGCTGTGGTACTACATCGGCGCCATTTCGCTGGCGCATCGGCTGGGCGCGCGCGTACTCATGTACGGCTGCGGCGTCGGCCCGCTGACAGGGCATTTCAACCGCCGACTCACCGCCTCGGTGCTCAACAGGCATGTGGAGGCCATCACGCTGCGAGAGGACAGTTCGCTCAAGGACATTGAAAAACTGGGCGTCACCCGGCCAAGAATTGTGCTGTCGGCCGACCCGGCCCTCATTTTGGAGCCCGCCGAACCTGCGGCTGTGGACAGTTTACTGCTGTCGCAGGGTGTGCCGCCGCAGGGCGAGTACATCGCTTTTGCGTTGCGCCGCTGGCCCGGCTTTGAGGCGAAGACCGACGTTTTTGTCCAGGCCGCCGACTACGCAAGCGAGGCGCACGGCCTGACGCCGCTGTTTGTCCCCATTGAAAAGCGGATGGACATGGAAGCTGCGCGCATCACGGCGGCTCGCGTCAAACACACGTGCTATGTACTCGACACCACCGGCCAGGCCGGCGAGGTCATCGGCCTGATGGGTCGCTGCCGCGCGGTCGTGGCCATGCGCCTTCACGCGCTCATTTTTGCCTCCGGGCAGGGACTGCCCCTTGTGGGCGTTGCTTATGATGAAAAGGTGACGGCCTTTTTGCGTTACATGGGGCAAGATCTGTTCGCCCCCTTCGACACGTTGGACATCGAGACGCTCAAGAAACTCATTGACCGCGCCATGATGCAGACCGATCTGCAGGAAGAGCGTCTGACCGCCGTCGCCCGCCTGCGTGCCATGGAGGCGCGCAATGTGGACATTTTACAGGAAATGTTGAGGTCTTAGCCATGGCAAACATCGTCTGTCTCTCCACCTCCAACTGGCACCCCCTCCCCACCAGCAAGCAGCAGGTGATGGGGCGCCTAACCGACCACAATGTGCTCTATTTCGACCCGCCTGTCAGCCGCGCCGCGCCGCTCAAAGATCCCAAAGCGGGCGAGCGCCTGCGCGCGTGGCGCAGTGAACCCGAGCAGATCAGTAACCGGCTGAGCGTGTATGCCGCACCGCCCGTGTGGCCGGCATTTAACAAGTACCGCGCCATCAACCGTACCAACCAGCGGGCGCAGGCGCGCCACATCCGCAAGGTTCTGCAAAAGCGCGGCATCGTCGACCCGGTGCTGTGGTGCTACAGCCCCACTGCGGTCGACCTCGTTTCGCTCGTGCCACACAAGGCGCTCGTCTACCACTGTGTGGATCGCCATTCGGCCTACGGGGGCCTTATGAAGCCCGCCGTGGTCGACGCCATGGAGCGCGAATTGGCCACGAAGGCCGACGTTGTCTTCGCCACGGCGCAGGGGTTGTTCGACACCCTTCGGACTTTTAACAAGAGCACCTTCCTGCTGCCCAACGGCGCCAATTTTGAGCTCTTCAACCGCGCGGCGACCGACGTTGAGCTCCCCTTTCCAAAAGATATGTTCAACATTCAAAATCCCATCTTGGGGTTTGTGGGCATGCTCCAGCCCTGTATTGACTATGACCTGGTGCTTCACGCGGCCCGGGCGCGCCCGGACTGGTCGTTTGTCTTTATCGGCGCGCCGCTGCCGGGCGTGGATGTCTCGCCGCTTCAGGCGCAGCCCAATGTGCATCTGCTGGGACTCAAACCGCATAAAGAACTGCCCTGCTATCTGGCGCGGTTTGACGTGTGTCTCAATCCCTTCCGCGCCGGCGACCTAGCCAAGGATGTGAGCCCATTGAAGTTTTACGAATACCTGGCCACCGGCAAGCCCATTGTCTCCACGCCCCAGCCCGAGCAGGTGCTCGATTACGCTGACGCCGTATACATAGGCGAAGACGCCGACAGTTTTCTCGTCGCCTGTGAAAAAGCACTCTCCGAGCGAAACTCCTGGCCCGCGCGCCGCCGGATCGAATATGCCCGCGAGTCCTCATGGGACGCGCGGGTGGCGCAGGTATCCGCTATCCTGCAAGACAAAGGTGTATTTTAGCCGACAAAACCGGAAAGGGGAGTCCGTCTGTGAAAAAAGTGGCCGTGATCATGGGGTCGCAGAGCGACCTGCCAATTGTCCGCCCGGCCCTGGACATGCTGGCATTATTTGGCGTCCCGTATCAGGTGCGCGTCATGTCCGCACACCGCACCCCCAATGAGGCGGGCGCTTTTGCGCGCGCAGCGCGGGAAAACGGGTTTGGCGTCATTATCGCGGCGGCCGGAAAAGCGGCCCATTTGGCGGGCGCATTGGCGGCCCAAACCACGCTGCCGGTCATTGGCATCCCGGTCAAAGCGTCGGCGCTCGACGGGCTGGACGCGCTGCTGGCCACCGTGCAAATGCCCAAGGGCGTGCCGGTGGCGACCGTGGCCATCGACGGCGCGGACAACGCCGCGCTGTTGGCCGTGCAAATGATTTCTCTCGCCGACGAGAGTTTGGCGAAAACGTTGGATGACTTTAAGCGGCGCATGGCCGACGAGGTGAAAGCAGCCGACGAGGCCCTGCAATGCCAACTGGCCCCATAGTGGCCGCCATACGAGACAGCTGGGTCGTCGACCACGTGTGCGATTTGTGGCAAACGTTCTGGATTATTTTTGAGTAAGGAGAGACCGGAGTATGGAAAAGAGACAGATGGTTTACGAGGGCAAGGCAAAGCGGGTGTATGAGACCGACGAGCCCAATGTGTTCATCGTCGACTATAAAGACGACGCCACCGCGTTTAACGGCCTCAAAAAGGGCACCATTGAAGGTAAGGGTTCCATCAACAACCGCGTCACCAACCATTTGATGAAATTGCTGGAGACCAAGGGCGTACCGACGCATTTCATCAAGCAGTTGTCCGACCGTGAGACGGCCGTGATGCGTGTGGACATTGTCAAGATCGAAGTCATTGTCCGCAACATTGCCGCCGGCTCGCTCTCCAAGCGGCTGGGCCTCGCGGAGGGCACTGCCCTGCCGGTCACCGTGCTGGAATACTGCTACAAAGACGACCAACTGGGCGACCCCATGATCAACGATCACCACGCGCTTGCTTTGGGGCTGGCCACTGTGGACGAGTTGCGACTGATTGACTCATATGCGCGCAAGGTCAACGACGTTCTCGGCGCCTATCTGCGCGACCTGGACATCCGGCTGGTCGATTTCAAGCTGGAGTTTGGGCGCACCGCCGACGGGCGTATTGTGCTGGCGGATGAAATATCGCCCGACACCTGCCGTTTTTGGGATGTCAACACCGGAGAAAAGCTGGACAAGGACCGTTTTCGCCGCGATCTGGGCGGCGAACAGGACGCTTACAAGGAGATTTTGCGCAGATTGTTGGGAGAGTGATTGTCCATGTACCATTATGATTGGGCGGAGCAAAAACTACACGACGCCTGCGGCGTGTTTGGCATCTCGTCGTCCGAAGGTGACGCGTCGGACGCGGCCATGGACGTCTATCACGCACTGTATGCATTGCAGCACAGGGGCCAGCAGTCGTGCGGCATTGCCGTTTTCATGGGCGACGAAGTCCATGTAAAGAAGGGCGACGGCCTGGTGTCCGACGTGTTCAACGACCGCTCCCTGCTGCGCCTACGCGGGCACGCGGCCATGGGTCACGTGCTGTACTCCGGCGGCGACAGTACCGGCAGCGTGCACGCGCAGCCCATCGCTGTCAAACATCTGGGCGGCTCACTGGCCGTGGCGCACAATGGCCGGCTTGTGGGCGCAGACGCGCTGCGGCGCGACGTTGAGCTGCGGGGCGGCATCTTCCAGTCGGGGTGCGACGCCGAGTTGATTGCCCACCTCATTGTCAAAGAACAGCTGGACAATCCGCAGCTGGAAGTCGCCATGGCCAAAGTCATGGCCAATATGCGCGGAGCCTATTCGCTGGTCGTCATGAGCGGGCATAAGGTGATGGCCGTGCGCGACCCCAGCGGCTACCGGCCGCTGTGTATGGGACGCACCGGCGGCAGCGTTATCTTTGCCTCTGAATCCTGCGCGCTCGACGCCATCGGCGCCACATTTGTGCGAGACATACAGCCAGGTGAAATCGTTGTGGCTGAAAACGGGCAAGTGCGTTCCATTCAAACAGGCATTTCCGCGCGGCAGTCTCTTTGCTGCTTTGAGTTTGTCTACTTTGCCCGGCCGGATTCTGTCATCGACAATGTGTCGGTGGAGCTGGCGCGCCAGGATTTTGGGCGCTGCCTGGCCCATGTCGACACGGTGGAGGCCGATGTGGTCATCGGCGTGCCCGACTCCGGTATCTCGGCGGCGCTCGGCTATGCCGCCGCATCCGGCCTGCCCTTTGCCGTCGGATTGGTGAAAAACCGTTACATTGGCCGCACCTTTATCCAAACGTCGCAGGGCCAGCGTGAACGCGCGGTGCGCATAAAACTCAACGCCCTGGCCGCTGTTCTCAAGGGTAAACGCGTCGTCATGGTCGACGACTCCATCGTGCGCGGAACAACCTGCGCCCACCTGGTGTCGCTGGTGCGTGAGGCCGGCGCCAAAGAGGTGCACATGCGCATCACCTCGCCGCCTTTCCTGCACCCCTGCCTCTACGGCACCGACATTCCCAGCCGTGATGTGCTGGCAGCTCACAACCGGTCTGTGGCGCAAGTCAACGCGCTCATCGGCGCGGACTCTTTGCTCTATCTCCCGCTGGAGGATATCGGAAAATCTCTGAGCGGTCTGACCTGCGGTCACTGCGACGCTTGCTTTACCGGCGTATATACGGATCTGCCGGACGCAACAACAGAAAGGATGACGCAAGTATGAGCCAGTCCTATGCGCAATCCGGTGTGGATGTAGAGGCCGGGTACAAGGCTGTCGCCCTCATGAAAAAGCATGTGGAATCCACGTTTTCTCAAGGTGTCTTAGGTGGACTGGGCGGCTTTGGCGGCATGTTCGAACCAAATCTGACCGGTTTGCAGCGTCCCGTTTTGGTCTCAGGAACCGATGGCGTCGGTACCAAGCTCAAAATCGCATTTGCGCTTGACAAGCACGACACGATCGGCATTGACTGTGTGGCCATGTGCGCCAACGATGTCGCCTGTTCGGGCGCCGTACCGCTGTTTTTTCTGGACTACATTGCGTGCGGATACAACCGCCCGGAAAAAATTGCCGCCATTGTCTCCGGGGTGGCCGCCGGCTGCCGCGAGGCCGGCTGCGCTCTTATTGGCGGCGAAACTGCTGAAATGCCCGGTTTCTATGCGGAAAACGAGTATGACATTGCCGGTTTTTGCGTCGGACTGGTCGACTATGAGAAACGCATCGACGGCCGCGCCATCGTTGAGGGCGACGTGCTCATCGGTTTGTCCTCCACCGGGGTTCACTCCAACGGCTTTTCCCTGATCCGCAAGGTGATGGGTGACGGTCTGCGCTCCCTGTCACAGCACCACATGGAGCTCGGATGCACGCTTGGCGAGGAGCTCCTTAAGCCCACGCGCGTCTATGTGCGGGCGCTACAGAGCCTTATGAGGCGTGTAACCGTCAAGGGCGCCGCGCACATCACCGGCGGCGGTTTTTTTGAAAACATCCCGCGTATGCTGCCCGAAGGGCTGTGCGCCATTATCGAGCCGCACAGTTTTCCGGAACACCCCATATTCGCGCTCATTCAAAAGCAGGGCAACATTCCCATGCGCGACATGTTCAACACCTTCAACATGGGCATCGGCATGGTGCTGGCCGTCAACAAGCATGAAGCGGGCGAGGCGATTACCGCGCTGGTTGAGGCCGGGGAGCATCCCTATCTCATTGGCGTTGTGCGCCGCGGCGAAGATGGTGTCGTGCTGTGACCAACATCGCCGTGCTGGTGTCCGGCGGGGGCACCAATTTGCAGGCGCTGATCGACGCCGAACAAGCGGTCGGGCTCGGGCCGGGCAGACTGGCTCTTGTGCTGGCCTCCGGGCCGGACGCTTATGCCTTGGAGCGGGCCGCGCGGGCCGGTATTGCGACGGTCGTGGTCGACCGAAGGACATACGCCACACGACAGGACTTTACACAAGCCATTGTTGACGAACTGATGGCGCGCAGCATCGGGCTGGTCGTCCTTGCCGGGTTTTTGTACATACTCGGACCCGCCTTTTGTCAGGCGTTTGAACATCGTGTCATCAACGTGCATCCGGCGCTCATTCCGTCGTTTTGCGGAAACGGCTGCTACGGCTTACATGTGCACAAAGCCGTCCTCGACTACGGCGTCAAGCTGACAGGGGCAACCGTACATTTTGTCACGCCGGACACCGACGGCGGCCCCATCATTTTGCAGAAGGCGGTGCCCGTCGAGCCCGGGGACACACCCGAAATGCTGCAGCGGCGCGTCATGGAGCAGGCGGAGTGGGTATTGCTGCCCGAAGCCGTGCGGTTATTCTGTCAGGGCCATCTGTCGGTGCGGGGTCGCTCCGTAATCATACAATCAAACGAGGGTACAGGATGATTCCTGTACCCTCGTGGCATAAAGCGTGAGCAGCGCGCTGTCTATTTCAGTCGTATGCGGTGAAAACGCGGACTACTTCATAACCACCTGCGCCGCCGCGCACGTACTTCCGTACAAGCGCTCGCTGTGGGGTTCCGGCTGGCAACCACCGGCAAAGACCGTAAATGTGCCGCACTCCCAGCGAGACGACCCGTCGTCGTCGACGACACAAAAAGCGTCGGCCGGGATGGTCATGGTCATCTGCGCGCGCGCGCCCGGCGGGAGCGAAACGCGCGACACGCCGCACAGTTTGTGGCGCGGTACGCGGACGCCTGCTTCGTCGTCGCGCAGATAAAACTGGACAACCTCCTCCGCAGCCACCGACCCGGTATTCGTCACCTGTACGGAGCATACCAGCTCATCCCCCGCGCGGAAATCAGCCGACGCAACCGACAGTTCAGAGAAGGCGAAGGTGCTGTAACCCAGACCAAAGCCGAAGGGATACAGCGGTTCTTCCCGCAGGTATTTGTACGTGCGCCCTTCCATGGCGTAATGGGTAAAATCTGGCAGTGTGTTGGACTGCCGGTAGAACGTCACGGGCAGCCGTCCGGAGGGACTGAACGCGCCGAAGAGAAGGTCAGCCACGGCCGCGCCGCCCATGGCGCCCGGATACCAGCCCTGAATGATGGCGTTGGCCGCGTCGGCCTCGGCAAAATCAACGGCGCTGCCGGTGAAGTTGACCAGAACAACCGGTTTGCCGCAGGCCAGAACCGTCTTGGCCAACAGGCGCTGGGGTTCCGGCAAATAGAGATCCGGGCGGTCACCGTCGGAATCCCTGTTGGCGCCCTCTTCTCCCTCAATCGTCTCGTCGAGCCCCGTCACAAGAATGACGACATCCGCCAGCGCGCACTGCGCTTTGACTTCGCTCAATCCGTCGCCCGTGTAGCCTGGTTCATGCAGATGCGGGGCCACCAGCGAGCAGCCATGAGCATAGAACACCCGGGCGTCGGGCAGCGCGTCGCGTACCGCTTCGAGCACGGTGTGCGCCTGATTGCAGGTGCCGTGGTAGTTGCCGAGCAGCGGCGTCAGGGCGGCGGCGTTCGGCCCGATGACCGCCACTCGCTTGATGCCCTCGGGGCGCAGCGGCAACAGGCCGTCATTTTTGAGCAGCACCAGGCTGCGCCGCGCGACTTCCCTGTTGTACCGGCGGTGCTCGTCGCAGTCAACCACCTCGTAGGGGATGTCGTCGTAAGGTGTCGACTCGTCGAGCATACCCAGGCGAATGCGTGTGGTCATCAGCCGGACAACACTTTCGCGCAGGGTTTCCTCGTTGATAACGCCCTCGGTCAGCGCTGTGAGCATTAGCTCATAGGTCTGCCCGCAGTTGAGGTCGCAACCGGCGTTTAAGGCCAATGCCAGACTGTCGATCGCCGTGGCGGTGATGCCGTGGTACTGGTGGAAGTCGGCAATGGCCCAGCAGTCGGAGGTAAAGTAGCCATCAAAGCCCCAATCGTCCCGCAGCAGCGTTTGGATGAGCCGGCGGCTGCCGCAGCACGGCTCGCCGTTGAGACGGTTGTAAGCGCCCATAAAGCCCTCAACGCCCGCGTCGCACAGCGCCTTGAAAGCCGGCAGATAGGTCTCCGCCATGTCACGTGGCGTGGCCTGCGCGTCAAATTTGTGTCGCAGTGGTTCCGGCCCGCTGTGTACGGCAAAGTGCTTGGCGCACGCGGCTGCCTTCATGACCGGACCGTCGCCCTGCAAGCCGCGCACAAACGCGGTGCCCAGCAGCGCGGTGAGCGTGGGATCCTCTCCAAACGTCTCCTGTCCGCGTCCCCACCGGGGATCGCGGAAGATATTGACGTTGGGACTCCAAAAGGTGAGTCCTTTGTATATGCCGTAGTCGCCGCAGGCTTGACAAGCGTTGTACTTGGCGCGCGCTTCGGTGGCAATGATCTCCGCCGCCTGCCCGATCATCTGCGGATCAAATGTCGCCGCCATACCGATGGCCTGCGGAAATACGGTGGCTGTGCCCGCGCGGGCCACGCCGTGGAGAGCTTCGTTCCACCAGTTGTAGCTCTTGAGGCCAAGCCGCTCAACGGCCGCCGCGCCAAAAATGGTTTGGCCAGCGCACTCCTCGACGGTCATACGCGCCACCAAGTCGCGCGCGCGTTCTTTGGGCGAAAGTGTTTTGTCCTGATAGGGGTATAAATGTGACATCTGGTACCTCCCTGTCTCGTTTGTTCACATAACCAGTATACCGCAGGGGCGGTGTTATGTACAGGAGATATGCGGCGTGACTATCAATGGCGGCGACCTTTCGGCCGCCGCCATTGATAGTCACCGTTATTCGACGCGACTGGACATCGGCTCTTTTTCGATAATCTCTTCGCGTGCCGCCTCAATCTGTTTGGCGCGTTGCTTGTCAAAGTCGGCTTTGAGCAAAATGTCGGCCACGTGCATATTGATTTCCACCACATCCAGGCCGGTCATCGTTTTGACGGACTCCGAAATTTTTTGCACGACAATGTCAAAAATTGACGGGATGCATGCGCCGTGCTCGCACACCACGTTTAAATCCAGCGCCACCTGATGCGATCCCACCTCCGCGGCAATCCCCCTGGTGCTGTCTCCCGTGCGCTGCAGCATGCCGGACAGATTGCTCATCAGCCCTCCGGACATGGCGAAGATGCCAGGCACCTCGGCCGTGGCGAGCCCGGCGATTTTTCTGATGACCCTGTCCTCATACGTCAGGGTTGTTTTGAGGTCCGTTTTTGACATGACTTTTGTTTCTTCTGCCATCTCTTCTTTACCACCTTTTAACGTCTTATTATTGTTTAAAGCTTGTCCTCACGGGGCGCAACCTGTCACCGCCGCCGCAAAAAGTCCGGCCAACGGATTTGAGGTATCCGCCCGTCTTTCAGACAGCCCAAACCATACCCCAGCGAAGAAAACAGCAAAATGGCCATTGTCTTCCAAAACCCCAGCGTCAGACACAGGATGCCGGTCGCAAGACCCAAAATCGTCAGCACAATCCGACCCAGATAAGGACGCCACGACAGCGGGATTTTCATATTTTTCCAAAATCCAGATTCTTTCATGACTCCACCCCTCACGTGACCCTGGAGGATTTCCGCTCGGCACGCTCTTTTGGTTTCGGTATGGGTTGTTCTTTGGGAAAAAACGTGGACATTCGCACCAGCAGACAGTCGGGCGCAATGCCCAATGTGCGGGTCATCTCCCGCCGGACTGTCTCCTGAATTTCCTCCCCCGACACCACAAAACTGGCTGAACGGTCCAGTTCGGCGCGCAGACGAAGCTTGGTCTTGCCTGGTTTTGGCGAACCCAGCACCCGCGCGCTGCAGACGCGGACATTTGCAATGCCCGCCATGACGTGCTCCGCCGCGGACTCGATGCTGCGCCGGGAGATCTCCAGCTTACCGGCGTCGCGCTCCATGATATACACATCCGAACGGCGCGGAAATACAATGACAACCAGCAGGCAGGCCAGCAGCGCGAGGGCGAGCAAACCGAGCACCCCAGCCAGAGTCTCCAGAACCCAGGGCTCATGTCTCACAAATGTCTCCACCGTATCCGGCAGCCAAGAGACCGCCAGCAGCGAGGACAACAGCAGGGTCAGCAGCAGGGCCAGTCCGGACAGAGCAACGACAATCAACACAATGAATAATGTGCGCAACGGCCATCTCATATCATCATCCCCCATATACCGTTGCCTGTAGGCAGGGTACACACGCTCAACACCATCATTATATGGTGATATTTGCTAATTTGCAATGGCTTCTTTTACTGAAAATAAATATTTATTGACAAAATGAATCGTTTTTCCAGTAAATATCGCGAGGGTTCAAACGTCCGGCGCGACGGACTCCGTGCGGTAACCTTGACATTTTCGTTTGAGGGATATATACTTTCGGCGAAAAGTTTTGTCTTGCTAACACGCGTTTTGAGGAGCATTCTATGAGAAAAACCTTGTGGCCCTGTCTGGCCATGTTCCTGATGTGCCTTACCGCCGCCTGTCAGAGTTCGGCGCCCGTCTCCCGCTTGACGGATCAATACCTGGGTACCGTCATCAGCATCACCGTCAATGACCATGCTTCCAACGCGCTGATTGACTCCGTGTTTGCCCGCATCGGGGACATCCACATGCGCATGGCCGTCACTGTGTCCGACAGCGAAGTCAACCGCCTCAATCGCGACGGTGCGGCCTCGCTGTCGCCGGACACCTTTGACCTTGTTTCCCTGTCAAAAGAGCTTTCGGCGCGCTCGGACGGGGCATACGACATCACAATCGGCCCGTTGGTTGCGCTGTGGGATATCCAGGCCGAAAATCCCCACGTCCCCCTGGAGGACGAGATTGTCCGGTCGCTGGCGCTGGTGTCCTCCGGGGACATGGCGCTTGACGCAGGCCGGAAAACCGTGTCGTTC
This sequence comes from Oscillospiraceae bacterium, assembly GCA_031556185.1. GTDB lineage: Bacteria > Bacillota > Clostridia > Oscillospirales > UBA929 > JAIRTA01. The sequence goes on from JAVBTN010000002.1 coordinate 60,573, forward strand.
CAAACGCCCGGCATGCAGATAGACCTGGGCGGCGTGGCCAAAGGGTACGCCTGCGACGAGTCGGTGCGGATGCTGCGCGAAGCGGGCGTCCAGAGTGCCATGCTCGACTTGGGGGGCAATGTCTTTGTCCTGGGCCGGCGCCCCGACGGCAGCGACTGGCGCGTGGGACTGCGCACGCCTGTCATCGGTGAAACCGGCACCATGGCGGTGGTGACGGTTCAAGACACGGCGGTGGTGACCTCCGGCGGATATGAGCGCTACTTTGAAAGCGGCGGCGTCTTTTACCACCACATTTTGGATCCCCACACCGGTTATCCGGCGCAAAACGGGTTGCTCAGCGCCGTCATTGTGAGCGACAACGCCACGCTGGCCGACGCGTTGTCCACCGCCTGCTTTGTATTGGGCGCGGACAAGGGTCGACAGTTGTTGGAGACGTATGACGGCGTGGAGGGCGTGTTTGTCGGCAGTGACATGACGGTGAGCGTGACGCCCGGACTCAGGGATAAGGTGGAAATCACCGACACCCGCTTTCGGCTCGTCTCATGAAACGGTGGGATTGGGCGATCGTGGGCGTCGTGTTGCTGGCCGGGCTGGCGCTGCTTTTGCTGCCGCGCCTCGGCGGCGGCAACCGGCACGCGCTGTATGTGGACATCTACATCGAGGGCACACTTACGCAAACGATCCCCTGTCCGGCGCAGGGGATAATCACAATACCCGTTAAAGGGCGGGTGGGCCATAACGTGATCGAGGTAATGCCGGACGGCGTGATGATGCGCGAGGCGGACTGCTCTGGGCAGGACTGCGTGCGCATGGGAAAAATCACGCGGCCGGGCCAAGTCATCGCCTGCCTGCCCAACAAAGTGCTTGTCGCGCTCAAGGGCGACGCGGCCGCGCGGCCGGAGGTGGATATCATTGCCTAAACAAAGGATGTCCGTCAAGAAATTGACGCTGCTGGCCGTGTTGCTGGCTGTGGCGCTGATATTGGGCCTGGTGGAGCGGGCCATTCCCATGCCGGTGCCCGGCATGCGTCTGGGCTTGCCCAATGTGGTGGTGTTGGCGGCGTTGTACCTGTTTGAATGGCCGAGCGTTTTGCTGCTGGTCATTGTCAAATGCGTCACGATCTCGATGTTGGCGGGCGGCGGCGTCTCGCTCCTGTACAGTCTGAGCGGATCACTGCTGAGTTTTGCCGCCATGACCGTGTTGATCAAAGCGGCCGGAGACAAGGTGAGCCCGGCGGGCGTCAGTGTGGTCGGCGCGGTGTTGCACAACACCGGGCAGTTGTTGGCGGCCGCGCTGGTGATGAATACGCCGGCGGTCTTCTCTTATCTTCCGGTTTTGCTCTTTTCCGGCCTGGCGGCCGGCGTGCTTGTCGGTCTGACGGTCAGGATGCTGCTTAGACCGCTGCGCAAACTTGTGTCTTTGGAACAGACCTGACAAAGGTGGCGTCATCAAGACGGCCCGTCAGGGCCCGTTGTCTGCGCAAACAAAAGAAGAGGATTTGGAAACCCAAATCCTCTTCTTTTGTTGTTGTCAGCGTCTATGAATCGGAGTCGACTGTTTTCTTCACCATCACCGGGCGGATGTCGTCCGTCACCTGACCGGCAGGACACCGAGCGGGTCGACCGTCTTGTCGCCCTTAAAGACTTCCAGATGCAGATGGTGTGTCTCGGCGGTCTCACCCAGTGCCGTATTGCCCACGGCGCCGATTGTGGTGCCTGCTTTGACAGTGTCGCCGACGGCAACCGTTGGAATCTTGTTGAGATTGGAATAGACGCTGCGCACGTCGCCGTCGTGTGCAATGACGACCGTCGTGCCCATCATCGGGTCGTCGTACACATCTTCGACCGTGCCGTCCCGGACGGCGGATATCTTGGCGTTGGCGGGCGTCTCAATGTCAATGCCCAGATGCACGCGCCAGTCGTTCATCGTCTTGCAGAATACCAGATCGTCCTTGGAGTAGCTGACAATAATCTTGCCAGTCACCGGCCACAAGTAAATGGCGGGTTTTGGCTTCGGCGTCTCTTCCGGCGCCTTGGTCGGCGCGGTTTCCACCTTGCTGGGCGCCGTTTCAATCACGTCGGGCGGCGTGACATTGACGCCGGCGGCGACTGCGCTTTCCGTGCTGTCGGAGGCGTCAATGACGGGGCTTGGGGGTGCCAGCAGTTCCGAATCGTCCTCCCAGGCCGGGGGCGGTGTCTTGATGTCCCAATCCAGATTGCCCTCCGTGTCGCGCAGGTTCAGGTCGTCGAGATAGCTTGACGTCTCCTGCAAGTCCGGCTGACCGCCCGAGAACAACAGCGCGTACCCCGATATGCCGATGGCGGCCAAGCAGACAAAAAGTATGACATAAAAGCCTTTGCCCGCGAAAAAGTCCAGTAGGCGGTTTGAAGATTGTTTCTTCATCGTGTTTCCCTCCGTTTGAATTGATCATGTATGGTTGTGCGGGATATGTCCGCACAGTTAGTATGACCACGGGGGAAACCGAATATACAATTATTAGAGTTTTTTACATATGTTTTCTTATTTGGGCTTATTTGTAAAATATGGCCGCGTGCCGCATGCCATTTTCTTCGCTTAACGCCTCCCGGCGGAACAGACTCTTCTTGCGGTTCATTCTCCGGCAGGCGGTAAGTACACGGTGACCCGGCTAAGTCTCGTGGTTTTCGATGCGTCCTGTCTGGTTCTGATCCCTCAGGTTGGTGGGCGACATGCCAAAACAGGACTTGAACTGGGTGTAAAAATAGTTGAGATTGGAATAGCCCACGCCGTAGGCGATGGAGGATATCTTTTCCGACGTGGTGAGAATTCTCTTTTTTGCCACCGTGAGGCGGTAGAGCATCAGGTATTCGGAAAACCGCTTTTTTGTCTCCTTGATAAAAATCTGACCCAGATAGGTGCTGTTCATCTTAAACATATCGGCAATTTGCTTGAGCGACAGGTTCTTGTGAAACTCCCCCTGCACGATGAGCAGCACTTTTTTGGTCAGGTTTGACAACGAGGCGTACTCGACACCCAGCACCGGATCCACGCCGCCATCGCTGCTGTTGGCGACGTCGAGTGATCCGTGAAGGTCGTTTACAATCACCTGTTCAACGAGCTGCTGCAGCCGCGTCTTGTCAATGGGCTTGACCAGATAATCCTTCACGCCCACGAGGAACGACTGCCGCACAAATTCAAATTCGTCAAAGCCGCTGATGATGATGTACGCGGTGGGCAGGTGCAGCGCGTTGAGCCGCGAGATGATGTCGTAACCGCGCGCGCCGTCAATGCACACGTCAAACAGCGCCAGATCGGGCTTGAGTTCGATGGCCTTTTCAATGGCCTCGTGGTAATTGACGGCGGTCTCCACCCGGAGAAAACCATATTTTTCCCAGTCCAGCAGACGCTTGAGCCCCTCAATGATATAGGGCTCGTCATCCACGATCAACAGTCTGTACACGCTCCACCTCCTTCGGCAACACCACAAAGACAGTGACGCCTGCCTCCTCGTTGTTGCGTATCCCCATTTTCATATGTTCGCCATAGTAGTACAGAAGACGCGCGTACACGTTTTTGAGCCCGATGCCGCCGCTGCTGGTGCCGTGCATCGCCAGCTCCGACAACCCCGTGTTAATGTCCTCAAGGCGTGCCTCCGGTATCTGGGCGCCATTGTCGGTAAACTCGATGCACACGCCGTCCTCATACGGCCGCTCTCGTATGAGCAGCAGGTTGAAATCACTGGCTCTGTCAAAACCGTGCACAAAGAAATTCTCCACCAGCGGCTGCATCCAGAACTTGATGGTTTTGCGCTCAAGCGTCTCCGGTGAAATATCGATCTGATAAAAGAATTTGTCCGAAAATTTGAATTCCATAATTTTCAAATACTTGGATAGTATATTGATTTCCGTTTTGAGCTGCACCTCGTCGCCCCCCTTGATCATGTCGCGAAACATGCCGCCCAGGTTGTAAATGGCGTCGGCCACGTTGTCGTCCCGGTTGATGAGCGCGCACGAACGAATCACTTCCAGCGTGTTGTACAGGAAGTGGGGGTTGATCTGTTGCTGCAGGGTGCGCATGTCGGCCTCAATCTGCCGGAGGCGCAGGATGTATTCGCGGTGAATGTGCTCACGCAGCTGCATGGACATGTCGTTGAGGTTCTGGGCGATGATCCCAAACTCATCCTTCCGGATGCCCAGCTCGATGGCGGAAAAGTGGCCGCTCTTGGCCTGATCGATGACGGCCATGATGCGGTTGAGAGCGCGCGCGTCATAATTCATGCGGGTGGCGATGAGCATTGTGATGGACACGAAAATAAACAGCGTGCCCAGGATGACCACGACAAACAACGCGCTGTTCTGGCTTACGATCTGCCGATTGGAGATAGTAGAGATGACTTTGAAACCATAGCGATCGGAGGTGAAGGTTGCGTAATGCAGCATGCCCAGCAGACCGCTGCCGAGGATGCCCTCGTTGTTGGCCCCCTCATAGATCGCCTGAAACTGCGGGATGACGGTGCTGTCGGCCGTGTAGTACAATGCGCCGCCGGCGCTCATCACGGCCGAGTCGATGGCGGTGTTGTTTTTCAAATCCTCAAATATGGTGTCGGCCGAGATGAGAAAGCTCACGTCACCCAAAACGGCGCTTTGGCGCCCGGGCCGCAGGAGTTTGCGCGTATACACATAGCCATCAGAGATGTCGTGCTCGACGCCGACGGCGTTATGGGGCATGCGGAAGCTGATTTGCGAGTTGCCGGTTTCCTCGTAACGGATCACGTTGGCGTTGTCGGGCGCGACAAAAGAGATGCGCCGTATGGCGTAACGGTTGGAGGAGACGAAGTTTTTAATGTTCTCCAAGAAGCTGCCCGCGTTGTAAGAGGTGGTCTCGTTAAGGCGCAATGTCATATATGTTTCTGCATTGTTTCCAAAAAACCGCATAAAATCCTGCTGCTCGGGTAGATTGTAATCAGAGTAGAGTGTCAGAAAGTAATTGTCCACTTTTTGAATGTTTTGTGCAATGGTATTTTGTGCATATGCAAAGGATCGCTGTGTCTCCTGCCGCATCTGGGACACCTGCGAATTGATGATGAGCGCGTACAGCGCGACGGCCAATGTCAGGCACACGACAAAGAGGGCCAGCGTGTAAACGATAAACGGCGTTCTGTACACCTGCCGCGTGAGCAGCTCAGGCACATGCCACTGACGGGGTCTTTCCACAGGGCTGCTCCTTTCCGTCGGACTCATTTCATCTTTATGGCGTCGCCAGCCTTTTGGCCTGCTTCCATTCGTCGAGCTGTCGCTGGAAGACCTCCTTGATCTGCTCCAGGCCGGCTGCGCGAAGCTCATCATTAAACTTGGGCAGCATGACGTCCGGATCCACCGTGCCGGTCATCAGGGCCGTGTAGTATCGGTTTGTCACGGCGCCCACGGCGGCAATTTGCGCGGCCAGCTGCGGATCCGAGACATCGGGCACGAAGTCCAGTAACTGAGACTTGACGGCCGCTTGGTTAAACTTCTTGTAGATGTCCCATTTGTCCACAGGGTCGCCCCTGAGGGTTTTCAATATGAACCAGTTGCCCAGCGTGTACTGCACGCCGACATAGCCACTGTCTTTTCGGACGTCCACCTGACCCTCGGGTGTGAGGTCATAGTGCATGCCTTCAATGCCGAAGTTGAGCAGATTGCGGATTTCCGGATCGGTGTTGAGCGCGTTGAGAAAACGGATGCACTCTTCGGGATAGCGCGTGCGCGCGTTGACCGCGATGATGGCTCCACGGGCCGACTCTGTGGTGACAATGGAGTCGGTGACCTGCTGGGCGACCACTTTGTACCCGAAGTCCTTGCTCCAGGAGGCCGTGGCGTTGGGACCGCCTCCACCCTCACGCCAGAATACGCTGCGGGTTTCGTCAGGGCCAACGTCGGTGCACACGGCGGCGTCCTCGTTGATGTACCCGGCCTGATAGTACCGGCGCAGCGTCCGCAGCGTCTGCAGAGCCAGCGGGGTTTCAAAAATGCTCTCGACGCTGAGTGTCGCGTCTGTAGAGCGCACCATAAGCGGCACGCTTTTGTCGAGCAGGTATTCATAATTTTCCAGCGCGAAAAAATTGTGGGCGAACTGGTCGAGCTTCATGACCGTGCAGTTGGGTTCCTTTTCATGGATGAGACGAAACAGCGGTTCGAGCGACTCGAGTGTGCGATACCGGGTAATGTCGATCTGATATTTCTCAATGAGCGCCTGGTCGTAAATCCACCACTCGGGCACGGCTATTTCCTTGTTGGTGGGCACGCCGTAAATCTTGCCGCCGATTTTCATGCCGTCCCATAGGTTTGGATTGATGACGTCATACATTTCTCTGCCAACAGTCCCCAAATAGGGGTCGAGTTCCAGCCAGACGCCTCTCTTGGCGTTGCCAAAAAAATCACCCTGATCCAGGTTAGTGGCAAAGGCCAGGTCAAAATCGCCCCCGGAGTTGATGAGGCTGCTCAGTGTTTTGCCGTAGTCGCTCCATCCGATCTTAATGTATTCTACACGCAGGTTGCACTTTTTCTCCAACAATTGGTTGAGGGCCTCATTGACAATTTCGATATCGGGGTCGGGTGTGCCTATGGTATAATACTTCAAGGTGGGGTAACTGCTGTTGAGCGCGGCGCTGTCCGCCGAACCTTTTACTTTCGGCTCTGTGCACCCGCTCAGCAAGAATATGAGCGTCACAATGACAGCCAGCGCGCGTGCAGCTGCGGAGAGCGATGACTTGTGAACCTTTCGAGACAAAATCACGCCGCATCCCCCCTTTTGTCCCAATAGAATGATATCATTTTTCGTTTTCTCTGTCAATTTTTTCGTCGTGTCCAACGCCTCGGACGGCCCGGGCGAAAATATTTTTCCAATGCAGTTACAATCTGGATTCTATCGTTTTCGTACTAAAATGTAATATTTATTGACTGTTGCCAGCCAAAGTGGTATGGTATAATATATTTTGCCCAGTGTGACGAAAAGCGCGAGCGCGCATAACCGGAGGTGTGGTAATGAGTACAAAAGGCCCCAGACTCAAGCGATCAAGATGGTCTCGTGACGATACGGAGCTGACGATACTTGCACTGCCCACGACGGTGTGGTATGCTGTGTTCTGTTTTTTGCCGATGGTGGCGCTTCTGCTGGCTTTCAAGGACTTCAAAAATGTCAGTCCCGGCCAGGGTTTTTTTGCCAACGCCCTCCAAAGCCCCTGGGCCGGCGGCACAGGGCTGAAAAATTTCGAGTCGCTGCTGACGTTTAACGACATCGGTATCATCGTGCGCAACACCATTGGCTACAACGCGCTGTTTATTGTGCTCAACATTGTCATCCCGGTCACGCTGGCGATTTTGATCGGCCAGCTGTACAGCAGACGCCTGACAAAAACCTACCAGACCATTTTGTTTATGCCGTTTTTCCTCTCCTGGGTGGTCATCGCGGCCGCCGTTTGGGGATTTTTAAGCTTTGACAAGGGCATCGTGAACAATATGATTGAAGCCGCGGGCGGAGCGCCCGTTCAGTGGTACCGGGAACCGAAGTACTGGCCATATATCCTGACGTTTATGAACGTCTGGAAAAGCCTCGGATACAACATGGTCATCTACTTGGCCGCCATCACCGGCATGGACTCGTCGTACTATGAGGCGGCTGTCATCGACGGCGCCAGCAAGTGGCAACAGGCCAAGTTCATCACGCTGCCGTTGATGAAACCGATTATCATCACCATGTTTATCATGAATGTCGGGCGCATCTTTTATTCCGATTTCGGTCTGTTCTATCAGGTGCCGCGCGGCTCCAATTCTCTGTTTGACGTGACGTACACCATCGACGTATACGCGTACTCCATGATCAAAACGGGAACGGCCGGCATGGCGGCGGCCACGGCGCTGATTCAATCGACCGTGGGCTGTATTTTGGTGTTGATCACAAACTGGCTTGTCAAGCGAGCCGACGCCGAAAGCGCAATGATCTGACCGAAATTGAGAATAGTTTTTAGAAAGGGGTGCGTTCCATGGCCAAAAAGGTGGATAGCGACGGCACGCTGTTGAAATTTAACCGCATCAAGCCACTTACCAACATCCTGTTGAATCTGCTGTTTATCGTGTTGATTGCCATAACGGTGATCCCCCTTCTGCTTATCCTCTCTATGTCACTGTCATCTGAGGCGTCCATCCGTGAGTTTGGATACCAGATGATCCCGCGCGAGTTTTCGTCGGATGGGTATGCTTTCCTGTTGCAGCAGAGCGCGCTGATTTTACGTTCGCTGGGGTACTCCCTGTTTGTCACGGTTACCGGCACTATTATCGGCGTTCTGTTGACCTCCAGCTTGGGCTATGTTCTCTCGCGTCCTCAGTATCGGCTCCGAAAGACGCTCAGCTGGATGGTATTTATTCCGATGATATTTAACGGCGGTATGGTAGGCAGTTATTTTGTTGTCTCCAATCTGCTGGGGCTCAAGGATTCCATGTGGGCCATCATACTGACGCTGTGCGTAACGTCGTTTAACGTCATCATCAGCCGCACCTTCTTCAAGCTGACCATCCCCGACGCGCTCATCGAGTCGGCCAAAATTGACGGCGCCGCCCAGCTGCGCGTGTTTTTCAACATCGTGCTGCCCATTTCGCTGCCGGTTTTGGCTACAATCGGTCTGTTTTTGTGCTTTGCGTATTGGAACGACTGGCTCCAGTCCATGCTGTATATCGACGACCAGAATTTGAACACCTTGCAGTCGCTTCTCAACAGGGTCATGGGCGAAATTGAGTATTTGGCGCGCAACGCCAACATTATGGGCGCGTCCGTCGCACAGATCCGATCCTCATTGCCCAAGGAGTCCGCGCGTATGGCCATTGCCGTTGTCATCGTCATCCCCATCGCCTGCGCCTATCCTTTCTTCCAAAAGTACTTTATCTCTGGTCTCACCGTCGGCGCCGTCAAGGGCTGACACCATCCAGTGCGTTCAATCCGGGTTTCCCGGATTAACAAATACTTCGTGAAGACTTAATAGGAGGAAAAAATGAAAAAGACGACCAAGGTTCTCGCGCTCCTGTGCGCGGTCGTGCTGCTTGTCGGCCTGATGGCTGCCTGCGGCGCTCCTGCCGCCAACTCCCCCACACCGCCTGCGGGCGACGCCACCACACCTCCGGCTGATGCCACTACGCCCGCCTCCTCTGATCTGCCCACCATCGTGTGGTGGCAGATTGGCACACAACCTCAAAACCTCGAAGCCGGCGTAGCCAAGATCAATGAGTATATCGCCGACAAAATTGGCGCCAAACTCGAGATCAAAGTGGCCGGCTGGGGCGACTACGACACCAAGTCGAACACCATTGTCAACACCGGCGAAGCCTTTGACATTCTGTTTGTCAACAACACCAACTACAACCGCTTCAACATGGTCGGCGCTTTTGCCGACATCACAGACCTCGTGCAGTCCGATGCGCCCAACCTCTACAGCTTCATCCCCGAAAAAGTTTGGGACGGCACCAGAATCGGCGGCAAGATCTATGCCGTGCCGACCTACAAGGATTCTTCTTTGACCCAGTACTATGTCTGGGATGACCAATATGTCCAGAAGTACAACATCGACATCACCAAGATCAAAACCCTCCAGGACCTCGACAAACCCCTGCGCGACATCAAAGCCGGCGAAGGCAAGAGCTTCTACCCGATGCCCCTTGGCAAAGCCGACGGTTTCAACGGTCTTGTCAACGACTACGACGACATGACACTGGGCTTCAAGCCCATCGGCGTGAAAATCAACGACCCTTCCAAGAAGGTTGTCTCGGTCTTTGAGCAGCCCGAAATGATGGAAAACCTCAAGCTGCTGCACAGCTGGTACAACGACGGCATCATCAACTCCGATGCGCCGACGCTTGATGACACCCCGAAGACCAGAGCTTTCTTCTCCGCCCAAGCGTTCCCGGGCGCCGAAGTCAACTATCAGATCAACGAAGGCGTTGAAAAATACGTCATGCAGGATATCTTTGGCCCGATGTACACCACCAGCACCATCCAGGGCTCCATGAACGCCATCTCCGCCAACTCGCAGCACAAGACCGAGTGCATCAAGTTCCTCGAGCTGGCCAACACCGACCCGCAGCTGAGAAACATGCTGGCCTACGGCATCGAAGGAGAGAACTGGAAAACCGTCAGCGACAACGTGATTGAGCGCATCAACGACGTGTGGACCCTGCCGGCCTACTCTCAGGCTTCCTTCTTCACTATGGCTTCCGTCAGCCCCAACCCGCCCGACCAGTGGGACGCCGTCAAAGCCCTCAACGAGCGCGCCGACGCCTCTGTCATTCTGGGCTTTGTGCTCGACGTCAGCAGCCTGACCACCGAAGTGGCCAACTGCAACGCCGTGTTTGACAAGTACAAATTCGAACTGCTGACCGGCGCTTCCGATCCGGAAACCACCGTGCCCAAAATGATCGCTGAGCTGAAAGCCGCCGGCATGGACACCATCATGACCGAGGCGCAGAAACAAGTCGACGCGTTCGGCCAATAAGCATTACACACAACACGCAGTATATGGGGGGCAGGTCATCTTTTGACCTGCCCTCAACAATCAGGTATTTTAATAATTCATGACAAAAGGAAGGCAACTATGAGTAAATTGACGGGCGCCCCGTTGAGCAATCTCCCTTGGCAGGACAGGCCGCAAGGCTGTCAAGATCCCGTTTGGCGCTATCGCGAAAATCCGATCATCGGCCGGGACGCCATCCCCAGCGCAAATAGCGTGCTCAATTCAGCCGTTGTTCCATTTGAGGGGGGCTTTGCTGGTATTTTCCGCATTGATTCCAAGGCGATCGATATGGACATCTACGCCGGGTTTAGCAAGGACGGCATACACTGGGATATCAGTCACCAGCCGCTCTCCTTTTTGGGCGATCCCGAGGTCACGCGGCGTGAATACCGCTATGATCCGCGCGTCTGCCTGATTGACGATCAGTACTATGTCACCTGGTGCAACGGCTACCACGGCCCTACAATCGGCATCGCACGCACAACGGATTTTCGCACATTTCACCAGATCGAAAACGCCTTCTTGCCATACAACCGAAACGGTGTGCTCTTTCCCCGCAAGATCGGGGCGCACTATGCCATGCTCTCCCGGCCCAGCGACAGCGGTCACACCCCCTTCGGCGATATTTTTTGCAGTTTGAGCCCGGATCTGGAGTTCTGGGGCCGCCATCGTTTTGTGATGGGCGCCACGGGCAGTGCCATCCCCTCCTGGCAGTCCACAAAAATCGGTGCCGGTCCCATTCCGATCGAAACGGACGAGGGCTGGCTGCTTATTTACCACGGGGTGCTGGCCAACTGCAACGGTTTTGTCTATCGTATGGGCTGCGCACTGCTTGACCTGGAAAAACCCTGGGAGGTCAAACTGCGTTCGCGCGACTATCTGCTGGCGCCTCACATGCCGTATGAGTGCATGGGCGACGTGCCGAATGTGGTCTTCCCCTGCTCGGCGCTGACCGATCCCGCCACCGGGCGTATCGCCATCTATTATGGCTGCGCCGACAGCGTTATGGGCCTTGCCTTTACGACGGTGGATGATTTGATGCGCCACATGAAGACCAATTCGCTGGAGGTATCGTCATGATTTTTGTCAAAGAGCGCGTACAGGTTATCGCCGACCAGCTAAAAAAGAACGCGGTCGTCACGGCCGTGCCGCTGACACAATGGCAGTACAAAGAGGGCAACTTCCTGCGTCCGGCCGACGTCGAAGCCGCGCCCGCCACCTGGGGAGACTTCAACAGCCTTGTCATGCATTGGACAGGACCCGACAAGCACTGGTGGTTCCGGACACAGTTTACTGTGCCCGACTCGCATGACGGCCGTCCGCTCTGGTTGCGCGTGCGCACGCAGATCGACGAGTGGGACGACGGGAAAAATCCGCAATTTTTGTTGTTCCTAAATGGAGACATCATTCAGGGCATTGACATGAACCACCGCGAAGTGCGTGTGACCGATTGCGCCAAAGCGGGACAAGTGTATCAGATCGATTTGCAGTCCTATACCGGCACCTTGCACAGCGATTTTCAGCTGCTTGTCGAGATGCAGGCGGTAGACGAGCAAACACTGGGTCTGTATTACGACATTCTGATCCCGCTGCAGGCCGTTGAGAGTATGAAAGAGGAGACGAAGACCCGCCTTGATCTGGAGTCCGCGCTCAACAAGACCATCAACCTGCTGGATTTCCGTCAGGTGCCCTCAGCGGCGTTTTCAGATTCGGTGAACGCCGCGCGGACGTATATCGCAAAAGAGATCTATGAAAAACTGTCCGGACACTCCGACGTGATGGCCACCTGCATCGGGCATACGCACATCGACGTGGCCTGGTGGTGGACCGTGGAGCAGACGCGCGAAAAGGTGGCCCGCAGCTTTGCCACCGTGCTCAAACTGATGGATGAGTACCCCGAATATCGGTTTATGTCCAGCCAGCCGCAACTGTATGATTTTTTGAAAACGCGCTACCCCGAGTTGTACACGCGAGTCAAGGCGCGCATTGCCGAGGGCCGGTGGGAGCCGGAGGGCGGCATGTGGCTGGAGGCCGACTGCAATCTGTCTTCCGGCGAGTCGCTCATACGCCAGTTTCTGTACGGCAAGCGCTTTTTCAAAGAGGAATTTGATTTGGACAACCGCGTGTTGTGGCTGCCGGACGTCTTTGGTTACTCCGGCGCCATGCCGCAAATCATGAAGATGTGCGGTATCGACTACTTTATGACCACCAAGTTGAGTTGGAACCAGTTTAACCGCGTGCCGCACGATACGCTTGTGTGGCGCGGCATTGACGGCAGCGAGGTGCTCACCCACCTGATCACCACTCCCGGCATCAAGCAGGCGCCGGAGCGGTTTTTCACCACGTACAACGGGGAACTGCACCCCGACACCGTCATGGGCAGCTGGACGCGCTATCAGGACAAGGAAATCAACAACGAGACGCTCATCTGTTATGGCTTTGGCGACGGCGGCGGCGGGCCGACAAGAAACATGCTGGAGACCTCCCATCGTCTGGCGGGCGGACTGACCGGAGTGCCGGCCGTGAGACAGGGTTTTTCCGCCGACTACTTCGATCGGCTGGCAGCCCGCGTCAAAGACAACAAGCAACTGGCCACCTGGGTGGGCGAATTCTACTTTGAATACCACCGCGGCACCTATACGTCCATGGCACGCAACAAACGTGCCAACCGCAAAAGCGAGCTGATGCTCATGGATCTTGAGCTTTTGTCTTTGCTGGCGGGGGCCGATTACCCCAAACAGCCACTGGAGGACATGTGGAAAATTGTGTTGCTCAACCAGTTCCACGACATTTTGCCCGGCACGTGCATTGCCGCTGTCTATGAACAGACGAAAATCGAGTATGACGCCATCGCCGCGCAGGGGCAGGCATTGCTCCGCACGGCACTGAGCAAGGTGGCCGGCGACGGCAGCGACATTGTGATCTTCAATACCTTGGGTTTTGTGCGCGACGACGTGGTCTGTCTGGGCTCGCTCGACGCGACGGCAATTGCCGACGGCGCGGGGCACGTGTACCCCGTACAACAGACCGCCGAAGGCGCCATTTCCTTTGTAAAAGGATTGCCCGCCAAAGGATACATGTCTTTTTCACCAAGCGTGACACAAACTGCGTCTCCTTTTGTCATTCATGATGACAGCATTGAAACCCCCTTTTATCGCGTGAGCTTTGACGCAACAGGTTCCATTTCCTCCCTGTTTGATAAGGAAAACCACCGCGAAGTCGTCCAACCCGGGCAGCAGGCCAATCGGTTGTGCGTATATGAGGACAAGCCGATTTACTACGACAACTGGGACATTGACATTTTCTACACCGAAAAGAGCTGGAATGTGGAAGACATCGTCAGCGTGCGCTGGACGGATCGTGGCCCCGTGCGCGCCACACTGGAGGTTGAAAAGCGTTTTTCCTCTTCAGACATCAAGCAGCGCATCCATTTCTACGCCGACACCCGCCGCATAGACTTTGAGACTGTCGTCGACTGGCGCGAGAATCAACACCTGTTGAAAGTGCACTTTCCGGTGGATATCCACGCCGACGAGGCCACATTTGACATTCAGTTTGGCAATGTCAAGCGCGCCACGCACAAAAACACCAGCTGGGACGTGGCCCGGTTTGAGTCCTGTGCACACAAGTGGATGGACTTCTCCGAGGGCGGGTACGGCGTCAGCCTCCTCAACGACTGCAAATACGGCCACTCGGTGTCCGACAGCGAAATTGCGCTGACGCTCATCAAATCAGGCATCGAGCCCAACCCGCACACCGACCAGGAGCGCCACGTCTTCACCTACGCGCTCTATCCGCATGCAGGCGACTGGCGCGAAGGCGAAACAGCCGTCGCGGCGGCCATGCTCAACCAGCCGGCTTACGCCGTGCAAGGACATGTTGACGCGCCGTTTTCCTTTGTGTCGGTGGATGTGCCGCATGTCATGCTCGAGACGGTCAAGGCCGGCGAGGACGGCCAGAGTGCTGTGTTGCGCCTGTACGAGTACCATAACCGCCGCGGTCAGCTTCATTTGACACTGTACAAGCCCGCTCGCGAGGTGTGGGTGTGCGACGCGCTGGAGCAGCCGGTGGAACAGCTGACCGGTCAGGGCTGTGTTTTTGTCGACAGCATTCTGCCCTATCAGATTAAGACGTATAAAATTGTTTTCTAATATCTGGTTTTTTTGGAAAAACATGATATAATAGCGCTGTGGAACGCACCATGAAAGGACGCCACAGCCGTGCGCGACAGAAAGCGAAAATGTTTCGTTGACGGTGGCAGAAATGATGATCTAATCCACGGGTTACATCATCAACTGCCGCCGTCGGCGCGTTTTCGTACATATGCACTGAGGGGACAAGCACTGCCGATGCGGCGGAAAACACACATGGTGTCTCAACGATTGAAGGAGGTAGCCCTATCATGTCAAACGCTTCTGTTGCTCTTCGCAAGCGGGCGGCGCTCGTGCTCGCCGTCCTGATGGTCTTCTCATGCCTGTCCGGCACGGCGCTGGCGGGCGACACCTGGCCCTTTGAGGGCGCGGCCGCACACGGGATCAATCAACCCAGTGTCCATGGGTATACCAGCGGACAGATCGCCGACTGGTCTCCTCAAACTGATCCGTACGCCGCCATGCTGCGGTCATTCGTCCCGCTGCAACCCCGCATCGCTCCGCTGTCCGCGACACAGGCCAACCCACAGCTGCCCGCCACAGTCAAGATGTTTAATCTCACCGGCGACTACGGCAACGCGTTTATCGAAAATGCGCCCTACACCAACAAATTTGCGCAGAACCATTTCTCCTTCTGGCAGTATACGGACTTCTTCAGCCCTTGGCACGGCGCCGCCAGCGCCTACACACCGCCAGAGTACTACGATGCGCTGGGACAGGCCGACTGGCAACAGAAGTGGTTTGAGTTTGGCATCCTAAACCTGCCCAACCCGACGTACACCGACGCCGCCCATAAAAACGGCGTGATATCGCTGGCCTGCATTTTCTTCTCCAACAACGACCGCGGCCAGCAAACATACAAGCAGATGCTGGTCAAAGACAACAACGGCAACTTCCCCGTCGCGGCCAAACTCATTGAGATGGCCCGCTACTTTGGCTACGACGGTTACTTTTTTAACCAGGAAGAGGCCGGCCCCAATGTGACGACAGCCGACATTCCCGACTACATCGCGTTCCTCAAAGCGTTGCGCGCGGGCGGCCTGTACGTCCAGTGGTACGACTCCCTCAACACCACAGACGGGAACAACGCCTTTGCCCGCACGCTGGCCAACAGCAACATCAATATGCTCTATGACAAAGAGACGCACGAGCAGGTCAGCGACTCCTTCTTCCTGGACTACACCTCCTCTGTCACGCAGGCCGACACAGCGCTGGCCTACTTGAATGCCTTTAACGCGCAAAACGGCACCAGCCTCAATTTCTACGACACGGTGTTTGCCGGGCTGGAAGCCGGTGGAAACCGCTGGAGCGACACCAACAAAAAACACTTGGCCGCCAAGGTAAATGCCGCCGGTATCCCCAAAAGCAGCATCGCCACGTTGGGCGCCGACTTTGTACACGCCGGTCTTGACGAAGACATGAGTCTGTCCTATCCGGTCAGACACCGCGCCGAAAACGATTACCAGTGGATGACCAAGGTGCGCGAGCAGCTCTGGTGGTCCGGCCCCAACGCTGACCCCACCAATACGGTGTGCCCGGCTGTCAACACAGCGGGCGACGTCTATGCCAGCAACACCGACTGGAAAGGAATCGCCTCTGTCATAGCCGAGCGCTCGGTGATCGGCGGAAGCCATTTCTACTCCTCGTTCAACACTGGCCATGGCCTGCGCTTCTATCGCAACGGCGCCGTGTCAAACGACGAAGAGTGGTCCAACATGAGCCTCCAGGATGTCCCCGTGACTTGGCAATGGTGGCAGGAAACCGTCGGCAACAAATTGGCCGTCGACTTTGACTATGGCATCGGCTACAAAACCGATCCCACCCGCCAAAACTACGTCCAGCTGGGCGGTTACAACAGCGGCAGCTCGTTGGTCGTCAGTGGCGCGCTGAACGCCGAAAACCTGCTGCGCCTCTATAAAACCGACTTGGCGGTAGGCAGCGCCACCCATGTGGAACTGACCTATGCCAAATCCTCCGCCGACGACGCGTCCGCGCTGAAACTGGCCCTTATGTTCACAGACGCACCCACCGTCGTGGAGAAGATTTCCATTCCCAACAGCGGCGCCAAAACCACCGGATGGATCACAGCCGACATTGACCTCTCGGCCTATGCCGGCCGCAACATCGCGGTCTTGGGCCTGGTCTTTGACGCGGGCGTGAGCACCATCAGCGGCTACCAGGTGAATATCGGTCAAATCCGTCTGACCGACGGTTCGGCGCCGGCGCTGACTGCTCCCACCGGCTTGGGCGTGGTCAACGCCTTTGCCGGCAGCAACGAAATGACCGTCAGATGGGATCGCGCGGATTACAACACCGGCGTGAGAGCTTACAACGTGTATGTCAACGACACCTACGTGGGCGGCAAATATGACGGTTTCTACTATATCAAGAACCTGCCCGCCAAATCCGGCGCGATTAAAGTGGCCCCTGTGGGCGTCGACGGCAAGGAGGGGCCCGCCGCCACAGTCAATTTTGACCTGACAAGCGGCGTACAAACGCTGACGGCCGAATCCGAGGCCGACGGCACGCTGACCGTCTCCTGGGGTGAGAAAGCCGATGTGACTGTCGCGCTATCCACTGTCAATGTACCGACCGATCGAGTGATCGACATTCATGTGTCCGCCGTTGAACAGAAATCATACACCTTTTCCGGCATGCCCACCAATGGCGATGAATATGTCGTGTCGGTGAAAAAGGGCAACAGCGATCCGATTTCCCTCAGCGGCCGTTTTATCGACACGGTCTGTGATCCCTATGTCGAAAACTGGCGCTGGAGTGGCGACGCATTGAGTCTGCCGATGCCAAACACACGGGACTGGCGCTACATGTACTTCTATGAAGACGGCGCGCTCCGCAACTTCCTGGTTACCTACCTGTCCAGCAATACCTACCGCCCGATGATCATCCGCGGGCGCTCCGCCAAGGCCTGTCTCAACTTCACGTCCACCGCCAAATTTGTTTGTATTGTCATGGAAGATTATGCCGGCAATAAGGCCGCGCCCCAGATTCTCAGAGAACCGGCGGATCTCTCGGCCGTTTTCCCGGATCCTGTCTTCCTTCAATGGGTGCAAACCAATGTGGGCGCCACAATGTCGGATGTCGTCGGCTTCACGGGTGCTGTCGATCTGAACGGATTGAGCATTGCCGACTACACGGGGCTGAATTGTTTCCTGTCCGCCAAAGAGGTTTGCCTGTCCGGCAATCCGCTCATCACACTTGTGGACAAAAATATCTTCCCGCCCGGCATGACGTCCCTGCACTTGAAGAACAACCCAAACCTGCTCTATCTTGTTGAAACCGCGCTGACAGGTTTGCCGAACCTGACGTCGCTGGATATCACCGGCAGCGCGGCGCTGCAGTATGTCAGTCTGACCGGCCTGCCGCTGAATGAGCTTGTCTTCGGTGACCGCGCAGGCTTCCCGGCACTCAGGTATCTCGACCTCACTGGCACCCGGCTGGATTTGGCGCGCGGCGCTCCGGTGCGCGACTTTGCTAACTATGTGCTGGTCAACCAGGTCACCGAAACAGGCACTGTAACCGTGCCGATGTTCGGCAACCATGCCCGCGGAAAAACCGCCACCGGCTACACCAATGCGGCCCGCCTGACCGACGGCAACTTGAGCACCTCAAGTTACGCCAACGGCACGGTACCGGCCAACGCCGTCATCGATCTGGGCGCCACCGTCAACATCAATCAGATCAAGCTCTACAGCACGTCCGCCAACTACCGCGCCAAAGACTTTACCGTGGCTGTTTCGCGTGACAACGCCACATACGACAACGTCCTGACTGTCACGGACGCAGCCGCCGTCAACTTCACAGGCGCTCTGCAGTCCGTTGCACAGGGTCGGTATTTGAGGCTCAATGTCACGGCGGTCGGCAACGGAACGTCCAATCGACTCTCGGAAATTGAGATATATGGTTACAAAGACACCCCCGTGGCCGCGTCCGTGAAATATGACGGCATGCTCAGCCGGGTCGCGCTGAAGACCGCCATCGCCGACGCGGAAGCCGTGAGCGCCGCCCCGTACTCCATCCAATCTTTTGCCGTCCTGACACAGGCCATTGTCGACGCCAAAGCGGTGCTGACAGCGCTTGATCCCACGCAGGAAGAGATGGAGGAAGCCGTGGCCGCGCTGAGTCGCGCGCGCGACGCGCTCATACCGAAACTGACCTCTCTCAAGCTGAGCCCGTCGTCCACCTCTGTGAGGCGCGGCAGGACCGTCGACCTGTCCGGCATGCTCCAGGCGACGCCAAATGTTGACCCCAACTGGTCGTTCTCAAGCAGCAACAGTGCTGTCACCACCGTTGACAGCAACGGCATCGCACTCGGTGTCAAAAGCGGCATGGCCGTCATCACCGTCAAGGCGCTTGACGGCAGCAACCTGGTCACACAGATTCTTGTCACCGTGACGATTTAGCCCCGTCTGTCGGTCGTCCGGCGCACGGTGCAATCCAATCAAAAGCAAGCCCCGCAGAGGAATCCTCTGCGGGGCTTGCTGTAATAATGGCCGTTGTTCCCCATCTTTTGGGAAAAACGTGTCGCGCGACGGCGAAGCCGTCAGAATCTTGCTGACCCGCTTTTTGCCCGCGGCCTGCGTACCACTACGCGTTTCCCTTGTAGAGGGTGATCTTTGTGCCGTCAAACACGCTGGAGGAGTCGCTCAATGGGTTTTCATAGGCATAGATGGTGCGTAGTTCGGGGCAAGACTTGAGCCCGGCCAGCGACTTGACTTCATTGTGCTCCACCCGCAAATCTTTGAGCTTGGGCAGCCCCGCCAGCGGTTCCACGGAAGCTATGGCATTTTTGTTCACGTCCAGTGTTTCAAGCGCCTTGCACGACCCCAGCCCGGAGAGCGTCGTCAGCGCATTGCCACTGAGTGTGAGCGCGCGCAGCGCGGTCATGTCGGACAACGGCGCAGTCGACGGAATGGAGCCGCCGGTGCACAGGAGTGTCTCCAGCGCGGTACAGCCGGCAAGCGGTTCAAGCGTCTCGACGGGATTGGCCTCGCACAGCAATGTGGTCAGGGCTTTGTGGTCCGCCAACGGCGACAGATCGGTCACATGATTGTGCGAAATGTCAACCGTTTTGAGATTGCTCAGTTTTTGCAGACCGCGCAGGTCAGTCAACAGGTTTTCAAAAGCGATAAACTCGGTCAGCCCTGCCATTTTGGCCAGTGGCGCGGTGTCCTCCAACGCGTTTTGCGCAATGTCGAGGGTGACAAGATCCTCCAGTTCGCTCAGTGGGGTGATGTCGGCAATGCTGTTAGCGCGCAGGCTCAGGTTCTTTAATCCGGTCATGGATGACATCGGCGTCAGGCTGGCAATGCGGTTGGTCTGCAAATCCAGCGATTCGATCCATTCCCACTGGGCCAAAATGTCGAGATCCAGCGAGTCCAGCGCGAAATTGCGCAACGTGAGGCTTTTGAGCTTGGTGAGCGTGGCGAGCGGCGCGATATCGACGTGCGCACCGTTGCCCACGAGTGTGAGTTTGGTGAGACCTGTCAAGTTGACAAGGTCGGCCAGCGAAACATAGTCTGTCGGATCCGGCAGCTCCAGGGTGTCGATCTTCCAAAGTTCGTCACTGATAACGGGATCCACCGGCTTTCCGATTTCTTTTCGTATGACGTCCTCCAGCGCGGGGTCGGCAAAGGTGACCGGCTGCAGTATGTTCTCCAACTTGTAAGTGCCCAGAGTCCAAGCCGAGGCCAGATCGTTTTGAACAATGACGGCCCTGAGCTCTGTCAGCCCGGCGGGCAGATCAATGGGGCCGGTGTAAAGGGCATCGGTCATCGACGGCACCTCCCCGTCCAGCGACAGATAGCACGCAGCGTCAGCCGGTACATCGAGCGTGAGCGTCAACCTCTGGTCATATATGCCTGGCGGGGGAACTGGCGCCGGGGCTTTGGGGCGCAGCGCATCGAGTTGCTCCTTGACCAGCGGATTGGGCAGCTCGTCCAAAAAGTCGACGGCGTCCCAGAGCTTGTTCTGCTTGAGATAGACGCCGCAGAGCTTTTGGTAGAGTTCAATGTGCCCCGCCTGCGCCGAAATGCCGTGCGCCAGTACATACTCGGCCCGCGCGTAGTTGTTCACCGAGATGTAGGCGTCGGCCAGCTTCATGCCCAGGTCGGCATTGTCCGGTCGCATATTGAACATGGGCACCATATGGTCGATGGCGGTCTGCGTCTGCCCGCTCCGGAGATTGACGTCAGCTCGCCACTCGTGATAGACATACAGTAAGCGCGGCCCAAAAATATTGCCGGCGGCCACCAACCCGACCACAATGGCGAGAATAAGCAGGCGTGAAAGCCATTTTTTCATGGGACAATCCTCATCTGTTTGTGTTTTATCCGCGTCGATAGGTGCGGGTCATATGACGCAGAGCGGCTGCGACACCCTCGTTGAGGGCCTCCTCACGCACACGCCAGCTCCAGTTGCGCGGGCTGAGCGTAGCGGGAATGTTGACGCGGGCGTCCGCGCCCAGCCCCAGCACATCCTGCAGGGGCGACATGGCCAGCACGGCCGGACTGGCCCACACGCTCTTCATGGCGCCCCAGGAGATGCCCTCATCCGTCCGCAGGCGCAAGTAGTCGGCGGCAAAGGCCCGCTCCGCTTCCGACGCTTCGCCGGTCAGCCAGTCCAAAAACGAGGGGGCGTCATGCGTGGAGGTGTAGCTCACGCGGTCGACCGTCGTATTGTGCGGCAGGTACATGCTGTCGCCATTCGGATCGAAGGCGTAAACCAGCACATTCATGCCGGGGAAGCCGGTCTTTTGGAAAAAAGCGCGCACCTTGTCGTCCAGATCGCCCAAATCCTCGGCGATGATGGGCAGATCGGGAAAAGCGACGCGCACTGCTTTGACAAAGGCCATACCCGGCCCGCGGCGAAAACGCCCGTGCAGCGCCGTCTCTTCGTGCGCGGGAACTTCCCAAAAGTTGTAAAACCCTCTAAAGTGGTCAATGCGCACCACATCGCAGCAGTCGGCCATGTGCCTCAGCCGGGACAACCACCAGGAAAATCCATCTTTGGCATGCCGCTGCCAGTCATAAATGGGGTTGCCCCACAACTGGCCCGTTGCCGAATAGTAGTCCGGCGGCACACCGGCCACGACGCGCGGCGCGCCGTTGTCCGTCAGCAAAAACAGCGACGGATGCGCCCAGACCTCCACGCTGTCGCGGGAGACATAGATGGGCAGGTCGCCGATGATGCGCACGCCTTGTGCGTTGGCATAGCGGCGCAGAGCGGCCCACTGACTGAAAAATATGTACTGCAGAAATTCGTTGAAGGCCACTTCGCCTGCCAGTTCCAGTCCGGCGGCCCGCAGGGCGGCGGGCTTGCGCGCACGCAGCGCGGCATCCGGCCAGTCATCAAGCGCCACCATGCCGAACTTGGTCTTGACGGCCATGAACAGCGCATAGTCCGCCAGCCAGTGCGACTGCGCCTTGCGAAACGCGGCCATCTCCTTTTTCAGCTGAGGATACGCCCTGTCAAAGGCAATTCGCAGCAGGGGCAGACGATGTTCATACAGCAGGCCGTAGTCCACCCTGTCAATGTCGGCGCCAAAATCAAAGGACCCGCACTCGTCCGGTGTCAGCCATCCCTTGTCGCACAGTTCTTCCAAGTCGATCAGGTAGGGATTTCCGGCAAACGAGGAGGGAGACTGATAGGGGGAATCTCCAAAACCGGTGGGCACCAGCGGCAGCACCTGCCAGTATGTCTGGCCGGCGCTTTTCAGAAAATCGACAAACCGCCGGGCATACGCGCCCAGGGCGCCGATACCATAGGGCCCCGGAAGGCTAAAGACAGGCAGCACTACGCCGCCGGTGCGCGTCAGTTTCACAGGCATTCTCCTCCTTTTTGTTTGAGGAAAGCTACGGCAGGCCCGAGGGACGTACGCCCTCGCCGCATGACACGGTACCGGGGACACCTGCCCGGTTCACCCCCGTTTTACATATATCGATTAGTATATCACAGGATGCCGCGAAGGGTAAGGGGGCGACCTTCTTTTACGGGGTCTTTTTTGAAAAAAACGGCTAAACGTGGCAATAAGTGGGAAAGTTGTATAAACAGTGCTCAACTGTGCAAAATAGTAACAGGAATCAGGCGTGCCAAAAGATCAGGCTCGTCCGCAAAGAGAGGTGATACGGTGTCTAAGGATAAGAAAAACAAACGCGCGCCCGGAGACGCAGGCAAGATGAACGACAAAACGCCCCCGGCGACCAATGACAGAAACGCGCCCAACGCCCGATAACAAGTCGCAACCCCGAGACCCGGCTCACGCAGCTCAGACTGCGCGCCGGGTCTCTTTCTGCGTAAAAGAGGATGATTGGTCAGCTGCCGTAGCTTTTAAAGCCGCGTCCCAGCACCTCGCGCGCGTTGGTCAGGATGACGAAGGCATCGGGGTCGGCGGTCAAAATGGTCTTTTTCAGCTGCGTGACCTCATGGCTGCGCACCGCGCACAGCAATGTCGCGCGGGGCTCCTTGGAGTACATGCCCGTGCCGGACAGCAAGGTCACGCCTCTGCGCATTGACAGCATGATGGCGTCGGCAATGGCCTGCGGGTGCCGGGTGATGACAAACGCGGCGCTGGCGTTGTCAAGACCCACCAGAATGCCGTCGATGACGCTGGCCGAAACATATTGCACTGCCAGCGCGTACAACGCCGCCTCCACGCTTCGGTAGGCGACGGCGGAAATCAGAATAACGACGCCGTTGATGACCAGGTTGATGCGGCCGATGCTCAGATGTTCCAACCGGGCATTGATGAGTTTGGCCAAAATGTCGCTGCCGCCGGAGGTGGCGCCGCGCGAAAAGATCAGCCCGAGGCCCAGTCCGCAGAGCACACCGCCATAAAGCGCCGCCAGCAGGGGGTTTTCGGTGTAGGTAATATGATAGCGCTCCGCCACCGGGCGCAACACATCGAGCAGCAGCGAGATGGTCACCGTGGCCAGCAGCGTGCGGATAAGAAATCGGCGACCCAGCGAACGAAAGCTCAGCAAAAACAGCGGGATATTGAACACCAGCACCAGGGCGCCGACCGGCCACTGAAACAGGTTGCCCATCAGCACGGCGATACCGGTCACACCGCCCAGCGGTATCTGATTTGGGGAGATGAGGCAGACAACTGCGGCGGCGTAACAAAATGCGCCCAACAAAATGACGAGATAATCCGCCACGATTTTCGGAGAGATCGATCGACGGCTCATAGACGATAGGCCTCCTTGTCAGTCCAACGGAAGGGACAAAAACAGTTCTTCCAGACGAGTCGCGCGGCCGGAGAGGTACAGATAGCCCCAGAGTGTTTCCAGGGCTGTGGCCAGATGGTATTCCTCGCGGGTGCAGGCGGCGGGTACTGCGTGCACATCGGCGTTGCGACCGCGGAGGAAAACCGCCCTTTCCTCCTCGTTCAGCATGTCCAAAATGGCCCGGGCATATCCGGCCTGTGCGCCCGCGCGCACACGGTTCACCGTCTCTTTGTGGAGCCGTTTGGCTGTCAAATGGCCCGCCAGGCACAGACGTGTGCGTACCATGAGCTCAAAAACGCCGTCGCCCACTAGGGCCAGCGCGGTTGTGCTCATGGCGTGCAGCGACTGAAACGGCATGCTTGGCCTTAAGTTTTCCATGGTAATATCCTCATTTTCCGCAAATTTTTGTTGCAACACTGTTTTTACCTGTATGTGTTTGTATTCTGACAAAAACTTTGCTATAATAAAGAGAAGTCAAAATGGGCGAAATCGGCCCGGCGATCCCAATTTGGACTTGGAGTGAAGCGCATGAAACCCACTTACTCAGTCGTTGTGCCTCTGTTTAATGAAGAAGAAGTCATCCAAGAGACATATAAGCGCCTGACGGCGGTTATGGAGCAGTCGAACGAGCCCTATGAGCTGGTATTTGTCAACGACGGAAGTAAAGACAAGACAATGGCAATGGCGCGCGACATTTGCGCCGGCGACAGCCGCGTCAAGCTACTGTCCTTTTCGCGCAACTTCGGCCACCAAACAGCCATCACAGCGGGCATGGATCACGCCTCCGGCGAGGCCGTCGTGGTCATTGACGCCGACCTGCAGGATCCGCCGGAAGTCATTTTGCAGATGATTGCCAAGTGGAAGGAGGGCTATGGCGTTGTCTACGGCCAGCGCACAAAACGCGAGGGAGAGAGCACCTTCAAAAAGACGACTGCCAAGCTTTTTTACCGGATGCTGCATGGCATGACCGAAGTGGATATTCCGGTGGACACCGGCGACTTTCGCCTGCTCGACCGCAAGGTGTGCGACGCGCTGCGCACGTTGCCGGAGCACAACCGCTATGTGCGCGGGCTGGTCAGCTGGGTGGGCTTTCGGCAGACGGCCGTGCCCTATGTGCGGGAAGAACGGTTTGCCGGCGTGACCAAGTATCCGCTCAAAAAAATGCTGAAGTTCGCGGAGGACGCCGTCACCTCATTTTCTTACAAACCGCTGAAATTGTCAATTGTGCTTGGCCTGATTGTGGGCGCCGCCGGCGTGTGCTACCTCATCGCGCTACTCATACGCGCGCTAACGGGCGTCCTTTTTCAGTCCGAAGTGCTGCTGATGCTTGGCATTGCGCTGACAGTGTCGGGCTCCGTGCTGCTGATGCTCGGGCTGGTCGGATCGTACATCGGGCGCATCTGTGACGAGGTGAGGGGACGTCCGCTGTACATTTTGGAGGAGACCGTCGGTCTGGAGCCGCATCCCTAGATTTTTGGCGTCGGCTTGGCGTAAACTGTTCTTGTGCTAGACAAGATAAGATGATAAACTGTTGTGTATAATCATCAGTTTTCGTGTGCTAATCATTAAAATTTTATGCAAGGAGTTGGATCAATTGGGTATTGCTGGTTTGGTTGGCGGAGGCCTAGGCGGTTTCCTCGGTTTGGGAATATTCATTGTTGTGTTGACCTTTATCGCGGGTGCCGCTTTTGTCGTGCTGTGGATTCTGCACTCGATCGGGCTGGCGGAAGTGGCCAGGAAGAGTCCTTACGCATCCAAAGCCTGGATGGCTTGGCTGCCGATTTGCCGTCACTATTTGCTTGGGCTGCTGTCTCCGAATCCGCGTATCGGCTCGTTACAGCTCAACAGCTTTCCAGTGATGATGGGCGTTGTGGCCCTGCTGTTTGTCATCAATATTGTCCCGTTGGTGTCCACACTGTTAGGGCTTGCGTTTTACGTCCTGACAGTGTTTGTCAGTCTGCCTATTTTCAAGTACTATATGCCGGAAAGCGCTGTTGTGTGGTCCATTTTTTATCCGCTCGGCTTTTTTGTCATGCGCTCCCGGGTTGCGGGGCGCCCGCAGCAACGCCCCGTCGCCGCCAACAGCCAGACGCCGCCGCAGTCTTAGGGACGGCTGCGCCTGTCCTGTGATAAAGGGGCCGCAAAATCTGCGCGAAACAAGTAAAAGGATGAACTTTCCAGTAGTGGAAAATGTCACTGCTCCGTTTTTGTTGACTATTCGCGTCAGTTATGGTAGAAATATTAAATATGATTATTCTACAAATTATGCTCCCAGCGAATGAGCGCCCGGTACCGAAGGGCAATGCGCGTCAGAGGGGCAGGGGAAAGGAGGCGTCTTATGGTAAGGTATATAATCAAGCGCGTGTTCGCGATGATTATCTCGCTTTGGTGCATCATCACGATTACATTTGTGCTGATGCATTCCATTCCCGGCGGCCCGTTTACGCGTGAAAAACCCTTGCCCGAGGCCATTATTAAAGTGCTAAACGAGAGGTACAAACTGGACGACCCGCTTATCCAGCAGTATTGGGACTATCTGTCCAATGCCGTAAGAGGCGATTTTGGCCCTTCGTTCCAGCACCAGGATCAAATGGTGGCCGACATCATCGCCAAAGGCCTTCCCTACACGATGCGTCTCGGGGGCACTGTCTTGATTGTGGTCATCCTGCTGGGGGTTCCCTTGGGCATTATCGCCGCCCTCAGGCAAAACAAGTCGGCCGACTACGTCGTCATGCTCATCGCCACCATCGGCATAACCATACCCGGTTTCGTCATGGCGGCGCTGCTGATGTATATTTTCAGCATGAAGCTTGGGTGGTTCCCCGCCATTTCCTCCAAGATGGAGACATGGAAGGCGATGGTCTTGCCTGTGGCGGCCTTGTGCGGCTATCCGCTGTCGTTTATCACAAGGCTCACCAAGTCCTCCATGCTCGACGTTTTGCAGCAGGACTATATCCGGACGGCGCGCGCCAAGGGGATCTCCGAGACCAAGGTTGTGCTCAAACACGCCCTGAAAAACGGTTTGATTCCCGTAATCACCTATATGGCGCCGCTGATTGCCGCGTTGCTCACCGGTTCCTTTGTCGTTGAGAGAACATTTACCATTCCTGGTATCGGGCGCCTGTATGTGGAGTCCATCACAGGACGCGACTACACGGCCATTATGGGCATGACAATCTTTTTTGCGGTCATCCTGATTGTTCTCACGTTTGTTGTCGACTTGCTTTACGGGTTGATCGATCCGCGCATTAAACTTGGTGTCGGGAAGGGGGGGGAGTAGCATGAAAAACAACGGCAAGCAGATGCCTGAAAATACACCGCCGACCGAGGCGAAAAAGATCACCAATGCAATGTTCAGGCCGATCGCCGATCATGAAAAGGCAGACGCCATTGTGCGCCCCAGCCTGACCTATTGGCAGGACGCCTGGCGCCGTCTGCGCCGCAACCCGCCGGCCATGGTTGGTCTCGTTATCATTTTGATCATGGCGATCAGCTGCATCATCATCCCCATGTTTTCCGCGTACACTTACGATCTGCAGATTAGGGCGGACAGAAACCTGGCGCCTTGTGCCGCGCATATTTTCGGCACGGACGACCTCGGGCGCGATCTGTTTATTCGTGTGGTCTACGGTGCGCGCATTTCGCTGTCCATCGGCTTGGTTGCCTCTCTCATCAACCTGACCATCGGTGTGCTTTATGGCGGCATTTCCGGCTATATGGGCGGCAAGGTGGACATGATCTTGATGCGCATTGTGGAAATTCTTGACTCCATCCCGCTCCTGCTGTATGTTATCTTGCTGCAGGTCACCTTTAAGGAGCCCATGAAGGCCTGGTTTCAGGGCCTGAAGGCCTTTAAAGGGCTGCAGGCCGTTGGGCCGCAGCTGTTACTCGTGTATATTGTTCTGGGGCTTGTCTACTGGGTGGGCATGGCGCGCATTGTCCGCGGCCAAGTGATGACCATCAAGGGCCAGGAGTATGTTATGGCCGCCAAGAGCCAGGGCGCGAGTACCATGCGCATTATCCTGCGCCACCTGATTCCCAACTCGGTGGGGCAGATCATCGTCATGGGCACCATGGCCATTCCCACCGCTATTTTCACCGAATCTTTCCTCAGTTATATCGGGCTGGGGGTTGCTGTACCCATGGCGTCGTGGGGGTCTTTGGCCAGTGACGCTGTCAAGGGTTTGCAGAGCTTCCCGTATCGGCTGTTGTTCCCGGCCGGGGCCATCTGTTTGACTGTTCTTTCGTTTAATCTCTTGGGCGACGGGCTGCGCGATGCGCTCGATCCGCGCCTGCGGAAGTAGGTGCGAGTTGTGAGTGAATACATGTTGGATATCCAGGATCTGAAGGTATCCTTTTTCACCTCCGTGGGCGAAGTGCAGGCTGTTCGCGGCATCGACATCCAGCTCAAAGCCAACACCTCACTCGGTATTGTGGGCGAGTCCGGCTGCGGCAAGAGCGTCACATCGCTCGGCGTGATGGGCCTCATCCCCCATCCCGGCAAGGTCAAGAGCGGCGCCATTTATTTCGAGGGCGAAAACCTGCTCGAAAAGAAAAACAAAGAGATGCGCAAGGTTCGTGGCAATCGCATTTCGATGATTTTTCAGGATCCCATGACAGCGCTCAATCCGGTGTATACCATCGGAAACCAGCTGCGGGAAGTGATCAAAGAGCACAATCCCGGCATGACAAAACAACAACTGAATGAACGCGCCGTGGAGCTGCTGAGCCTTGTGGGGATCCCCTCTCCGGATGAGCGCGTCAAGCAATATGCGTTTGAGTTTTCCGGCGGCATGCGCCAGCGCGCCATGGTGGCCATGGCACTTGCCAACAATCCGTCCCTTCTCATTGCCGACGAGCCGACAACGGCGCTCGACGTCACCATTCAGGCGCAGATTCTGGAGCTCATGAAGGAATTGCGTGCCAAATTCAAAGCCTCCATCATACTGATCACGCACGACCTGGGTGTTGTGGCCGACCTGTGCGAAGAGATCAAGGTGATGTATGCCGGCCTGATTGTGGAGGAGGGCACCCGAGAAGACATCTTCTACCAGCCGTCCCATCCCTACACCTGGGGGCTGCTCAAGTCGGTGCCACGCATCGTGACCGGCGAGCGCCAGCGTCTGGTGCCCATTCCGGGGCAACCGCCCGACCTGATTAAGCCGCCGATGGGCTGCGCTTTTGCCGGGCGCTGTCCCCACGCCATGCAGATCTGTCAGGAGCAAAGCCCTCCGTATTTCACGGTGAGCGAGGGCCACAGAAGTGCCTGCTGGCTGCTTCATGAGTACGCCGCTGCGCAGTTGGCGCAAGCGCGGAAAGGGGTGTGAGCGGTATGGATGACAAGCGGCGCAAGCAGTCCGACCGGCCACTGCTGGAAGTAAAAAACCTCAAAAAGTATTTTTCCGTCAACAGGGGTATGCTCAAAGCGGTCGACGATGTTTCTTTTTCCATCGCGCGTGGCGAGACATTGGGTTTGGTGGGTGAGTCCGGTTGCGGCAAGACAACCGTGGGCCGTACCATTGTCCGGCTCTACAATCCCACGGGGGGCGAAATCCTCTTCGAGGACGTCAACATAGCCTGTCTCAAGGAAAAGGCGCTGATGCCCTTTCGGAGTCGTATGCAGATCATCTTTCAGGATCCTTACGCTTCGCTCAACCCGCGCATGACCATCGGCGACATCATTTCCGAGCCCATTATCATCCACAAACTGGCCAAGGGGCAGGAAAAGCAAAACCGCGTGTATCAGCTGCTCGACTATGTCGGACTGGCGCGGTCGTATGCCAGCCGATATCCGCATGAGTTTTCCGGCGGTCAGCGACAGCGCATCGGTATTGCGCGGGCACTGGCCTCAGATCCGGAGCTCATCGTGTGCGACGAGCCTATCTCCGCGCTGGATGTATCAATTCAGGCGCAGGTTGTCAACCTCCTTGATGATTTGCAGAAGGAAAAAGGGCTCACCTATCTGTTCATCGCGCATGACCTGTCCATGGTGCAGCACATTTCCGACCGCGTGGGCGTCATGTATCTGGGCCATCTGATGGAACTGGCGCCCAGCGATGACCTGTACACCCATCCGCTGCACCCCTATACCATTGCGCTGATGTCGGCGATCCCGGCGCCCGATCCCAAAGCGGCGGCGCAATCCAAGCGTATCATTCTGGAAGGCGACGTACCCTCTCCGATTAGTCCGCCCAGCGGATGCACTTTCCGCACGCGGTGCCCAAAGGCGGCGGACACGTGCGCTGAAACTATACCCGTGTTGCGCGAGGTCAGACCCGGTCACTGGGTCGCGTGCCACATGATCTGAAAATTGGCAAAAATTCACGAGTATATGCGCCCCGATCTCCGAACAAGAGATCGGGGCTTTTTGTTTCTTATTCAGTATTTAGAATGATTTTTTTGATCCTTTTCACTGTAAAAAGTATGTATCCCAAATGTCGTCATTGAGAGGTCTGGTCCAAAAAGGGGCCGGTTTTGTGGGTGTGCCGACAAATAACCCTAAACTTTTTACGCGGATGTTTCGATGACAAATATGTAATATCTGGAAGATGAGCTGACATTCTATTTTAGGAGGACATAATGTGAAAAGGACTTTGACTCTCATTCTGGCGTTGGCGATGTGCTTTTCCATGGCGGCCGTTCAGGTCTTTGCCGCCGGCAACGACGATGAAAATGTGGGGCAGGATCTGCCGGTTGACATGGCGGCCACCTTCCCGGATGTCAACTTCCGCAACGCAGTATATGACGCTTTAAGGGTGCCCAGAGGAGGCTCTCTCTATCCGGTGCAGCTGGCCAACACCACGTCTCTGGACGTCTCGTCTCGCAGCATTTTTAACCTGACGGGCATCGGCGTTTTCACCAACCTGCTGACGCTCAGGTGTGACGGAAATTATCTCCTCACTTTGGATGTGTCGCAAAACACCAAGTTGACGTCGCTCAGTTGCTCCTTTAACAACCTCAGAACGCTGCGTGTGTCACAAAACAACCAGTTGACGACATTATACTGCGCCCGAAACCAGCTGACCGAGCTGAACCTGAACGCCTCGCAGGCGCTTCAGACTCTCAGCTGTGAGTATAACCGCATCACAGCGCTGGATCTCTCCGGCAGCCCCGCCCTGAAACGACTGGACTGCTACTCCAACCAGCTGACGTCGCTCAGCCTGCCTGACAACAAAGCGCTAACCTGGCTGGACTGCTCGTTTAACCAGCTGACAGCCTTATCCCTGATCGGCTGCCCCAATCTGACGAGCTTTGTCGGCTATTACAATCAGCTGCGCATTCTTGACATGGCCGGTTGCGAGAATCTGACCGAGCTGTTTTGCGCGTACAATGCTCTGGGAACACTCGACCTGTCATACCATCCGGCGCTCACGTCCATCAACTGTGGCCATAACGGACTGACGTCATTGGATCTGTCAGGCAACAGCCTGTTGGCCTATGTCACTTGCAGTGAAAATGAATTGACCAGGCTGTCGCTGACCGGCCTCTCACGCCTGGTGTATCTGGATTGCTCGGACAACAACGTGGACAGCCTGAATGTCACCGACTGCCGCGCACTGGCGCAACTCGACTGCCGTAGCAACTACCTGTCCGCCCCTTCGGCGATCGTCAACCTGGCGCCGTCCGTGCGCCTGTTGTTTGCCTCGCAGAAAGCGATACCGCTGAGCGGCCTTTCATTTGCCACATCCTCTATGAGTCTGAAAAGAGGCAAATCCGTTTTGCTGGAAGAAAAGTTGGTGTTTGCCCCGGCCAATGCCACCAACAAGGCGTTTACCTGCACGTCGTCCAACCCGACTGTGGCCGCCGTGGCCGCCGATGGCAAGACAATTGTCGGCGTCAAACCGGGCATGTCTGTTATCCGCGTCACCAGCGCCGACGGCGGATATGCCGCGCAACTGCTTCTGACAGTGACCATGTGACCGAAAATAGAAATATAATAAAAAATAGAAATAATGCAGGAGCCCGCTGGCTCCTGCATTATTTCTATACGACAATCAAAACAAAGAAAACCCTGAAACAGTCGGAGTATGGCGCAGAAAAGGGAGTGGCCTTCGTCCGCCTCTTACCGGTCCCACAACGTCTACCAGAATATCATTCCATAAATTCATTGCACCACAGCACGGCGTCCAGGTACAGCCGCGTCATGTTCTGCTCCGA
The DNA here is from genome assembly GCA_031556185.1 of Oscillospiraceae bacterium. GTDB lineage: Bacteria > Bacillota > Clostridia > Oscillospirales > UBA929 > JAIRTA01. The sequence goes on from JAVBTN010000002.1 coordinate 92,639, forward strand.
CAGCCCCAGCTGCACGCATTTGTCTAACACTTCCTCCCACAAACCCTGTTCATAGGACGCGAGCATGTCCAGCACAACGACCTCCATCCCGTTTTTTGTCAGCAGCGGCGCGGACACCTCGGCAGGCACCGACATTTGTGCCATCAACTCGGGCATCGGCTGCTCCAAAATAACATCGATCAAGGAAAACAGGCCGATCATAAACAGGACTTCCGTGTTTTCCGAAGCCAAATGAAGTTGCCCGTACACTTCCAGAAAGCGGCCGCGAATCATGGACATGCGTACCAGCTCCGGGGTTTTTCCGGTGTTGATACCCACCATGGCCAACAGGGAAATCCACTTGCGGATTTCCTTCATGCCCAGGATGGCCAGACCATGCTGAATGTCCTTGACCATGTAACGCATGCCAAAATAGACGGAGTTGACCAGCCGCAGCAACCGGTAGGAGAGCACCACATCGCGGCGGATGATATTGGCCAGATGGGTAAAATCCACTTCTTTTCGGTTGACCAAGCGAATCAGGCGCAAGTAGTTGACCATCAACGGCTCCACTTTTTTTTCGGACAGAATGGTGGGGCGGCTAAAAAAGTACCCTTGAAAGAGCGAAAAATGCATGGCGAGCGCTTTGTCAAACATCTCTCGGGTTTCAATCTTCTCCGCCAGCAAAATGGGTTTATCGGGCCCGAGATTGGCCGCCAACTGCTCGATTTCATGTTTGGGTGTGTTCAGCCAGTCGACTTTGATGATATCGGCCAGGGCCAGCAGCTGGCGACGCTCCGGCGTGTTGCGAAAATCATCCAGTGCCAGCATGTATCCGGCCTGCTTGAGTTCTCGGCAGGCCTTCAGTACCGCAGGCGTGGCCATGACATCCTCCAAGATTTCGACAACAAGGTAGCGACTGGGAAAAAGTGTGGCAACGCCAGCCTCAATCAGGTTTGAGGTAAAGTTGATAAACGCCAGCTTGCCGCCTGTGATTTTCTCAATGCCCAGACTGTGAAACGTGGACATGACTGTCTCGGAGGAGGCGCGATCCGGGTTGAGAAGGGTGCCGGCAAAGTTGTGTTCGCCATCAAAGCGGTACAGCAACTCATAGGCGTACACGCTCATTCGGTGGTCGAATATGGGTTGTCTGGCAATAAACTGCTTCAAAACCGACTCTCCTTCGTCCCGCTTGCCCGATTTTATGCTTGCGCCTGTGCTCGTTCTACCGCCTGCATGGCCTCCAGCGTTTCGGTCAGCAGCCTGTCTAACGGCCAGCCCAGCATGTCGGCGCCCTGGGCCATCACTTGCCGTGAACATCCCGCGGCAAACGCTGGGGTGCTGTATTTCTTTTTGAGGGACTTGAGTTCCATGTCCAATGTGCTTTGGGACGGTCGCAACCGTGTGCAGGCCCCAATCAGTCCGGTCAGCTCGTCGGTGGCAAACAGCACTTTCTCCATAAAATGGGTTGGTTCAATGTCAACTGTCAACCCGTAACCGTGGCTTGCCACCGCATGAATCAGCGCTTCGTCCACTTCCCTCTCCCGCAGCATTGCCTGCACCTGGATGCAGTGCCGGTCGGGATATTCTTCAAAATCCAAGTCGTGCAGCAGACCGGCCATCCCCCAAAAATCCGGATCATGGCCGTAACGTTCGGCAAAAAATCTCATGACGCCTTCGACCGTCAGCGCATGTTTGCGGTGAAACTCCTCTTGATTGTGCGCACACAGCAAGTCGTATGCATCCTTCCTGTTCAGTATCGTTCCCATGGGGCCGACCTCCTTATTCCAATTGCCGACAGTGTATCACAAAAGTCGTCCGCAGAAAATGACAGTTTGAACGCGCGCGCGAAAAAAGGTAGGAAAGCCCACGCTGTTCCTGTAACGGTTATCGATATATCTGCCGCCGTTCATAAGAACGATTTGCGGACAAACAGAGCGCCCCGCGTGTTGAGTTCCCTATTTTCCCTCTTCTGGAAATCTTATTCGCTTGCATGGCGGCCTCTGCTCTCCAACGTCGGCCAAGTTCGATACATTTCGTAATTTTTATCCTCTTTTCTACAAATCGGAATTATTAATTCCCACTTTTGTCCAGCCACTCTCTTCTGACCCATCATCCATATCCCATGTTCATAGCGGCGGCGCGTTTCAAAACAGGCCGCCATCACCCGGTCGCAGCAAATTTTTTAGAATTACCGTGCGCCGTTGGCGCGTTTCCGCGCGCACGCAAATAGACGACAGACGCTGCTATCAGGGTGGCTGCAGCATGCAGTCTCCCTTTTCTCGGCAAAATGCCCGGGGCAAATGACGGCGGGAACCTTGACATTTTTGCTCAAAAATGTATAATAAACTATCAAGTGTAAGCTGTCAGTTCTATATCCTTTGAACAGTTTTACTTGGCAGGGTTTTCACTTCGTGTGTTTCCCTGCATAAAAATTGAGTAGTAGGAGGAAAACATGATGAAAAAGACACGTATTCTCGCGCTTCTCATGGCCGTCGCCTTACTTGTCGGCCTGCTCGGTGCTTGCGGCACACCGTCGAGCACCTCTCCCACACCGGGTGACACCGCTACGCCCGGCGATACCGGCGAACCCACGCCCACTCCGGATGTACAAACCACCGAACCTACACCCAATGGCGACAGCAGCGCCATCTACTATCACTTGGGTGCCACACCCAAATCCCTCGACCCGCAGAAAAACAACGCTACCGACGGTGCCACCGTCATTCAGAGCTGCTTTGACGGCTTGACCCGCCGCGACAAAGACAGCAAAATCGTCCCTGGCATTGCCGAGAGCTGGGACATTTCCGACGATCAGCTGGTGTGGACATTCCATCTGCGCGATGCCCTGTGGTCCGACGGCAAACCCGTAACCAGTGATGACTTTGTGTTCGGTCTGCAAAGACTTGTTGACCCCATGACCGAGTGCGAGTATTCCTATCAAGGATGGTATATCAAAAACGGCGAGAAGATTACCACGGGCGCTGACGGCTTAACCCCGGCCGACCTCGGTGTCAAAGCGATCGATGAGAAGACACTGGAAATTACGCTGGCAGGCCCCTGCGGCTACTTTACCGAAGTGACAGCATTCCCGGCGCTCTATCCGGTGCGCCGAGATATCGTCACCGCAAATGCAGACTGGGCTCTCAAACCTGAGACCTACATCACCAACGGCGCCTATAAAATTAGTGAGTTCACCCAGCAGGACAAGATTGTCATGGTCAAGAGCGAGACCTACTGGGACTCCGCCAGCATGCCTTGCCCCACCGTCGTCAACCTGTTGACCGACGATGACGCCGCGGCGCTGATCGCTTTCCAGACCGGCGAGATGGACATTGCCGAAAGCTTCCCCGCAGAAGAGACACAGAGCATGAAGGATCAGGGCTTCTTCAGAGTGGCCCCCATCATCGGCACCTATTTCTCCATCATCAACATTGAAAAAAACAACGACGCGCTGATGAACCGCGAAGTGCGCAGAGCGCTGGCGTTGGCCATTGATCGTCAGTATATCATTGATGTTATCCAAAACGAAGGCATTCCCGCTTATGCGTTTGTCTGCCCGGGCATGCCGGACATCACCGGTGACTTCCGTGAAAACGGCGGCAACTACTTCGGTTCCGGCAACTATGAAACCGACCTGGCTGAAGCCAAGGAGATCCTCAAGACCGCCGGCTACAGTGTCGACGGTTCCGAAGGAAAAGCGCTGCCCAACGTGACCTACAAGTTTAACACCAACACCGGCCATCAGAAGGTCGCCGAGTTGCTGCAAGACCAATGGAAACAGCTGGGCCTTAACGTCTCGATTGAGACCATGGAGTGGGCCGTATTCCAGACCGCCCGCACCGAGGGCGACTTCGAGATTGCCCGTCACGGCTGGCTGGGCGACTATGTCGACCCAATGACTTTCCTGGACATGTGGGTTTCCGGCTCCGGTCAGAACGACTGCCGCTTCAAGAATGCAGAGTTTGACACACTGATCGACACCGCCAAGAAGTCCAGCGATCAAGCCCTCCGCATGGAGTCCCTGCACAAGGCGGAAAAGCTGTTGATGGATGAATACTGCGTCATCCCGATTTACTACTACACCAACCTCTGGTTGGACAACGGCAAAGTCAAAGACTATGTGCACGATCCTTTGCTCGGCCACATGTTCTTTAAGTGGGCCTCCAAAACCGCATAATCATCCGCATATAACAAGGCGCCGGGTCGTATGATCCGGCGCCTTTCCATATCCATGCACTATTTGAACGTATTGCGCATCAGCGCAAAAATGACACCGCTGTAGAGTTTTTTGAAAACGCCCAGTGTATGGCGCGTATCGTAGGCGGATTGGGCCAGCCCGCTCTCCTGCCAGTATATGTAGTCGGCCGTCGGAGCGCCGGTGGATAGCGAACTGGCGCGCCATACCTGCTGATAAAACAGTCGCTTCAGACTGGGCTTGTGCAGACGGCCCGAGAACACATCGTCAAAAAACCGCTGACCCACGCGCTGGCAGTGTGCCTTGTGCTTGGGACTTGGCTCCGCCGCCCCTCTGCGCGTGGCCGACAACGTATACACCTTGTCAAAACCCCAATGCATCAGTATGCCGCGAAGAAACTCACCCGCCTGTCTCACGCCGCCGCCCTGGGTGCTGCACACTACCAGCGCTTTTTTATCAAAAAACCGCGGTCTGTGAAAGTGATATGAGGTCAGATCCAGGAAGTTTTTTATGAGCCCTGTGACATGCATCGAATAGACCGGGCTGGTGATGATCAGGCAGTCCGCCTCCGCCAGCGCGTGCAAAATCGGCTGCACAACCGCCTGAAAGGGGCAGTGATCCTCCCCTTTGTAAAAACAGATATAGCAGCCTCTGCAAAATGGCAGATTCAGATCGGCCAGCCGAATATCGCAGTACTCTATATCGTCCCGATGGGCCAAAACACCCTTGACCTCCTCCACCAGCTGCACCGTAAAGGCAGGGCTGAACGCATCGCCCAAACGATACTCCTTGCTGGGGCTGCCATGAATGATGAGACACTTCAAGTACGTTCACCTTCTCTATCTCCGCTTCAGCACGGGTCGACTCAGGCGCGGCCGATGTCGCGGCGGTAAAACGCCCCCGCAAACGAGATGGCGCCGACGCCATCGTAAGCCTGAGCAATGGCTTCGTCCAATGTGGCGGCTCTTGCGGTCACGCCCAGGACACGACCGCCCGTTGTAACCAGCGCGCCCGTCTCATCTCGCCCGGTACCGGCATGGAACACCACTCTGTTCTCAGTATCTTCCGGCAACGGAGAAATGGCAAGCCCCGACCGGTACTCGTCCGGATACCCGCCGCTGGCGAGCACCACACAACAGGACGCCTGATCCCGCCACTTGACGGGCGTATCGGCCAATGTGCCATTGCGCGCGGCCAACAAAATGTCCAGCAGATCGCTTTCTAGTAGCATGAGCACCGCCTGCGTCTCCGGGTCGCCTAAACGGGCGTTATACTCCACGACACGCGGGCCGCCGGGCGTGAGCATGAGGCCAAAATAGAGCACCCCCCGAAAGGGACGCCCTTCCGCCGCCATCGCTCTGATCGTGGGCAGGAAAATGGTGTCCATGCAGAGCCGCGCCATGTCCGGCGTGTAGCCCGGCGCTGGGGCAATGGCCCCCATGCCGCCGGTGTTTTTTCCTGTATTGCCGTCAAAGGCGCGTTTGTGGTCACGCGAGGGCGGCATCGGTATCACCGTGTGGCCGTCAGTGAAGGCCAGCACGGTGACTTCGGGCCCCTGCATGTACTCTTCAATGACAATGCGGGTCCCAGCCTCTTGAAAGCGCTTGTTTTCCATCATGTCGCGCACAGCGGCCACCGCTTGCGCCTCGGTCTCGGCCACGACAACACCTTTGCCGAGCGCCAGTCCGTCGGCCTTGACCACAATCGGAGCGCCCTGCTCGTGGATGTACGCAATGGCGGCATCGGCGCTGTCAAAGGCGCGCCAAGCCGCGGTTTGGATTCCATATTTCGACATCAACGTCTTGGAAAACACCTTGGAGCTTTCAATCTCGGCGGCACGCGCGGTGGGGCCAAACGCGGCAATGCCGGCTTCCTCCAACGCGTCCACCATGCCTTTGGCCAGCGGGTCGTCCGGCGCGACTACAACAAAGTCGACGGCTTGCTCCCGTGCAAATGCCACCACACCGGTGACATCTGTCGCCGCCAGCGGCACGCACGTCGCCAGCGCGGCCATACCGGCATTGCCCGGCGCGCAGAACAGCCGGGACACCCGCTCGCTCTGCGAGAGCTTCCACACAAGGGCATGCTCACGGCCGCCGCCTCCAATGACCAGTACTCTCATCGATTCACCTCACCCACATATGTCGGGAAATCGGGTGCGGCAGAAGACTCCGCCGCACCCGCAATACGTCTTTCGCCTTTTGGGCCTGAACGTCAGTGCTTAAAATGCCGCAGGCCGGTAAACACCATAGCGATGTTGGCCTGATCTGCCGCCACAATGGACTGCTCGTCGTTGATAGAACCGCCGGGCTGCATAATGGCGGTAATCCCGGCCGCCGCCGCTTCCTCGACACAGTCGGGGAACGGAAAAAAGGCGTCTGACCCCACGACGGCGCCACGGGCGTTGTCTCCCGCGTATTCAATGGCCAGCCGGAGCGCCGTGACACGGTTGGTTTGACCCGGCCCGATGCCCACGGTTCGCTTGCCCTTGACCAGCACAATGGCGTTGGACTTGACATGCCGCGCCACGCGCCAAGCAAACTCCATCTCGCTCATTTCACGCTCGTCGGGCGCACGTTTTGTGACGACGCGCAACCGTTCGGGGTCGATCAGTGTGTCGTCCAGGCTCTGCACCAGCAGACCGCCGGACACGCGCTTCAGGTCGTAGTCATGCGGCACATGCGGATGTCCCATTTGCTCCAGCACAAGCAGACGCAGATTCTTTTTCCGGCTGAGAATTTCCACCGCCTCGTCGGTAAAGGAGGGCGCCACGACAATTTCGACAAATATCTCGTGAATGCGCGAGGCTGTCTCCTCGTCGCATGTGCGGTTGAGCGCAATGATGCCGCCAAAAATGGACATCGGATCGGCCTCATAGGCGTTTTGCCACGCCTCCAGTATTGTGCTGCCCAGACCGACGCCGCAGGGATTGGCGTGCTTGACAGCCACGCAGCAGGGCGTGTCAAACTCGCGTATGAGTTCAATGGCGCCGTTGAGATCCCCAATGTTGTTGTAGGAGAGCTCCTTGCCGTGGATCTGCTCGGCGGCGGGAATGGTGCCGTTCCAACGGCCGACTTCGCGGTAAAACGCAGCCGTCTGATGGGGATTTTCCCCGTAACGCAAATCCTGCTCCTTTTCAAAGGTCAGCGTCAGCGTATCGGGGTAGATCGCGCCGATTTCGTGCCGCAGGTACTCGGCAATGAGCGCATCATAGTGCGCCGTGTGTTCAAACACTTTGGCGGCCAAAGAAAAATGCATCTCGCGCGAAAGGCCGCCCTTTTCCAGTGCGTCGGCCACCATGTCATAGTCGGACGGGTCTACCAGAACCGCAACATCCTGCCAGTTTTTGGCGGCCGAGCGAATCATGGTGGGCCCGCCAATGTCAATGTTTTCAATGGCTTCAGCCAGCTGCACACCCTCTTTGAGAATGGTCTGCTTAAACGGGTAGAGGTTGATGACCACAATGTCGATGGGGTCGATACCGAGCAACTCCATCTGCGCCATGTGATCGTGATTGTCACGCATGGCCAGAATCCCGCCATGCACCACAGGATGAAGCGTTTTGAGCCGCCCGTCCAGACACTCGGGAAAACCGGTGATGTCGCTGACATTGACCACCTGCACACCGCCCGCTTTCAGCGCGGCGGCCGTACCTCCGGTTGAAACAATTTCGTAGCCCAAGGCGGCCACACGGCGCGCCAACTCAACCACGCCTGTTTTGTCCGACACACTAAACAATGCGCGTCGCTTCATCGGTAACCCCTCCGTTTCGATTTTTTCTGACACCATAATATCACGCCGGCTGACATTTTACAAGGGAAGACGGTCTGAAGATATTTTTGTGACCACGGCGCACAGCTGGCCGCCCGACGCGCAAGAGACAATTCCATGCGCGTCAGGAAAACCTACGCAACATGCGCAAGTGAATGGGTATACACTTATACAAATAATGGCCTGTCTGATATCCGCCTCAGCTTTGACAAAAATGATTTAGTACATCGCGTCGCGATTGCCAGTGCTAATATCAGGAGATGACCCGGGCAACAAAAGCCTCGTAAAAACGGCATACAAAATATGTCTACAGTGAAAAATAGGAAATATTATCCAAATCTGTCTTTATCGGGAAATATTTTCTCCATATAATTGTGAAAATTCTCCCAGAAAAAAGTTTGTAGTTCCAGATCATCCTTTTTTATTATTTGTCGTATCACTCCTATGTATTGATATTTCTATCGATCAACCAAATCAGACTCTTTTCACAGCCTGGTCATAATATGCAATTTTTGAATGTATATGGTGAAGTAAATATGGGATTGTAGGACGAACAGACGGTCGCCTCAACCCCAAAAGAGTCGCATCGTGTTATGAGCTCAAGTACGCTCTTGACACATCGGGTCACCGCAATCCAACATGCCGAAATTCGCCAAATGCATCCTGACAATAGTGGCCGTCTCCCTACTCCTCTCACCCTATGCACTGGCGGGGAACACCCTGTTGCTCCGCGTGGACTCGGGCGTCATCGTCTCTCTGCCCGAGGATACGGAAATGATGCACAGCGGAAACTTGGTGATGGGCGAGGTGGGCGAGGGCAAGCTGGTCATTCGCCATCAGGCGCATTTCCGTTTATCCTCATTCCCGCACTGGCAAAACGTCAATGACGTCTGATGATTTGATATAGGACTCTGCGAAATCTGTCAAAACACTAAGGAGGAAGCGACATGAAACTTAAGAAAAAAGCGCAGTCGTCCTGTCCATGGTTCTCGTCGCAGCTCTCATCGTCTCCGGCATCGGTACATATGCCTGGCTCACCAGAACGAACGACAATTTCACCGCCGTCAGCGCCGATGTGGCCGTCATCGATTTTGCAATTGAGGGAGGCATGGTTGCACTCAATCCCAACGCAGTAGCGGGGAAAGGCATCTTGTTTACCGGCAGCACGTTGTCCTGAAGAATTCGGGCACCCGCGAAGCCCTCGTTCGCCTCGAACCCAAGATATCGGCCTGGCTGCGAGACTCCGAATACAACAACGCCGTGGGCACCCAGCGTTTCGCCACCAATCTCGCTGACTGTGTAATGGCCGGTGATTATACCACAACAGGCGACATTGCCGACTACACCTGCAAGTACAGCGGAGCCACTCAGGTGGCTACATTGGATTTCTCCGGCGTCACCGCAGGCGGAACCACGTACACCCCCGCCGACTTTGCCCTTCCGCTGGCCAGCAACGGCACTAAAACTCATCGGTGCCGGCCCGAACACCGATCTCGCTTCAACATATAACGCGCCCAACGGCAGCTGGAACACCCAGAACATGACCTCGGTCATCGAAGATAACATTGAGCTGAGAGACTTCACGCTGGTACCCAATGCCAAAGCCAACAAGGCTATTGAAGTCCTCGGAAAAGACGTTGAAATCCAGAACATCAACATCGCCCCGAACAGCATCACGCCAAACTTCTCCGGCTCGCTGTTTTTTAACGGAGACGTTGGCAACGCCGTGGTCGATAAGGAGTACTCCCGGGTTGTGACGACCTGAGGTTACTCCTTTTTGTATGCCGCACCAAAACAGCATACAAAAAATCCTGCAATCAAACGATTACAGGACTTTTTCTGGTTGCGGAGGCAGGATTTGAACCTGCGACCTTTGGGTTATGAGCCCAACGAGCTACCGGACTGCTCCACTCCGCGATATAAAATAGATTGGCGAAAAACTGGTGCCGGAGACCGGGCTCGAACCGGTACGACTCTTTCGAGTCACGGGATTTTAAGTCCCGGGCGTCTGCCAGTTCCGCCACTCCGGCTCACTACGGTAAGTAGTATACCATGTAAACGGGGTTGTGTCAACTCATTCGGGAAAGGAAATTTCTTTTCATCCACACCATCATGACGAAGACACGGAATCCCGCCCGCGAAAAGAAACGTACCTGGCCAAAAAATAATTGAGAACCGTGACGACGACAATGAGTCCAAAGCGCACCCAAACGTCGGGCCAACCACCGCGCGTGACCAGCCAGTAAAACAAAACGGAGTCCAGCAAAATGGTGGCCGCACGGCCTGCAAAAAAGGAGATCGCCTCCTTGACGAGGGCTCTCCCGTCGGCGCAGCGGGAGCGAAACACAAAAAACTTGCTGGCAACATAGGCAAACAAAACCGCTACAACATCCGCCAGGACATGGGCCACAATGTCCTCCCAGTGAAGAACATATGCCAGTACCAGATACGTCCCCATGCTGACGACCGTCGTCAGTCCGCCGACGATCACATAGCGGAACAGGCGCGCAAACGCGGGTGTTGTGGCCCAGGCGGGCAAAAGCCTCAGCAGACGGCTGGTTCCTTTTTGCTTCTTCTCTTCGTGCACAATGATCATTCTTTCTAAAGTTATGACATTTTATGGGCCAACACAACGTATCATACCACGCTTTTCGTCAGATGACAACATGGTGCATTGACAGGGATGCCTATAAAGAGGTAAAATGTTGAGTAACGCCAGTTCCTTCCCAGTATATAGGAGGTATCCCTTTGAGACGCTTATTCTTAGCCTGTTTAACCCTCGTTCTTCTGGCTGGCTGCGCCCCCCAGCAAGGGCAACCCTCGCCCTCGCCTTCGCCCGAGGTCACCGAATCCCCGTCACCCTCGCCCATGCCGAGTCCAACACCCAACCCTAGTCCCTCGCCGTCCCCCTCCCCCACCGATCCATATGCCGGGATGACACTCAATCCACTCACCGGCCTGCCGCTTGACGAAGCCTATCTCCACCGGCGCCCGGCCGCCATCATGCTCAACAACCTGAAAAAGGCACTTCCCATGTACGGTGTCACACAGGCCGACATCATATATGAAGCGCTGGCAGAAGGTGGAATCACGCGCATGGTAGGGGTGTATCAAAACCCCTCGCAAGTGCCGCAGATTGGCACGGTGCGTAGTACCCGGGCCTATTATCTTGACATCGCGACCGGACACGACGCCATCTTGCTGCACGCCGGAGGCAGTCCGGAGGCGTATGATCTGATTCGCCAGCGGGGAATGGCGGCGCTGGATTGCCTGCGCGGCTATGAGGGTTCATTGTTTTGGCGCGACAAAGACCGCATTAAGAAGAGAGGTTTGGAACACAGCGCGTTTACCTCCGGCGAACGCATTGAGGAGACGTTTCAAAAGCTCAAAACACGCATTGTCCACGAAGAGGGATACAAGGAGACATTGCAGTTCGCCGACGACGGGACCCCGGTGGGCGGCACGCCCGCCACATCGGTATCCATCAAATACTCCTACTACAAGACCGGCGTATTTGACTACAACAGCACCACCAAGACCTATGCCGTCACCGAATATGACGCACCCTACATAGACGGCCAGGACAATTCTCAGGTGAATGTCACCAATGTGCTGGTGCTATATGCCTCCGTCGGACAGGTGAAAGGCGACGACAAAGGCCGTCTGGTCACAAAACTCACCGGCGACGGCACCGGTACGTTTATCTGCGGCGGTCGGTCCGTTCCCATCAAGTGGTCGAAAGAGTCCTACGCGGCTCCCTTTATTTACACACTGGAAAATAGTTCTCCGCTGCTCTTAGGGCGTGGGCACAGCTACATCAACATTGTCCCGCTCAAAGCGGCTGTGGAGATCAAATAACACAAGTGAACAGCAAGGAGGTCTCACCATGCGGTATATCCGATTGCCCCGCACCGACTTGAAATCCTCTGTGATCTGCCTGGGCAGCATGGTCAGTGATGAGCGTTCGCCGCTGATGGTCTGTTTCGACGAATTTGTCGAGCGCGGTGGCAACTGCTTTGACACGGCCAACATGTATGGCAGGTGGCTGCCGGAAGGCACCAATGTCAACGAACAGGTATTTGGCCGCTGGCTTGCCCGCAAAGGTCCTGCGTTTCGCGACAGTATCATTCTCTGCACCAAGGGCGGGCACCCGCCGCTCGGTCACATGGATCAGCACCGGTTGTCGAAGCAGGACATCGCGTCCGATCTGGAAGAGAGTCTGCGTGCGCTCCAGGTGGAGACCGTCGATCTTTACTGGCTACACAGAGATGATCCGAGCATGCCGGTCAGTGAAATCTTGACCTATCTCAATGAATTCGCCGCTCAGGGGAAAATCCGCTTTTTCGGTGTTTCCAACTGGCGCGCCTCACGCATACGGGAGGCGGACGCATACGCGCGGGAGCATGGCATTCAGGGATTCGTCGCCAACCAGCCCATGTGGAGCTACGCGTTGATCAATCAGTCCGCCATAGATGAGCACACGATGGTGGCGATGGATGAGGATGCATTCCTGTTCCATAGCAAGACCGGGCTGAGCGTGCTTCCGTATTCTTCCAACGCCAAAGGCTATTTTCAAAAACAGATTCTGGGCGAAACCATGCGCAAAGACTATGCCACCTGGTACGATCGTCCGGAAAACCGCGCGCGCCTCGACATCCTCGTGGAAGTTGCCGCCGAGCGCGAATGCAGTGTCACGCAAGTATCTTTGGCCTACATGTTGGCGCAGCCATTCCCCACGATTCCCATTGTGGGCTTTTCAGGCAGTCATCAGCTGCTGGAGAGCATGGCCGCAGTCGATATCTCATTCGACCTGGCTACCATGAACCGCTTGCGCGTCGACCCGCACGCGTTGTTTTAGCCTGCGGTGCTCCCTTTTTGGCTTTTGCAGACAAGCTGGTGAGGAAATGTGGCCTCCCCTTTACGCACCTTCTTTATTCCACAGTAGAAAAAGACCGGGTCGCGCCGCTGGCGCAACCCGGTCTTTCAACGCTGTTGTTTAGACGTTCTGATAGTAGAAGATGTGCTCTCTGTCAGCGGTGATGTTGGTAAAGGTGTGGGACGAGGGCACGCCCGGTACGAGAATGGTGCCAGGAATGACGCGGGCCGTCAGCGTGATGGTGTCGCCATAGAACGCGACCTGGCTCTCAGTGGTTTGCTCACCGGTGGTGACATTGTAGAAAATCGTGGTGATGTAGATACGTTTGAGTGTATTGGTGATGGTGGTGCCAGAAATCGTGGTGGTGTACTCATTGAGCACGGTGGGCGCGGACACCGTATAGACGCAATCAACACCGGCATTGTTGGTTTTGGGCTGACCGGGGAAGGTAAACACGCCGCTTCCAAACGAGTCCACATCTGTTGAGCCGACGAAAACGCCGTCGCGGTAAAGGTTGACTCTAAAGCTGGCAGGTCTGTAATTCTTGACGTTGTCGTTGTCATTCCAAATCACACTGCCGGCAATATCAATCAGCTGCACGTCGGGCGCACCGTTGATCTCGATGATTCTGCGTCCCTTCATGTTGAAGGTGCTGTTATTGATCGGCGTGGTGCCATTGTAGCGATCGGTGGCAACAGATTTCACAACACCGCGCAAACCGAGCACACCGGTGACTGTGTAGTTCAGACCGTTGGGGTTGGCAAACGTAACAGTCGGGTTGACCAGGTTTGTCCAGGTCTGGCCGATGGAGGAGTCCCAATAACGGATGGAGCCGGCTTTAATGTCAAATCGGGAGGGATCGCAGTCAACGTCAATGGCATTGCCGGAGCATTTGTTGTTTCCGTTGAATAAAAGCACATATTTCGGATTGTTGACGTTAAATTTGCAGCCGTCTTCCAGTTCCAGGATGCACTCGTCGGTTCTGTTGGTGGGTGCCACGGCGATGAGCGTTGCGCCCTCATCAATCGTCACAGTTCCTTCGACTTCAATGATGTCGTTCGAACAGTAGATGTCGCCGGCGCAGTCAATGACAACGGAGGCGTTCTTGCCGACGGCAAATTTATCGAGCGCACAGCACTGCAGGAAAACATTCTTGCCCGCATAGGAGAATTCAGAGCCCTCATCGAAGACAAGGTAGCCGTCGCACAGGCTGTTGTAATAGAACCCACTGCCGTTGACAAGACCCTTGTTATTGGTCACAAACACTTTGGCGCCGGCCGCCACACGCAGGCCACCGCGACTGTCCGGGCCTGTGAGCCAGAATATCTCTTCGCAGCTTTTGGGCTGGTTCTTGTCGATCGTGACATTGCCTTCCAGCAGAACGAAGTTGGCTTCCGCGACTTCGCCGGTGCTGTTGCAATAGCCCGGGACAAGGTTGATGGTGCTATCTTTGATTTGAACTGTGCCAGATCTGTTGTAGACCAACTGTGGCCCAACATAGGTGACGTTCTCGTAGCGAACAGTGATGCCACGCAGGCAAGGATCGATGTACGGCACACCGTAGTAGTTTTTGCCGTTAAACTTGAGGTTGGAAATCTGAATAAACTGCAGCGCACCTCTCTTCTCCAAACGAATGGAGTCGCAGCAGGAATTGGACGCATAGTCGTGCAGCGTAAAGCCATTGCCGTCAATAAACAATTCCGCCTTGTTGGGGTTGATCGCGACGCCGCATCTGGGGATCTGGATGTCGGCCGTCAGCCGAATACCTGTAGTCGCAGTATCCTTCAACACCGCGCTCAGTTGTTTCCAGTTGGAAACGTCCACCCAGTTAGAAGGGGTCGCGAAGGCGGTGATGGCTGCCATTCCAACAAGCAGCGCAAACACAAGGCCAATGCTTAAAAGTCTCTTTCTCACAGTTTCGTTCTCCTTCATTTCAATACATTTTGTGTTCTCTGGCTACAAAATCTTGTACCCCATTCCGTGCTAAAACGTTGCAATCCTCCTTCCATTGCGCAAAAATTTTATGGCGTCATGGGGGCCGAGGCGCCCATGGATGCACCACATTCCCAGCAAAACCATTCCGTTTTCCAGGAAATCGCAAAAAAGAAAACCCAACAATCGAAAATGATCGTTGAATAGTGCTCGTTTTTTCTTAAAATTGTATGTAATGATCACTATCCTTGTAATAGAATTATATTACTTCTTTTTCCATTTGTCAACATATTTTTGGAAATTCCCTGGTTTTAACCGGTAATTTTCACAAGATCTGTATCAATCCAACAGGCAATCCCCCTGCAAAACGGACGCAACCGAATATGCAGAGCGCCGCCACTTTGCGTTCGCTGCCCTGTGGCGGCCCTCGGGTAAGCGGCAAAAAAACGGGCACATTGACAATGCCGCAAGATCAGAAATAGAATAGCTCCGAGAACGGATGAAAATATTGTCCTAGTAAAAAGCAGAGCCCCGGGTGTGTTATTCACCCGGGGCTCTGCTCATTTACGTATTATTTGTCTTGATCCGCCTTTTTTCTGCGTTTTGCGAACAGCAGTCCCGTTCCAAACAGCAGCACGCCAGCCATGAGACCAAGGGATCCGAGGTCGGTGCCACCGGTTCTCGGCATGCCGTCCGGTCCACTGTTTGTGGGGGGCGGTGTGGGCAGAACGACGTCCGTCGAGGGACGTGTGATGGGGGGCGGTGTCGGGGTCAGGGTCTCTTCGTCACCCGGCGTGGGAATCGGGGTCTCTGTCGCCGGATCAACCTCTTCTTTGAGGTAATAGAAGGTAACAGTTCTCGTCGAAATCACGTTGACCAGCGTGTAGCTTGTCGGGCTCTGCGCCACATACCCGCTGATGGGTTTGGCGGTCACTGTGATCGTGCCTCCGTAAGGTACGGAAAATGTCTCATCCGGAAGCAGTTTGACGTTCGTCGTCGCGTCCACATAGCTCACGATCACGTTCTGCGGGTTGTTGATCGGGCCGACGTTTCCGGTGTAGTAGAAGGTGTGAATCTCTCCGCCCTGGGGATTGACGAAAGTGTAAGGCGACGGAGACACCAGCGTGTAATTGGTAATCGTGGGCGCATAAACTGTGTAGTTGACGCCTTTGGTCACTTTTGGTTTGTCAGCCGTTCTGATTTCTGTGGTGGTGCCGCTGATGCAATAGCGAATCGTGAGTTCCACCTGAGTGCCGACATTGGCCTGGTACTCAAAGACGATCACTTTGGTCTGCCCCGCGTTGATTGTGCCGCTTACAGTGGCGGACGTGCTCTTCCACTGTTTGAAACTGTAGCCGGGGATGACGGTCTGGCTGTAGGGGCCATAGGAGCCGGCTGTGATGTCGAACTCATCCATTGACAACAGGGCTCCGGTGTCGGCGTCTTCGTGCCTGACAACGATCAACGCTTTTTTGCCATCCACGGGGATGCCGCCGTCTTTTGTGTACAGGAACTTGACAGTTTTGACTTTGCCCGCTTCAACCGTCGCCTGTTTGTTGGCGGGGTCAGCCGAATCATAGAGCCAACCAGCGATGGTGCGCTCTTTGAACGTCAGGGTAACACCGGCGTTTGCGCTCACGTATTCGTTATAAAGGACATTTTTCTCGTTGCCCTTTTCCACGAAGAGGACGTGAACAGTGCCCATGTCTTTTCCGGGGGTCGTGCTATCCTGTGTGTACTTGAAGGTATATGCGCCGTCGGCCGTGACACCGGTAATCGTGTGCGTGGTGGGCGACTTGGGTGTGTAGCCGGCGAAGGGACGCGCGTGAATGGTGACATCGTAGCCGTCAACCACAGGAACAATCTCAGTGTCGATGAGTTTGTTGTTAGTATCGTCCCAATAGGTTACGGTGATGTACCTGAACTTCAGGCCGTTGTTGATCTTGGTGGGGTCGCTGGCAAAGAGTGTTTTTTCATATCCCTTGGGAACGATCACTTCGTCGACAGTGTAGTTGTACGTGGCGCCAGTGCCGTCTTTCTCAGGGAGGTTCTCAAATTTGTACGCCCAGCCCTGCGCGGCGTTGGTCACTGTGGTTTTATACTGCGTGCCGTTGCGGAAGAGGTTGATCGCCAGCGAAGTGGGTCGATAGCCCAGGGAGTCGGCGCCGTCATCCCAAACCTTCTGACCCTCGATGGAAATAACGCCTTGGGCATGGGTGTTGGTGATCGTTTTCAGGTCGGCGCTGACAGCCGCCGTATAGCCGGTGGGAACAGTTTCTTCCTTCAGCGTGTAGACGTAGCTGTTGCCAGCGTTGTCCTTCTCCGGAAGATTCTCAAACTTGTATTTCCACTGTGCAGCTTTGGTAATCTCAACTGTGTCCACCTTGCTGCCGTTTCTGTAAAGCTCAATGTTGAGCTTATCGGGGCGAAGGCCTAAGGCGTCGTTTTGGTCAACCCAGACCTTTTCGCCTTCGATAGTGATGCTGTCTCTGACATACAGGAAGGTGACGGTCTTGGTGGCGCCAGCCGCAATGGCTCCGCTGGCCGGATCGCTGCCGGGCGCCAGTCCGTCAAAGGTATAGGCGGGGATATTTTTGCTGCCGACAGAGTAGCTGCCGATGAACTCGATCTCTTCTTCAGCCAGCACAGCCGAGGTGACCTTGTCGAGGTGTTTGACAATGACCAAGCCCTTGTCGATCACAGGCGGGGCGCCGACATAGTCGAATGTCACGGTAACCAACTCGTACTGCTTCGCCTGGACAGTCTTGGGAGAGGTGTCGGCCGTATCAAACGTCCAGCCGGGGATATCGCGCTTTGTCACCTGAACATCCTTGCCGACTTCGGCCGTAATGTACTCAAGCAGCAATTGGTTGTTTGGATTGCTCTTGTCTCTGTGGATCACCTGGATAGTACCCATGACAGGCAGAACAGGATCCTTCGTGTAGTAGAATACTGTTTTCGCGTCGACTGTCATGTTGGAGAATGCCCGGGGCGCCGTATCAACAGGTTTGTAGCCGACGATGGGACGGGCATGCACTGTGGTTCCCAAGCTATAGGGAACAACAACAACTTCAGAGCCCAGCAGTGTGTTTGTGCCCTCTTCCCTGAACTCAACCGTCAGGTAGACGAATCTCATGTCATAGAGGAAGACGACGGTGGTCACCTGACCGCGTGTTGTTGATATGGTACCCGCAACCGGCGCGGACGTAGCGTCATGCACGCCAGGCTGATAGCCCGGGAAGCTGACAGGTAGCATAGGTCCGTAGGTGATGTCGGGCAGCATGTCGTGGTACTCGGCATAGATCGCGTCATCGGGTTTGGATCGAACCAGTCTGTCAAAATGCAGGACTTCCAGCGTTGTATAGGTCATCCATTCGAGGTCGGGTTTGTCAACATCGGTCGGGGTGTACTTGAAAATTACCGTTTTGGTGGTGCCCCCAACGGCCGTCACTGTCTGTGTCGCGGCGCCGTCAACGTTCCAACCTTTGATGTTGTTTCTGGCAGTGGCTGTGAAGGTCTCGCCGTTGCGAACCGTGTAGTAGTCCACGCACAGCATTTCGCGGTCGTCATCCTTGTTGTAACATTTGACTTGGATAACGCACATTTGTGCGGCGATTTTTTTGGCATATGCCTGCTGCGGGGAATCTGCGCTGGGGGAGATGCCGCCCAGCGCCCCCAGCGCCAGCGGTGCGAAACTCGCACCGCCGGCAGCCAGGCTGCCATCAGAGACGCCACCGCCACCCGGTCCGGGGGCCGGGGCAAAGTCTCTGACATAGTAGAATGTGTGCTCCTCATCCTTGGTGACGTTGACAAACACCTTGGTGGGCGCCGAGATCAGGGTATAGCCCGGGAATACTCTGGAGAACAGGGTCACTGAGTCGCCGTAGAAGAGAGTTCTGTCCTCGTAGGGCGATCCAAAGTCAGGATCACCTTCACAGACGAAGTTAGTTCTCACGTGGACTCTGACTTTTCTGTTGATGATGTTGTAGCCGGAGATCGTCTTGGTGTAGGTGGGGGGCACTCTGGCCTCATCTACGCTGTAGACGTACTCATTGCCGGCAGTATCATACTTCGCCAGGTTGCTGAATGTATACTGCCAGTTCACGGCCTGGCTGATATCCTTGGAGTCTGCCAAAACATTGTTGCGATAGAGGTTGACGGTAATAGTGGCCGGGCGACTGGTGGTCACGCCGCCATCCTGCCAAATCTTTTCGCCCGCAACGGAAACCACGTCGGTCAGTGTATTTGTGATGTTGTAGCCTGAGACAGTGGCTGTGTAGCCGGCCGGCACGCCAATCTCTCTAACGGCATAGTTATAAGCGACTCCGTTGCCGTCGAGTCTGGAAAGGCCGGTGAAGCTGTACTGGTTGTTGCCGCTGGTATCCACATCGACCTGCGTGAAGTGAATGTTGTTGCGGGTCAGCTCAATGGTGACGCTGGCCGGGCGTGTGCCTTGCGCGTTGTTGTTGTCAACCCAGGTCTTAACGCCCGCAATGTTGATAACATCAGTCAGCGTATTGGTGATGTTATTGCCGCTGACGGTCTTCGTGTAGCCGGCCGGAACAGCCGCTTCGTCCACGGTGTAGACAAAGTCGGTGCCGGTGGCGTCCATCTTGGCCAGGTTGCTGAAGGTGAAGGTACCGGCGCCCATGGCGCTGATGGACTTGGTCTGCACCACGGTGCCATTGCGCTTGAGCTGGATGACCACCGAGGCGGGACGGCTGCTATTGAAGTTGTTGCCGTCGACCCAGATTTTCTGACCGCTGACAGAGGTCTTCTGACTCAGGGAGTTTGTGATGTTGTAGCCAAGGATCAACTTGGTGTAACCGGCGGGCACGGTAAGCTCATCCACAGTATAGACATATTCATCGCCATTGGGCGCATACTTCGGAAGGCCGTTAAACGCGTACGTCCAGTTTGCCGTGTTGACAGTGGCTGTCTTGTAGGCTGTGCCGTTGCGCAACAGCGTAATGACGAGGGAGGCCGGGCGAGTGCTTTCCGCGTTGTTGTTGTCAACCCACACCTTGGTGCCAGCCACGTTGACGAGATCGGTCAGTGTGTTGGTGACTTGCATGCCGCTGACGGTCTTCGTGTAGCCGGCCGGGACATTGGCTTCGTCGATCGTGTAGACATACTCGCGGCCCTTGCTGTCGTACTTGGGCAGGTTGGTGAACTTGACTTCCCAATTGCCCGCGGCGTTCGCCGTGGCATCCTGCACATAGACACCGTCCATGAACAGGTTGAGGGTAACACTGGCCGGGCGGGTTGTTCCGGAGTTGTTGTCATCCACCCAGATTTTCTTGCCGGAAATCTCGGCAATCTTGGTTCTCTCATAGCGGAAGATAATGGTCTTGGTCTCACCGGCTGCAATGGTGCCACTCTTGGCGGCGCTGCCGGTGCCCATATCCTTGTAGGTATACCACGGGATGGTGATCGGCTCATACGGGCCATAGGCGCCGGCCTTGACGTCGTACTCATCGGACGAGAGCAGTCTGCCGCTTTCGGCATCGATGTTTTTGACGATGATGAGCGCCTTGTCAGGAATGACAATCGGGCCGCCGTCCTGCTCGTAGCGGAAGGTCACGATCACAACCGAGTCTGCAATCGCCGTCGCGGTCTTGGGCGATGTGTCTGTCGTGTCGAACTTCCAGCCGGTGATGGTTCTGCTGGTAAAGCTCTGGGATGTACCGGCCTCAATGCTCACGTACTCGTTGAAGAGCACATTGGCGGCATTGGCTTTGTCGACATGGACGACGTGAATGGTGCCCATCTTGGTGCCCGGGCCATCCGTGTTCTTGATGTAGTGGAATGTCCACGTCGCGTCGCCGCTGATGTTGAAGAATGTGCGGCTGGTCGGCGTCAGCGCCGTGTATCCGGCGAAGGGGCGGGCGTGCACGGTGGGATTGGAACCGAAGAGCACCGGCACACTTTCCGTGTCAATCGCTACATTATTGGTATCGTCCCAATAGGTAACGGTGATGTGCTGATACTTCAGGGTGTTGGTGATGTTCATGCCGTTGACGGTCTTGTCATAGCCAACCGGCACATTGGGTTCATCCACCGTGTAGACGTACGGCGTTCCGTTGTCGTCAAACTTCGGCAGGTTCGGGAAGCTGTATTCCCAATTGCCGGCGGCGGTCACAACAGCGGAGTTAATGAGTTCGCCGTTTCTGAAGAGCTGAACAGTGACTTGCGCCGGACGTGTGTTGTTGGCGTTGTCGTTGTCAACCCAGGTGATCTTGCCGGTCTGTGTGGGAAGCTTCTCTTTTTCGTAGCGGAAGATAATGGTCTTGGTCTCACCGGCCGCGATGGTGCCGCTCTTTGCGGCGCTGCCGGCAGCCATATCCTTGTAGATATACCACGGAATAGTGATCGGCTCATACGGACCATAGGCACCGGCGGCGATCTCGTACTCGTCGGAGGAGAGCACTCTGCCGTTGTCGGCATCAATGTTCTTGACGACGATGAGTGCCTTTTCAGGTATGACCGGTCCGCCGTCTCTCTCGTAGCGGAAGGTCAAGGACACAACTGTGTCGGCAATCGCCGTCGCGGTCTTGGGCGACGTGTCGGTCGTGTCGAACTTCCAGCCGGCAATGGTTCTGCTGGTGAAGGTCTGGGACGTGCCGGCTTCAATGCTCACATATTCGTTGTAGAGCACATTGGCCGCGTTGTCTTTGTCGACGTGGACGACGTGGATGGTGCCCATCTTGGTGCCCGGGCCATCCGTATCCTTCAAATAGTGGAAGGTATAGTTGACGTCACCGTTGATGTTGCTGAAGGTGTAGCTCGTCGGCGCCTTGGCAGTGTAGCCGGCGAAGGGACGGGCATACACGGTCTTGGTGGAACCGAAGAAAACGGTAATGCTCTCGGAGTCGATCTTCTTGTTGTTCGTGTCATCCCAGAAGGTGACATTGATATGCTGGTACTTCAGAGTGTTGGTGATGTTCATGCCGTTGATGGTCTTGTCATAGCCAACCGGCACGTTGGGCTCATCCACCGTATAGACATACGGCACGCCGTTGTCGTCTAACTCCGGCAGGTCGGGGAAAGAATAGGTCCATCCGCCGGCAGCGTTGGTCACCGCAGAGGTGTACAGTGTGCCATTTTGATAGAGGTTAATGGTCACTTGCGCCGGACGCGTGTTGTATGCGTTGTTGTCGTCCACCCAGGTCAATGTCCCGGTTTGTGTCGGCAACGTCTTTTTGTCATACAGGAAGGTGATGGTCTTTGTCTCGTTGGCCGCGATGGTGCCGCTAACGGCTGCGCTGCCGGCCTTCAGTTCTTTGTAAACATAGCCCGGAATGCTGGTAGGCGCATAGGGTCCGTAGTTGCCGGGCGCGACATCGTCCTCGTTTGTGAACAGGAGTCTGCCGGAAACGGCGTCCTCATGTCTGATCACAATAAGGCCCTTTTCAGGGATGATCGGGCCGTCGTCTTTTTCGTAACGGAACGTCACGACAACAACGGTGTCGGCAATCGCGGTTGCGGTCTTGGGCGAGGTATCGGTCGTGTCGAACTTCCAGCCGGCAATGGTTCTGCTGGCAAAGGTCTGAGATGTGCCAGCTTCAATGCTCGCATACTCGTTATAGAGCACATTGGCGGCATTGGCTTTATCGACGTGCTTGACATGGATGGTGCCCATCTTGGTGCCCGGGCCATCCGTATCCTTTGTGTAGTGGAACGTATAGGTGGCGTCGGCTGTCACATTGCTGAATGTGTAGGTGATCGGCGCTTTGGCCGTGTAGCCGGCGAAGGGACGCGCGTGCACTGTCTTGTTCGAGCCGTAGTAGGCAGTCACGCTCTCGGTGTCAATCTGGACATTGTTGGTATCGTCCCAGAAGACAACGTTGATATGCTGGAATTTCAATGTGTTGGTGATGTTCATGCCGCTGACTGTTTTGTTGTATCCGGTGGGGACAGTCGGCTCGTCAACCGTGTAGACGTATTCGTGTCCGTCATCGGCGAACTGCGGCAGGTTGGGGAAGCTGTATTTCCAGTCCAGCGCTGCCGTTGTCGTCACAGAGGACTGATAAACGCCGTCTCTGTAGATCGCAATGACAACGGAGGGCGGGCGGGTGTTGTACGCGTTGTTGTCGTCGACCCAAGTCAATTGGCCTTCCTTGGTGGGCAGTGTTTTCGTGTCGTAGAGGAAGGTAATGGTCTTGGTGCCGCCGGCCGCCACTGTGCCGCTCACCGGATCGCTGCCGGCTTTGAGGGCCTTGTATGTGTAGTACGGGATGACGGTCGGGTTGTACGGGCCATAAGTGCCCGCGGTGATTTCGTACTCGTCGGAAGACAGCAGTCTGCCACTGGTGGCGTCCTCACACCTGATGACGATCAGCGCCTTGTCTTTGTCGATCACAGGGCCAGTGCCTTTGGTGTAGCGGAAGATCACCTGTTTGGTGGTCTGCGCCACGACGACCGCGGTCTTGGGCGAAGTATCAGTGGTATCAAAGGTCCATCCGGCAATGGCGCGGCTCGCAAAGGTCAGGATTGACCCCGCCTCGGCGTTCACATATTCATTGTACAGGATGTCTTTGGCGTTGTCTTTGTTCACGTGGATCACATGGATGGTGCCCATTTCGGTGCCCGGGATAATCGTGTCCTTCGTGTAATGGAAGGTATACGTGGCATCCGCGGTCACGGTGGGGAAGGTATACGTTGTCGGGCTCTTCGGCGTGAATCCGGCGAAGGGGCGGGCGTGCACGGTCGGAGTAGAGCCGTAGGCTACAGGCACAGACTCAACCTCAATGGCCACGTTATCGGTGTCATTCCAATAGGTAATCGTCAGATAACGCATGCCGATCGAATAGTTGAAGATAATGGTCTTGGTCTCGCCGGCCGCGATGGTGCCGCTGACGGGCGCGCTGGCGGCGTCGAGTCCCACGTAGACATAGCCGGGGATGCTGGTCTGGCTGTAGGGGCCATAGGCGCCGGCCGTTACATCATACTCGTCAGAGGTCAGCAGTCTGCCACTGTTGGCATCGACATGCTTGACGACGATGAGCGCTTTGTCTTTGTCAATCACGGGGCCGCTGTCTTTGGTGTAGCGGAAAGTGACAACAACGACTTGGCCCGCGATGGCCGTGGCGCTCTTCGGGGAGGTGTCGGTGGTGTCAAATGTCCACCCGGCGATTGTGCGGCTCGAGAAGCTCTGAGACTTGCCGGCCTCAAGGCTGACAAACTCATTGTAAAGGACATCTTTGGCATTGGCTTTGTTCACATGGACAATATGAATGGTGCCCATCAGTGTGCCCGGGCCATCGCTGTCCTTGGTATAGTTAAAGGTGTAGGTGGTGTCCGCGGTCACGTTGGCAAAGGTTCTGGTGGTAGGCGCCACCGGCGTGAACCCTGCGAAGGGACGCGCGTGCAGCGTCGGGCTCGAACCATAGGCAACGGGCACGATTTCCGTATCAATGACCACGTTATTGGTAGTGTCGAAATAGGTGACGGTGATGTACTGTGTCTTGAGTGTATTGGTGATGACATTGCCCACGATGGTCTTGTCGTAGCCGGTCGGCACAGTCGCCTCGTCAACGGTGTAGTTGATCGGGCTGCCATCGGTGCTGCTGAACCTGGGCTGGTTGGCAAAGTCGAAATCCCAAACGTCGCCGGTACCGCTCACGACTTTGGAGGTGACCATCGTACCGTTGGCAAGCAACTGCACGGTGATATTGGTCGGACGGCCAGTCTTATACTCGCTGTCCTTCCATGCCTTTTTGCCCGTGATGGTAATTTTTTCATCCATTTTCTCATGACGGTTGAGAACGACCCAGTCGTAATCGCTGCCGTTTTTGGTGATGCTGATCAACGTATAATTGGTCGGCACCGTCTTTTCAAGGATGGTGTACGTGATCAGATTGGCGTCTGTGGTGTTGTATTTGGGCAGGTTGACAAAAGAAACCTTCCAGTTGTTGGCGGCACTGGCTGTCATATTCTGATCCACAGAACCCACCACATCGGAGTGCAGTGACAACACAACACTGGTCGCGCGCTGGTTAAACGCGTTGCCGCCGTCGTCCCAGCTCTTTGTGGCTGTAACTGTTACTTTTTCGGAGAAGATCGCCAATTTGTTGCTGATGGTGTAGTTGTTACCGGCGTTGCCGGCGCTGACTTTTTCATAGCCAGAGGGCACGGCGGTTTCATCCACAGTATACACATAGGGCAGACCTGTCACCGTGTTGATTCTGGGCAGGTTCGGGAAGGTAAACTCCCAATTGCCCGCACCATTGGTGGTAATGGGGCCGCCCGGCATGGCCACGCCATCCTGGTAAACGACCACTTGAACGCTTGCGGGACGGGTGTTTTTGGCGTTGTTGGCGTCGTCCCACGCGACTCTGCCGTTGATGGTCACTCTGTCGCCAAAGGCGCTCAGTCTGTTCGTAATGTTGTAATTGTTGGCGGCATTGCCCACGCTAACCTTCGTGTAGTCGGTCGGCACGGTCGCCTCGTCCACGGTATAGACGTACTTGTCACCCGTGGTTCTGTTGTACTCATAGACCTGGGAGAACGTGAAGCCCCAAGCGCCGTCGGTCGCCTGTGTGAGACCGCTGTCGGTGCCGTCTCTGAAAAGTTTAATGGTCAGACTGTTCGGTCTTGTATTGCTGGCGTTGTTGGCATCATCCCACACTTTCCTACCGCTGATGTCAATCTTGCTTTCAAAAATAGTAAGAATATTGGAGATGGTGTAGCTGTTGGATTCGTTACCGGTGCTGACTTTTGTGTAGCCGGTCGGCACCGTGGCTTCGTCAACCGTGTAAACATATTTGTTACCGGTGAGCTTGTTGTAAACCAGCAAGTCATTAAACGCAAAGTTCCAGCTGGCATTGGTTGTTGTTGTCGTCTGAAGCAGTCCGTCGCGATAGAGGTTGATGGTCAGCGTGGCCGGACGGCTGCCTTTAACGTTGTTGGCGTCATCCCATGTCTTTTTACCGTTGAGGTTGAAGGTCTGGTTAAAGGCCGTGGGAATATTGGTAATGGTATAGTTGTTGGCTTCGTTGCCGGCGCTCACTTTTGTGTAACCGGTCGGCACGGCGGCCTCATCGATGGTGTAGACATATTTGTTGGCGGTTGCCGGGTTGTACTCCGGCAGATTTGAGAAGAACACGTTCCAGCTCGTATCCGGCGCCTTGCTGTCAACGACAGTGCCGTCCCGGAGCAGGTTGATGGTCATACTCGCAGACAGAGGACGAATGCCCAGCTTGTCGTTGGCATCATCCCACGCCTTCTTGCCGCTAACACCAATCGTGTTGTCAAAGATGGAGAGCTTGTTATTAATGGTGTAGCTGTTGGCCTCGTTGCCGACACTGACCTTTGTGTAGCCGGTCGGTACGGTGGCTTCGTCAACCGTGTAGACATATTTGCTACCGGTGCCCTGGTTGAATTCATCCAGATCGTCAAAAGCGACTTGCCATGTGGGCGCCGTAGCCGGTTTGGACGTCAGGAGAACGCCGTTTCTGAAGAGGTTGATGGTGACGGACGCCGGACGGGTGTTCTTGGCGTTGTTGGCGTCGTTCCATGTCTTTTTGGCGGTAACGGTAAACTTGCCGCCGTATGTGTTGGTGATGGTATAGCCGGTGATGGTCTTCACATAGTCGGCTGGCACGGACGCTTCGTCAACAGTATAGGTATACTCATTGCCCCTGCTGTCGAACTTGGGCAGATTGGCGTACGAGAAGGTCCACTCATTGCCGGTACCATTGATCGTCTTGCTCTGTCCGGCCACCACTGTGCCGTTTCTGAGCAGATTAATGGTGATGGACCCGGGGCGGGCCCCTTTGGCATTGTTGGCGTCAACCCATACTTTTTTACCGTTGATGATGTCCGCTTTAATTTGCGAATACGCAAACTTGACAGTCCTGGTTTGGCCGGCCGAGATGGCGCCGCTGATCGGATCGCTGCCGGGCGCCAAACCGGTGTAGGTGTACCACGGGATGCTCTTGGGCGCGACAGCATAGGATCCGGGTGTTGTAAAGGAGGTCAACACGACTTCATACTCATCTTGAGCCAAGATCGCATAGCCGTTGTCGGCATCCAGATGTTGGACGATCACGCGACCCTTGGGAATCACGGGCACGCCGCCGTCCTTAATATAATAGAAGACAATGTGCACAATATTTTCGGCCACGACCAATATTGACTTGGTGCCGGGATCGCCCGCATCCGGGAGCCATCCGCCAATGGTGCGACGGCTGGCCGAGTAAGTGGTGCCGCCCTCGATGCTGACGAACTCATTGTATAGCACTTCGTTTGGGTTATCTTTGTTCACACCGTAAATGTGGACAGTTCCCATCTTGGTGCCGGGGCCATCATTGTCTTTCGTGTAGTGGAAAGTGTACGTCTGATTCGCCGTGATATCATTAAAGGTATAGCTGGTCGGAGCCTTCGCGGTGTAACCGGCAAAAGGCCTCGCATTGATGGTGTATGAGTCCGCGTACGGCACCGTGATGTACTCAGAGTCAATTAACACATTGTTGGTGTCGTCCCAGTACTTCACTTCAATGAGCTGGAAACGCATTTTGTACAGGTAAACGACCTGCCGAAACGTGTTGGACTGGAAATTGCCCTGGATCGGAGCGCTGGTGGTGTCGTAAATGCCGGCTTCGTATCCGGGGATGGTGACTGCGTTATAGGGGCCGTACGTGCCGAAAGACCACGAGTGGTTCTCGGCCAGCAGCGGAATCTTAAATTCATACTCTTTATGAACAACTTCGACGGTGCCGCGGTACAGGTGGCTAAAGTCGCTATCGAGGTCTTCATACATGAACTCGACTCTCAGGACGCTGCCCGCTTGAACCGTGACGGACTTTGTGGCAACGTCAGCCAGCCTCCAATGGGGAATGTTTTTGGCTACGCACTGCACAACTGTTCCGCCCAAATAGGAGTTCCAGTCGGATCCGATTTCGTCGCGAATGTCGTCTTTGTTGAGGAAAACGATCTGAACCATGCCGATTTTTCTGGCCTGCTGCTTGGCATACTGTTCATAGTAGGGGTTGGTGTCGGCCATGGCAGACATGCCGCCGGATTTTCTGACGGTGCCATCCACATAGTGGAAGACATACTCCATATCCTCCGTGACATTGCTGAATGTGTAGCTGTCGTCACCGGCGATCTTGTATCCGGCAATCTCGGGCGCATAGATCGTCTTGCTCTCACCATTGAGAACGCCAAAAGACTCGGTGGTAAACAGTCTGCCGTTTGTGTCGTCAAAGTACTTGACAGTTATGTAGGATCTGTCGGGTTTTTCAACCTCAACGGCAGGCTCTTCCGTCGGCTCCTCCTCAACGTCAGCCGAAGGTTCCTCGGCAACGCCATCCGACGGTTCTTCGCTTACTGTGGGCTCTTCTTCTGTGCCAGGTTCATCGATGGCAGGCTCCCCTTCTGCTGTTTGCCCTTCATCGGCCGGTTCAGGCAAGATTGCTTCCTGCCCGTCCCCTTGAGTTGGCGGCACGTCGCTCTCCGTGACTTCCGGGACTCCCTGATCCGGTGCCAGCTGCATGCCGGCGCCAGCACTGGGAATCACCAAAGACACGAGAAGGACGCAAGCCAGAAACAAACTCAGTACTCTTTCCTTCATCTCTCATTATCCTTTCAAGTTGTATCAAAGTGTTTCTCTCACTTTTTAAAGGGATATTACACCCTTTGGTGCACGCGAGTTACCCATAGTCCAGATTCACAGCCACAATCATATCATCTCCACCTCAAAGTGCTCTGACGACTCCAAATTTTTCATTTCTGTCAGCTTTTTGCACTGTCAATAAATTGGAAAATTTCGCCTGATTTTAGAGGTTACAATCAGCACTGACATCATACTACATTTTGGAGTTTTTGTAAATACCCAACAGTACAATTGTGCAACCTGACAGGTATTTTTTTGTGAATTGTTGAATGTTGCAATTACTTGACGATTTATGCGCTTTTCGACACAGGTGCGTAGCGCGGCTCCGCTCTGTCCCGGATGCGCCATATACGCTGCCGAGGCCGCCTGTTTTCTCCGACAAATACCCTCTCCTTTATTCACTGTTTCATCCGCACAAGGATGCGCGACGTGAGTAATAATACACGGCGGGGTTGCTCTCCATGCGTCGCCCGCACAACGTGTCAACAATACCTTACCATAATTCGGTCGGCTTCCGTAACTACCCCAACGGGTAGTTTTGTCCGGGCTCATCGCCATCCGCCTGTTTTCTCGCATGCTCCGCCGGTTTTGCGCCCGCGCACAAAAAGCTTGCTTTTCCTTCTCAAAACGGTATATTATGTTTTTATACCTGCCTCGACCGGCCCATTTTGCCGGAGAACAACAACGATTTGACAAGGAGATGCACCCATGCAAACAAAACACATCCCCAAGCTCGGCATTACAACCTCCCGCTTGGGGTTTGGCGCCATGCGCATGCCAAACACCGACGGCACTGTCGACTATCCCGAGGCGGAAGCGCTTGTGGACTATTTGCACCAACACGGTGTGACATATTACGACACCGCCTGGTTTTACCATAGCGGGCAGTCCGAGCCTTTTTTGCGCCGCGCGCTTGTCGAGCGCTATCCGCGAGACAGCTTCACGCTGGCCACCAAGCTGCCTCTCTCCCAGTGCAAGACTCCGCAGGACATGCGTCTCATCTTTGACAAGCAGTGTGAAAACCTGGGCGTCGACTACATTGACTTCTACCTGCTGCACGGCATCGGGCTCGCCGATTGGAAGGCGTTTCAGGAGCTGGGGGCGCCCGATTTTCTGCGCGCGTTGCGCGAAGAGGGAAAAATCCGCTTTGCCGGCTTCTCGTTCCACGGGGAAAACGAAGAGCTTGCCCCTATTTTAGACGACTTTCCCTGGCAGTTCTGCCAGGTGCAGGTCAACTATGCCGACTGGTACCAGCGAAAAGCCGAAGAGCTCTACCGAGTTCTGACCGAACGCGAGATCCCCATCATTGTCATGGAACCGGTGCGTGGCGGCGGGTTGGCCAATCTGTATCCCGACATGGCGGAGCGGCTGCGCGCACTGGGTCCGGATGCCTCTCAGGCCTCTTGGGCGATGCGTTTTTGCGGCAGTCTGCCCCACGTGGACGTCATTTTGTCGGGCATGAGCACAATGGCGCAGTGCGAGGACAATGTCAACACCTTCTCCCCTTTCCGTCCGCTGAATGAAGAGGACGGGGACGCGCTGCGCGAGGTGGCCGAGAGCTTTGACCGGCAACCGCTCATCCCCTGCACAGGCTGCCGCTATTGCGCCGACTGTCCGCAAGGCATCGACATATCCAAGCTGTTCCTCGCCTACAACAGCTACCGGCAGTTTCAGGCCGCCTGGCCGCTGCGGTTTGAGTACCTGCAAGCCACCCCTGCCGAACACCAGGCAACCGCCTGTGTGTCTTGCGGCCAGTGCGAGTCCATGTGTCCCCAGCACATCTCCATCATTGACGAGTTGGCCCGCGTACACGAATACGTGACGGACATGGTGTCGTCCTCATGAGGCGATGCGCGCGCCCGGTCGCCTTGCTGTTGTCAGGGCTTCTTTTGTTGTTATGCCTGTATGGCTGCGCACAGCCGGTCGCCGAGACCGCGCCGCCGGTCACATCGTCCGTTGCACCGGAGTGCCCGGTTCCTTCCCCAACCCCATCCACACCCGCCCCCACGCCTACCCCAAAACCCACGCCCACCCCGGAACCTGATTTGTCCACAGAGCGGGTGAAGATTCAGCTGGCCGGTGATATTTTGCTGCACACCGGCCCGGTCAAGTCGGCCAGGACGAACGACGGCTACAACTTCACGCCGTATTTCAGTCTGATCAAGCCCTTTTTGGACGGCGACCTGTCCATATGCAACATGGAATCCCCCGTGGATGTCTATGGCGGCAACAGCAATCTCTCCTCCTACCCAATGTTCAACGTCCCGTACGAAATCCTGCCCGTCTTGCGCGACACCGGGTTCAACTTCCTGCTCACCGCCAACAATCACGCCTATGACAAAAAGCTCCCGGGTCTGGTGGCCACGAGGAAAAACATAGAAAAGGCGGGCGTCGACTTCACCGGCACCTTTGAAACCAAGGAGCAGTTTGAGCAATACAAAGTGCTTGACGTCAAGGGCATCAAGGTGGGCATCCTCAACTACGCCGACGCCGACAACGGCATGGGCGTCACCATTCCCGCCGACAAGAGGCCCTATACCATGAAACGCTTCACATCAGCGTCACCCGAGAGCCTTCCCGGCATGGTGCGCGATATCGAGGATCTTCGCAGCGCAGGAGCGGAATTTGTCGTCGTGGCGCTACACTGGGGCGCGGAATATGTTGACAAACCCACCGCTACGCAGGTGCAGATTGCGCGGGGACTCTGCAGCGGCGGCGCGGACGTCATTATGGGCGGACACCCACACTGCGTGCAGCCCATGGAGTGGTACACCGCCGAGGATGGCCGTCAATGCCTCATCCTGTACTCTCTCGGCAATTTTTTTGCCGACCAGCTGGGCTTAAATCCGCCCAAGGCAAAAACGCAGTACGGCATGCTGGTCTCGCTGAACATTCGGCTTGACAAAAAGGGAAAACTCACGTGGGACGATGTGGATTACATGCCCACCTTGTGCCACCGGGTGTCCGACAAGCGCACGCCCACAGGGTACACTTACAGGCTGCTGCCTGCGGGCGCCTACGCCCATTCGGCTGAGCGCCCGTCGCTGTTCACGCGAAATGAAGACTGGGAGAAGGCCAAAAGCGCCTATCAGCACGTCACAAAAATTGTAGGTGACGCTGTGCCGGTCAACGCCGGAACACTGTTAGAAAATCATTGATTTTACGCGGCCTTTGTGGCATAATAATATGAACATTCTTTGCAAGGAAGGTGAGGCTATGGCAGACTTCCCTATCAACGCGCTTCGTCACAGCGCCTCGCATATCATGGCGCAGGCGGTGCTGCGACTGTTTCCGAAAGCCCGGACGGCCATAGGGCCCGCCATTGAGAACGGATTTTATTACGACTTTGACGTGGACAAACCTTTTACCGCCGAGGAACTCGAAGCCATCGAAAAAGAAATGAAAGTCATTGTAAAAGAGCGATATAAAATTGAATCTTTCGACCTGCCGCGCGATGAGGCGTGTGCGCTGATGAAAGATCAGCCTTACAAGCTCGAACTCATTGACGAACTGCCCGAGGGTGAGCCCATTCACTTTTACAAGCATGGTGAGTTTACCGACCTGTGCGCCGGGCCGCATGTTGACCACACGGGACGGGTCAAGGCCTTCAAGTTGCTGTCAGCCACCGGCGCCTACTGGCGCGGGGATTCCAACCGAAAGATGCTCTGCCGCATTTACGGCACCGCGTTTGACAACAAGGAGGAACTCCAGGCGCATCTCGAGGCGCTCGAAGAAGCCAAAAAGCGGGATCACAACCGGCTGGGCCGGGAGCTGGAGTACTTCACCACGGTCGACTACATCGGTCAGGGCCTGCCCATTCTCATGCCCAAAGGCGCGCGTGTCATTCAGTTGTTGCAGCGTTGGGTCGAGGATGAAGAGCAAAAACGCGGCTACTTGCTGACTAAGACGCCGATGATGGCCAAATCCGACCTGTATAAGATATCCGGCCACTGGGATCACTACCGCGACGGCATGTTTATCATGGGCGACCCCGACGACGAGGAGGCCGAAGTGTTTGCGCTGCGGCCCATGACCTGCCCCTTCCAATTTCAAGTCTATCTGTCGCGCACCCGCTCGTATCGCGACCTGCCCATGCGCTTTAATGAGACATCCACCCTCTTCCGCAACGAGTCCTCTGGGGAGATGCACGGTCTCATCCGCATCCGCCAGTTCACCATTTCGGAGGGGCATCTGGCCTGCCGCCCCGACCAACTCGACAAAGAGTTTGAAGGTTGCGTCAATCTCGCCTCCCACATGCTCGAGACCGTGGGGCTCGACGAGGATGTGAGTTTCCGTTTTTCCAAGTGGGATCCGCAAAACCGGGAGAAGTACATCGGCTCCGCCGAGCAGTGGGAGCAAGTGCAGGTCCGCATGAAATCCATTTTGGATCACATGGGCATCGTGTACACCGAGGCCGACGGCGAGGCCGCTTTTTACGGCCCCAAACTCGACATTCAAATTCGCAATGTCCACGGCAAAGAGGACACATTGATCACCATTCAGATTGACTTTCAGCTGGCCGAGCGCTTCGGCATGGAATACACCGACTCCGAAGGCCAGAAGCAATTTCCCTATGTCATCCACCGCACCTCGATCGGCTGTTATGAGCGCACATTGGCGCTGCTCATCGAAAAATACGCCGGCGCGCTGCCCGTCTGGCTTGCCCCGACGCAGGCCGTTGTGCTGCCGATCACCGAGCGTCAGCACGACTACGCACAGACGTTGTATCAACGTCTGGTGGACGCCGGGTTCCGCGTTGAGCTTGACGACCGCAACGAAAAGATCGGCTTTAAAATTCGTGAGGCGCAGGTGCAGAAAGTCCCTTATATGCTCGTTGTCGGTGACAAAGAGATGGAGGGCGGGCAGGTCGCTGTGCGCGACCGGCGCGAAGGCGACATCGGCACGATGACCGTGGACGACTTTCTGTCCCGGCTGGCACAGCAGGTGGAGAGCAAGGCCAAATAGTCATTTTTCGATCCTATTCGTATTTTTTTGTCGCAATATTACTGTCTGTGTTCGTTTTCGACAGACGGGGGCGTAAGCCCCCGTTTCCTGCATTTTGTAATACCTGTCCCCCTGCCGCCGCTGTTGCCGCGCTGTGGGAGCAGATCAACGGCGCGGCGGCGCCGGAGAGAGTGTGAGTATGATTCGAGATTTCATCGCTTCGGATTGGAGCGACTACTTGTCCATGTCCCGGCTGTTTTACGCCTCCGACGCCGTCTCTCATCCCGTGGCGGAAAGCCACTTGCGCACCACATTTGACTTGGCGCTGCAAGGAAGCCCCTTTGTGCGCGGTCTGATGCTGACGCAGGGTGACGAGGCCATCGGCTATGGGCTGCTCTCCTTTACGTATTCCAACGAGGCCGGCGGCCTTGTCGTGTGGATGGAAGAGCTGTATATCGCCTTGGAGCGGCGCGGGCAGGGCTGGGGAAAGCAGTTTTTTGCCTTTGTGCATGAGGAATACCGCGGCTGCGCGCGCCGCTTTCGCTTGGAAGTGACCGCTGTCAACACCCGCGCCATAGCGCTTTACCGTTCGCTCGGTTACGGCGATGTTCCGTATCTCTTAATGGGGCGCGAAGAAGTGTCACCATAAAAAGACGGCCGCCCTATTGGGCGGCCAAGCGGGTTATGGGATAAAGATAGGCGGCTTGGAATGGATCGAAACGTGTGACATATCATGTCCACAATGAGTCTAACACAGTTTCCTATATTTGTAAATACCTTTTTTTGGGATTTCAAAAAACATTTTTAGGAGGGGCGCTATGACCGATATACTCGTTGTGGGTGGAGGGCCTGCCGGGCTCACAGCCGCCATTTACGCGTCGCGTGCAGGCTTGTCAGTCACCGTGCTGGAGCGTTTTTTTGCCGGTGGGCAGATGACCTCCACAGCCGACATCGTCAACTACCCCGGGTTCGAGACGATCACCGGCCCGGATCTTTCCATGCGCATGGAGGCCCATGCCCGCAAGTTGGGAGCTCACTTTGTCCAGCGGGAGGTGACCTCGATTCAGTTAACGCCGGGGGCGCTGTCGTTGACGACTTCCAAAGAAACCCTGGAGGCAAGAGCCATGATTCTGGCCATGGGCGCCCATCGCAGGCGCCTGAACATTCCGGGGGAAGACACATTCGCCGGGCGCGGTGTCTCCTATTGCGCCGTCTGTGACGGCGGCTTTTTTCAGGGACGTGACGTGGCCGTGGTGGGCGGAGGCAATACGGCGCTGGAGGACGCGCTCTATCTGTCCGGCGTGTGCCGTCATGTCACATTGATCCACCGGCGCGATACATTTCGAGGAGGGCTTCAACTGCAGAAGGCGCTCGCGGCGGCCCCCAATGTGACGCAGCTGCTCGAAGCGATTCCCGAGTCGATTGAGGGCGCGCGCGGCGTGGAGCGGCTGTTGGTCAAGCATGTCAGTACCGGTGAGCGCAGCGCGCTGACGGTATCTGCCGTGTTTGTGGCTGTGGGCACCGTTCCCGAAAGCGATCTTCTGCACGGGCAGATACCGCTCGACGGTGAGGGCCGTGTCGTGGCCGGGGAAGACGGGCGCACCGACATTGGCGGTGTTTTCGTGGCCGGCGATCTGCGAAAGAAGTCCCTCTATCAGATTGTCACCGCCTGCGCAGACGGCGCTTTGGCGGCCACAGCGGCGGCCAACTTCTTGTACGAATAACGGCAATCAATTGGAAGAGAATTATTTTCCCGTTTTCGAGAACTGACAAATTATCGTGATACGCCATAGGGAGGCGATACCATGCTCATATACAATGCCACGCTGCACACCATGGACGGCACCGTGATTGACGGCGGTTGGGTGCAAACGGCCGATTCTGTTATCCGCGCACTGGGGGATCCCGCGTCCTGCCCGGCGCCCGGGCCGGGCGACCTCAACGCTGACGGGCGTCATGTGACCCCCGGCTTTATCGACGCCCACTGCCACATTGGGGTCTTTGAAGACACGATCGGTGAGATGGGGGAAGACGGAAACGAGACCTCCGACCCCATCACCCCCCACTTGCGCGGGTTGGACGCCATCAATCCCATGGACCGGTGCTTCGCCGACGCGCTGCGCGCCGGCGTAACCACCGCGCTCACGGGTCCCGGCAGCGCTAACCCCATTGGCGGGCAATTTGTGGCGATGAAGACGGCCGGACGACGCGTGGACGATATGCTTCTGCGCGCGCCGGTGGCCATGAAGTTTGCCATGGGCGAAAATCCCAAGCGCATTTACGGCGAAAAGAAGGCCGCGCCCTATACGCGCATGGGCACGGCGGCGCTCATTCGCGAGGCGCTGTTTCAAACCCGGCAGTATATGGAAAAAAAAGCGATCGCCGCGCAGGGGGCCTGCGAGCCGCCTGCCTTTCACTTCAAGTGGGAGAGTTTGGCGCCCGTGCTTGACGGTTCGCTGCCAGCACATTTTCATGCGCACCGCGCCGACGATATTTTTACGGCCATGCGCATCGCCCGTGAATTTGGTCTGCGTTTTGTTATCGTGCATGGCACCGACGCGGCCTGCATTGCCGACGTGCTGGCGTTAGAGCAGGTGCCGGTCATCGCCGGCCCTTCGCTGTCGGATCGCAGCAAGCCGGAACTTAAAAGCCTGTCATTTGCGTTGCCCTGCGCGCTTCATGCCGCGGGTGTCCCGACGGCCATCTGTACCGACGCACCGGTTACCCCGCTGGAATACTTGCCGCTATGCGCCGGTCTGGCGTCCAAAGCAGGCCTGTCCGCCGAGGAGGCCCTGCTCTCGGTCACATCGCGCGCTGCGCGCATTGTCGGGCTCGGCGACCGTGTTGGCGCGTTGCGGCCGGGGCTGGATGCCGATATCGTGGTATGGGGCGGACATCCACTCTTGCTGCCGTCCAAGCCGGACAGTGTCATCGTGTCCGGACACATAGTGGCATAGTTCACCAGCATACCGATCCACCGGAAAGGGCGTATGCATGATGCCTATAGTCTCCCATCCGTTTCCCCCATTTGTGCCGCCAAACGCTCGTGTGCTCATTTTGGGCACGATGCCCTCCGAGGCCTCGCGAAGTGTTGGCTTCTATTACGGTCACGCGCGCAACCGATTTTGGCCTGTTTTGGCTTCTCTGTTTGAGACGCCCGTCCCGCAGGACAGGGCCAAAAAGTGTGCGTTGCTGTCTTTGGGCGGTCTGGCCCTCTGGGACGTACTGAGCGGTTGTGACATCGTCGCCTCCGCCGACGCCAGCATCCGCGCGCCCGCCGCCAACGATCTGACCCCGATACTGGCCGATTACCCCCATTTGCGCCTGTATGCCAACGGCCAAATCGCCGCCAGACTCTACCGTGCATTGTGTCAGCCGCAGACCGGCAGACCCATTGTCCCACTGCCCTCCACCAGCCCCGCCAACGCCGCCTGGTCATTGGGCATGCTGCAAAAAGAGTGGTCCGCCATACGAGAAAATGATTGACATTGGTGCACGCGTCCCTTATAATCCTCCACAATACCCTCTTGGGGGTATATAAAAAAAGACCGCCGCAAAAGCTATCATCGGGAACACACTGCCCTCGCCCGATGCTTTTGTCGGCGGGATGGACAAAGAGAGGATGCGTTACCATGTCTACCCCAACCACGCGTGAGTGGGCCAACCCAACCCCCGCAGGGCTGATTGCCCTTGCTGTCGCCTGTTTCTGCTTTTTTGCCATGCTAAACGGGCAAGTCACCGCTGAGGCGTCCCTGCTGATGGGCCTGTGGCTGCTGGGCGGCTTTCTGGTGCAGTTTGTCGTTGCGCTCTGTGATCTAAAGGCCGGCAATTTGAGCGGGGGCAATGTCTTTTTGTATTTTTCCGCCTACTTCATGTTTGTCACCGGCGCCGAGTTCATTCTCAAGTATGTCTGCTCTCTCAAGGGCATCGCGCTGGACGGCCGCATTGACGGGTGGGCCTGGCTGGTGCTTACGCTGGTGACGCTCCTCTATACGCCCGCCTTTTTCAAGGCCAGCAAGTGCCTTTTGTATATCGTTTTGCTGCTGGACATTGCGCTGCCTTTCATCACGCTGCGTGATTTTGGTCTTGTCAACCTGACCGTCATCTCCGCATGGGCGCTTTTGGGCGCCGGCATCGTGGGCCTCTATCTGTCGGGCGCGCTGGTGCTCAACGGCACCTTTGGCAAGACAGTGCTACCCATCGGAAAGCCGATCA
The DNA here is from genome assembly GCA_031556185.1 of Oscillospiraceae bacterium. Classification (GTDB taxonomy): domain Bacteria; phylum Bacillota; class Clostridia; order Oscillospirales; family UBA929; genus JAIRTA01. The sequence goes on from JAVBTN010000002.1 coordinate 130,172, forward strand.
TACGCAACTAGCGGAAAACAGCCGAAGCAAATGAAGTTGTTTCGGCTGTTTTTTGACAAGACATCCCTTTTGCGGTATGATACAACTATCTGGACGAACGGGGGAGATATATGTATGCGCATCGCAATGGGAAGTGATCACGCCGCCAGCGATTTCAAGCGCGCGCTGATGGCGCATGTGACGCAACTGGGACATGAATCCGTTGATTTCGGCGCGGACGACCAGGAAAAAAGCACTGATTATCCGCTCGTCGCCGAAAAAACGGCGGCCGCAGTGGCCGTCGGGGATTGTGACTTGGGCCTTCTGTGCTGCGGCACGGGGATCGGCATGATGCTGGCCGCCAACAAAGTACACGGCATCCGCTGTGCTGTCTGTGCCGACTGCTATTCGGCCGGCATGTCACGCAGACACAATGACGCAAACATGATGGCGCTGGGCGCCCGTGTGCTCGGCATCGAGTTGGCTAAGCTGCTGGTGGAGACCTTTTTGGCATCTTCCTTTGAAGGCGGCCGCCATGCGCGTCGTGTCGACCTCATTATGGACATTGAGAAACGCCAACGATAAAGGGTGAATCTTTTGAACAAATTTGATCGTTTCTGTTATAAGTACGACCGTTTCGGCATCAAAAACTTGATTCCCATCGTGGCCGCCGGTCAGGCACTGATGGGCATCATCTGTCTTGTCATCGGCTTTTCTTCGGCGGAGAGCATGGGAAGGCTGATTGAAAACATGGTTTTTCTGCCATCAGCCTTTTTGGCCGGCCAGTATTGGCGGATCATCACCTTTCTCTTTGTTCCGGTCACCATGAATCTGCTTTTTATCGCGTTGTCGGTGCTCTACTACTTCTTTTTAGGCCGTTCGCTGGAGGCGGAGTGGGGGCGGATGAAGCTGACAATTTACTATTTGTCAGGCGTGCTGTGCACACTCCTGTTTTCACTGATTACGAACACCCTGGCGACAACCACCTATCTCAATCTTTCGCTGATCTTTGCTCTGGCAACGCTGATGCCGGACATGCAAATCCGCATCTACTTTCTCATTCCCATCAAACTTAAGTATATCGCGCTGATTCAGGCCGCTATTTTTATTGTCATCCCGCTGTTTCAGATGCCGGTCAGTCTGGCCAATTTGTACCCGCTTGTCTCTATTCTCAACTATTTGATTTTTTTCTGGAAGCCGCTGTTGGGGATGGTGCGCCATCAAAAACGGCAGGGCCAAACAAACCGCCGAGCCGTCGATTTCAAGTCTGAAGTGCGGCGCGCCAAAGAAGAGCGCGGTTACATCCACAAATGTGAGGTGTGCAGCCGCACCGACACGGATCGGCCGGACATGGAGTTCCGCTACTGTTCGCTTTGCGCCGGGTATGCCTGCTACTGCGCCGACCACATTTTCAACCACACCCACAAAACCGTGCAGTGACATAACGACTGCATATGTTTCTCTTGACATGACGACTTTTTTCGGTATAATAATATTGTTGCCTATCGGGCGGCACCGGATATTGTCTGTTTTGCGGGATAGTGTAACGGTAGCACTGCAGACTCTGACTCTGTTTGTGAGGGTTCGAATCCTTCTCCCGCAGCCATGCAAAAAGCCTTGTAACAGTTTTGTTACAAGGCTTTTTGCATGGCTGTTTTCAAAAAATGCTGCAACGCTTCAAACACAACATCAGGTGGCAACGGCTTGCGCGTGTTGTGCAAAAAGAGCGACTATGCGTTGTCTGTCCCGGGCGCGGCCCTCTCCGCATCGGTAACAATTTCCAACTCCCGCAGTTTGACCGAGTTTTTGTATACCTTGATCATATGCAGGACGTCCGGCGCGAGCGGCCCGAACACAAACTGCCCTTCATCGTCGGTAAACAACTGCCCAACCAATGTCTGGCGTCCCCTTTCAGGCACTTCAAACAACATCACCAGCGCGCTTTCCAGAGGATGACCGGAGGGATCCTTGACAAGGCCATGTATAGCCGATCGACTGTCCGGTTTGAGCCGAACGGTTGTCTCCACCCGTTCGTTCTCGCCGGGTCTAAAGTAAAACTTGGAAAACGCACTCACGGCATACACTCCCCATTTGTTGAAAGACGGCACAAACGTTGTTGCACTTCTCTCCATTGTATGCGCGCCCGGTGCGCCGTGCTTGACATTTCCCCGCTCAATGCGTACAATATTTTTATTCTTTCCTCTGTGGCACACTGTTTTTGCGCGGTGCCGGCAGTCGTCCTCGTCAGAGTTTTTGTTGTTTTTGCGCAGTTTTGCGCTGAGAGAGGGAGTCAATTATGGCCGCCGAGAAAAAGGTGGAACAGATTACCGCCAGAGATGTCGACTTTGCCCAATGGTACACCGATGTCGTCAAGAAAGCCGAACTGATCGATTATTCCAGCGTGAAGGGCTGTGTCGTCCTGCGTCCCTATGCGCAGGCGATCTGGGAAAACATTCAACACATTATGGACGGCATGTTCAAAGACACCGGACATGAGAACGTGGCCATGCCAATGTTCATCCCGGAGTCCCTGCTGCAAAAGGAAAAGGACCATGTGGACGGTTTTGCGCCCGAAGTGGCCTGGGTGACACATGGCGGCAACGAGTCGCTAACCGAGAGACTTTGCATCCGCCCCACCTCCGAGGTTCTTTTTTGCGATCATTACGCGCACATCATACAGTCCTGGCGTGATTTGCCCAAGTTGTACAACCAATGGTGCAGTGTGGTTCGCTGGGAAAAGACCACCCGCCCCTTCCTGCGCAGCCGCGAGTTTTGGTGGCAGGAGGGCCACACCATTCACGCCACGGCGGAGGAGGCCCAGGAAGAGACTCTGCGCATGCTGGAGATTTACAGCACATTTGCGGAGGAGTATCTGGCGCTTTCATTGGTCAAGGGACTGAAAACCGAGAGCGAAAAATTTGCCGGTGCGGTGAACACATACACCATCGAATGCATGATGCATGACGGCAAAGCGCTCCAGTCTGGCACATCTCACTTTTTTGGCGACGGGTTTGCACGTGCGTTTGACATCCAGTTTTCCGACAAGGACAACACACTGCAATATCCTTTCCAGACATCGTGGGGCGTCTCCACTCGTCTCATTGGCGGCCTGATTATGACGCACGGCGACGACAATGGCCTTGTCATACCCCCGCGCGTAGCGCCTACGCAGGTTGTCGTGATTCCCATTGCCATGCACAAGCCGGGCGTTGTTGAGGCCGCACAGGCGCTCACAGCCACGCTGAAGGCGCGCGGGATTCGCGTCAAGCTGGACGAAAGCACGCAGAGTCCAGGCTGGAAGTTTGCCGAGCACGAAATGAAGGGCATTCCGCTGCGTGTTGAGCTGGGCCCGCGCGACATTGAACAACATCAATGTGTACTGGCGCGGCGTGACACCGGCGACAAGGCTACCGTCTCTTTGGATGGCCTGGCCGAGACCGTGGCCGACATCCTCGAAAACATTCAGTGGACTTTGCGTAAAAATGCGATGGCCAATTTGGAAGCGCACACCTGTGTGGCCACGTCTCTGGCGGAAATGACTGATTTGTCAAAAAAGGGCGGTTTTGTCAAAACAATGTGGTGTGGCAGCGCCAGCTGTGAAGAAAAAGTAAAAGAAGTCACCGGTATGAAGTCGCGTTGCATCCCCTTTGAACAGGAGCGTTTGGCGGATACCTGCGTATGTTGCGGCAAGCCCGCGAATACAATGCTCTATTGGGGGTTCCAGTATTGAGTATTTACGTGAGGAGTGGTATATGTGTTACAAAAAATCATATGCAAAAACTATGAAGAACTGAGCCAGATCGCCGCCTTTGTCATGGCTGGACAGATTCACGAGAAACCCAACAGTGTTCTGGGATTGGCCACAGGCGGCACGCCTGTCGGAATGTACGCCAATCTGTCGCGCATGCACCAGCGGGGTGACCTCGATTTTTCCCACGTCACCACCTATAATTTGGACGAATACTACCCCATTCAAAAAACAAACCGGCAAAGCTATGATTTTTTCATGTGGGATAATTTGTTTTCACATGTCAACATTGATCGGAGCAATATTCACCTGCCCAACGGTGAGGCGCCCGATCCCGAGTTGGAGTGCCGGGCCTACGACGCCGCCATTCAAAACGCCGGCGGCATTGATATGCAGCTTCTTGGCATCGGCGTCAACGGACACATTGGCTTCAACGAGCCAGCCGATGAGCTCGTCTTGCCCACTCATGTGACCGGTCTGACTGAATCAACCATTGAAGCCAACGCCCGCTTCTTTGCCACTCGTGACGAAGTGCCCAAGCAAGCGCTCACCATGGGTATTGGCCCCATCATGGCCGCTAAACGCATATTGCTGATTATCAGCGGCGAAAACAAAGCGCCCGTGGTGGCCCGGCTGTTCTCCGGCCGTGTGACCACTCAGGTGCCGGCCTCTCTGCTGATGATGCATCCCCATGTTGTGGTGGTGCTCGACCAGGCCGCCGCCGCCTCTCTGTAATCTGGAAACACGCAAAACGCCCGCCGAATATCGGCGGGCGTTTTGCGTCAGCCATTGGCGTCGGCGATAACCATTGGCGTCGCCAACAACGACTTTCAGTCGACCTTTTCCTTTGTCCGTGTCCCGTCACAGCACACCAATTTCAGCGTCCCGTCACTGCGCACTAAAAATCCTCCCATCGCCAAAGCGGTGGGAGGTATTCATGGGACTATGCCCTAGTATCCAAGTTTTCAAGGTGGCAAGCCCGCATCACGTTAAAATTGGGGCATCACTAACTATGCCACCTTTGTGGCATCACCGGTGTCGACCCTATTGGTTGGGCCCGGCCTCAACATACACCTTTACCGTGGCGCACATTCCCGTGTAAGAATCATCCAACTCTTTGACATCCAGCTTGAACTCGAGCGGCAAACTCTTGCCGACCGCAAGCGGCTCACTCAAGCGGTAATGTCCGGGGCGGTCGGAAACCCATCCGCCGGAAACAAGCGCAATATCCAGGCAGCCGGTCGACAGCGCAACGTCCTGAAAGGTCTCGCTATCAACGTCATAAGCTTGCCAAACGGGAATCAACTGCGCCGTAACCTGTGCGTCAAACGATCCGACATTGGAAACGGTAATGGATGACTGATGCGTAGAAAAGGGTTCTAAGTCAACAAACTGAACCTCTTGATGATTGATATCGCTCACTTTCAGCAATCCGATCGACACGTTCAGCGTTGTCTCGGGAAAACTCGTCACATAAGCGCTATACGTCACGCCGACAATCAGCGCGACCATGGCGATCAGAAGAACAAAGGGGAGAAGCAATCGATACAATTTCATGTCAACACGCCTCCGTCGGACGACTTCTTCTTCAAAAAGGGACATTTCCGGCGCAATACGTGTATGCAGCCCGTATTGCGCCGGAACCTATCAGGAATAGACTATAGCATTAAACGGGGGTTGTGATCGCAATATTCCTCTTGTGAAGTATGTACTATTTGACGCCTTTGTACGCCCAGTACGCATCAAAGAATTCGGCCGGGGTATCATAGGGGAAATCACTGACGGAGGAGGTGCCAATACCGCCGGGGTTTCCGCCTGTGAAAGCAAACTCAAGATCGCTAGCATCGATGCCCCATAGTGCCATCCAAGCGGCATCATACATGGCCTGTGTCGCTTCGACGCTGCTGCTCACTTTGAGTTCTGCTTCGTTGTAGGTGTAGTCAATGAGAGCCGCTTTTGTCTCCATGTCGATTTTGGCGTCAAGGTCAATTTTGGGATCTTGTGCGGGCGCTCCGAGATCAGCGGGGATAAAGAAATAGGCATTGCCGGCCGCGTCGGTCATTTGAATGATAGTATTGAAGACGCCAGCGGCAGGAGTATGATTTCCATCGTAAATTACTGATTCGTTGTTCGTCGTCTTTGGCAGGCTCAGTTCATACGGGAACAGTGTCGGGTCACCGGCATTCGGAACGGTCAGTTTGTTCTCGAGGGCTGTGTCGCCAGGCGCATAGAAGCAGTCAACCCCTGTCAGCTTGCTGTCAATTTTGACAATGGCATCAAGGGTGCCGACATTTTTCAGATAGCCCCATTTAACACGCAAATCGCTGTAAATGTCGGTGGCATATTCCATGATGGGGTTGCCGTCAGCATCGGTGCCCAGGGGATCGCCGCTCTGATCATAGTTCCACGGTCCTTTGTCAACGGCTTCGACGAGATCACCGGGCTGGCAATTGACGACATCGGTAAACGGAAGTTTGTACTCAAGTTTGAGCAGGCCCATCGAGATATCACCTGTAGTAGCGGGTGTCTTCCAGACAAACCATGCATAGGTGGAACCGGCCACAAGAGCGATTGCAACCAGCATGGCGCAAACACTCATCAAGCCTTTTTTGCTCTTCAGAACTTTCATCATTGATTAACACTCCTTCTTACATTTTCGCTTCTTACTCTTTCCTGTCTCTCAAATGCTGCATACACGCTATGTCCAGTTCCTGACTGCCATTGACATGCCCCCTTGTACTCACTGGTTTGCGCTAAGGTTTCTTTTTGGATGATTTCGACAAGCGGATCAATCTGATCAGCTCAACGACAACAATTAAGAGCGCGGGAATGATGATAATCAACACACCAGGCCCGGATTGAATGGCATGAATGAGAAATCCCAAAAGGGGAATGGAGAAAAGCACTACACCCCTGACAGCGCCGGCTCTCACGCTTTCCATGTCCTCGTCCGGGTTGGCATCGCCTTTCGTGACAAATGTCGTGCCAGCTTCCCCGGTGCGAACCTCAACGACACGGTGTGTGACAGTTCCCATTTCGTTTAGAAAGGTAATCACTTCGCCAGACTTGATCTCCGCGATTTCTTTATACCCCGTGACCACAATGGAGCCAACGTGTATATTCGGTTCCATGCTCCCGGATATCACTGTATAAATGCTGTGTCCTGCAATCGATGCCGTGCCCGTGCCCCGACCGTTCACCATGACGAACACCAAGAACGCAAGCACCAACAAAACCAACACAAACAGGACATTCCCCAAAATGCTGAATATTCTGCCGATCGCGCTCTTCTTTTTGGGTGCCGGCAGTTCCTGCTCCGCAACGACCTCAGGGGTCTCAGTCGCTGGGTTTTCAGCGCCTGACTCCTGTTTGTCGTTTAAGATATCATCAATGGTGTACATTTCCGGCGACTTGTCCTGTCCCTCGACGGGTCTCCCGTCATCGGCGCTGCCGGTATTTATGTTTGTGGCTGCACTATGTACTTCGCTTTTCCCATTTTGTCCCGATTGCTGCCCATCCAATGGAAACGACTCCCTCCCAGCAAAACGCCTCGCGCCTCGCAGCTATCTCCTTTTATCCGGGCTGTGTATCACCCGGCTCAACCGGTGCTTCAGACGGCGTCGTCACACCCTCATCTTCCGGCAGTTTGGCATCGTCAACAGGTTTCTCGACCGGCACTTGGCCTGCACCTTCCCCTCCCGTCGACCGGGCAGGAGGCAGGTTCTGCACCCCTTGGGGTACAAATGCCGTCGAGGTAATCAGCAAATATCGGATGCCTCTAGGCACCTGCTTAAACACCACATCGACGACGATGTTTCTGTTCTCATCAATATTGGCAACACAGGTCTGTCCAACCGAATAACCGGTGGCGGACACGGAAACCACTTCATAGTCTCGGGGCGCATAGGCGACCGACACCATGTATTCACCCACGGGAACCCGGTCAAATGTCCAACTGTTCGACGGTTTCGTCACGTGGTTAAAAACATATCCGTCAGAACGGGAAATCGAAAGTACAAATTCCACACTTTTCGGCACGGTAACATTGCCGTCGGCATCCAGCACCGTTGTTCTAATCTGGAGGCTCCCCACAGGAATTTCCTCGACGACGGCGGCAGCGACGCCCGGCAGCTCCGGCTCTGTTTCATCATCCGGCGTAGCACTGGGCTCCGGATCAACGTCATCAGGATCTTCCAGGCCATCCTCGTCGCTGGGCGACGCCGAAGGATGCGGCGTCGCAGACGGCTTCGGGTCCGCAGACGGATGCGGCGTCGCAGATGGCTTCGGGTCCGCCGAAGGATGCGGCGTCGCGGACGGATGCGGCGTCGCGGACGGTTCAGACGTCTCCACCGGTTTTGGTGTCGCGGAAGCCTCCGGCGAAGCAGACGGTTTGGGCGTCGCCGTCGCTTCAGGCGACGGTTCAGGCACGATGGACGGCGCCGGAGTCGCGCTTGCCACCGGCTCCGCGGACGGGGTCGGTTGTTCCGATTGCGGAGAAGGCGCGGGTTCCTCGGAGGCCCTGGGCGTCTCGGACGGCACGACAGGCGTACCACCCTCGTCAGGATCCTTGTCGTCCTGCGCGGGCTCATCCGTCCCTGCTCCGCTTTGCGTATGTATAGAATCCACAAGCTGGTCTCCCTGAGCGAACGCAGCTACCGAGATGACAGACAGCATGAACGCAATAACCAACAGGCCAGCAACAACTCTGAGGGTTGTTCCACTCGATGTCCTTCTTCTCATGATAAAAACATCCTCATCTCTCAAATGCACGGCACAACTCTTCTAAAAACTGATACTTTCAATGCGTCTTCGCCCATCGTCGTACACAAACTGACAATGCACACTCGAATCGGCTTTGACAGCAAATATGCACTGCCTGTGATTGCAAACGATGGTAAGCACTCACATTATAGCAAGTAATCCACGGTTTGTAAAGTGCCTCTTGTGAATTTCATCAAAAAAATCCCCAAAACTTCTCTCAGATTTTAAGCATAACTTCACAACGAGTTTTACATTCGCATCCAGATCCAAAAGGATGTTGTGCAGTTTAACCACAAATAAAAATGAATAATTATTCAACGTGGGGAAAAATCTTGTTTTCATACTGTCGGCATCGAAATAATTCCCGCCGGCAAAAATGCGGCCTCAGGGCAAATCCACGCCTTTGCCGGTCAATGTGCACAGAAAGTAGCGCTTCATCGTCTTTTTTTATTGTACTGCTTTTGCCAAGTGTCGTCAAGTGTGTCGACTGACAAAGAATAACTCTTTTTTGACAGATTGGTTCGCATAAACATACTATTTGTCAAGACACTGTTCCATTCTTGACATCGTTGGTCAGTTTCAATAACGTTTTAATATTTTCACGCCGGGGCAGCCGTCACCCGGGCATGCTTGTATGCTCACAAAACAACACGGCGCAAAAACGCACAACGGAGCCGCCGTAAGCGACTCCGTTGTGCGTACTTTATTGTCCGCGCTAACCCTTTGTTCGCAAGGGTTTTTTGGCACGCCCGGCAGGATTCGAACCTGCGACCTACTGGTTCGTAGCCAGTCACTCTATCCAACTGAGCTACGGGCGCATACACGTTTGCTGTCCCCTTTGAGGGATAGCTTGATTATGATAGCACAACGCCTGCAAAAATGCAATAGCAAACCTCATAAAAAGACGCGCCGGGCCGTCTGCCAAAGTCTGCGTTGCCGGGCGAACGCTTTTGTGGTATAGTGAAAAAGCGCCGCCAATTTGATTTTGGGAGCGATCTTTTTGTCTCATGTCATATTTCACCGCCCAGAGGGCACCGTTGTCATTGAAGCACACGACGGCCAGTCTTTATATGACGCACTTTCTCAATCCAACGCCGCCGGACACTTTGACGCCCCTTGTGCGGGGCGGGGTCAATGCGGGCGATGTCTGGTACGCGCGTCGGGCGCGCTGTCGTTTTCTGACGACACCCGTCGTGAGGATGGGCTATATCTGGCTTGCAAAACTACACTTTTGGGGGATTGCGAGGTGTGGCCCATCCGGACCGTGGGCGCCATACGGACGGCCGACGCGGTCACAGCGACCGACGATGTGTCTCTCGCCCGCCCCGACTGCGCGCCTGACGCGCTCGGCGTGGCCGTGGACATCGGCACCACCACGGTGGCCTCTTTTTTGTATCGCCTCTGTGACGGCCTCCGTCTGGGCGCAATGACACAGGAAAACGCCGGCAGAACTATGGGCGCCGATGTCATCACCCGTATGCAGTGGGTGTCCGAGCGCGACGGCGGCCGGCAGATGGCGGACGTGATGCGGACACAGTTGCGCCAAATGTCCGCCGCCCTGTGCTCCCAAGCCGGGGCAAACGGCCGCGCGGTCACGGAATATGCGATTTGCGGCAACACTGTCATGCTGCATCTGCTCTGTGGCGCGCCCGTGCGCGAACTGATGCAGCTTCCCTTTGCCCCGGCCGACTGTTTTGGTCGGAGTATACCGGCTGAAACCCTGCAACTGGACGGCGCGCCCGGCGCCGTCGCATATCTGTCGCCCATCATTTCCGCGTTTGTCGGTGGCGACACCACGTCCGCGTTGCTGGCGACGCAACTGTACGCCGCGCAAGAGCCGTCGTTTCTTATGGATATCGGCACCAACGGGGAACTGGCGTTGTGCCACAACGGCCAGGTACTGTGCTGCGCCACGGCTTCCGGCCCCGCTTTTGAGGGCGGCGGTCTATGCTGCGGCCTGCCCGGGCTACCGGGCGCTGTCGACCATGTTTTCCTCCGGGAAAATGTGCTCACCTACACAACGATCGATCAGCTCCCGCCGTTGGGTCTGTGCGGCTCCGGCCTTCTTGATGCGCTGTCTGTCATGCTTGAGATGGGCGCTGTGGACGAAACCGGCCGACTGCTCGCCCCGGACGAAGCGCCCGCTTGCGCGCACCCCCATCTGGGCGAAGAGAACGGCGACGCCGTCTTTTACATTGACAAACCGGCGCATGTCTATGTCTCATCCGGCGATGTGCGTCATCTGCAGCTGGCCAAAGGCGCCATGGCGGCGGGCGTGGATACACTGCTCGCGGAAGCGGGGCTTGCGATTGCGGATGTGAAAAACGTCTGCTTGGCCGGCGGATTCGGCACATTTTTGCGGGCCGACAGCGCGGCCACCATCGGTTTGTTGCCGCACGCATGGGTGCCTGTCGTGACATCGGGGGGCAACGCCGCCGGGCAGGGGGTATGCCGGTTGCTGCTGTCGCCGTCGCTGCGCGACGAGGCCGCAGCGCTGTCCGTTCGATGCCGCACCGTGGATCTGGCCACCCACCCCGTCTTTCAGCGTGCCTTCATGGAGCGCATTGGTTTTGAAAACCCATAGTTTGCAAGGAAACGTTTGATACGCCAGAATCCCGGATGTCTCTGGGATTCTGGCGTATTTAAGTCGCGGAACGTATGGTGCGGCGCCGTTTGAAAAAGTGCGTCAGCTGTGTGGCAAGTGTGTCCGTCCGAGCCCAACCCTGTTCGCCGGGTGAAGTGCTGCCCCGGGTCACCTGGGCGATTTACGTCGCGTCGGGAATGACCAGTTCGAAGGTAAACACGCTTTGATATTGCGGGCGCTTGGGGGTTGCGGTGAACAAGCCCCTGTACCTTCCTTCCAGCCGGAATGTCCCCACGTGATTGGCCTTGAACCGGCTTCCCAACACCCCTAACGAGCCGTCGGCCTGAGCGCCGGTCGCAATACCGTTGATGCCCTGCGTAAATCCTGACACCGGTGTCAGGTTGAGATGCAGCTTTTCGGCCTCCTGCGAGGACGTCATCTGCACGCCGTCGGAAAACGTCGTGGAAAAATGGGACAACCTGACCGACACGTCCAGCAGGGAGTTGTTTACAATCTGGTACTCGGGCGACGACACGCCGCCCCCCTCCGCGGCAAAGGCAGCAAACATGAGCTTTGTGGGCACGCTGATCGAGATAATTTGCTCGTTGTGGGGCCCAATCGTAACGGCTCGTGTGGTTTGAGCACCATATGTGTCTTTGGCGATCACGGTATAAGTGCCCGCCGGTACGTCGGAAAATGTGATGATCTCATCCATCGAGGTCGTGAACTCCGTCTGGTCGATGCAAAACGCGTCCACGTCGGTCGGTGTGTTTTTGTAGAGCTTGACGCTGGCCCAATTGACGGGCGCTCCACTGGCCTTATAAATGCGAAAGCAAGTCGTGAACAAATTGTTTTCGCCCTGTTCGGTCGCGGCAAACTCAATGACGGGAACCGTTCCATCAGTGATGTAGAACGTACGGGTCGTTGTGTGCCCCACGTGGTCAACAAGCGTAAGTATGTGAGGACCCTTCGCGGTCACCGGGTATCCTGAATGGATGGGGGTATTGTCGACCTTGGCTATATCGATGCCGCTGTACGCGTCGCTATAAGTAACGGTGGCCCCGTATGTGTAGACCGCGTTATCTACGATGTTGGTCGTGGGCGGGGTTTTGTCGATGTATATATATTGATAGCTTGTTGTAGTGACATTGCCCCAGCCGTCCTTTACCAACCCCCACATCATGTGGATTCCTTCAGCGGCGTACTCTACCGTGAGCGTGGTGGATGCGCTGGTATACGGCACCCATTCAAATATTTGATAGTCGTATATTTTGAAGCTGCTGAGGTCGATGCCGTTCTCACCTTCACTGGCCACATAATCGACCGTGACCGTGTCTTTTGTCCAGGTTCCCGGCACATAGGGCGCTCTGGCGGTTTGTGTCAGCACCGGCAGTGAAAATATGCGCACGCTGGTAGTTATAATGGTATAGTTGCCCGCCCAGTCGGTCAACCTGACCTTAACCGCAAATGTGCCGGCCACGGCGGAGCTGGGCGGTGTCCCTTCATAGGTGATTGTCACCGGTCTCCCACTGTCGTCACTCACGGCTCCGACAAACTTGGCGGCTTCGCCTATCTCTGATCCAATGCTTTGCGTGCTGGATATGCCCACGCCCGTCGGCGGTGTTGTGTCCTCCACCCAGGGCCGCATTACCACGTTGTCAATCAGGCACCCGTCGTTTGTGCCTTCAACAAGATAATTGATCCGAAGGCGGGTTCTGGTGCCCACGCCATTGACGTTGTCTTCCACAATGATGGGCTGATCCGTTCTGAACTCGTTCCAAGGCGACTTGGGCATTTTGACGTAGAAGGTCTGATAGACTTCTCCGCTCACGGCATCTTCCACGAATACTTTCAATACGCCGGTTTGCGTTCTGCCGCACACCATGAACGAGACATATAACTGTTCGCCCAGATAGGTTTTGATGTCTTGATAGACGATATTTGTCTCATTGAGCCCCACCGCCAGGCACACACTGCCGTTGTATGGGGATAGCGCGCCATACTGTGAACTGGCCGCCGTTCCGTAAAGTGTGTACTCTTGGCCCGGCGTCATGATCCAATGGGCCACGGCGGTATTGCCATACTTGATGTTGTTTTTGTTGTTGACAAAACCCGTTACGGTTTCAAAGCCGCCGTTTTGAAGGGAGACCGGCAAATCCGCCTCTTGCCCCATGGCCGACAGTCCTAATCTTCCCATGACGGGCAGCGCCTGTTCGGCGTGGAGCGCCTCTTCGGCGTTCTCCGGCTGTCCGCCGTCAGGCGTTTCGCAGGCGGGCGTAACTTGTCCGGGCGACACATCTTTAGGCGTCAGCGCAGGCGGGTCGCTTTCGTCGGTTTCACTTGTCTCAGGCACTGTACTGTCCGGCGTCGCAGATGCATTGTCAGGTTCGGCGTCCATGCCCTCCCCCTGTTCCGCCTCCGTCTCTTCGCGCGGCGCGGGCGCGTTGACTGCGTCCGAACCCTCCGGTGTCTCCTGGGGCGGATTGGGCACAATCCCTGCATCCGGGCTCTCCGGTTCATGGGAGGTCATTTCAAGCGTTCCGTTCCCGCCCACCGGATCCCCTTCCGCGCCCAAGGCTTTCGGCTGCATGATGGATCCCATACACCCCGACAGTATTATCACGACGACCATCGCCAACGTCAGCCAACGCGTTGGCGACGGCGGCGGTTTTTGCACCAGTCTTTTCGGTTTTCCTGATTTCATATGATGACACCAATCTTCGTCAGTACCAAACAGACGCACACGCGTATATCGTCCATCCGTAAAATGCAAAATACTTTCATTATCTTTATCGTGCGTTACAAGATGCTCCTTTAGCTTGTCGTGTTCATTATTGTCTCAAAAGCTCAAGACTACGCAATAAGAGCGGCGTTTCCTGCCCTCCATGTGCAGATAACGCCGCTCTTGTTGATCGATGTATCACAGTCGAAGCCGCAGCGTCGACATCTCCTCCGGATGTCGCCGTCAGATTGCATCCCCGTGTGACAACGGGGCAATGTGCCGACTGAGCAGCTGCGACTTCTTTGTGGCGCCAGCCTTGGCCAGAATGTTTTTGATGTGGAACTTGATCGTGTTGATCGAGACAAACATCAAATCCGCCATTTGCTGGTTGGAATACCCTGACAAAATGAGCTCGTACACCTTCTTTTCCGTCATGGTCAAATGGGTGTAAAGCGCATCCGTATCCGGCTCCTCCGGCAACAGATTCTCGCTCTTGGTAATTTTTGAAATCACCACGGGGACCTCCTTTGGCGCCTCTTCTTCCTCCTCTGTATCCTGATGGCGAATGTTGTATTCATTGGCGGGCTTAATCAGAAGCGAAGAGAGCAGGTAGATGCCTGCCAGCAGTGAGGCCACTGCCAGACTGTTGTTGAGATAGTGGCCGAGACGACCAATATTCTGCGGGTTGATCAACAGCCACAACTGCGCAAACAGGACAGCGCCGCCCAAACCGTGGACAAAGATGTAGTTGACCGGTGCCACAATAAAGCAGGAGAACAACATCAGCAGCATAAACAGCGAAACAAACGCGTTAATCAGAAAAAATAGCGTAATGTAGTCTACCACGGCGCCCTGCAATCCTGAAAGCATGAGCAATCCGGCCATCGACCCGCAAAAGGAGGTCACATAGCTCAGCATAAATTTACTTTTCTTATACAGAAAGCTCATAATGACCACACTGCCCGTCAAGATCAGTATGATGTGGGTGTGAATCCCTTCGAGCTCTCGCATCTTACTTGCGTGCAGCTCCGCGCCCAAAAACAGGATGCCGACGCACGCCAGCAGCGCTGCCAGGCAATACAGCGCCATGAGCGGCCGTTTGGGTGAGCTTTTCCACACATTGACCACGGGCGCAGACGTCTGCTGCCTGAGAAGATGACGGGACATGTACAGCCCGCAGGTGAGCAGCAGCCCGCTGACAGCCGCCTCCAACAGCGGGTATTCATCGGCCATCCCCATGTGCGCTATACGGAGCAGCGGCATGACAGTGACCCCCAGCCCTCCGCCAAAGCCCACGGCGGAGAAAAAGACACGCACCGTTCCGTCAATACCGCGCAGCTCCTTGATGAGCGGCAGTACGAGAATGGCGACCAGCGCCGCCCCGGCAAACATCACGGCAACAGCCGCCAGGACGGAGAAGACGATAAACGACGAGGCGACGGTGAGCGCCATCAGTCCCGCACTGGCACAAAACTGCCGCACCCCCTGCGTTGACTTCGGGATAAACCGGTCGAGCAGCAGCATCAGGGCAAATCCGGCTACGACCGCCAGCACTTCGAGCGCCCCTCTCGCATAGTTCAGCGGCGATGCGCTGTCAATCCCCGACAGCGCGTTTTGAAACAAAATCGGCAGCCACAAAAAAAAGAGCGCAATGGCAAACCCCGACTGTATGTCGAACCTGATGTCACCGCTCTTGTCCTTTGGCCTCAATGCCAGTTTCTTCAAGACATTCCGCTCCATTCTTCCTTGATTGTTTTCTGTGCGGCCTCAGTGCCGCTGTTCGGATGTTCCTGACGATATTCTTGGTTGTGTGTATATTTGTTGACGGCCCTCTTATATGTGAGCTTCAGGCGCACGCGCCCTGTCTCCCACCTCCTTTTTCACGTGACTACCTCTTCAACATTGCCCGGCATGCGGCCCAACGCTTTTCAGCCTTCCGGCCTCACAATAAAATTAGGTAATAAATTCTAAATTATGCAAAACCACCCAATCAGGTAGTTGATTATTTCCTTGTTTTGGGTTACAATGATGCGCAGATGAAGAGGAGAAGACGAGTATATTTTGGGTTGCTTTCGCAGCCCCGTGGTCGTTGCCCTTTTTGAGGGCGCGGGAGGAGGACGCATGAAAAGAGGCAGGCCCATCTCCAGGCAGCTTTCTGTTTTTGCGCTGGTGCTCATCTCCGTCACCGCACTGTTGTTGGCGTCAGGGATTGTCGTTTACTCCGGCGATCCGCATATGACGTCCGTCCCCTCTTCTGTAGGCACGACACACGAGACGATTCCCGACGGTGCGCTCCCGTTGGAGGCCCCCTCGGCCGCGGATGGCGCCGCGCCGGATACTTCGGCTGCGGTCGTCGGCGGCAGTATCTTGATTGCGCTGACCTTTGTTTTCGTGTGGTTTTTGGTGTTTCGGCCGCTTGACCCCTCCGGGGTCGGCGGGCCTGTGGAGAAGGATCACGCACCCGCAAAGGATCGATAATTCGGCAACACCCACTGGGGGCTTGCTACTATAATATCGGTGTCTTGTAGTGACGACATTAGCGGCGCGCCGGAAATACTCCTCTGTACCGCGCGCAAAAACCGGCAGGCCATTGCGCTGTTGGCATATTTTTGTTTTCAACGAATACAATACCCGCACAAAATGAGTCGGTGAAGAGGGGCGCAGGCCCCTTTTTCATGTATGTTTATTCCCGAACACCTGCCGCTCGCATGTATTTTTTTTCATTTTTTGCATAGTATCATTGTCACCCGCCTGCGCATGTGCTATACTGTTGCATACGGGGCGGAAAGCAAACCAAACATGATGGATGGAGGCCCGTGATGAACGAGAACAATCGGCCCGAGCGTCGTACACGTAAAAAAAAGCCTCGTGAAAAAGTGACGGCCCGCGTTGTCATCTCTCGCACGTTGATTTTTTCCGGCCTGGCTCTCATGCTGTTTGCCGCCATTTATGAGGCGGCCAACTACCCCTGGCAGGTCTATTTCAGCAACAAAGAGAGCTTAAACGACGTCAACGCACTGCCCGACCCCACGCCACCCCAGTTTGATCCGGACGCGGTGGCCTATACGCCGCCACCCGTTTCCTCCGAATCCGACGCGCCGGTCGAAGAAACAGCCATCCCCGGCGATGAGACATACGGTGATTTTGCTGCCAGCGCCAACAGAAAAATTAAAGTCAATGTGCTTGGCTTTATTAAAATTCCCAAGCTGGGCATCTCTGTCAACGTCGTAGACGCCGCTACGCAGCTGCATCTGCTGCACGGTGCTGGTCATGTGGTCGGCTCCCCGCTGCCCGACCATGCGGGCAACGTCTGCATTGCGGGGCACCGTGTGACGCGCGCCATGCATCCGTTTCGCCATATGGAGCTGATGGAACCGGGCGACCTGGTCTTTGTCAAATACAAGGAGCGGACATACACCTATGAGACGTTTGACAGGTTTATCATCGACGCCGATGAGACATGGGTACTGAAAGATGTCGAGAATGAACCATACTGCCTCACGCTAATCACCTGCCATCCGGTGGGCAGCGCGCGCCAACGCATGATTCTGCGCGCCAGGCTGATCGACGTTGACGGCCAGACTCCGGAAGCGTTCTTTGCCGACAAAGCCGCCGAGTCCCCCTCCTCCGCGCCCTCGTCCGTCCCCGCTGCCGAAGAGCCTTCTGTACTCCCGTGAGCGTGACTGAGGCCCTCCGGCGGGCGGTGCAAACCGATACTCAATTTTGAAGAATCTGTAAGGAGAAAAAACGATGAAAAAAAACCACCTTCGGATCGCCCTGACGCTGGTCTCCCTGTCTGCAGTTACCATGCTGGCCGGTTGCGGCAAAGGCGCTTCCGCCGGAAAGCTGGTGATGGCCACCAGTGCCGACTTCCCCCCCTACGAATTCTATGAAAACCAGAAAATTGTGGGTGTGGACGCCGAAATCGCCGAAGCCGTTGCCAAAAAGCTGGGCCGTGAGTTGGTCATCGAGGACATGAAATTTGACACTGTGGTGGCACAAGTGGCGTCCGGCAAAGCCGATTTCGCCATGGCTGGCCTGTCTGTCGATCCCGACCGCCTGAAGAGCGTGGATTTCTCCGACCCGTATACCACGGCCACGCAGGTCATCATTGTGCGCAAAGATCAAACCGACATTTTGACACCCGAAGACCTCACGGGCAAAAAGGTGGGCGTGCAGAGCGGCACAACCGGCGACTTGTACGCGGAGAACATTGAAAACGCCACCGTCGAGCGCTACAACAGTGGCGTGGATGCCGTAATGTCTCTCAAACAAAGCAAGATCGACGCCGTTATGATTGACAGTGAACCGGCGCGCGTTTTCGTGACGCAAAACGACGATCTGCAGATTGTCAGCGAGCCGTTCACCGAAGAAGAATACGCCATCGCCGTCAAAAAGGGCAACACCGACCTGCTCGGCCAGATCAACACGGCCATCAAAGAACTCAAAGAGTCCGGCGAGCTGAACAAAATACTCAACAAGTATATCACTGCCGAATAGCTGGGGTTTGAGTGATGTCGCTTAAAGAGCAGTTCATATTAAACTTTGTCAAAGACGACCGTTACCGCTACATGCTTGACGGCCTATGGTTTACGTTGCAACTCACGCTCTTTGCCTGCCTGTTGGGCATCGTGCTTGGCGTGACCATCGCATTGGTGCGCACCTCGCACGACAGCGTGCGGCCGCGCAACCCGGTGTTCCGCTTTTTAATGAATGTGGCCAACCTGCTGTGCAAACTCTACCTGACTGTCATCCGCGGCACGCCTGTGGTTGTCCAGCTGCTCATCATCTACTATGTGATTTTGACCGCGCCCGGCGTATCCAAATTGCTGGTCGGCGTGCTGGCCTTTGGCGTCAACTCCGGCGCCTACGCGGCCGAGATCTTTAGGTCGGGTATCCAGTCGGTGGACAAGGGACAATATGAAGCTGGGCGCAGTCTGGGCATGGGGTACATAAAAACTATGTGGTTTGTCATCCTGCCGCAGGCCATGCGCAATGTAATGCCCGCCCTTGTCAACGAACTGATCACGTTGCTCAAAGAGACCTCTGTGGCCGGCTACATCGGGTTGCAAGACCTCACCCGCGGCGCTGACATCATTCGCGGCCAAACCTATTCGCCCTTTATGCCGCTCATTGCCTTGGCGCTGGTGTATCTGCTCATCGTCATGCTGCTGACATCGGTGTTGGGCAGGCTTGAGAGGAGGCTGAGGGCCCGTGACTGAACGCAACGAACTGATCCGGGTGGAAAACCTGAGCAAGCGCTTTGCCACGTTGCAGGTGCTTCGCGGGGTATCGGAGGTTGTACACCAAGGGGAGGCCATCGCCATCATCGGCCCGTCGGGCAGCGGTAAGTCCACCTTTTTGCGCTGCCTCAACCTGCTGGAGATGCCCGATGAAGGGCGTGTCATCTTTGAAGAGGCCGTCATCACCGATAAAACCGTCAATATCAATGAACACCGCGCCAAGATGGGCATGGTGTTTCAGCATTTCAATGTGTTTCCCCATCTGACTGTCATGCAAAACATCACACTGGCGCCCATGCGCGTCAAAGGCGTCTCCAAGTCTGATGCGCAGGAAAAAGCCATGGCGCTTCTCACGCGCGTCGGGTTGTCCGACAAGGCGCAAGAGTATACCCGCCGCCTTTCAGGCGGACAGAAGCAGCGTCTGGCCATCGTGCGCGCTCTGGCCATGGAGCCGGATGTTATGCTTTTCGATGAGCCGACGTCGGCCCTCGACCCCGAAATGGTGGGCGAAGTGCTAGATGTCATACAGAATCTTGTGGAGGCCGGTATGACCACCGTGATTGTCACACATGAGATCGGATTTGCCCGTCGTGTGGCCGACCGTGTTCTCTTTATGGATGAAGGCGCCATTTTGGAGCAGGGGACGCCCGAACAACTGCTGGACACGCCAAAAATGGAGCGCACGAAGTTGTTTTTAAGCAAAGTACTGCACTGAAATGCAAAGAATCCCCCGGCAAATGCCGGGGGATTCTTTGCATTTCAGTGCAGTCAGGCCGCAAGCACCAAGAAACGCTGCCGTCAACCGGCGTCGTTTCTTGGTGCCGTATCAGTTCTTATATTCTTTACTGAAAATTTCGGTTCCGGAAACATCCAGCCATCTGATCGCAATGACCGGAGACGAAATACCGACTGATTCGAGTTGCTGGAGCAGGTTTGTCATCATCTCATCCTGCGAGTCCATGCTGGCTTCAATCTCCGCTTTACCCATCGGCAGACTTTCGTCCAAGATGGTGTATGTGTACACCATCTTATTGTCGCCTTCCGCCGTGATGGTCATGTCAAGCATACCGTTAAACGCGGCTGTCGCCGTTCCAATGCTGCTCTGCGCCGACTCGACAACCTGCTGCAACGCACTGCCATTGTTGCTTTCAGTACCGCTGTCAGTGGGTTCAGGGGTCGCTGTGTCGTTAGTCGGCGAGGTCGTTTCCACTACTTTTTTGTCATTGGACGTGGTGCTTGGCTTTTCTGCGGTGCAGGCCGTCGTCAACGCCAGCATCAGGGCGAGACAACACAGGATACTGAGTGCTTTCTTCATCTTGTTTCTCCTCTAATTATGTATTTGGAAGCTTTTTCAAAATGCCTTCCTTATTATAGTGTATCGCTTCCATTTATTCAATACAAAATCCAATATATGCAATTTCTTTGTCATGTTATACATTGTTTTCCAACGGATATGGCGTCTTTTGGATGGTATGACACTTCGCCGCCGGATGATTCCATGTTCGTCACAAGCGTTGGCCGTAACCCATTCGGCACTGTGGTGCCGTGGCCTCCCCATAATCAAATGGAATGGCGAAGGAAACAAACCCGCTGACATAAGGCGCAATGTCATATTGCTGAAAGTAGAAGACCACGGCCACCGGCGTAAGATAAAACTGTCGGGTGTCCAGTGTTTGGCCAACAAGAATCTCGACGTCGTCAAAGTAGTCTATCTCTCCGCCTTCAACATTCTGTTTTTGTATTTGACGGAGGATTTCTGTCGTGAGCGCTCTTTGGAGCGGCTTGTAACCTGGCAAAAACGCTGCGGCGTCATAGCGTCGCCGTTGTTGGAGAGACCAGGTTTCAGATGTGCGGGTGGTTCTCCCATGCGCGCCTCCTGTGTACTCATAGCTGTCCGAATATAGGCTCAGCACACAGTTTTGATGATAGGTGAGCTGATAGTCAAGTATCGCCTCATGAGGATGAAACGGGAAGTCATGTTGCACCGAATCCTCATACTCTTGCACAGCCATTGGATACAGTGTGGTTTCGCACCGCCGCTGAAATGCTTCGGCTTTGGTTTCATAAAATCGGTTGATCTGCCGCAAAGCGCTGTCAAACATATAGCCGGTAAACCGAGGGTGACGGGTGGTGCAGCGGAGCATCACAGCACCCTTATGGCAAAAATCTTGCCTGTGTTCACAAGTCGTGACATCTGCGTGAGCGATCATAGATTGTTCGCCTCCCCTGTATGCATCCATATGATACCGGCCGTCAAAGTGTGCACAAACAAAGGAGAGCCGGATGTCTCCGGCTTCCTTCCGCACGTCATTTTACGCAAGAAAAACCAGCTTTCATAAGAAAGCTGGTTTTTGTGTCGGCACCGACCTATTTTCCCAGGCAGTCGCCCGCCAAGTATCTTCGGCGTAAGTGAGCTTAACTTCCGTGTTCGGAATGGGAACGGGTGGACCCTCACCACCATAAGCACCGACTCATTGTTGTATAAAGCAAGAGAAATAATGAACTCCTGCATAATACACCACATATCAAATTGAAGCAATGAAAATTGAAAAATGCTGGTGACCCGTGGGGGAATCGAACCCCCGTTTCCGGCGTGAGAGGCCGGTGTCTTAACCGCTTGACCAACGGGCCGTGTGGTGCACCTTCAGGGACTCGAACCCAGGGCCCGCTGATTAAGAGTCAGCTGCTCTACCAACTGAGCTAAAGGTGCATATCTGCCATACTGTCAATTGGCTTACACCCTGGAAACCGAATAAAGAGAGAGGGAGTGGAAAGGGTGAGGAAATGTATGCCCGCCTCACAAGGGGGATAAACCTTGTGAGAAAGGTCAAGTCCTCGGCCTATTAGTACCGGTCAGCTGAACATGTTACCATGCTTACACCTCCGGCCTATCAACCACGTAGTCTTCGTGGGGCCTTACCACCTTGACGGTGAGGGAGATCTCATCTTAGGGGGAGTTTCACGCTTAGATGCCTTCAGCGTTTATCTCGTCCGTACATAGGTACCCAGCTGTGCCCTTGGCAGGACAACTGGTGCGCCAGAGGTACGTCCATCCCGGTCCTCTCGTACTAAGGACAGCTCCCTTCAAATCTCCTACGCCCGCAATAGATAGGGACCGAACTGTCTCACGACGTTCTGAACCCAGCTCGCGTGCCACTTTAATCGGCGAACAGCCGAACCCTTGGGACCGAATACAGCCCCAGGATGTGACGAGCCGACATCGAGGTGCCAAACCT
>JAVBTN010000007.1:0-38323 GCA_031556185.1 Oscillospiraceae bacterium
GCTCGAACCGTCGACCTCTAGCGTGACAGGCTAGCGTTCTAACCAACTGAACTACGGGGCCATATTGGTGGGAACAGCAGGGCTCGAACCTGCGACCCCATGCGTGTAAGGCATGTGCTCTCCCAGCTGAGCTATACTCCCTTGGTGAACATTTTTTAGCCCCAGCAGCAAGGATTATTATACTCACCTGCAGACAAATTGTCAACCCAAAATTTCATCTTCCGCCGTTTTTCTTTTGCCACCTTCTTCTCGGTGACCATCCCCGCCCATGCGTTAGAGCGGTTTCCGAGCCGACACAAACAGACGTTCTTCGTCCGGGCGTGGGCGTCGAAACGCACAGTTTCCCCAAAAACGTACGTCGCAAAACCCCGCCGTCGTCAGCATATCCGCCAGCTTTTCCGGGGTGTAGGCACGCTGCACGTGCTCCTCGTCAAACCGGCGCCAGTTCTCAGACGCTTTGACAAAGAGCGTAATCGAGTGTCGCACAAGCCCGGTTTTATCACTGAAAAGCGACTGCCACAGGCAAAAGAGCGCATCGGTTTCGGTGACGGACACCTGCCCGTCGAGGGCCGCGAGAAAGGCGGGCGGGCGCACATCAAACAGCAACAGTCCGCTTGGTTCCAGAAAGAGAAAAATCCGCGCCAGCGCGCGCGCCAGCATGTCCGGGTTTGTGATGTAGTTGACCGTATCCATCGAACTGACAACGGCGTCCACCGTGCCGAACAGGTCGAGCTTGTGGGCAGGCTGACACAAAAACAGCGGCGCGAGTGGGCCCCCGGTGGCCTTCTCCTGCGCGGCGGACAGCATGTCGACAGAGGGATCGATACCTACCACATCGTATCCGCGCCGGGCCAGCGCGTAGGAGAGTCGTCCGGTACCGCAGCCGATGTCGGCCACCAATTTGACGGGGCGTTTCATTTTGGAGAAGTGACGTTCGGCAAAATCGGCCCAGCTCTCATAGGGGGCGTGGGCCATCAGTTCATCATAGAAAGGAGCGAGTGAGGTGTAGGCACTCATCGTTGTGCCTGTCCCAACACTTGTTTGTATCCGTTTGCACCATAAAGCAGCGCACGGTTCACACGGCTGATGGTCGCCGTGGATGCCCCCGTTTCCGAGACAATGTCGGCGTAGACAGAACCTGCGTGAAGCATGCCGGCTACCTGAAAGCGTTGTGCCATGGCGCGTAGCTCGGTCATTGTGCACAGATCCTCAAAAAAAGCGATGCACGCTTCGCGTGACTCAAGCGACAAAATGGCGTCAAACAATACGTCAAACTGCGGGCCCTGCAAGTTGTTGGGCATGATAATCCCTCTCTTCCCTGTGTTATAATGTAGCGCCTCCTTCATTTTAGCGTATTACAACAGGAAAGTAAAGAGGGAAAACCGCCGGAGAGAGATCGCGCACAGGGCGAAAAGGGGTTCATGCTCCTTTTCACCTTTTTGGCCGCAATTACATAGCATGGAGTACCATTGCTGCGAAAGGGCGTGATGTTTTGCATTCGAAGCCCAGGGAACAACACATGCGGACTGAGAGGGTTCACAAAGAGATATTCCTTTTCGAGGGAAAACCAGCCGTGTCGGTCGACACCAGCGTCTTTCAATTGGAAGGGAAGCCGTCCTCACGAGCCACGCGGCGCATCGACGCGCACTATCGTCTGTACGAACGCTTTCTGCATGCATACGCCAGACATCGGCTCGGTCGCCGCTCGCAAGGCTTCGAGGGCACAGACCAGACGGCTGCCGACTTGCATGTCGACCACCGGGTGACATATGCCAAGGGCGGACTGCTTTCGCTGTACCACGATCACACCGAACGTGTCGGCGACAGCCGGTCCCCGGTGACGCGCACGGCGGACACGTGGCGGCTCAAAAAAGGCACGCCAGTGTCCCTGCGCCAGTTGTGCGGAAAAAAGAAAGATGTGCGAAAACTGGTGCGGCTGCTTGTTGGAAAAGCAGAGCAAGCACGCGCGCAGCAGGGCGTGCCCTATATTGTGCCGCTGAAACAGCATCTCAAGCGCCACTTTTGCGAGGATCAGTTCTACCTTACCGACGAAGGACTGGCCATCTTTTGGCGACCCATGACCATTGCGCCGCCCGAACTGGGGTGCCCTGTCATTCTCGTCGGCTATGACGAACTGGGACTGCAACTACCTGATGACGGCGAGACGGTACTCACGTCAGCGCTGGCCGAGACGCCGGCAAAACACGGGAAATTATTCCCGGAAGGCTTTGGAAAGTGAACGCGAACCCCCTTGAAACAGGGGGTTCGCTGTGGTACACTAAAACGAAAGGAAACAAACGGCGCGCAAAAGTCAAGGGGGGAATCAGATGTCCAAGTATGTCATCTCACTCGACCAAGGAACGACAAGCTCGCGGGCCATTTTGTTCAACCACGACGGACGAATTGTCGGCAGTGATCAGCATGCCTTCGCGCAGATCTACCCGCATCCCGGCTGGGTAGAGCACAACCCGGGTGACATTCTGCGCAGCCAGTTTGACGCTGTTGCGGGTGTTGTGGAAAAAACCGGCGCGCAGGCAGGCGATATCGCCTGCGTCGGCATCACCAACCAGCGGGAGACGACACTGGTGTGGGATCGCGAGAGTGGCGCGCCCATCGCCCCGGCCATCGTCTGGCAGTGCCGCCGCACGGCGCCGCTGTGCGACGCGTTGCGTGCCGAAGGCTGGGAGGAGCATGTGTCCCGCGTCACGGGGCTGGTAATCGACGCCTATTTTTCCGCCACCAAGCTGGCATGGTTGTTGGACAACGTGCCCGGCGCGCGGGCGCGGGCAGACGCGGGCAAGCTGGTGTTCGGCACGGTCGACACATGGCTGATCTGGCACCTGACGGGTGGACAAGCCCACGTGACGGATTACACCAACGCTTCGCGCACCATGCTGTTTGACATTCGCAAGCTGTGTTGGGACAAAGAGATACTGGCGCGTCTGAACATCCCGGAATCTATGCTGCCGACGGTGCTGCCGTCGAGTTACCGCTATGGCACGGTGTCCGAGGGCGTACCAGGGTTGGAAAAACTGGCTGGGGTGCCCATCTGCGGCGCGGCGGGCGACCAGCAAGCCGCGTTGTTCGGCCAAGCTTGTTTTGAGCCGGGACAAGCCAAAAACACCTATGGGACGGGCTGTTTTTTGCTGATGAATACCGGTGGCGCCTGTGTGAACTCCAAGCACGGGTTGCTCTCCACCATCGCGTGGGGGCTGGACGGAGAAGTCACCTATGCGCTGGAGGGGAGTGTGTTTAACGGCGGCTCGGTCATTCAGTGGCTGCGCGACGAGCTGGGTCTCATTTCGTCCGCGAGAGAGTGTGACGAATTGGCCGCATCGGTGCCCGACACGGGCGGTGTGTACATGGTGCCCGCCTTCACCGGGCTGGGCGCTCCTCACTGGGACATGTACGCCCGCGGTCTCATTTCCGGGTTGACACGAGGGACAAAAAAGGCGCATTTTGCGCGCGCCGCATTGGAAGGCATCGCCTTCCAGGTGGCCGACCTCATCCGGGTGATGGAGCAGGACGCGGGCAGACCGGTCACCAACCTGCGAGTCGACGGTGGCGCCAGCGTCAGCAACATAATGATGCAGTTTCAAGCCGATCTCATTAACAAAACGGTGACCCGACCGCGCGATGTGGAAACCACCGCCTGGGGGGCCTGTTGTCTGGCCGGGCTGCAGGCGGGCTTTTGGAATGACCGGAAAGAGCTGTCGGCGTGTTATGCGCCTGAATATACATTTGAACCGCAGATGGACTACGCGCGCTGCGAAGAGCTGTTGGCGGGCTGGCAAAACGCACTCCAGCGCGCCAGGGGATGGATTCAAGAACCATAAATCCATAAAATGAAAGAGGGAAAAATACATGGCAAGCAATGTTTTGGACTGGAAAACTCTTGAGAACTTTGTAAAAGATGTTTTTATGGCCTATGGCATACCGGAGGAAGACGCGGCGATCTGTACAGACGTACTGCTGGAGTCCGACAGGCGGGGCATAGAGTCGCACGGCGTCAATCGCTTCAAACCTATTTATCTCGACCGTATCCGTGCGGGGATTCAAAAGGCGGTCACCGAGTTTGAGGTTGTTCGGCAGACGCCTACCACCGCCGTGGTCGACGGCCATGACGGCATGGGGCAGGTCATTGCCCATAAATCGATGTCCATGGCCATTGAGAAAGCAAAACAGTATGGCATGGGTATGGTGGCCGTGCGCAACTCCACCCATTACGGCATTGCGGGCTATTTTACTTCTATGGCTGCCAACGCGGGGTGTATCGGCATTACAGGTACCAATGCGCGGCCGTCCATCGCGCCCACGTTTGGCGTGGAAAACATGATCGGCACAAACCCGCTCACCTTTGGCATGCCCACCGACGAACCATTTGCGTTCACACTTGACTGCGCCACCTCCATCACGCAGCGCGGCCGCATTGAGTATTGGGCGCGGCTGGGCAAAGAGACGCCCGAAGGCATGGTCATCACGGCCGATGGCGGCAGCATGACCGACTCCGAGGCTATTTTGAAAGCGTTGACGGACGGTTCGGCGGCGCTGACACCCCTCGGCGGAAGCGGCGAGGAGATGGCTGGCTATAAGGGCTACGGCTATGCCACCGTGGTGGAAATCCTGTCGGCGGCGCTGCAGAGTGGACGGTATCTGAAAATGCTCAGCGGCATGGAAGATGGAAAGAAGATTCCCTTTGGGCTGGGGCACTTCTTCATCGCCATTGACTGTGAGGCGTTCATGGGTCTTGAGACGTTCAAAAAGACCACCGGCGACATTTTGCGTGAGCTGCGTGCCTCACGCAAGGCGCCCGGATCCGACCGCATTTACACCGCCGGAGAAAAAGAATATCTTGTATGGCTGGAGCGCAAAGACAGTGGCGTCCCGCTCAACGCGGCCGTGCAGAAGGAATTCATTCAAATCAGGGACGATCTGGGCCTTTCGCAGTACCGCTTCCCGTTTGAGGGCTGATGTCTGAAAAAGCGCCCGCCGATTCCGGCGGGCGCTTTGGGAAACCATTTTTTATCCCTGATAGTAGTCGGCAACCGCCTCGAAAAATGCGTCTATGTTGGCGAGCGGGGAGGCGGCGGGGATGTCACAGCCGGATGAGACGATGAAATTGGAGCGCTGTCCCAGCACATCCATAAGCGCGCGAGTTTCCGACCGCACCAGCTCCGGGGTGCCCTGCCGGAACAGATCCACCGGGGCGAGATTGCCGGCAAACAGAACGCCGTCCGGAATGTGTTCACTCATCACTTTGATATCAATGGCATTGCCAAAGTGGTAGATGTCGGCCTCAAGGGTCAAAATATCTTCGATCTGACGAACCGTATACGGGCCGCAGTTGTGATAGACGACAGCGAAGTCGTCGCCCTTGACAGCGTCGATGATGCGCTTGACATAGGGCACCGAGCACTCGGCGTTGGTGGACGGAGAGAGGAGACCTGCGGCCGGTTCGGCGATGACAATGCCGTCGGCACCGGCGTCCTTGAAAGCCTGAGCGTATTGGATCAAAAATGCGGTGCACTTCTCCAGCAAAGTCTCTGTGAGCTCGGGGTCGTCCAGGCTGGCGACCATGATCTCACTCATGTCAAACAGACGGCCGGCCAGCGAAAACGGGCCGATCATGCCGGCCAGCAGAGGACGGTTCTGGATGACTTTTTTGGCCTGACGCAGTGTGTCGACATAGATGCCCGTGCGTGCCGCGCCCACAGGCGGCACAACCAGGGCGTCAACCTCAGCGGCGTCATGCAGCATACGGCCGATGACGGTGGGCACCTCGTCGTCCGAAAAACGAATGTTACAGCCGAAGGCCTCCGCCTCCACCGAAAGATCCATCAGGCTGACACTGCACAGCATATCATAGCGGTTGGCAATGGCCTTCATGCAGTCGGCCTGCAGAGAGGCGCTGCCCACAAGGCTTCGCACGTTGACGCCGATAGCCTGCGTGCCGGGAAAGCTGAGGATAGGCATGGCCTTTTGGATGGTCCCGCCTCTGACATGGGACAGGAATTCACGTATTTGCATAACGAACCCTCCTGAATCGATTTGGCAACTTAAGTATGCGCCTTTTTGCCGGGGCGATTCCATGAAAATCTGATGCTTTTTTGCAGCATTTTGCGCAATTGAAGGGGGATCCACAGATGCGCGCTAAAATCATTCATTGTAACATCAACGTGACCCATTTGGAAAACAGCTTGGCCTTCTACGAAAAAGCCTTGGGGCTCAAAGAGGTGCGCCGCCACACGCCGGACAGCGGCGCGTTTGTGATTGTCTATTTGGGCGACGGCGAAAGCGAGTTTTTGCTTGAGCTGACATGGCTGCGGGATCATCCCCAGCCCTACAATCTGGGCGAAAACGAGTCTCATATCGCCTTTCGCGTGCCGGACTACGACCAAGCGCACCGGATGCACGACGAAATGGGGTGCATATGTTATGAAAATCCCGGCATGGGGCTGTACTTTATCGCCGACCCCGACGGGTACTGGCTGGAAATCCTGCCGGAAAAGCGGTAATCCGGCCGGTTTCGTCCGGCGTTTGCAACAAATGAACAGCGAGGCGCGGCGGAAAACATCCGCAGCGTCTCGCTGTTTTCTTCCGCCGCCATGCGGCGGCGCACCGATCGGGTCGCAAGCCTATACGTCGTTTCCGGGTGCGGATTGTTTTTTTGTGTTGCGCGTGTGGTTCTGATTTTCCCGCGTGAGCGGTGTCTGCCCGTTGGCTTTGGCTGAGCGGGCTTTTTTATTGTCCGGCTGACTGTCCTTCGGCATGTGAACACCTCTTTTCGTTCCCGTTTATGGGTCGAGCGCGGATGCAAGGCACCCGGCCCTCCGGCTGTTTTTCCGGATACGCGTCACGCCCCTAGTTTGGCCAAACAACGTGCCGCTTAACCGCCGGGCCACAAAATGCCGGTCTATTTGCGGACAACCACTCATATGATGGGACAAGAACTTTTGAAAGGACAAGGTCATGACATCAGAGATCAACAATCCGTTCTTGTCGGCTGTGGCGGCGTTTCCCTCACACATCCGGGCGGCGTTGCTGACCATACCGCCGGCCCAGCAGGTCTTTGCCGAGGAAATTCGCCTGCGGGTCGGACAACCAATAGGCATTGCTCTGCCCGCCGGAGAGCGCGCGCTCGTCTCGCAAAAAAGTATCACGCGCCACGATCTCGAGGCTATCATGGAGGCGGCTACGCAGGGTTCCACCCACGCCGCGCTGTCTTGCATCCGCAACGGTTTTGTCACACTCAGAGGGGGGCATCGGCTGGGCATTTGCGGCAGTGTGACCAGCAAGGGCGATGACATCACGTCCGTGCGGCACGTGTCCTCTATGTGCCTGCGACTGGCACACGCCGTACACGGCGTGGCGGATGGCCTTCCGGCGCGTGTCATGGGGCCGTACGGCCCGCAAAGCACGTTAATTTTGTCACCGCCGGGCTTGGGAAAAACCACTTTGCTGCGTGATCTGGTGCGTCAACTCTCCAACGGAGGAAGCCATGGGACGGCTTTCCGCGTGGCGCTGGTGGACGAGCGGGGAGAGGTGGCGGGGTGTTATCAGGGACAGGCCGAACTCGATGTGGGCACGCACACCGATGTGCTCGACGGCTGCGCCAAAGCGCGCGGCATGGTGTGGCTGCTGCGCGGCATGTCGCCGCAGATACTGGCCGTTGACGAGATTACGGCGGCGGATGACGTGGAAGCCATGCGCAATGCCGTTGGTTGCGGTGCTGCGTTGATGGCAACGGCACACGCGGGCGGGTTGGGCGATCTGCTGTCCCGGCCGATCTACCGGACGCTGCCTGCCCTGTTTGACAAGGTGATCGTCATCTCCAAACAGGACGGCAAGCGTGTGTATGACGTATTGGACATGCCGAGAAACGGCAAACAAAATGAGGAGTGAGCGACATGATTATGCGCTGGGTGGGCGCCATACTGGTGGCTGGCGGAGCCGCCGCGGCAGGTCTGACAGCCATACAGCGGCTGGGATCGCATGTACGGTTGCTGTCCGCGCTTGTCAACGCGCTGGAGGTCATGCAATCTGAGATATACTTCAACCTGGTCGCACTGCCCGAGCTCATTGGACAGTTGGCGCGCCGCGCCGCGCCGCCGGCCCGCCCCTTCTTCGCCCATGCGTCCAAGCAGATGAAGCTGCTGGGGGAGGAGAGTTTCCAAACACTGTGGCACAAAGCGCTGTCGGAAACCGGCGCGGAGTGGCGCACTGCGGAAAAGGACGTGCTCATGGATTTGGGGGGGCTACTCGGTCGATACGACAGCGAGGCGCAGTCGCGCGCCATTTCCTACGCCAAAGAGCGGATGTCGGAACTGCTTGCCAAAGCCGAGGATGAGCGCGCGCGCCAGAGCCGCATCTATGGCACGTTGGGTGTGGCCTGCGGACTGGCCATTGTGATCATATTGATATAGCGTCGCATACAACGATTACGCCCCAAGGGAGGACGGAATATGCAAATAGACCTGATCTTTAAAATCGCAGCCATTGGCATCATTGTGGCGGTGCTCAACCAGCTGCTGGCAAAGTCTGATCGCGGCGAACAGGCTATGATGGTCACATTGGCCGGGCTTGTCGTGGTGCTCATGATGCTCGTGCGTGAGATCAGCACGCTGTTTAACCTGGTCAAGTCGCTCTTCGGGTTTTAACAATGGAAGGAATCATTAAAATCGTGGTGGCGGGTGTGGCGGGCGCCATCGCGGCGCTCGTGCTAAAAAAGGACATCCCTGAGATGGCTCTGGCACTCTCGCTCGGCATTGTGATGGTGTTGGCCTACCTGCTAATGAGCGCCATTGAGCCTGTTGTGGCATTTATACGCGAGCTGGCGGATATGGCCAACTTGCAGGACGGGCTGCTTATTCCCGTCATCAAATGCGTAGGGATCGCTGTGGTTACAAAAATTGCAGCCGACCTGTGCCGCGACGCGCGGGAAACGGCGGTAGCCTCCGTCATTGAGCTGGCCGGGGTTTGTGTATCGCTGTACTTGACAATTCCGCTGCTGCGAGCGGTTGTCAATCTGATAAGCTCGTTTTTATGAGAGAGTGAAATGCTGATGAAATACATCCGACTGATTGTGTGCGCCGTCCTGTTCG
The DNA here is from genome assembly GCA_031556185.1 of Oscillospiraceae bacterium. Lineage (GTDB taxonomy): Bacteria > Bacillota > Clostridia > Oscillospirales > UBA929 > JAIRTA01. The sequence continues at coordinate 9,102 of JAVBTN010000007.1, forward strand.
GTGTTGTAATGACCGGCGTCGTCCACGCCGCGGGCAGCGATGCCGACAGTGCTCAAGACAACGCCGTGGCGTCATTCAACGAGGCGCTGGAGGTGCAGGAACTGCCGCGGGCGGTGCCCGACGAGGCCAAAGGATTCGTCGAGGGACTGGCGCCCGACGGACAGACAGCCGACCTCAACAGGGGACTGGACAATGTGGTCCGCCAGGTGAGCGGAAAACTGGGCGGACTGCTGCGCGACAGTGTGGGCAGTATGCTCATCATTTTGGCTATCGTGCTGCTGTGCGGCATCGTAGGCACCTTCTGGGAGGGCGCCGAGGGCAAGACAGACACGGTGGTGCTTGTCGCTGTGCTGGCCATCACCGCCGTATCGACCGGTCAGGTGTCGGGGTTGATGAGCTTGGGACGCCAGGTCATTTCGGATATGGACGGCTTTTCGAAAATCATCATGCCCACATTGGCCGCCGCCTCAACAGCCGCCGGAGCGCCCATGGCCGGCGCGGCGCGCCACATGGCCACCATGATCTGCTCGGACCTGGTGCTCACTATGATCTCACGCGTTATCGTACCGATTGTGTTTGCCTATGTGGCGGCGGTGGCGGCGGGTGCGGCCCTGGAACAAAGCGTGCTCACCAAAATTGCGGGGATGCTCAAATGGGTGGCCACCGGACTGCTCACATTGTCGCTGACGCTCTTTTTCGCCTATATGACCATCAGCGGCGCGCTGGCCGGTTCGGCCGACGCGTTGGCCATCAAGGGCGCCAGACTGGCGCTGTCCGGCGGCATACCGGTGGTGGGCGGCATTGTCTCCGACGCGGCCGAAACGGTGCTGGTTGGCGCCGGGCTGGTCAAAAACGCCGTCGGGTTGTTTGGCCTGTTTGCCGTGGCGGGCATCTGCCTAATCCCCTTTTTGCGAGTGGGCATACAATACCTGCTGTACAAGCTCATGGCGGCCGTCGTCACGCCGCTGGCGCATGAGCGCGTGACAAAACTCATCGAAAATCTGAGCGGCGCCTTCGGCCTCATTTTGGGTATGACCGGCGCGTCGGCACTGCTGTTATTCATCTCGCTCATTTCAATCATTTCGGGGGCGCAGATCACATGATGGACTTTATTCGCAACTGGCTGGTGGGGCTTGTGGTCACCGGTATTCTGGTTTCGGTCGCACGGGTGCTCACCCCTCAGGGCACTGTGCGGCGGGTGGTACAGCTGGGCGGCGGCCTTGTGCTGCTGATCATGGTCGTACGGCCCCTGCTGGTCGGGTCGTTTGAGAACCTGTCACCGGTACAAAACGATTACAGAAACGCCACGGAATCCTACCAGAAAAAAGCCGAACAGGCGGGCGAGAGTGTAATGAAGAAACTCATAGAAGATAAGACAAGCGCATATATTGAAAACGAGGCACAGGCCCGCGGCCTTTCCATACAGGCGCGGGTGGAGGCAAAGAAGAACGGCGAAGGCGCACAGCCGCTGCCGGATCGTGTGCGTATTGTGACCGGGACGGCACCTGACAGGGCGGACAAAGACGCGTTGGCAGCATGGATGGAGCGCACGCTGGGCATTCCGGAGTCGCAGCAGCGCTGGGAAGTAGGGGGTGAATGAATGCCCAATATTAACGATCTCACCAAAAAGCTTATGACGTTGTTTGGACGGTACAAGTATGTGCTGCTGGTTGTTGCGGTAGGTATCTTGCTTCTGCTCTGGCCGTCCGGGGACGGCGGCGCAAAGGACAATGGCGAAACCACCGCGGCGGCTGTGCCAAGTACGGCGTTTTCAGTGACGGAACTGGAAAAAAAGCTGGAAGAGGCGCTGTCATCAGCCAGTGGGGTGGGAAAAGCGCGCGTGGTTCTCACCTTGAAAACCGACATGGAAATCCTGCTGTCACAGGACGAACAGGTCAGCCAGCACCGCGACATGGAAGACGGGCAAATCACCTCGTATGACTACGAAACCAATACCAAAACGGTGACTACAGCCGGAAATGCGGGCGGCAGCGATCCCATAGTTGTCGGACGCATCTACCCGGAGTTCAAGGGGGCTCTGATTGTGTGCCAGGGCGCCGGGAACAAGGAGGTGCAGCTGCGGGTTGTGGAAGCAGTTTCGGCATTGACCGGACTGAGTTCGGACAAAATTACCGTGGTCTCTATGATCGAAATCAATTGAGTTTGCCGGACTCCGGCAGCAATGGAGGAAATGAGAATGAAAGTGTGGAAACGCAACGCTGTTGTGTTGACAGTTGTATTGTTTGTGAGCGTGGCGCTGTATCTGAGCTGGAGTTACAACCGTGAAGAAGGCGTGGATCCGCTCGATGCCTATGTGCAGGCGGAAGACAACGGCATCGGCGCAACTGTGGACCCGGTGGTGGGAGAAGATCCACTGAAGGATCTCAACATCAGTGTGGGCGGAGAGGAAGACGCCGCGGTCGAATCGTCGGCACAGCCCGGTGACCAGAGCGTGTCCGAAGGCGGCAATGACTATTTTTCGGAGGCGCGTCTGACGCGCAAACGCGCCCGTGACGGCGCGCTGGAAATTCTCAATCAGGTGGCCGACCGCAAAGAGAGCGACCAAAAGGTGAGAGATAAAGCCGCCGACGAAATTAAGAATCTGGCCAAAGAGACCATGAGTGAGGCGCGCATTGAGGGGCTGGTCAAGGCCAAGGGATTTGCCGACTGTGTGGCCTACATAAGCGAAGACGGCGTCAACATTGTGGTTGCCTCGCCGGACGGCGGGCTGGCCGCCACGGACGTGGCGCGCATTACGGACATTGTGATTGGCGAGACCAAGGTTACCGCTGCAGACATTCACATCACCGAGGCCAAAGTATAAATTGCAATCATTTTTGCGTAGCCGCGGTCGGAGAAAGACGGTTGTCGTCTCTCTCCGACCGCGGCCGTTTGGTGTTGCGTCTGTCTGATCCTGAATAAACAAGCAAAAAAGCGCTTGCACGCGCCGATTTGTGGTATACTGGCAGTGAAAAAAGCGGCGATAACAGGCAGAGGAGGCAGCGTTTATGCAATATCGGTGTGATGTAGCGTCTGCGGTCGGCACAATTACGTTGGCCGGTGATGACGAACACCTGACAGGGTTGTGGATCGGAGGACAAAAGTACTTTGCCGCCACGCTGAGTCAAGACGCCGTCGTGCGGGAGACTCCTGTGTTCAGGTACGCAAGGGAGTGGCTGACACGCTATTTCAAGGGCGAGCAACCCGGCGCAGCCCCACGGCTCGCGCCTGTCGGCAGCGCTTTCCGGCAACGGGTATGGGCGCTGCTGCGCGATATACCTTACGGCCAGGTTGTTACATATGGGCAGCTGGCCGAACGGCTGGAAGGCGAAACGGGAAAACCCGCGTCCGCCCGGGCCGTCGGCGGCGCCGTCGGGCACAATCCCATCTCCCTTCTCATCCCCTGCCACCGGGTGGTGGGGGCGGACGGACGTCTTACGGGGTATGCCGCCGGGCTGGACGTTAAAAGACAGCTGCTCACGCTGGAGGGAGCGTTGACAGAGGGACATCAAAGCTAAGAGAGGAAAGTGTGCGGAAAAAATTTCCATTTATAACCAGAAACGAGGGCTGACAAAGGGTGTCGGCCTTTCGGAATGGAAAACACTTCCTCTATTTACTATCATTGCCCATTACAGTATAATAAAAAAGTCACTGTCCGTTTGTTGGCCGCCGACCGGAGGTAAAACGCAGCGGGAGAAGGAACCGCAGGGCGTTGAACACGGGACTGGCTGCGGCGGACTGCTCGTGAGGGAGTAGCCGGCATCCAAGCGTCATGTATGACAGGGTGCGGATTGTCAACAATACATAGAATGGAGACATTTCTATTGGCAATCCTTAATTCGCCAGACTCACACATTTTGATTTGGAGGAGTTACGGTGAAAGAGTATTTGAGCTCGACACAGGAAGTCATGCAACAATTCGGCGTTGGGTCGGAGGGCCTGACCGCGTCCGCCGCCGCCGACAGACTCGCGCAGCACGGCAGCAACAAGTTGGAGGAGGGCAAGAAAAAAACCCTGCTCATGCGGATTTGGGAACAAATCAAAGACCCCATGATACTGGTTCTCATCGGCGCGGCGATTCTGTCGGGCTCTTTTGGAGAGATTGTGGACATGATCATCATCTTGGTGGTGGTAGTTCTCAATGCCATTTTGGGCATCTTCCAGGAGAGTAAGGCGGAAAAGGCCATTGAAGCCCTGCAAAAGATGTCGGCGCCGCACACGCGGGTGCAGCGCGACGGCGCTGTCTGCATTGTGCCGTCGGAGGAGGTTGTGCCGGGGGATATCGTCATCCTGGAGGCGGGAGATTCCGTGCCGGCCGACATGCGGCTGCTATCCACGGCCAGCCTCAAGATGGAAGAGGCGGCACTGACCGGAGAATCCGTGCCGGTGGAGAAAAACAGCAAAGCCATTGCCGCGGCTGAAAAAGACATCCCGTTGGGCGACCGGATCAATATGGCCTATATGGGCACCCATGTATCATACGGGCGTGGAGAAGGCGTTGTCACTGCCACCGGTATGCATACGGACATGGGCAAAATAGCCAACATTTTGAGTGGCACGCACGAGGAAAAAACGCCGTTGCAGCAAAAGCTGTTGCAGCTGAGTAAAACCCTCAGCATCTCCGTGCTCGGCATCTGTGTGTTTATCTTTTTCTTTACCGTCTTCCGCAACGGCGGGTTTGGCGGCAATCAGGTGTTTGAGTCGCTGCTGACGGCTGTGAGCCTGGCTGTGGCCGCCATACCGGAGGGCCTGGTGGTCGTCGTTACCGTGCTGCTGTCCATCGGCGTGACGCGTATGTCCGGGCGCAACGCTATCATCCGGCGCATGACCGCCGTCGAGACACTTGGCTGTACGCAGGTGATTTGTTCGGACAAAACCGGCACCCTGACGCAAAACAAAATGACCGTTGTCGAGCAAGTCGGAGATGAACTTCTGCTGGCGACGGCCATGGGTTTGTGCAACGATGTGCACATCGACGCGTCCGGCGCTCTTGTGGGCGACCCCACCGAGACGGCGCTGGTCGATTATGCGCATAAACGTTCGCTGCACACGCTCAAAGAAGATTTTCCGCGCTTGGGCGAGGCGCCGTTTGACTCCGAACGAAAGATGATGACAACACTGCACACGGACGAGGGCCGAGTCAAACAATACACCAAGGGCGCGCCCGACGAAGTGCTCAAACAGTGTGAACAAATACTTGTCGACGGGCAGGTGCGCCTGCTGACGCCGGAGCTGCGCGGCCAAATGCTGGACGAAAACAAGAGCATGGCCGACAAGGCATTGCGCGTATTGGGCACGGCCTACCGCGTCCACGAGCGTATGCCCGACGACCTGTCTCCCGGGAAGTTGGAGTGCCAGATGGTGTTCATCGGGCTGATCGGCATGATAGACCCCATTCGCCCCGAAGTCAAGTTGGCCATCGATGAATGTAAAGAGGCCGGCGTGCGCGCCATTATGATCACCGGCGACCACAAGGACACGGCCGTGGCCATCGCGCGGGAATTGGGGATTTTGAGCCGTGCCGAGCAGGCTGTCACCGGCGCCGAACTGGCTGAGATGAGCGACGACACCTTTGCCAAACGCGTTGACGACATTGTCGTGTATGCGCGCGTGCAGCCGGAGCATAAGGTGCGCATTGTCAATATGTGGCGCAAAAAAGGAAAAATAACGGCGATGACGGGCGACGGCGTCAATGACGCGCCGGCGCTTAAATCGGCCGATATCGGCGTCGGCATGGGTATCACTGGAACGGACGTAACCAAAAACGTCGCCGACATGGTGCTGGCCGACGACAACTTTGCCTCCATCGTATATGCCGTAGAGGAGGGCAGGCGCATCTATGAGAACATCCGCAAGGCCATTCAGTTCTTGCTGGCCTCCAACCTCTCGGAGGTCGTGTCCATCTTTTTGGCCACGCTGGCCGGTGTGAGCCTGTTTGCGCCCATTCACATTCTCTGGATCAACCTGATTACCGACACATTTCCCGCCATGGCGCTGGGTATGGAGGCTGCTGAGGCAGATTCCATGCGCAAGCCGCCGCGAAACAGCAAGGAGAACGTTTTCTCCGGCGGTCTGGGTGTCGATGTCATCTGGCAGGGCGTGATCATCGCGTTGCTGACACTGGGCTCGTTTGCCTTGGGCAATGCGCACAACCACCTGACCGGAATGACCATGGCATTTTTAACATTGTCCATGTGTGAAATTTTCCATTCGTTCAACATGAGATCCCGCAGCAAGTCCCTGTTTTCACTGCGCGGGCAAAACAAGCACCTGATTGGCGCCATGCTGCTGAGCTTTGTGCTCACCGTTGGTGTGATCTACACGCCGGGTCTCAATACCGCCTTTGAACTCACCGCGCTGACATCCAGGCAATTTTTCATGGCGTTTGGCATCGCCTTTTCGATACTGCCCATTGTGGAATGCGTCAAGCTCATCAAGCGCGCCGTCAACCGATGACGCGTCTGCCGTGAACGTTGTTTTTGATCGTTTTGGACGCGCCTCATGTGGTAATGGGTTTCCTTTTGTCGATAAGCGGTTTTTTTCGTATGTCAGTGTACAGGCTCGCGCACTCCAGCATAATATGAGGCGAGGATCCCCTAAACTGACACAAGGAGAATACAATGGAAGCCATGGAAATGGGATATTGCCGTATTTATGAGTCCAGAACTCATAACCACGAAGTAATGGGCAGCGCCAAGTATGCGCATGAGCCCCAAAAGTACGATTCCAAAGACGATAAGCTGTGCGAGCAGTCCGGGCAGGAGAGCGACCAATATAAGCCTTGCCGTGAACCGAAGTGCGTCTGGGATGAGAGCAGCAGCTGTGATTCCAATTGCCACAACAAATGTGACCGGTGGCACAACCATCGGTTTGCCGCCGTCAGCGGTCCCGAAATGAAGAGCCAAAAATCACACGTACACGAAGTTCGGTTTGCCACGGATACGTTCGAAGACCATTATCACGATTTTTGCGGTCTGTCCGGGCCGGCGATTCTGGTCGGCGGCGGCCGCCATGTCCATTTTGTCTGCGGTGAAACAACAAGAGTTGAGGGTCACTACCACGATTTTATTGTGGCGACGCTCATTGAAGATCCCACGAAATAACAGAAAAACCGACATGCGGCGTATGTAGCCGGTGCTTGCCATGGCCAGCACCGGCCACATTTTTAGTAGGCACCCAAATGGCATGATCGCTGCCGATCATCAAAAAATGGTACGCCAAAGAAAAAACTTGTCAAATTTGGTCAATTCCGCATCACTTGTCTTGACCATCCACCGGTAAAGTGTTACGATATTGCTACTGCAAAAGTGTAACTGGGTGAAGGGTGAGATGATGGCGTACGTCCGCAAAGTCAATATGCTTTTGGGTATGGTGCTGGCACTGGCTCTTCTGGCCCAAGGCGTTTTAACCGGTCTGGCGCTGTTTGGATGGACGTCGGGCGGTTTTTTGCTACCCTTTGAGATTGTGCTGTACATATATTTTGGCGTTGGGCTATGCATGGCGGTACCCTCCGTTGTGGCCGGGCTGCGTACCAGGCGCTGGTATCCGCGCCAAAACGTACGCTACTGGGTGGGCCATGTGAGTGGCTTTTTGGCCCTCATTTGCGCCGTTTGGCTCCAAAACGCCATCCGGGGAGACACCTCCGGCCATTTGATTCCGCTTATGACGCTGCCTCTTGTCGGTTTGTTTTTGGGTGTCATCTTTGTGGCGGCGCACCTGTGTGTGCAACAGAAAGGTGTGCTGCTGGCCCTGGGCTTCTCCAACAGCAAAACAGCCGGACGCATGATCATGACGCTTGTTTTGTCCGTTGCCTCCTTCTTCCTGGCCTCGGTCGTTGTATATGCTGTTAGGGGGGCTGCCGTGTGAGCAAGACTGTGATTGTGATTGGTGCGGGCATTGCCGGCCTGAGCGCCACGCTGGCGGCCGCGGAGCGCGGGCAGTCGGTTCTTCTCGTTTCCGACGCTCCTTCCGAGCGCGCGCAGTCTGTAATGGCTTCCGAAGGCATCAATGCCGTCTTGCGCGTCGGCGAAGGGGACTCGCCTGAGCAGTTTTTTGACGAAACCATCAGAGCCGGGCATCAGCTGGGTCATTGGGAGGCCGTTTCAGCCATGGTGAGCGCGGCGCCGAGTATCATCGGGCGGCTGATGGCCCTCGGCGTCAGGTTTGATACGGACAGCAACCGCCAGCCCGATCTGCGCGGATTGGGAGGGCACAGAAGAAAGCGAACGGTCTATTCGGGCGCCAGCACAGGCAAACAGATTGTCACGGCGCTGATACAGGCGGTTCGGAAGCTGGAGTCCATGGGACTGGTGACACGCTATGACCACCACGGTCTTGTGCGGTTTATCATTGACGAACACAACGAGTGCCTTGGGTGTTTGGTGATGGACCGGCATACCGGCACGCTGGTGTCGCTGACGGGCTCCTCTGTCATTATGGCGTCGGGCGGTATGCAGGGGCTGTTTGGCAAGACGACCGGGAGCGTTTACAACACGGGCGCGGGAACAGCTCAGTTTCTCAAGAGCGGCGGTCTGCTGGCCAATTTGGAAATGATTCAATACCATCCCACTGCGGCGGCAGGCCCGGGCCGGATGTTGCTCATCAGTGAGACCTGCCGCAGCCTGGGCGGACGTCTGTATGTCCTGAAAAACGGAAAACCGTGGTACTTTATGGAGGAGTGGTTTCCCGATATGGGCGCGCTCATGCCCAGGGACATGGTATCGCGCTCCATTCACAAAATTATCAACGACCCCGGCTTGCCGGACAAACAGGTCTATCTCGACTTGTCCGACCTGCCGGAAGATACCGTACATCGCCAGTTGGCCGATGTACGCGCTGACTGCATGACCTATCTGAAGATTGACCCGTGTCGTTCGCCCATCCCGGTGGTGCCCTGCGTGCACTATTTTATGGGCGGAATCTATGTCGATGCCCAGCACAAGACCTCCGTAAAGCGTGTCTTCGCGGCGGGTGAATGCTGCAGCCAGTATCACGGTGCCGGGATGCTGGGGGGCAATGCCCTGTTGAGCGCCATCTATGGAGGCATGACGGCCGGTGTGTCCGCGTCGGCCATGCCGGACGCGGGGATGGATCACTACGCGGACGCCGTGGTCAAACACGCCCAGCACGCGGCCGGCGCCGAGCTGGCGACGCTCAAAAACGCCAAAGGCCATTTTTCCGTGCCGGCGCTGCTTTTTGAGCTGCAAAGCACACTGGGCGCCTGTATGGCCATTGAGCGGGATCAGGCGGGTCTGATGGCCGGCTTGCAGGCGCTTGATCATCTCTATCAGAAGAGCCTGCACAACTACGACCCCGCCTCTTCGCTGTATGCCAATCTGACCATCGCGCCGCGCGTTCAGTTGGGCAAGGCAATGATCACGTCGGCGATGGCACGCAAGGAAAGTCGTGGCGCGCATCAGCGTCGGGATTTTCCCTCTCAGGATGAGTCCTACATGAGAACGACGGTGATCAGCCCCGCCGGCGACGCTTTGGGTGTGGTGCTGATTGACGTCAATCGACCCTGCATCAATTGGAGGCAGACCTATGAGCGTTAATCTCAAAATTCGGCGTCAGGAATCGGCGCAGACGCAGCCCTACTTTCAAACCTTTCGCTACGACGGGCTGGTTGAGGTTACGGTGGCCGACGCCATTGAACAACTTAACAGCCGAGAATTTATCATCGATATTGACGGGCGATTGGCGGCGCGTATCCAGTGGGAATGCGGTTGCCTGCAAAAAAAGTGCGGTGCCTGCGCAATGGTCATCGAAGGTTTGCCGCGCCTGGCGTGCAGCGTATTTGTGAGCGATCTCACCACTGAAAAGGATACCGTAACCATTGAGCCGATGTCCAAATTCCCGGTGGTGCAGGATTTGATTGTAGACAGGCGCGCCATGTACGAGCACGTAAAGCAGATGAAGCTCTGGCTGGAGACGGAGGCCCGCGACTGCGGAGAGGACGCGTTTCTCCATAGCCAGGCGTCTAGGTGTCTGATGTGTGGCTGCTGCGTGGACATTTGCCCGAGCTACGGTGCCCGTGGCGCGTTTGCCGGTTCGGCAGCCGTGGCGGCGGCCAGCAAACTGATGGATCAGAGCAAAGGCAGCGACCACTGCCGCGTCATCACTAGCCAGTACAACCAGCATTTTGTTGGCGCCTGCGGGCAGTCGCCGAGCTGCGAGTCCATCTGTCCGGTTGGGATTCCGCTGGAAGAGCTGATGGCAAGGGCCAACCGCAAGGCGCTGTTTGTGTGACCGACTATCCCGGGGCGGAAAGCGCTGTTTTTCAACAACTAAAACCACGCTTTGGCGGCGTGGTTTTTTGTGTATCACGAGGCGCCCGTCCGCTTCGATGCGCGCGGGACGCCGTCACGGACTGTGACGCGGATGCGGTTCTTTTGCCGTCGCATAGTGACCGGCGGCGGGGAATATGGTAGTGTATGAGGGGTATTGAATGCCGGTAATGCGGGCGGAAAGCAGGCGTGAACATGTCTGACATATTGAAGCGCCATATGGAGGATCTGGCTGCGCGCGCGGTTCAGACCGGCATGATGCACTCCGGATTTCTCACGCCGGCCGAAATGGACGAGACGCAGCGGCAGTTTGCGCGCCGCCGCGACGTGCGCTTGGTTCGGGAGGGCGGCCTGCCGGAGGCGGAACGGGCCGTGGCGGTGTTTTTGGAGCCCTGGTGGGGGACGTATGAGGCGCCGGATATTTTGTGCGCGCTGCGCGCGGACTGGACGGGGTCAAACACGATGGGACATCGGGACATTTTGGGTTCGCTGATGGCGCTGGGCGTGGAGCGTGAAGTGTTTGGCGATATCGTTGACGGGTCGTCGCCGGCCTTTGTGGTGTGCCTGCGCCGCATGGCGCCGTTTGTGAGGGAAAACCTGCTGCGGATCGGCGCTGTGGCGGTGCGGCTTACAGAATCGCCGCTGTCCGACATACCCGCTCGGAAAGAGACTTTTGTGAAAAAGACGGTCACCGTGGCGTCGCTGCGGTTTGACGCGGTTGTGGCAGAGGGCTTCGACATAAAACGCAGTGACGCTGCGGCGATGATTACCCGCGGCCTTGTCATGCTCAACCACGTGCCCTGTGAAAAGCCGGAACGACGGTTGGACGAGGGCGATTTGATGTCCATCCGAGGGCAGGGACGCGTCAAAATTCTGGTAGTTGGGCAGCAATCCCGCAAGGGGCGCACCTTTGTGGAATTGGGGCGCTCGTGACGCCGGGGCGGTACAGGGGGGTAACGGCGCCCTGTGCCTTTGTGTGTGGTGCGGAGGGGAAATAAGACGAGGGCTCGTCGTGTACCGTTACTTGTCATTTGAGTGGAGACGTGATATCATGTGTGCCATAGTTGCTCACCTATTCATTCGACGGAATCCAGGGAGACACGCCGGCACGTTTAGCCGGTTTGCTCCGCAGAGACGACAATCAGACGCATACGAGCCGTCGGCATGACAGCCCGACACGCGGCGACAGGCTCGAAGAGAAAGACAGTTTAGGGAGTGTGTGTCGATGAAGAGAGTATTGGCGGCTTTTTTGTGTTTAGTGATATCCATCATGCTGGTCTCCCCGGCGCGGGCGGAGTCCGACCCGAATCTCACAATGAATACAGTTTACATCAACGGGATATACTTGCTGCCGACGCAGATAGAAGGGCGTTTGCTCTTTCCGTTGCAGGACGCGCTGGACTGCGCCGGCGGGCGCTGCTACCCACTGGGGGATGACATTGTGGTGGTGGCCGCAGACGGAACCGTCGTCACGCATACGGTCGGCACCGATGTTCTGGTGGTGGAGGGAGAGAAACAGCCGCAGAGCGGATGCTCACGCCAATTGCCTGAATGTCTGCTGGTTCCTATCCCTTTTTTGCCTGTTCTGCTGGGGGGCAATGTGCACCAAGAGGGCACTGCGGTGTACATAAACGTATCAGCAGCCGATGCGCCGGCGTTGAGTGATCTGGCATTGCTTTTGGGGCATAAAGCGTTTATGCGTGACAGACTGTTTTTATATACCAATTTTTGGAAGTCGCGCCCGTCGGCATCGCCTGGCGAGGTGATGGCGGAGGTCAACAAACTTATGTACACCGAAACCGCCGCATTCAAGACCTACACGATGGCCGAAGCCAACAGGCAGGTGGCCGGAAAAGGTAAGTTTCTCACGCCGGGCATGTCCGAAAAGGCATTCAACGCGCTGATGGCGTACCGGTGGGTGCGCATCGATGACGGCGCGCCCGACGACGGCGAGGCGCTCGGCTATGAGCTGGGCGCAGTTCTCGCATACGACAAGCTGGCGGAAAAGATCAAAGCGCTCGGGAACACATCTGTCTGTAAGCTCTATGACGTGGGCAAAACCGCACAGGGGAGAACCATGTACAGCCTGGAAGTGGGCACCGGCCCGCTGGTCATGCTGTTTTCAGGCGGACTGCACGCCAATGAGTTCTTCGGCACCGAAGCGCTGATGAAAATGGCCACCGACCTGGTGACCAAGGCTCGCACAGACGAGGCAACGCGCAAGCTGCTGACGCAAGTGAAGTTCGTCATCATTCCGGCCGCCAACCCGGATGGCCGCGAGATGGTTTACAAAGAAAGATCGCTGGCGACCAACGGTTCTAAAAAATTCAAAACGAATGCTCAGGGCGTGGATCTCAACCGCAACGGCATTAACGCGGCTGCAGCGCAAATCAAGAACGAAAATAAGCTGCACTACCTCTATTCCAGCAAACCGGGTAACTACTTCGCCGGCAGTTCACTTGGCTGCGCGCCCGAAACAAAGGCGTTTATCAAGTGGTTCAGTTATTACATAAAAGAAGAGGGCGCCGTTCTCTACGTGGACTTTCACCAGCAGGGGCGCATGATTTACACGGACGTCGACTACAATCTGTCGACAAACCGCAAACATGCCAGATCGTTCACAAAAGCGGTGCTTGACCATTTTAACGCCGGGAACAAAAAGACGTACCGGGAAGTGGCCAACACCAAACTTTTGGTCGGTTCCGGCGGCTATCTCACCGACACGGCGACCGACATCGCCAACGGGTTCCAGTTTGGGCCGTACGGTGTATATGGACTGCCGATCAAAGACGGCGCCAACCCGCTGCTGCTGTTCGGAAACATGGACAAAGTGGCTCAGTCTGTCAAGCCCGTCGTTCCAGGGTTTATCACGCTGTGCATTGAGACGACGCTGGACACCAGAAACGGAGAGTATTCCTATTTAAGTGGTCATGAGAGAGAGTATCGAGATTATCATTTTGGATCACTTCTGTCCCTTTGTGCCCAATGGATGCAAAAAGATGCCAAAAAGTAAAGGAGAAGCATAGGAACGTACCGCTTATCAAAAAACACACTAGGAGAATACCAATGAATCAAAGCGATTACACAAAAAGAAACTCTGAAACCATTGACCGATGGGTGGAAAACGGTTGGGAGTGGGGGATTCCCATTTCCCACGAGCAGTTCGTGAGCGCCCGGCAGGGTATGTGGGACATTGTACTCACGCCTGTAAAGCCCGTGCCCAAAGAGTGGTTCGCTCCGTTTTACCGAGACGGACGCCTGAAGGGTGTGCGCATTCTCGGGCTGGCAAGTGGCGGCGGGCAGCAGATGCCCATTATGGCGGCGCTGGGCGCTCGCTGTACCGTGCTTGACTACTCCGCGCGGCAGTTGGAGAGTGAACAGATCATATCCGAGCGGGAGGGCTACGAGATCGAGCGGGTGCAGGCGGACATGACAAAGCGCCTGCCGTTTCCGGATGAGTGCTTTGATTTTATCATACATCCGGTGTCCAACTGCTATGTGGAAGACGTGCACCATGTTTGGAAAGAATGCTTCCGTGTGCTCCGGCGGGGCGGGGTGTTGATCGCGGGGATGGACAACGGCGTCAACTTCCTGTTTGACGACTTGGAGGCGACGCCTATGGTTGTCACCAGCCGCGTGCCGTTCAATCCGCTCAAAAACCCCGACCAATATGAACTGCTCAAAGCGACGGACGGGGGCATCCAGTTCAGTCACACAATGGAAGAACAGGTTGGCGGCCAGCTGAAGGCGGGTTTCGTGCTGACTGATTTGTACGAAGACAAAAACAGCTCCGGCCCGTTGGCCGATTGCTTTCCCACGTATATAGCCACAAGGTCTGTGAAGCCCTGACGTTGTTTGCGCTCTCACAAGTTGTGATGGCGCGGTTGCTGGCAGCGTGTCAGCGGGAGTTGTTGTCCGGGTTTCGATTGTCTCAACTTGGAAATGAGGTGAAGGAATGATTTCCGTTTCACATGTCACAAAGCGCTATGGAAAACTGGTCGCAAATCGAGACATTTCACTCCAGGTGGAGCCGGGTAGACTGACCGTTTTGCTCGGACCCAACGGCGCCGGCAAGTCCACCTTGATCAAGTGCATCTGCGGTCTGCTGCGTTTTGAGGGGGACATTTCCATTGGTGGGCACGATAATCGCAGCTCGGATGCCAAGCGTTTGTTGGGTTATGTTCCTGAAATGCCGGTGTTGTATCCCATGTTGACAGTCTATGAACATATGGAGTTCATCGCCAAAGCCTATCGGTTGAGCGGCTGGAAACCGTTTGCCGACGCGCTTCTGGCACGGTTTGAGCTTGCCGACAAACAAGACAAGCTCGGCAAAGAGCTGTCCAAGGGCATGCAGCAGAAAGTGAGTATCTGCTGTGCGGTGCTGCACAACCCCAAGGTGGTTGTTTTGGATGAGCCGCTGGTTGGACTCGATCCGCACGCGATCCGCGAGCTCAAAAACTTGATTGTCGAGCTCCGGAACAGCGGCTGCGCGATGGTGGTCAGCACGCACATGATTGATAGTGTTGAGGAAAACTGGGATACGACCTGCATTATGATTGACGGAGAGGTGGCTCGGCAGTGCAGCCGCGATGACATGGACGGTATGAGTCTGGAGGACGTCTTTTTTTCTGTCACCGAAAAAGCGGGTGACAGGTAATGGGCGCGCTGGTTGATCTGGTTGCAAAAAGTGTGAAGAACACGCTGCTGGAGACGTTGCGAAAACCGGGCAAACTGGTGCTCTATCTGGTGGTGATTGTCGCGATCATCGGGATGGCGGTACTGTCCATCTTCACCGGCGAACATGCCTCGACCCATACGCCTCTGTTTTGGTTTGAAGCAGCCTTTTTTGCGTTTGTCGCCCTGTTCATGATCCTCTCGGTTGTCAGAGGTTTGTCACAGGGGGATGCCATCTTTGACCTAAACGACGTCAACTTTCTCTTTGTCTCGCCCATCAGTCCGCAGAAAATTTTGCTTTACGGGGTCACCAAACTGATAAAGACCGCCTTTTTTGCCGGATTTTTTCTGCTGTTTCAAAGCAATACATTGTCGCAGAATTTTGGTATCGGCTTTGGCGGTATGCTGCTCATCGCCTTCATTTTCATGTTCTGTGTGGCCGTTGATTCGATCATTACACTGCTCGTCTACTCATACACAAATGGCAGACCAAAGCGGAAGCGCATCGTCAAGCTGGCGACGGCGGCTGTGTTTTTGCCGCTTCTGATTTCTCTGACGACCGCGTTTGCGCGCACCAACAACTTGTCCGCCGCCGTCGAGAGCGCCGTCAACTCGCCGGGCATGTTGTGCGTGCCGCTTGCCGGTTGGGCCGGGGCGGGCGCCACCGCCATTTTTTCAGGGCAGGTATGGCAGGGGCTTCTCTATCTGGGGGCCATATTGCTGACAGGCGCTATGCTGGTGGTGGTCATCATCAGAAGTAAGTTGGACTATTACGAGGATGTGCTGTTCACAACAGAGACCGCTTTTGAAAAGAAGCGCGCGCTCAGCGAGGGCAATATGCAGTCTGCCATCGCGTCGAGCAAGCGGGTCAAAGTCAAGGCCACAGGCATCAGCGGTCATGGCGCCAATACATTTTTATTCAAACACATCCGGGAGAGTTTTAGAGAAAACAAGTTCGGCTTTTTGGGTATCTCCTCCGTATTTATGGTGGCGGGGGCCGCCGCGGCGGCTGCGCTGATGCCGGAGGGCAGTCTCATTATGGTTTTGCAGATCGCCGCGTGGATTCAAATTATACTCGTCGGCATGGGAAGAGGCCTGCGGGAACTCTATTCACACTACATCTATCTTGTGCCGGCCTCCTCTTTTTCCAAGATCATCTGGAGCAACCTGGAAGTGATGGTTAAAACCTTGGTTGAAAGCGTGTTGGTGTTTGGCCTTGCCGGCGTGATTTCGCGGGCGCCCTTATCCACGATCCTACTCGCCATCGTCGTATACACGCTGTTTTCGTTGGCGCTGCTGGGAATCAATTACATGTCGATCCGGTTTCTCACAGCGGACTTGTCCAAAGGCATTTTATTGTTGATTTACTATTTTGGCGTCATCCTGCTCATGGCGCCGGGTCTTGCCGCCGCTCTTATCGTCGGGTTTTCTATCGACGGCCAGGCGGGAACGGTTGCGGGCCTGAGTATCCTGGCTGTCTGGGAAACCGTGCTGTCACTCGTTTGCTTTTGGCTGTCGAGAGGCGTGCTCCACACCTGCGATATGCAGGTGGCAAGCACCAAGTGATGTGGCATTTTCATATGAATCGATCAACGGACGCCGCCCCAAACAACGGGACGGCGTCCGTTCGGTTTTCAAGCATTTGTTGTCTTTTGTCGCGCATGGCGGCAAACACAGTCGGATGTGGAAAATAGGCGCGACAGAGTGGGCTTATTTGGCACGGTCGCCGGGTCATAAAACACATGGCTTGGGATAACCTAGCAACAGATCAAAGACATGTTTTGATTACTTTTGCTGCGCGGGAGGGTCTTGATTTTGGTGGCATATGCCGGAAGGCCGAGGCAAACAAATAGAACTTGCACTGTGATCGGTATCGTCTTGCTGGCCGTATTCGGATCCATTTTGCTCTGCAACATCGTGCTGATCGTCCGGTCGTTTATCCACCCGGACAAAGTAGCCGACGTTTTTGGGTTCAAACCCTTTGTGGTGGTCTCCGGCTCAATGGAGGACACCATACTGATTGACGACCTGATCCTGGTGCGCGCCTGCCAACCGGACACATTGACGGTCGGCTACGGGACAGGGGATATTGTGTCTTTTCGCAGCGGCCATACGGTGGTGACGCACAGGCTGGTGGGAAAAACGTCGGTGGACGGCGCCCCCGCCTTTATCACCAAAGGCGACGCCAACAACACCGCCGACATCGACCCGGTGACCTATGACATGATTGAGGGGCAATATCTGCTGCGTATTCCAAAACTGGGCGGGCTTTCACTGTTTATGCAGACGCCCATGGGACTGCTTGTGTTTCTGATTCTGCCGGTGTTGGCCTTTTTCCTGTATGACATCATTCACAGACGCCACATTGTGCGCCAATACGAGAGGGATGCCAACCATGAAAACCGAACGTGACACATGTCTGCACAGAGAAAACATGGTGCTCAGGCTGGGTGTATTGGTGAGTCTTTTTGCCGTGGCCACCTTTATCCTGATCTCGGGTTCATTGGCGCGGCACGCCGGACGTGCTTCGGGCGAAAACACAACGCGCGTGGCCTCGTTTGACTACAACGTCACCGACCAGCGGGGCAACCCGTTGGCCTCCTTGGACGCCCAAAGTCTCAGCCTGTTCGACACAAACGTCGATATGACGCTCGGCGGCCGCCGCGATCGGGTGATTGCGCCGGGCGCGCAGGGCGACTTTGAGATCCAGGTCAAAAACAGAAGTGAAGTGCCCATTGTGCCAACGCTCAGCATCACCGAGACCAACGGGGGCGGCATACCCATCGTCTATGGATACAACGGACGGTATTTTACCTCTCAGATGGGCCCCGGCGCGCGCGTGGGGGACATCACCATTGCAGGCGATATGGCGCAGCTCAATGCGACGCTGGCCGCGGACGCCTCCGTCATGGACGTCGGCACGCCGATGAGAAAAATACCCATTACGTGGCACTGGATGTTTGACACCGGCGCAGTGCAAGCCAACGAAAAGGACACGCAATTGGGGCTGCGGGGTCAGGACAAAGTCATTTTGAAGGTGCAGTGCCTGGTGGAGCAGGTGAGTGCGTGACAAAACAAAAGGACAGACGTATCGTAAGACGAGCTCGCTTGGCGGCGTGTGACAGCGAAAACGCAAACGCCTGTGCGGACGGCCTACCCGGCCGCATGGTCGTCGCCCGACTTTGGCCCTACATTGTCGTGTGGCTGACCATACTGTCGTTCACCGGTGTGACGCAGGCACGTTACCTCTCGCGGGTGTCGGGCCACGACGACATATCGGTGGCTCGGGCCTGCCTGTCGTTTGTCGGCGAAGCGCCAGCGCTGACAGATTTTATGCCGGGCGAAACCCGCCGCTATACATTCGCCGTCACCAACAGGCAAGACGAGCAGGTGACTCAGGTGCCGCTGCGCTACTATTTTGTGCTGGAAGCGGCCGACAGCGGCGCCCGTCCGATCGATCTGGCGTATGACCTGTATTGCCTGCCCGAAGGGCGGACAACGCTGCGGCATGTCGGCATGAGCGCTGCGCAGGACAACCGTACAAACCCTGTGGATATGGCGGCGGGGGAGCCTGTGACGCACACGTTTTTTCTCGACATCAACTGGCGGCCCACGCAGACAGACGCCGAAACTTATGCCGGCCGGAGCGGAAAGATCAGGATCGCCGCACACGTTGAACAGGTAAATGAATATGAGACAAATGAGGGATAAGGTATGGCGCTTTTGGCGGGCCGTCCGGTGGATGGCGCTGCTGACAGCGCTGGCTGTTTTGGCGTCGGCTGTCCCGGAAACGGCGGCCAAATATGCATTTACGATCACGCAGGATGTAACGGTCACCACCGCCGACCTGCATGTGAGCCACACGGGCGCGGCGCGCACAATCGTATATAGCGCTGCCGACGCCGTACGCTTTCTGGTGTCCAACACCGGAAACGGCTCCGCCGCGCCCGACGGGCACGACATCTCCTACCAGGTGTCCATTCACGCGGGCGACGGGCAAAACCCGCCCGATTTAACCGCCGCGCACCCCGATTTCATGCTCACAGTCAACAACGATGTGTGCGACGAGCGTGACACGTCCAACGTGTTTTTGATGCCGGGCGGCAGCCCCGTTACGCAGGAGATCAACCTGTTCCTGCAATGGGGGGCGGATTACACCATGGCGCTGTCCACATTTGTCTATGTGAAGATTGCGGTGGTGTCCCCCTATGAAAAGGAGTACGTCTTTCCGGTGACCGTGCTGGCCAAGCGGATGATCAGTCTGACCAGTGAGATATTCACCGACGCCTTTTCCAACCAAGTCACCCGGCTCACGATGGTCACGGCCGACTCCTTCGGGGCGGGTCCGTCGGACCGCCGGATGTTGGTCACGCTCTCCTGGGACGAGGCGCTGGCGATAGACGACACCAATGCGTTGATAGCTAGGTACAAGGATATCCCGGGCGATCTCAACGCCCAATCGGTGGTCAACGGCGGCGGTCGCAGGGTATTCCTTATCCTGCTGGAACCATCCTCCTTCTGCCAACTCAACTTTTATCGTGTAAAGCCGACGGACGGCGCGCCGCCGTTCATTGGCGCCGGGGTCTGGTTGGACAACGCCGATCAGGCGTATTATGGCTTGTGGGACTGCCGTCGGGGTGAGCAGGACGGCTGGGACAAACCGCCCGACGGCCCGCTGTATTTCTCATAAACGGAGTTTTCCACCGAGCAACAGAGTCGAGGTCATTTCATGAAACAACCACTTCAAGCGATCGCTCGGGCGCTGACAGCGCCGGTGCGTTCTCTTTATAGCCACCCGCGCAGAGCGGCCGCCATTGCGTTGTCGGTCGTCATTACCTGGGGCGCGGTGCAGACATACACGGCTACCATCTCCGGTGTGTCGGAACCGACCGGCCGGATTACCGTCGACAGCAGCCTGTTGGCGTCCGGATTGAGCGTCGTGGTGGGCGGTTCAGGCGTCGAAAAGATCAATGAAACGGAGTACCGCGCGCAGGTGGGCAGTCAGGTTGCCATAGCGGCCGTCAACGAGCGCGCCCGCTTTTCAAGATGGGATGCCGTGGGTGCCAACGTGACCGCCGCGGGCAACGCCTATACAACCATTGCCGCCATGCCGGCCAACGATGTGACGTTGCGGGCCGTTGTGCAGCCGGCGACAGAGGGCACAACACTGGAAACGGCCTATATTCTCGATGAGTTTGATGATTTTTTCGCGCTGCAGGAGATCATCGCCAATGCGGTTGTACCGGCGGATGGAGCCACAACGTTTGCCAGGTATTTAGCGCGGTTTGGCTTGAGCGGCGCCTATGCGACAGCGCGCTCAAAGCTCCAGTACGGGCACTTCAAAGTGCCCGCGACAGTGGCGCTCACCGAGCCAAAACCGGCCGGCGCCCCGGATGATTGGATGCCAACCCGTTTTTTCACCGGCATCGGCCAAAGCAACGCGGCGACCACCTCCTTTCAGGGGGTCATTGACGGCGGCGGCCATCTCATTGTGATGAACATCAACAATGAAAACGCGGATGCCTCCGTCAATCAGTACACAGGGCTTTTCGGGGCGGTGACGGCGTACACTGCGGGAACGGTGAACGGCGGGCCCAAACCACCGGTTGTGCTGCGCAACATAAAGGTGGCGGGCGCGGTGCTGTCCACCGTGACCTTCCGAGATGCCGCGCTCAGCAGCTATGTGGGCGGCATTGCCGGACTGCTCAACACCAACGTCATGATGACCGGTTGCGAATCCAAGGTGTACATGTTTGGAAATGCCGCATACCCGAAACCTGCGACGAACCGTTGCCTGTATCTGGGAGGCTTGGCCGGATACACCACCGCGCCGATTTCGCATGGAAGCGGAAATCGCTACAGCGCACATCAAGTGAGCCTGTCCGGAGAGTCCAATTCCGCCGTGTACGTCGGCGGCTGTTTTGGCATGTCAAACAGCGTCTATGTGCGCGACGCCAGGGCCGAGCTCGACGGCTGCCACGTGACGGCGACGTCAACAAACAACACGGTGGCCATGTCCGGCGCGCATGTAGGGGGCATTGTGGGCTCATTTGGAGGCAACGAAAAACTGGAAAACTGCTATGTCACGTCGCCGCGCAACATGACCATCAACGCGACCACAGACGGCGCCAACGCCTCTTTTTCTGCGTGTGCCGGCGGTATTGCCGGCCTTGTCGGCGGAACGGCGGAACTCTCCAACAACAATGTTGACGCTGACTCCGACCGCAATGACACAGTCGATGTGGTGAGTATGGCCACCATACGATGTCGAGATCTGTCGGCCTCAACTGTTTCCACGGTGTACGCAGGCGGGCTGTATGGACGGTTTTCCTCCAATACTGTCAAACTGGCCGCCCCCTTTGGCTCAGTCCGTGCCGACGACCCCAACGCCATGTTCAACGGGCATGTACAGCCGTCCACGCTGCTCAGCGGCAAAAGTTCTTCGTATACCGGCGGACTTGTCGGATACGGTTTTTTCAACATGTCCGGCGGCGCTTCCCCTGCCTTCAACCTGACTGGCCTGCACGTCAGAACGGCACAGAAGAACACCACCACCAAGTACGCGCCGCTGGGCGTGGACGACCCGAACACGGGCACCTCTTACACAGGCGGCATGTCGGGCAGTCTGCATAACAGCGTTGCATTGGGCGGCGTGACGCTGTATGGCGACAACGTGACGGTGGAGGCGTATCGTGAGACGGGGACTGTGGGCAATATCAGCCCCATCTATGTGGGCGGGCTGACCGGATACAAAAACGGCGGCTCCCTCACCGACTGCAAGGTGCTGTTTATCAACAGCAAAATCGAGCTGGTGCAGGACTCCTACCTGTCGACGTCGGGCAATGTATACCTTGGGGGTCTGGTCGGCATGACCGACATGGCCTGCCTCATGGCCGACTGCCTGTTGGCCGGATCACGCGCGCCGGACGGCAGTTACAGCGGCACAACCACGTCCATACAGTGCGTCATCAACACCATGGGGCAGTCTCACGGCGTGGCGGACGGCTATGTGGGCGGACTGGTTGGCAAGGCCAACAACAGCGCGCACATGGTTCGCTGCCGCTATCAGGGGTGCGGCATCTCCGACAAAGGCCTCATCAAGCTCGTGTCCAATCATGCCTGCAACTCGCCGAGTATCGGCGGCATAGCGGGCTTTGCCTCCGCCTCAAAAACAACGGACTGCCATGTGAGCCGGGCCCACATTCTGGGCGACGGGTATAACAACAACCCGATGTATACCGACACCGACATCATTGTGGGCGGCCTGGTCGGCCTGGTTACCGGCCTGGGTTCCATAGAAAACGGTTCGGTAAGTGACAGCCGCATAGAGGCCAATGGGCGTGACTACACGCTGACGTATGCCGGCGGTATTTTAGGGTCGCAGTATGCCTCCGCCTCCGCGGTAATCCGCGGCTGTGTCTCGCAGGGAAATGAAATTGTCACCAAAGCCCAGAAGAAGTGGGCCGCTGGCGGCGGGATCGCGGGGTATCATTATGACGCCACGATGGTTATTGACAACTGTCTGTCGATCGACAACACCATTTTCAGCGAGGGCGAAAATGTGGAAGAAGGGCAGTACACAGAGGCCATCGGCGGCGGCATTGTCGGCCGGGTGAACCATTCAGGTGCGCTGACGACCAAAATTACCAACTGCTGGTCCAACGCCAAGATGGTGCTGACCCATGTGGAGGACAGCAAAATCTGCTTTGGCGGCATCATCGGGTTTCGCACCGACCTCAGCAGACTGACTTTCTCCGGCAATGGATTTCATGTGCAACATTTGGGCGCCGACGCAGCCGTCGGATACTGCCCGCCATCCCCCGCGCTGACGGCGCTCAACAGCGCCTCGGTGGTGGATTTTTCGCGGCGGGTATTGGACAACGCTCACCCCAAAATGGCGTTATTTTCGGCGGGGATAAAACCCGGGCGGCTGGACATCGTCGACGGGGGGGCCGGTGAGGGGGCCGTCCAGCCCCATGAAGTGACATTTTTATCCGGCAGTGAAGTGGTCGACGGCGTGAGCTGCGCCAACCAATATCTCATCGGCAAAAAGAGCGGTGTGACCGATACGGGCTTTTCTGTCTGCCACGCGAGTATCTCGCAATTTGTGCCGGGATCGCCCTATCCGGCGGGCACTGAGCAGGCCAGGGTGTCGGGTGTGTTCGGCACGGTGCCGGTCACCGTCATCGATGGAGAGATCCCACCTGTCACCGCCGTTGCACTGCATGAAGACTCGCGCGAAGGGCCGATTGTCAGCCCGGAACGGGGCAACGACGTCGTTGCCCTGCCTGTTGACCTGCGCCCGGACGGGGCAGAGTATAGGTATGAGGCCGTCTCCGAGCCGGAGATTGAGACGCCCCACGGGCCGCAGAGCCTGACAAGTTTTCGCTTTTTCGCGGTGAGCGACGGCGCCTACGAACCGATTCAGGCAGCGGCGCTTACGCGGTGCGGGGTGACACTGACTGTCGATCAGAATCACGTCAAGATTCGGGCGAATATCGCCATCGATGCGCCGCGCAGCTTCGCTATTCAGGCGGTGGATGTACAAACACAGACTGTGGTTTCGGACAGGGTGACCATCACGCTGATGCCCACCTTTGTGCAGGAAGTCAGACTTGAACGCTATCGTTCGCCGGAAAACATGGGATCCGGCACGGTCAAGGACATGACAAACAGACCGGGCTCCGCGCAAAGCCCCCTTTTAATCGTCAACCGAAGTACCCTGAAATTGGATGCGCAGGTGTACGGGGAGGGCAGCCTCAACATTTGGACGCCCGAAGAAATCTATGTGGCGCCCACCAGCGCCGGGGCGCAGTTCGAGGCGGCGGAGCATGTGTCCGGTCTTGCGGGCGCCTTGCGGGTGCATGCCGACGGGACCTGCTTTACCAACACATCGCCTGGCGACAACCTTGACGGTGCGGTGTACCGCACCCGCATTCGGTCGGTCGGCAAAAACAGAGATGGGGACAATGTCTACTCCGACTATATCTATATCAAACTGATCGATCCGCCGACAGTGTACAAGATGACGACCGGTTCGCTCGACAAAAACATGATGGTCATTGCGCCGGAGGATCAGGACGCTGACGTCAAATACCGGATCGGCGGCGGCAACATCGACGGCGGCAACATTATGTTGCTGCCCTGGGACATCGACTATGTGTTTTCCACCAACCCGCAAGCCTCATTTGGCGGGGAACCAGAGGTTTACTATGTCTTCGGGTCGCCGGGACCCGACAACCCATTCCGGAAAATCGAAATTGGCGAGATCAACAACACCGCCTACGGACTGCCGACAGGAGACGCGTCACAGGCAAACTATGAGTTTTGCATCAAAGCCAATCCGGCGCAGAACAAACCGCTCACCATAACCGTCAAGTATTTCAAAAGCACGGCGGTCGGATTTTATCCGCAGGACGGGCGAGACCCGTTTTTCATTTCACTGCCCATTCGGCGGTCAATGGGAAAAAATCTGATGGCGCAGTTTAACAACCAGCACCGCAGCGGGTACACGTTTGAAGGGTGGTATCCTGTGGGCAATCAGGCGGCCTCCGACGCCGCGTACGGCGCCATATTGACCGAACGCACGTTGATAGACGGCGGCAACGTGTTCTTTGGGCGGTGGAAGTACAAGCTCACCGTCCGGGACAACGGCGGTCTGCGCTTTGAGGGGGCGCTACCTGTCAACGAGACAAAGGACTTCACCTTTGATATTGTCAAACGGCAGCACTTTTTGGGCGCGCCGCCGTGCGACATTGCCATCGGCCCCGCCGACAACCCGCTGCCCATTCCGGCGGCGTACGATCAGGAAACGGAGCAGCAATATCACGAGACGATCGACGGGGTCGACACGCTGTGCGCCAAACTGACGGTGACAGGTCGGCCAAGCGGGGACACCGTCTATCACTATTGGTTTTCAGCCGACTATCTCAATCGGCATGTCGGTGGAGGAACAGCGGAGCAGGCGGATGGAATTGTCATCGCCGCCGGTGAAACCGACGCCGCCATCATCGCCGCCGAGAATAAGACGGCCGCCACTGATGCCACAGCACTCCAGGATACGATCTTCACGATCCGATATATCGCCAACCATGCCGCTGGCGTGGACGGGCAACCACCCACCTACGGCTACCGGGCGGAGAACCGGGATCGCCCCAAAGTGCTGGACGTCCGCTTGAAAAAAAAGGACAATACCCCGCAGACTTTGCCTGCGGGTACGACCATACGGCTACACTACCAGGTGCTTGACCCGACGGAAAATCTCATGAAACAGTCGGTGTGGAAGACTGTGCTGCCGACCGACAGCGACAGCTTTCAGACTTCGGATTTCCGTCTGATGGGAGAGACGGCACCCTTTCCGGGGATGACATTTGCGCAGTTTACTGTGCGCGGTGACTTTGTGCCGGAGGAATACTGCTTTGTCGTGACAGTGCCCTTCAAGAGCCGGGCCATTGATGTGCAGAGCGGCCTGACGGCAGAAATCGGATTTGCTGAAAACGGGGTTCCGGCGCCGGACGCGTGGCAGGCGGTGGCCATGGATGTCCGGCCCAACCGCGAGGTGCACTTGACACTCAATGACACCGCGGAGAAAGTACTCGGACGGTCAGGCGGCGTTTTCGGGATAGAGGCCCTGTTCACCGATGACACGGAGGCCGTGTGGAAAGAGGTCGACAACCGGTCCCGGCACTATGGAATAGACATCTCGTTTACAGACGCGCGCGGCAGAGCGGTTTCGCTGGCACCCGGATCGCGTGTGCAAGTGCAGTCGCCGCCGCGGACGATCACGACCCACATGGCGTCGCCGCGGGCGCACCACTACTTTGTGCTGCAGCCGGGGCCCGTCAGCATCAACGTGACCGCCGTGCCCCATCTGGCTCCGTCTTTTGAGCGGATACAGTCGCCGGCGTTGACACAGTCGCCGGGTGCCTACTCGATGCACATCAGTTTGTTGGCATCGGACTGGGACAACCTGTACGCCAACGGATCGGTTGTGGCGTCCTATACGGTTCCCATTTTGGTGACATGAAACAAAGAGCCGCTTTTCAAAAAGCAGCTCTTTGTTATGAATATAATTTCTCTCACCGCTGAACGCGGCCTGAGCCGTCTCCTTTGGCCAGTTTCTCCACTTCCGAGACGCTCACATGGTTGAAATCGCCTTCAATGGTGTGCTTGAGCGCACTGGCGGCGGCGGCGAATTCGATTGTCGACTGAGGTGAAAAGTCATTGAGACAGGCGTAAATCAGACCGGCGCCGAAGCTGTCGCCGCCGCCGACACGATCGACAATGCGTACGGCGTATCGCTTGGAGAAGTGGCTGACGCCCTGCGTATACAGCATCCCCGCCCAGTAGTTGTCGGACGCGGAGACCGACTCGCGCAGCGTGATGGACACCAAGTCAAAGCCAAAGCACGAGTGTAGCTGACGCGCGACATCCTGGTATGCCTCGTGGCTGACTTCACCCTTTGTGACGTCGGTGTTAGCGGCGTGGATGCCAAACACATCGGATGCGTCCTCTTCGTTGGCAATGCAGACGTTGACGTAGGGCATGAGGGTCTGCATCACCTGCCTTGCCTTTTCGCGGCTCCACAGATTTTTACGGTAGTTCAAGTCGCAGGAGACGGTAATGCCCATGCCTTTGGCTGCGCGAATGGCTTCCAGGCAGATGTCGGCCACTTTGTCGCCGAGCGCGGGGGTGATGCCGGTAAAATGAAACCAGTCTGCCCCGCGCAAGATCGTCTCCCAGTTGAAATCGCCAACGGTCGCTTCGGCGATGGAGGAGTACGCGCGGTCATAAATGACCTTGCTGGGCCGTTGCGAAGCGCCTTTTTCCAAATAGTATATGCCCACGCGCTGTCCGCCGCGTACAATATGCGTCGTATCTACGCCAAACTGACGCAAGCTGTTGATGGCGGCCTGCCCAATTTCGTGCGCGGGCAGTTTGGTGACAAAGGCGGCGTTTACACCGAAGTTGGACAGCGACACGGACACATTCGCCTCGCCGCCGCCATATGTCGCGCCAAACGTCTGCGTCTGCGCAAAGCGGGTGTAACCGGGAGGCGCCAGGCGAAGCATGATTTCGCCGAATGTAATGACTCTCATGGTGTTACCCCTTTCTCCATTGTTTCCGGTTATTATTGCTGTGTGTTGAGGTGTGCAAAAAGGAGGCAGGTCATAACGTAATTTCACATTATGGAACTATATTCCACGATGTGTATTGCCATAAGTTAATCACACAATGGCTCCGCTGGCAAGTCATTTGAGAAAAAAAACGGACGCGCCCGCTTTTTTTTCATTTGGAACTATAATTGTGCTTGTCAACAGCTACAAAACTGGCGGAACATGACATGGCGCGTATCCGGGCCGCCACTGTGGTGCTGCCGCGGACGGAACACACCATCATGTCGTGAGATCGACTGGCGAAAGAGCTTGCGCAGACGCGTGCGCGCGGATACACACTGGACAATGAGGAAAATGAACCGGGCGTAAGCTGTCTGGCGGCGTCACCGTTTGACAACACCGGTGCGTGCAGCGCGGCGATTTCCATTTCCGCGCCTATGCAGAGGATACTTGACGCACGGGTGGACGATTGGCAGGAAACGGTGAGAGAAACTGCATGGGAAATTTTCACTGCGCTGGGATTTCTAGGATGACAAGAGCCGTACGGCATTCGTGAAAGTACAATTCAAGATATGGCACGGTAACAGGAGCGAAGATAAATCCTGCGCCCCTGTTATTGTGCCAGGGAAAAACCACCCGTTTCGCGGGTGGTTTGTGTATGACTGATGGTCTCTGCAATTTCAAGAGTACGATTTCTCATAATGGATCGAGATGGGTTTCCCAATCCGGGTGAAAATCGATTTAGGGCAGCGGTCTCCTCAAAAACGGAGAAAAAAGTGATGTCCGCCCCAAGATGGGACTCATTATCCAACTCGGCAGATGGTCATGTAGACTGTGTGAGGTACGGGGTGCTCTTGATCTCCGCCCAGTTTGATGGGACAATTGCCAAGGCAGTGGACGAGTCTGGTTTTGTCTCCGGCATGCAGTGACAAAACGGCGGCAGCGCCGAAAGTCGTTGGACTCTGCTGCGAAGGAGTCATCCATGTCGTTGAAAAATTCTGGTTGCCGACGCTGATGGAGAATCCGCCCGCGTCGCAACAGCCCATGGCCAGCGTGACGTGCGCCGTCACCATATACACGCCGTCTTCTTCCACCATCAGGGCGTTGTCGCAGACACTCACGCGCTTGTGGGCTGCGTAATTGTCAATCCCGGTGAGGGGGATAACTTCCGTGGGGCCGACTTCCACATTTCCGCATAGGAAAGCGTTGCCGTAAGCGGGTTTTGGGCAGAGGCAGCAACCTGCCGGTCCGGTCGGGCCTCTTTCGCCCATGGGGCCGGGATAACCTTGGTCGCCCTTGGGGCCGGGGCAACCGGGATCGCCCTGTTCGCCCTTGGGGCCGGCGTCGCCTTGTTTGCCCATGGGGCCAGGATAGCCTTGCTTGCCCATAGGGCCGGGACAGCCGGGTTCGCCCTGTTCACCTTTAGGACCTGGGCAGCCTTGTTCGCCCTTGGGGCCGGGGCAGCCGGGTTCGCCCTGTTCACCTTTGGGGCCGGGGCAGCCGGGCTCGCCTTGTTCACCCTTGGGGCCGGGACAGCCTTGTTTGCCCATGGGACCTGGGCAACCAGGGTCGCCCTTGGGGCCGGGACAGCCTTGATCGCCCTTGGGGCCGGGGAAACCGGGTTCGCCCATAGGGCCGGGGCAGCCTTGTTCGCCCATGGGGCCGGGGCAGCCGGGTTCGCCCATGGGGCCTGGAAATCCCTGCTCGCCCATGGGGCCGGGGCAGCCTTGTTCGCCCTGTTCGCCTTTTGGGCCTGGGCAACCGGGCTCACCTCTGGGGCCGGGGCAGCCCTGTTCGCCTTTGGGGCCGGGGCAGCCCTGTTCGCCTCTGGGGCCGGGGCAGCCCTGTTCGCCTCTGGGGCCGGGGCAGCCCTGTTCGCCCTTGGGGCCGGGGCAGCCGGGTTCGCCTTTGGGGCCTAGGCAGCCGGGTTCGCCTTTGGGGCCTGGGCAGCCGGGTTCACCTTTGGGGCCTGGGCAGCCTTGTTCACCTTTGGGGCCTGGGCAGCCGGGTTCACCTTGTTCACCTTTGGGGCCTGGGCAACCGGGATCACCCTTGGGGCCGGGGCAACCGGGATCGCCCTTGGGGCCGGGGCAACCTGGATCACACTTGGGGCCGGGGCACCAAGCTGCGCACTGGGGGCGGGGGC
>JAVBTN010000008.1:0-29684 GCA_031556185.1 Oscillospiraceae bacterium
GAGCGACCGGAGCGACAGGCGAAACCGGAGCGACCGGAGCGACAGGCGAAACCGGAGCGACCGGAGCGACAGGCGAAACCGGAGCGACCGGAGCCACAGGTGAAACAGGAGCGACCGGAGCCACGGGCGAAACCGGAGCGACCGGAGCGACAGGCGAAACAGGAGCCACGGGCGCCACGGGAGCAACCGGCGAAACCGGAGCGACCGGAGCCACAGGATTGACGGGCGCCACGGGCGCCACGGGAGCAACCGGAGTCACCGGAGCGACCGGAGCCACAGGATTGACGGGCGCCACGGGAGCCACAGGATTGACGGGAGCCACGGGAGCCACGGGAGCCACGGGAGCCACGGGCGCCACCGGCCCTGAATGGCAGCTTATAGCAGGTCTTCGTTCGGTGAGCACAAACGGCTCTTTTGATGTGTCAATTACCGGCACAGCCCTAGTCAAACAGCTCGATGTCAAATTCCCGGATGGCCCTTTCCACAATGCAAATGGTTGGACTGCATACCCAGAAACAACAACAATTTCAAGTGAAGGCATTATTCCCATCAATGCATTATCTTCAAGTTCAGAGATCTCGCTAGTTACTAATAATCAAATACACGTCAGACTTGATGGCAAATATCTCATTACTTTCACAATTTGTGTCGAAATCGAGCAATCGGGCGCTTTTTTACTGCGATTACTTGGCGACCCGAATACATTGCCCTATTCGTGTACATTTTTTGACACATACGGAAACCAAATGCCTTCGAGCGTTTCTTCGACTTGCATCGTACAATTGAGAGCAAATGATTGGTTCGCAATCTACAATGGCAGTCCAGATCCAGTCACTTTAAAAGCGGGTACAGATCAAGAATCGTCAGGTGATTATGTAGTAATATCTGTAGTCCGTATCGGCCCTTAACGGCAATTGAAATATCGTGAGCAAACGCAACCGCACAGAAAAAGCCACGATCTTTGTTGAACCGCATTTTTCCTGCAAATATTCGATGCCCGAAAAACCAATGGAAAAAAGAGCGACGAGGTGCTATCCTACGATGACAAAAAAAGTTCTACGGCTTTGTTCTTGCGGTCGCCCCCTATCTTTGCTTCGGTGCGGATCATATGTATCAACTATGCCGTTGAACAGGACTTAGCGGAAACTTAATTATTCATCCAAAGGGCTATCGTCCGCATCTGCGCACCGATTCTGCTAACGCTATGCGTGGTGATTCCATTGTTGTACGTCTTTCCGTTGCGTAAGGAGAACGTATTGGTGCGGTTGTGGGGGAATGAATTTGTAAAATAAAGAGAGCCGGAAAGTCTTTAGATAACGTGTCTAAGACTTTCCGGCTTCGCTTTTAGTCAGTACCGTTATTTGGGAAAAGGGTAATTTCTTACTCTTTCCTTATGCCTTCTCACCTTTTGGTGAGGGCTATGATCCAAAAATCAATAGTTTTTGGCGCGGATTTCAAAGTAGGCTTTGGGATGGGAGCACACAGGGCATTTTTCAGGGGCGAAGGTGCCTTCGTGAATGTGTCCGCAGTTGCGGCAAATCCAATACACCTTCTCGTCACGCTTGAACACCAGGTTGCCCTCGACATTTTTCAGCAGCGTCAGGTAGCGCTGTTCATGCTCGGCCTCAATGGCAGCCACCTTTTCAAACAAAAACGCAATGTCGTTGAAACCTTCCTTTTTGGCCTCTTCGGCAAAGCCTTTGTACATGTCGGTCCACTCATAGTTTTCTCCGGCAGCCGCGGCTTTCAGATTCTCGTTGGTGGGGCCGATATCACCGCCGCACAGCAGCTTAAACCAAATTTTCGCATGCTCTTTTTCGTTGTCGGCTGTCAGTTGGAAAATTTCGGCAATCTGCTCGTAGCCCTCTTTTTTCGCTTGGGAGGCAAAGTAGGTGTACTTGTTGCGCGCTTGGCTCTCACCTGCAAACGCGGTTTGCAAGTTTTTTTCGGTGTTGGTTCCTTTCAAATTGGGCATAAAAAGAGCTCCTTTCATCTCACATGTATATTTTCTGTGTATCCTTGTGTAGTGGGTCGTCAGTTGCGCGCCGGACACAAAATGTCTGTGGCACGCCTTATCAAGGAGGGCCACACGGGGTTGCGCCGCTGGCGGCCCGGAGGGGGGCGGTTAGCAGGACCACAGACCGTGTAAATTACACCAAGCGTAAACGGCGTCATAGGTGTCGCCCGGCAGGGTGAACACAGGCTGGTCGCCCGCGCCCAAGAATTTGAGGGACACATAGTCGGCTTTTTGCACGGCAATAAAACCGATGTAGTGCTTTTCCTCCATGGGATGGGGCACAGATCCGACGGTAACGGTCAGCGTGCCGCTGCCTGTGGTGACGACGGGCACATGCTTTTCCTGCGCGGCGTCGGTTGTATTGGGGGTGAGCGCGCCCATCGGCTCGCCACAGCAACTCATCGGAACCCCGGCGTCATACAACTTCCAGGCCACGTTACCACAGTGCACGCAACGGTAAAAAGTGACATTGGCTTTCATGTTGACATCCTCCTTTGCCAAAGAATTCAGGGCCGGCATGTGAAAAAACCGGCTATAATAGCGGGAAAACCTCTATTCTTCATATCGTACCCCGTTTTTTCGAAAAAAACAAGTGAAAAATTTTATGCTCTTATGGCAGAATTTATGTCTTTGCAACGGGTTTACGGGAGCGTCCACTCGGCCACATGCGCAAACGGATTGCCCCAGACCGGCCGCGGGTCGGACACCAGGCCGCGCTGCGTCAGCAGGGTTTGGCGCTCGAACAAGACCGGCGCGATGGGCGCCTCCTCCAAAAATCGAGTCCAGAAATTTTTGGCGGCCAGTGAACTTTGCGGCGCGGCGCAGGCATCTCGCCACAATGAAAGGGTTTGGGTGTCTCTGTATTTGCCATAGCCGAGGGCGCCGCCGTCAAAAAACGGCAGCGGCGAAAAAGCGGGCGACAGAACCGACTGTCCGTAATACAAGTCAAAGTCTCCCGACTCCAATGCGTCCCGATACGCGGCAAACGGCAGCGCGCGCACCTCTGTTTTCACGCCGCTGTCGGTTAGCGTTTCGGCCAGGCGCCGCGCGGCGGACATGTGGTGGCGATTTTCTATGTTGACCACCAGAGCCAACATCAGCGGGACAGACCGGCGGCCAGACCGCCGCTCCAAAACGCCGTCGTTATCAAGATCGTCGTAACCCAACGATTGCAACAGCGCGGTGGTGCGGGACAGGTCAAAAACATACCGCTCCGCCAACAGCCGGTCATACAGTGGGCTGACCGGGGGAATGGGTAATACCGCCGGCATAGTCAGGCGTTCTTCGCCCCCCTCGCGACCGATAGCGGCCCTGTCGATGGCGGCGGCAATGGCGCTGCGGAGTGCGGGCTGGTCCAGCGGCTTACGCGTGGTGTTGAAGCCCACGAATTCCAAAATCGGCGTGTCGAACGCCCAGCTCTCATAGTCGCCGCTGTAGCTGACGTCAGACACGTCCGACGGATTGCAGACGGCGATGCTGAGCGCTTGCGATTCAAAGGCGTAGATCAATCGGTCGGACGAAGTGACCGGAACCAGCTCCATGCGGCCTGTGGGCAGAACCTTCTTTTGCCACCAGTCGTCAAAACGCGTCAAATGCGGGTGATCCTCGTCCATCACCGGCTGGTAGGGGCCGGTGCCCGGCTGGATATCAAGCGCGTCACTTCCCTTGTGCAGGATAGGGAAGGTCAGCAACGCGGGCAGACGCGGTTCGGGCGCCGACAGGGTGATTTCCACAGTGTAATCGTCGGACGCCTTGACGGCGGTGACGGACTCGAGTCGCCCCGCGTAAGGAGACTGGGTTTTGTCAAAACGCACCTCGTTGAGCGTGTATACAACGTCGTCGGCGGTCAGCGGCGAACCGTTGTGAAATGTCACATCCCGGCGAATTGTCAGCGTGTAGGCCATATTGTCTTGAGTCACGACCCCCGAGCACAGCACGGGCTGCGGCTGGAACTGCTCGTCAAGCGCAAATAGTCCCTCATAGACGAGCGGCAGCCATTGCGCATGAAAGCGGTTGTTGTCCGTGAGCGGGTGCAGCGCGGGTTGCCCTGACCAGGGGATGCCAAACAGGTCGTTTTTGGGAGGGCCCGGCGGCGGGGATGGCAACACAGTCGGCGACGGTGAGGGCGAGATGGGCGGGGGCTCGGTTTCAAACAGCCAGTTGTCCAACCCTTGACAACCTGTCAACAACGCCAAAAGCAGAGACAACACCAAACAGGTTATTTTTTTCATTCCAGCTCCTTACAATGATGAAAACCCGGAAAAAACGAGGCGCGGACGCAGGTTGCGGCAAACGCGCGGGCAGGGCCCAGCCCGTCGACACTCAATAGTTGTCGGGTAAATCATTTTCCAGCAGCACGTATTTTTCTTGGCCATCGCCGGGCAGCGCCCGCGCGGCCGCCATGGCCTCCTGCAGCGTCTCGCATACAACTCGCTTTTCCGGCGGAAAGCCTGCCGCGTCCAGCCCACGCACGATGGCAGCCGTCTGCTGTTCGCCCACTAGCGCCACAAAATCGCATACGTCGGCGGCCTGCTTGCCCAGCATTTCGTGGCATACGTCCTGCCGCTCACCCAGCTCGACAAAACCGGGGGTGATAAGAATTTTCAAGCCGTCAAAGCCGGCCAAGGTTTCGAGCGCCACGCCGGCGCCCTCCGGATTGGCGTTAAAGGCGTCGTCAATAATGGACAATCCGGCTGTACGTGGCAGCAGCCGCAGTCGGTGCGGTACGGGCTCCAGCGCGCGCACGGCGGAGATCAGCCGTGGCAGCGGCACGCCGAGATGGTGCGACACGGCAATAGCAGCCGTGATGTTTTCCACATTGTGCCGCCCGATGAGGGCGGTGGAAAACCGGCGCATCTCCCCGCCGGGCATCTCCACACCGAATGTCAGGCCATCCGGCCCGGCTTGGATGTCAAAGGCGCGGTAATTCAGCTGCTCGTCCGCCTGTTCGGAAATGCCGAACCGCACGGCAGCCGTGGCGCCGCGCTGTCGGATGAATGGATTGCTCATATTTAAAAAGGCGGTGCCGTCAGGCGGCAGGCTGTCAATGAGTTCAAATTTTGTGGAGATGATGTTCTCCAGGGAGCCAAACGTTTCCAAATGCTGTGGCCCGATCGAGGTGAGCAGGCCGTATTGCGGACGCACAATGTCGCACAGTTCTTTGATGTCGCCCACATGGCGCGCGCCCATCTCGCACACAAAGAGTTCGTGCGTGGGCAGCAGATGTTCCCGGATGGTGCGCACCACGCCCATGGGGGTATTGAAACTGCCCGGCGTCATCAATGTGTTGTATTTTTCCGACAACAGTCTCTGCAAAAAATGCTTCGTGCTGGTTTTGCCGTAACTGCCGGTGACGCCCAGCACAATGAGGTCGGGCTGATTGGCCAGCCTGCGCTTGGCATCGTTAATGTACCGCCGCTCCACACTTTTTTGTATCGGGATGTTGATACCGTTGGCCAGCAACACAAAAAAAGGAGCCAATAGATACCCGGCGCCCAGCCCGACAACTAGAAAACGGGGCTCGACGGTCCACAGATTCGACAGCCCCCAGCCGACGGCCATCAGCAACAGGCTGAGCGTGATGAGCAGCCGCCACACGCGACTGGTATATTTGAGGGGCTTTTTACTCTTTTTGGGTGGTCGCGCCACAAAGCCGGTAAGCAGGTAAAAAGCCACAATCACGTAAGGGGCCCAGGGGCCCCACCACATCCAAATGAACAGCGTGGGCAGCACCCAGATCATGCGCTGATACGCCTCTCCGCCATGCAGCCGAAGCCAGCGCAAGTAACCGGGGGGCTGGTAGGAGGAGAGCTGCAGCATATGGACAAAGCGCAGCGATGTGACAAGGGAGCTCACCCCCCACACCGTCATTACCGCCCATTTTAACACCACATCCGGCAAGAGATCACCTCGCAAGCATCAGCAAAACATTAAGATAAAAATGAGTCCAAAACACGGGCGCACAGGCCCCACTGCTCCAAAAAGGCCCAGTGTCCCCCGCTCTTGAGAAGAACCAGCCCGGCGCCCGGGATCTCCTTTTCCATGCGCCGACCGTCACTCAGGGGCGTGGCGGTGTCATTTTCTCCCCAAATGAGCAGCGTGGAGGCACGTATATGGGGCAACAACGGCCCCAGATCTTCATTCACCAACAGAGACAGCGTCCCGCGCATGACAGGGGAAGCGGCGCGGTAGTCGGCCGAACCGGCGTTTTTTTGTAGGCGCGCTTTGAGCGCGGGGAACGGCGTGAGCGCCCATTTGGCTGTCTTGTAGCAGGCTACCTTCATGTGATACCGGGCAGAGCGTTTTGGGCGAAGTCCCGCGCTGTCCAGCAGGATCAGTTTTTTGGCTGGAAGCGCTGTCTGCGGGGTGCCTTGCAGGCGCAAGAGCGTTCGGCCGCCATTGGAGTGGCCCGCCAGCACATCGGGCGCAAACGAGAGCGCCGACAAAAAATGTGTCACAAAGCCCGCAAACTCAGTCGACCGCCACGCGACGGGCGGCTCCTGCGCACCGCCCATGCCCGGCAGGTTGGGCGCCACCACGCGATGTGTTTTGGCAAGATGCTCGAGCATCACCAGGTAGCTGTCAAAACCGACGCCCCACCCGTGCAGAAACAACAAACCGGGGCCGGACCCGATGTCCAGGTACTGGGTGGACAGTCCGTCGATGCGGATATCGCGCGTGAGCACGGGCAGACCTCCCTTTGGTACAGATGAAAGAATGACAGGGCCTCTTCGCTGACGCTATTATTTTAGTATATCCTGGACAAACAATCAATAGACCTTTTGCCGTCGCTGTGCGGAGCGCGGCCAATGGACGATTTTCACGGGGGCGAAAAACGGCCACGGCGGCCAAAAGCTGCAAATTTTTATACAAAAAGGACGAATTTCGACAGGTGCTTTTGTATATCCTGATAAGATTTAAATAATCATGACAAAAGGGATGTTTCTCGTAACGGATTTTTGTATACTAATTATGAGTGACCGTTTGGCCTTTGCCAGCTATAATGCAGGAATCTTTGAAAAGTGAAGAGGAAGAGTCATGGGCTTTTTTGAAGTTCTCACCTTACTTGGTGGCGTGGCGCTGTTTCTGTTTGGGATGACCACCATGGGAAACGGACTGGAGAAGATGTCCGGCGGCCGCCTGGAGCATATCCTGGAGAGATTGTCCGGGAAGGCCTACAAGGGCGTCATTCTTGGCACCGTTGTAACCGGACTGATCCAAAGTTCCGCCGCCACCACAGTCATGGCCATCGGCTTTGTCAACGCCGGCATCATGCGCCTGACACAGGCCATCGGTATCGTCATGGGGGCCAATATCGGCACGACTGTCACGGCGCAGATTTTGCGACTGTCCGACATATCGGGAGACAACTTTTTCTTCAGGCTGGTTCACCCGTCCTCTTTGTCCTACATCATACTGGTCATCGGCATTGTTCTCTACATGTTTACCCGCTCCGGCGGGCGGCGTGCCGATGTGGGGCAGGTGCTTCTGGGACTCGGCGTTTTGTTTGTCGGCATGGAGACTATGCTTGGCGTGACGGAAGCGCTGGCCGACCAGCCGTTTTTCATGAATTTGTTTACCACGCTGTCCAACCCCGTTTTGGGGGTGCTGGTGGGTACGCTGGTGACGGCTATCATTCAAAGCTCCTCCGCCTCAGTGGGCATTTTGCAGGCCATGAGCGCCACCGGCGCCGTCACATTTTCCGCCGCTGCGCCTATCATTCTGGGGCAGAACATCGGCACCTGCATCACGGCCCTGGTGTCGAGTATCGGCGCCAACAAAAACGCCAAGCGGGTGGCCGCCGTCCATCTGTATTTTAACCTCATCGGCACGGCGATATTTTTGACGGGGCTCTATTTGATTAAGGGCCTGTTGCCCTTTTGGGACAAGCCGGTCGACTCCGGGGGCATCGCCAACTTTCACCTGATTTTCAATTTGGGCACGACGATGCTGCTGCTGCCGTTCAACAGACTTTTAGAAAAACTTGCCATCCTTACGCTGCCGGACAAGCCTGGGCAGTTGCGCGCAGAAGCGGCCATGCTTGACGACCGCTTCCTCTCTTCGCCGTCGCTGGCTCTGGAGCAGTCCCGCGGCGCCGTGATGCAAATGATGGAGTTTGCCAAGAGCAACTTTGAAGACAGCGTGCTACTGCTGGCGGGGTGGGACGACAAACGATTTGACCGATTGCGAGAGAGTGAGGACGTCATTGACCGCATGGAGGTCAGGCTGTCGCACTATCTGATGGGCCTTGTCGACCGAGACCTGACCACAGATGAAAATGTGATTGAAGTCGAGTTGTTGCACACCAAAGGCGATGTGGAACGCATCGGCGACGGCGCGATGAACCTGGCCGAAGTCGCGCAGCAAATGCACAACAAAGAGCTGACGTTTTCAAAGAGCGCCCGGGAGGATCTGGCCGCCCTGTGCGCCGCCATTCACGATATTTTGGAGATCACATGCAAGTGTTACAGCGACAAGGACGTGGTGGCCGCGCACCACATTGAACCGCTGGAAGAAGTCATCGACCACATGAACGACATCATCAGAACCAAACACATTGCCCGTCTCAAGCAAAACAAATGCAATGTGGAAAGCGGTGCGCTGTATATAGAGGTATTGATCAATCTGGAGCGCATTGCCGACCATTGCGCCAACGTGGCCTTGCAGATGCTGCAGAGTTACGGCATGAGCAAGCGCGGCATGTTCCAGTTTGACCCCTATGAATACGTGCGAACACTGCACCAGGGCAACGCGGAGGAGTACAACGAGCTGTTTGACGAGTACGAGAAGAAGTACATTCCGCTGCTCAAGCAGGAAGAAAAGAAGCCGAACCCGCAAACTGAGCAATAACGGATAAACAGACCAAAACCGGCACAGGCGCATGGCCTGCGCTGGTTTTTTGCGTCGAGCGTCAGCTGAGCGGCGCACGCAGGCTGTTGACAAAGCGCCATATTTCCGGGTATAGTTTATAAGATATCGTGGCAGCAAACGACAGCCGGGATTTTCGCGGGAGGGTTTCATGAAAAAGGCAGTTGACTATGGAAACGAGAGCATATCCTCCCTCAAGGGGGCGGATCGGGTGCGCCGCCGCCCCGGAGTCATTTTTGGCTCGGACGGACTGGAGGGGTGCCAGCACGCGGTGTTTGAGATTTTGTCAAACGCCATTGACGAGGCGCGCGAAGGCCACGGACATCTCATCACGCTCACCCGCCACGCCGACATGTCCATTGAGGTGGAGGACAGCGGGCGCGGTTGTCCGGTGGACTTTAATCAGGCGGAGGGCCGCTACAACTGGGAGCTGGTCTTTTGCGAACTGTACGCAGGAGGCAAGTATCACAACAACGAAGACGAGAACTATGAGTTTTCTTTGGGACTCAATGGATTGGGAGCCTGCGCCACCCAGTATGCCTCCGAATATATGGATGTGTCTGTCTGGCGCGACGGCTATGAATATCAGCTGCACTTTGAAAAAGGCGATAACATAGGCGGCCTGAGCAAAGAACCCACCACGAGAAAGAAAACGGGCTCCCGTATCCGGTGGAAGCCCGACAGAGAAGTGTTCACCGACATCGACATACCCTTGTCTTTTTTTGCCGATACGCTGAAGCGGCAGGCTGTTGTCAACGCCGGGGTCACCTTTCGGCTCCGTTTTGAGTCGTCTGCGGACGTTCACAACGAGGACTTCCTGTATTCAGACGGCATCATGGACTATGTGCGCGAACTGGCGGGACTTGATGCCTTTGCCGAGCCGCGCATGTGGAGCTGCCAGCGCAGCGGGCGGGATCGGGCGGACAAGCCGGACTACAAGGTGCGGCTCAATTTGGCGTTTTGCTTCTCCAACAAAAACCCCTGCATCGAGCACTACCATAACTCCTCCTACCTGGAGCACGGCGGCAGCCCCGACAAGGCCACCCGCCTCGCGCTGACCTCGGCCCTGGACGCCCACATCCGCACGGTGGGAAAATACCAGAAGGGCGAGTCAAAAATAACCTTTCAGGATGTTGCGGATTGCCTTATTTTGGTGTCGAGCAACTTTTCCACCGTCACATCGTACGAAAATCAAACGAAGAAATCCATTACCAACAAATTCATTCAGGAGTGTATGTCTGAGTTCATCAAGGATCAGTTTCACGTGTACTGCCTGGAGAACCGCGCCGAAGCCGACCGTGTGGCCGACCAGGTGTTGGTGAACAAGCGCAGCCGCGAGACGGCGGAAAAAACCCGCCTCGGCCTCAAAAAGAAGCTTACAGGCGGGGTGGACATCACCTCCAGGGTTCAGAAATTTGTCGACTGCCGCACCCGAGACATGGGGCGCAGGGAATTATATATTGTTGAAGGTGACAGTGCGCTGGGTGCCTGCAAGCTTGCGCGGGACGCGGACTTTCAAGCCATCATTCCGGTGCGTGGGAAAATTCTCAACTGCCTGAAGGCGGAGTATGACAAGATTTTCAAAAATGAAATCATCACCGACCTGATCAAGGTGTTGGGGTGCGGTGTGGAGGTTTCCACGCACAACAAGGAAATGAGCACGTTTGATCTGTCGGCGCTGCGCTGGAGCAAGGTGATTATCTGCACCGACGCGGATGTCGACGGGTTTCAGATTCGCACGCTTATTTTGACGATGCTTTACCGGCTGACGCCCACACTGATTGAAAAAGGCCTGTGCTATATTGCGGAGAGTCCGCTGTATGAAATCACGGCCAAAAACAAAACCTACTTTGCATACTCCGATCGGGAGAAGGACGATATCCTTAAAAAGCTGGAGGGCGTAAAAACAGCCATTGCACGATCCAAGGGACTGGGAGAAAATGAGCCGGACATGATGTGGCTGACCACAATGAACCCGGAAACTCGCAGGCTCATCCAGGTGCTGCCGGATGAGGCAGAGCGCACGAGCTCATATTTCGACATCTTGTTGGGAGACAATTTGGCCGGGCGCAAAGAGTTTATCGCCGAACGCGGCGCGCAGTACCTGGATCTGGCCGATATCAGCTAAGTCCTTCCACATATCGGCAGGCGGCCATGTTCACGCGGCCGTCCGGCAGAAAGGGCACGCTTTCCTCCGCCAGCAGGGCCCGCCGAAGCGAGGCGAAAGCGCCGCCGACAATGCGCCCGTCCGCCATGACCACACGATGCCAGGGCAAACTGTCCGGGCACAGCCGCATGGCTCTTCCGACTTCGCGCGCAGCGCGCGGGCGGCCCAACATGAAGGCGATTTGACCATAAGAAACCACTTGGCTGCGCGGTATCTGCGCCACAATGGCATATACCTGTTCATAAAAGGGATTCATCGCAATCACCGGATACAGTATACCACAGGCCGCGCGAGTTGCCTATGGACACGGTGATCCCTCGGTGTGTCAGCCATGAATGCTGTTCATCTCAAGATAGGATTTCTCGAGTTTTTCCAGCGCTTTTTTTTCCAAACGGGACACATAGCTGCGCGAAATGTTCTGCATGACGGCCACTTCACGCTGTGTCATGGGCAGTTGATTGTTGAGGCCGTATCGCAGAATGACGATTTCCCGCTCGCGCGGATCCAGGCATTCTTCAACCAGTTTGTGCAATAATACGGCACTTTCGGCTTTTTCCATCTGATCGAGAACCAGATCGTCTGCAGAAATGACGTCCATGAGAGCCAGGGAATTTCCGTCTTTGTCGGTTTCAATGGGTTCGTTGAGCGAGACTTCTCCGGTGCGCTTGCGTTGCCTCCTAAAATGCATAAAAATTTCATTTTGGATACACTTGCAGGCATAGGTGGGTAGTTTGACGTGCTTGTCGGGCTTGTAGGAGGAAATGGCTTTGATGAGGCCGATGGTGCCGATGGACAGCAGATCCTCCTGGTCGGATGCGGTCGTGTAGTACTTTTTGATGACGTGGGCGACTAGGCGCATGTTGCGCTCAATCAGCAGACTGCGGGCGCTCATATCTCCCGCCGCAAAGCGCTCCAGGGCGGATTTCTCTTCCTGCGGAGACAGGGGACGCGGAAAGGATCCCTGCTGACCGGAGAGCCGAAGGGAAAAATAGAGACTGTGTATGAGCAGCGCCAGTGTCACAGAAAACAACGGCAAACCTCCTCTCTTCCGGCGCGTTGTCTATACGGGTCTCCGACATGATCCCCCGCTCAGGTGGTTGCGGAGGGGTGGCGTCCCGGGAACGCCTTTTTCCCCCGCATAGTAAAGATATGCCCCGGTTCGATTGTCCTATGTCTTGCGTTTTCTTTACGAATCCTCTTGTAATCGAACGCGCGTTCTGATAAAATGAAGCTACCGACGATTGATGACGTCCTATCACGGTCTGTCAGTAAAACATATTTTACGGAAAAGCGTGCTTTGACAACTGTGGGCACATGTGTTGTGTCCGCCGAACAGACTGCGCGGCATAGGGCTTGCTGTATTCCAATAGATTTGCCCGGCTGATGTCCGATCGGAGGAACAATATGAACAAGGAATCCCTTTTGCGGCGGCTCGACGCATTCCCTTTGTGTGAAGCCTCCTTTATTGATCCGCGCGTCATCGAGTTTTCGGACGAGGTGCGCGCCATGTGCGCGCAAAATGCCTGCGGGCAATTTGGGGCAACTTGGCGGTGTCCGCCGGCGGTCGGCCCGCTGTCCGAATGGCGCGCGCGTTGCGGTGCGTTTGACAATGCCCTGCTACTTTCGACTGTAACGCCGCTGGAGGATTCTCTGGACTTTGAAGGCATGATGGATGCCATGGTGAAGCACCAGGCGCTGTCGCTCGACATCCGAGACCTTGTCAACGCCCAAATTTCCCCCGAGGACAGCCTGCTGTTGGGCGCGGGCGGCTGTAAGATCTGCGAGACATGTTGCTACCCGGATGGATTGCCCTGCCGGTTTCCGGATCGATCGATCGACAGCATGGAAGCCGCCGGCATCAATGTGGTGGCGTTGTGCCGCGCGACCGGGTTTCGGTACCACAATGGCCCGAACACTGTGACATTTTTCAGCATATTATTTTTGTAGACGAGTCATTGCGCCGCTGCGAAGAACAAAAGATTTTTGGGAATCCGGCCGACAGCGTGAGACGGCGCCCACAATTGTGAAATGAGGGTGTATCTGATGCCAGATTTCAAAGTGGAAAGCCCGTTCGAGCCGGCGGGTGACCAACCGAAAGCCATCAACAGCCTTGTCAGAGGGTTGGAAATGGGACTTTCGGAACAGACGCTCCTCGGCGTGACAGGCTCGGGCAAAACATATACGATGGCCAAGGTCATTGAGCGCGTACAGCGGCCGACGCTGGTACTGGCGCACAACAAGACGTTGGCTGCGCAGCTGTGCGCGGAGTTTCGTGAGTTTTTTCCCCACAACGCGGTGGAGTACTTCGTCTCCTATTACGACTACTACCAGCCGGAGGCATATATTCCGCACACCGACACCTATATAGAAAAAGACTCCGCCATCAATGAAGAAATTGAGCGACTGCGCCACAGCGCCACATCGTCGCTGTTTGAGCGCCGCGATGTGCTTGTGGTGGCCAGTGTGTCCTGCATCTACTCTCTTGGCGACCCGATCGACTATGCCAATATGGTCATCTCTCTGCGGTCCGGCGCCAAGCGCGACCGCGACGATCTGCTTAAAAAGCTCATTGAAATCCGGTATGAGCGCAACGATATCGCGTTTGAACGCAACATGTTCCGCGTGCGCGGCGACACGGTGGAAATCTTCCCTGTCTACACCAATGACTATGCCATCCGCGTCGAGTTTTTCGGGGACGAAATTGAACGTCTGTCTGAAATCAACGTCGTTACCGGCGTCCCCCGCCGCGTGCTTCAGCATGCGGCCATCTATCCGGCCTCCCACTATGTGACCAGCGCCGACAAAATGTATAAAGCCACCCAGGAGATTGAGGACGAAATGTGGCGGCGTGTCAAGGAATTCGAGGAGGAAGGGAAACTTCTGGAGGCGCAGCGTATCAAGCAGCGCACCTTGTATGACATTGAGATGATGCGGGAAATCGGCTTTTGCTCGGGCGTGGAAAACTATTCGCGCGTCATCGCCGGACGTCCGCCGGGCGCTATGCCTAACACGTTGTTGGATTATTTTCCCAAGGACTTCCTGTTTATGATCGACGAATCCCATGTGACGCTCCCACAGGTGCGAGGCATGTACGCCGGAGACCGATCCCGCAAGGAGACGCTGATTAATTTTGGATTTCGGCTACCCTCCGCGTTTGACAATCGGCCGCTCAACTTTGATGAGTTTACATCCAAAATTGGGCAGGTGGTCTACGTCTCCGCGACGCCTGCGGAATACGAGCGGACGCGTTCCGGGCAGATTGTCGAACAGGTGATACGGCCCACCGGGCTTGTGGATCCTGAGGTGTCTGTGCGCCCCGTGGAGGGGCAGATTGACGACCTCATCGGTGAAATCAACGCCCGCACCGCGCGCGACGAGCGGGTGCTGGTGACCACACTGACGAAAAAAATGGCCGAGGATCTGACGGCGTATCTGCAAACGGTGGGCATCCGCGTGCGCTATATGCACCATGATATTGACGCTATTGAGCGCATGGAGCTCATCCGCAACTTGCGTTTGGGCGAATTTAACGTGCTGGTGGGGATCAACCTGCTGCGCGAAGGACTCGACATTCCGGAAGTGTCGCTGGTGGCCATTTTGGACGCCGACAAAGAGGGCTTTTTGCGTTCCGAGACATCGCTCGTTCAGACGATTGGCCGCGCCGCGCGCAACGCGGAAGGCTTGGTGATCATGTACGCCGACAAAATGACACCGTCCATGACGCGTGCGCTGGAAGAGACCAGCCGTAGGCGGGCGCTGCAAATGGAG
The DNA here is from genome assembly GCA_031556185.1 of Oscillospiraceae bacterium. Lineage (GTDB taxonomy): Bacteria > Bacillota > Clostridia > Oscillospirales > UBA929 > JAIRTA01. The sequence continues at coordinate 14,820 of JAVBTN010000008.1, forward strand.
CACAACAGAGCGCATGGCATCACGCCCAAAACCATCCGCAAGGATGTACGACAGCTGCTTGAGATTTCCCGGGAGGTCGGCGCGCGGGACTACAAAAAGCAGCCGCTCACCGACAAAGAACGCCGCGAGGCCATCGCCCGGCTGGAAAAAGAGATGCGAGAAGCGGCCAAAATGCTGGAATTTGAGTACGCCGCCGTGCTGCGCGACCAACTGATTGCACTCAAAGAGGGACGTGAGGGAAAATGAGTTATCCGCTGTATCTTGTGGACACGTTTACACAATCCCCGTTTCAAGGCAACCCTGCGGCGGTGTGTCCGCTGGAGAGGTGGCTTGACGACGCGACGCTGCAACACATGGCCGCCGAGCACAACCAGGCGGAAACCGCTTTTTTTGTGCCCAGACAGGGCGGCGGCTTCGACTTACGCTGGTTTACCCCCGCGATCGAGGTGGATTTGTGCGGTCACGCTACATTGGCGGCCGCCTATGTGCTATATGAGACGCAGAGCCTCACAGAGGCTGTTTTTTACATTCAGAACGATGTGTTGACCGTGCGCCGGGCAGATGATCTGTATTTTTTGGACTTTCCAGCCCGCCCGGCCAAGTCGGCGCTGATGAATGAGGCGTTGGCCGGCGCCCTGGGCGCCAGACCCGCCGAAGTCTATTCGTCCGAACGAGATGTGCTGGCGCTGTATGAGTGCGAGCGGGATATCGTCGGACTCAAGCCCGACATGCAGGCGCTGTACAACCTGATCGGGCAGCCGAGGTTGACCGGGTACATCGCCACGGCGCCCGGCGAGGAATGTGACTTTGTATCACGCTTTTTCTGTCCCAACGGCGGCATTCCCGAGGATCCGGTGACAGGCTCGGCGCACTCGGTGCTCATCCCGTTCTGGTCTGAGCGGTTGGGCCTGACTGAGATGAGGGCACGACAGCTGTCCCGCCGCGGAGGGCGCCTGTTCTGCCGCCATCGCGGCACGCGTGTTGACATCGGCGGCGGCGCGCGGCTGTATGCCAAGGGTGAAATCATGCTGTGAGCCGAGGAACCCAATATAGAAAAAGGCTGAAAAGCGGACGGCATCCGTTGAAATTAGCTGTTGAGACAAAACGAAAGGGAGAAATTGATGAAAATTATACGATTCGTAATTGCGATAACTTGCCTGGCGGTCATGTTCAATTGCGCCGCCTGCGAGAAAAATGGCGACCCCAGTCCCGCGGTGACTACGGACTCGCCTGCGCCGACCCCCACTGAAACCGCCACACCCACGCCGACCCCCACGCCGACTCCTACGCCGACCCTCACACCTACCCCCACGCCCACCCCCGCCGGGACCGACACCCCCCTGCCGACTGAGGATGTTCCGCTGGATGGAGACGACTTCCCGCAAAAAATTGAAATCAGCTTAAACCGTGAAGGCGAAGTTGAGAATTTTCCCGCGCACCTGCGGGTCAGCGACGCTGGCTTCGCCATATATACGCTGGATGACTACACGTTTTCACCGATTGACGATGGAGATTTAATCCATCCGACCCCGCAGTCGGGACTGTTGATGAGCATCACGCTGCTCATCACAAAAGTAGATCCCGCCTCGCCGCAGCCGCAAGACGTGGAGACGGCGGATGACATCCGCATTGTCTACCAGCGGGTCACCAAGGGGACAAAGACGTTCCAGGGGCAGTTTACCTATCCGTTTGAAGCCGCGGAGGGTGGCGCTGTCGCACTCAGAGCCATGTGGGACACCCTTTGCGTGGATCCGCTCGAAGCTGCCGCACTTGTAAAACCGGAAGACGCCGCATAGGCGGCTTTATGCGCGCCAAAGCCACTTCAACGTTGTGAGATGGGAAGGAACACGGAATATGCGCAACAGCATTTTTGTAAAGGGCGCCCGAGAGCACAACCTGAAAAACATCGACATCGAGATTCCAAGGGATAAGCTGGTGGTGCTGACCGGGTTGTCCGGTTCGGGCAAATCCTCCCTAGCCTTTGACACCATATACGCAGAAGGGCAACGGCGGTATATCGAATCACTCTCGTCGTATGCGCGGCAATTTTTAGGGCAGATGGAAAAACCCGAGGTCGATTATATAGACGGGCTGTCGCCCGCCATTTCAATCGATCAGAAGACCACCTCTAAAAACCCGCGCTCGACGGTGGGGACGGTCACCGAAATCTATGACTATCTGCGCCTGCTGTGGGCACGCATCGGCGTGCCCCATTGCCCGCGCTGCGGCAAGAAAATCTTGCAGCAGACCATCGACCAGATTATCGATCAACTGCTTTCCATGCCCGAAGGCGCGCGGCTGCAAGTGATGGCTCCTGTCGTGCGCGCGCGCAAAGGGGAGCATATGAAGATTTTTGAGGATGCCCGCCGCTCCGGGTATGTGCGTGTGCGCGTTGACGGCGTGATGTACGAACTCGACGAAGAGATTCTGATTGAAAAAAACAAACGCCACACCGTTGATATTGTGGTCGACCGTCTCGTCATCCGTGACGGCGTGCGCCGCCGCCTGACAGATTCGGTCGAGACCGCGGCGTCGCTGGCGGGCGGACTTGTGGTTATCAACTTGCCTGAAGTTCGCGACGAGGAAGGCGCGCTGCTGTCTGAGGCGCAGGAATTTTTGTTTTCGCAGAACTATGCCTGTGAAGAATGCGGCATTTCCATTGAGGAGCTCACGCCGCGCATGTTTTCCTTCAACAACCCGTACGGCGCCTGCCCCACCTGCACCGGGTTGGGGGACCAACTCAAGGTTGATCCCAGCCGCATTCTGCACGACACAAAGCTCTCGCTCAACCAGGGCGCTGTCAGGGCGTCGGGGTGGAGCAACACCGAACAGGGCACCATCGCGAACATGTACTATGTGGCATTGGGCAAGAGATACGGGTTTACACTCGATACGCCGGTTGCGGATTTTTCTTCGGAGGCGATGGACGCGCTCCTGTATGGCACGCGCGGCGCCAAGCTTGAGATCACCTACCAGTCGGAACGCGGGCAGGGCATCATGTCGCAGCCCTTTGAGGGCCTGATTCACAACCTCGAACGCCGCTACCGCGAGACGCAAAGCGACTGGTCGCGCCAGGAGATCGAAGATTGCATGTCGTCTATCCCCTGTCCCGATTGTCAGGGCCTGCGCCTGAAGCGCGAGAGCCTGGCCGTCCGAGTGGGGGGCGCGAGTATCGCCACGTATACTCGCCTATCGGTCAATGAGGCACTGGCATTTTTGGACAAGCTGCAATTGAGCGAAAAAGAGACCGTTATCGCCGACCGTATTCTCCGGGAAATCCGAGAACGGCTTGGGTTTTTAAAGAGCGTCGGGCTGCAATATCTTACGCTGTCCCGTCAGGCGGCCACACTGTCCGGCGGGGAAAGTCAGCGCATCCGCCTGGCCACGCAGATTGGCTCTTCCCTCATGGGCGTACTGTATATATTGGACGAGCCCTCCATCGGGCTGCACCAGCGGGACAACAACAAACTGCTTGCCACACTCAAGCGGCTGCGCGACTTGGGCAATACGCTGCTGGTGGTGGAACACGACGAGGACACCATGCAGGCCGCCGACTATCTCATTGACGTCGGCCCCGGCGCGGGCGTACATGGCGGGGAAATCGTCTGCGCCGGCACCGTCGAAGAGGTGTGCGCCTGCGAGAATTCGCTGACAGGGCAGTATCTCACCGGAAAAAAATTTATTCCCGTGCCGACAAAACGGCGCAAAGGGAACGGGAAAATGCTCACCATACGCGGCGCGACGGAAAACAACCTCAAGGGCATTGACGTGACGATCCCGCTCGGCGTCATGACGTGCGTGACAGGGGTGTCCGGCTCAGGCAAATCGTCGTTGATCAATCACATTCTCTACAAGAGGCTAGCCGCCGATCTCAACGGCGCGCGCACACGGGCCGGCAGCCACGAGGCCATAGACGGCCTGGAGTACCTCGACAAAGTCATCGACATTGACCAGGCACCCATCGGGCGCACACCACGCTCCAACCCGGCGACGTATACCGGACTTTTCGGCGATGTGCGCGAGTTGTTTGCAGCCACGGCGGATGCCAAAATGCGGGGCTACGGGCCGGGCCGCTTTTCCTTCAACACCCGTGGCGGGCGCTGTGAGTCATGTGCGGGAGACGGCCTGATCAAAATTGAGATGCACTTTTTGCCGGATATTTACGTGCCCTGCGACGTGTGTAAAGGCCATCGGTACAACCGTGAGACGCTGGAGGTGCGATACAAGGGCAAGAATATTTATGAAGTGCTCGATCTCACCTGTGAAGAGGCGCTGCTCTTTTTTGAAAACGTGCCCAAGATTGCCCGCAAGCTGCATACGCTCACCGAAGTGGGCCTCGGCTATATCAAGCTGGGCCAGCCGTCCACCACGCTCTCCGGGGGCGAAGCGCAGCGCGTCAAACTGGCCACCGAGCTCACAAAGCGCTCGACAGGCAGTACGATTTATATTCTCGACGAGCCGACGACGGGGTTGCATGTCGCCGACGTGCACAAACTGATTGACGTGCTGGACAGACTTGTCGAGGCAGGCAACTCAGTTGTGGTCATTGAGCACAACCTGGAGGTCATCAAGACAGCAGACCACATCATCGATTTGGGGCCGGAAGGCGGAGACGAAGGCGGCCGGATCGTGGCTGAGGGCACGCCCGAGCGGGTGGCAGAAAACCTTGAATCGTATACAGGGAAGTTTCTTCGGGAGAAACTTCACCGGTCCGAATGACAAAAGCCGATATGATGATAAAGACCCCGCCGGTTCATGGCCAGCGAGGTCTTTATCATCATATCAGTGCTGTCAGTCTGCCAGCGGCAGTGCGAGCAAATGGCGCCGCACCATGTCAAGCGCATAGCCGGAGGATGTGTTGCGCACGCGACCGCGATCACTGCCCAGCAACAGTTTTCGGCAAAAAGAGGGTTGTCCGTGAACCGCCAGCGCCAGAAACACCGTGCCGGGCGCCGTGTCGGAGCCGTCACCGCCCGGTCCGGCCAGTCCCGTGATACCGACAGCCAGATCGGCGCCAAACCGGATGAGAGCGCCCTCGGCCATGGCAAGGGCCACCGCTTCGGATACGGCGCCCTGTGCCGCCAAGAGTTCGGGCGACACACCCAGCAGCGACACTTTCGCCGAAGGTGAGTAAGCGCATACACCGCCTCGATATACCACCGAAGAACCGGGTATGTCGGTGATGCGCTTGGATACAAGGCCGCCCGTGCACGACTCCGCCAGCGCCAGGGACTTGTTCTGCGTTGTCAGCAGCTGTACGACACGCCTTTCCAGCGTGTCCACATCTACACCATATACCACATTCCCAAGGCAGCTTTCAATGGCGGCCACCGCCGGCTCTGTGAGAGCATAGGCTTCGTCCTGCGTGTCGGCGCGCGCCGTCACGCGCAGCATGACTTCACCCTCTTTGGCGTAGGGCGCAACCGTGGGGTTGGTTTGACGCTGCATAAAGGTGCGAAGCTTGTCCTCCACCGCCGATTCACCCATGCCAAAAATGCGCACCTGCCTGGACACAAGACACTGTCCCGACAAACGGCGCAGATAGGGGATGGCGCAGGCGCGGAACATGGACAGACATTCGCGCGGAGGTCCCGGCAGCATCAGCACATGCTTGCCTTCCGACTCAAAGGCGCATCCGGGCGCAGTGCCCCAGTCATTTTGAAAGATGGTACAGCCTTCGGGTAACATGGCCTGCTGCTCGTTGTTGGGCGTCAGCGGGCGACCGATGTTTTCGAAATAGGCACGAATGCGCGTCCAAGTTTCATCATGCCGCACGAGACGCTTGCCAAAGCAATCGGCAATGGTCTGCTTGGTCAGGTCGTCATATGTCGGGCCCAGACCGCCGGTTGTGATCAGGATGTCGGCGCGGCGGCACGCGATTTCGATCGCCGCCGACAGACGGGCCGGGTTGTCGCCGACCACTGTGTGAAAGTATACGTTGACGCCCAGCTCACTCAGATGTTGAGAAATATCCTGCGCATCGGTGTTGGCGATGTTGCCGAGCAGCAGCTCGGTGCCCACCGCAATGATCTCCGCCGTCATGTGACTGCCTCCCTGTACATTCATCTCGGCCAAACGACCGAATCTTCAAACAGGCATCCGTTCCACGCCGGCCAGGGCATGCTCAATGAGAGCCTCCCTGTCCAGCCCAGCTTCCGCCTCTAAAACAGCTTCCAACTGGGGTTTCGTTTTCGGGTGCCGCGGTGTAAACACCGTGCAACAGTCCTCATAGGGTAAAATGGAGGTGTCGAAGGTGTCTATCTGCCGCGCCACGCGGACGATCTCCTCTTTGTCGAGCCCGATAAGCGGACGGAACACAGGTAGCGACAGCCCCGCGCTGGTGACACTAAGCGCCTCCATGGTCTGCGAGGCGACCTGCCCCAGGCTCTCGCCCGTAATGAGCGCGCCCGCGCCGATTTTGGCGGCGAGACGCTCAGCCATGCTCATCATAAAGCGGCGCATGATCAGCGTGGCATAGTCCTCCGGGCATTGCCGCCGTATGGCCTCCTGGATGGCTGTGAAGGGAACGACGCGCAGCAGCGAAACCCCGGACCAGCCCGCGAGCAGAGAGGCAAGTTTTTTGACCTTGTCAAGCGCCTCCGGGGAGGTATACGGGTAGCTGTAAAAATGCAGCGGAAGTGGCTTGACGCCTCTCTTGGCAATCATGTGTCCGGCCACGGGGCTGTCGATACCGCCCGATAGCAGCAGCAAGGCCTGGCCCCCGCTACCCAGCGGCAGTCCGCCGGCGCCGGGCGTGGCCGGGCCGTGGACATACGCCGCTCTGTCACGAACTTCTACATACACAGTTGTTTGAGGGTGGTGTACGTCCACCGTCAGATGGGGAAAGGCGTCGTGCAGTTCGCCGCCCACCATGCGCGCAATGTCAATGGACGTATGGGGAAACTGTTTGTCTCCGCGCCGCGCCTCCACTTTGAAGCTGCGCGCGCGCATGAGATCGTCGCGCAGATAGTCGGCCGCGCCCTGCACGATGTCGGACAGAGACTTGGGCACCGCGCGCGCCCTGACCAAAGACAGGACGCCAAACACTTTGGCGCAAGCGGAAAAGGCGCTGTCAAGATCGGCATCTCCTTCGGCCTCCACCATAACCACCGACTGGCGGGAGGTCACTTCAAATGTGCCGTAAGGGGCCACCCGCCGCGCCACGTCCTCTCTCAGCTGACGCTCAAATCGTCCGCGATTGAGACCTTTGAGCACGAGCTCGCCTAATTTTAACAAAAACAGCTCTTTCAGAGTAAACCTCTCCTCATAATGCAAGGTGCGCCAAACATTGGTCGACATATCTGCGGATGAAAAGCGTACACTGTTAACATCGCTTTCCATTATACTGTTCATAGCACTTGAGCGCAAGTCTTTGAAACAGGCCGACAGCAATTATAGCCGCACCGCGCCAAACGGCAACATCAAAAAGAGATCAGCGGTGTCAGCAAAAACCGGAGACGGAGGGAGAAGCCGTTCGCGCAGAACGTTTCCGTCGGTTGCGCCGACGGGCCTGATGATGATGGGAAAGCGGTGATGGACGGACCAAATTGGATTTCAAAAGCGGCGGCTAGGCACGATGGATGTTCTGCCGACAAGGCGCTTTGCGTTCGGTCGGCGGCCCTTTGTCCGGATCGCGCGACTTTCTGTAAAAAATGTTTTATAAAATGCAAAAAAAGCCTTGTCATTTTCCCGTCAGGCGGGTTATACTCATCACAGTAATATCGGATAGGAGTGAGACAATGCGCACAACCATGGAAAAAATCCGTGCAATTTTGGCAGCACAGCTTGACATTGATGAAGACAAGATCGATGTCGGAACCAGTATTGCTGACGACTTGGGGGCCGATTCTTTGGACGTGGTGGAACTGATGATGTCCATCGAGGAAGAGTTCGGAGTCACCATTGACGAGGAAGATGTTCGCAACTTCAAGACAGTGGGAGACGTAGCCGCCTATATTGACGAGAAGCTTTAAACCATTTACGGCAACGTCGAGAGCAGGGGTTTGTTTCCCCTGCTCTCGTTTTTTCCGTTTGTTAACACCCTATTCATAATTTTCCTACACAAAAACGGTATGATAATTGGGGAGGGATTTTGCAATGGCAGACGAATACAACCCCCGCGACGCATTCGGGATGCCTGAAAACACCCCGCCCGTGCTGCGGGCAGACGACGAAAAGGAGCCTTTAACGTCAGCCTTCTCATATGACGCCGCCGCTTCTTTCAACCGGTCGGAAGCGGAACCGGTTGATGGAGCGTCCGAGCCTCGCCGCGAGGAAGCGGCGCCGCTGTTTGGCGAAGAAAACCACATGATCGCCGCGTCGGCAACGGCGTTTTCGGTGCCGGAAGAGAACGATCCGATCGCGCCATCTTCTCCGCCGGAGACTTGGCCGCCTTTTCCCATACCGTCGGGCGACCGGGCTGACGCACCGCCGCCGGAGACATTCGACCGGTTTTCACCGGCCGATGTGCCGCCTGCGACGCCGGTTGCCTTTGAGCCATGGAGAGCCCCCGCGCCGCCGCCCTTCCCGGCTGCGCCGCAGGCGCCTGTGTACGATCGCCCCCGCTATGATATGCCTGCCTACGTGGGCGCCCCTTGGCAAGCTCCCAATATGACGCCGAAGAAGAAAAAATGGGGCTGGGTTGTCAGCTTGAGCGCCATGCTGTCGGCGGCTGTCGCGCTTACTGTGCTTGTGGTTTTGAGCGCGCAAAACACCGACTTTGGTGTGACGGACGACGGTGGACAGCGTTCCTATTTTTGGGAGAGTCCCTCGCCGAACACGCCCGGCTGGGGAACGGACGACCCGGTCACAGAACCACCGGCCAGCAAGCGGAAAGCGCCGCTTGACGCCAGCGGGGACACCGCACTTGACATTCGAGATCACCCGGACGTGACATCGGCCCCGATTGTGGAAAGCGGGCCTCTTTCCATCCGGCAGATCGCCACAAAAAATATTCCCTCCGTGGTGGGGATCATCGCCGAAAGCGAAGACATCAACGAACTGTCCACCGGGTCGGGCATTGTTATGACCGAGGACGGATATGTTTTGACCAATAACCACGTGGTGGAAGGGTATGAGAAAATCACCATTCTGCTCAACGACGGACAGGAGTATCAAGTTGTCGAGTGCCGCTCGGACAGGATGAGCGACCTAGCGGTTCTCAAAGTGGAGGCCAGGGGTCTTGTACCCGCCGAATTTGGGAATTCCGACCAAATGGTAATCGGGGATGTCGCCGTCGTGATCGGCTGCCCGCTGGGCATGGATTTGCAGAGTACCGTGACAAACGGCATTATTTCCGCCATCAACCGAGACATCATTGTCGAGGACGTGCGCATGACGATGCTGCAAACCAATTGTGCCATCAACCCCGGCAATTCCGGCGGTCCGCTCATCAATGAGTACGGTCAGGTTGTCGGCATCATTTCCTCCAAGATTATGAGTGACTACTACGACACGTTTGCCGCCGAAGGACTGGGCTTTGCCATTCCCACCAAGGCGGCCAAGCCCATCATCGATCAGCTTATTTCCCAGGGCTACATTTCCGGACAGCCGGCCATTGGCATCACCGGTAGCGCCGTCGATGAATTGGAGGCCGACAGAAGAGACCTGCCAAAGGGCCTACTCATCATCGACATCCACCCCGACTGCGACGCGGCTAAGCAAGGGCTGGCTGTGGGAGATGTGATCACGAAGGTCAACGGCCAGCCTGTGAATACGGTGGTGGACGTCAACCTGATCAAAAATGAGTTTCAGGTTGGGGATGAAATTACGGTGACCGTATTTCGCCCCTCCACGCGCCAAACGATGGATATCACCTTTGTACTGATGGACAGCATCGACCTCAACTGACTTCTCCTCATGTCATCTTGACAGTTTTCTTTCCCGCTCTCATACCTCCATCTCCGAAGCCGAGCGCCGCCCGTACACGGGTGGCGCTCGGCTGTTTTGCCGGCAATCTCCCGCCAAACGGACGACAGCACAACGGAAAAGGATCAGTGCCAGAAGAGGGCTTGCCGCCCTTTTCTTCCTTGCAAGTAAACTGGAAAAGGAGATCAGATTTCCGCCGATATGCGCGTCGAAACGTCGCTGTTTCTGCAAATGTTTCCTGATGATTCTATACATACAGCGGACATACTGACAATGACAGCGGAACAACCTGTCTCGATGGCGTCGCAGGAGAAATTAGAGAAAATTTGGTCGAAAAAGAAATTTACTCTTTTCAAACCGGCACGCGTATGCTATTGTAGTCATTGAATGCGCACACAGCAAGGAGGACTGAAAAGCATGAGCAAAGTACAATTTACCGAAACCGTCCTGCGTGACGCCGGACAATCACTCATCGCCACCCGACTGCCCTACGACAAGTTTGAACCCATTTTGGAGACACTTGATCGCGCGGGGTACTATTCGCTTGAATGCTGGGGCGGCGCCACTTTCGATACCTGCCTGCGCTATTTGAATGAGGATCCCTGGGAACGTTTGCGCAACATCAAAAAGCGCGTGAAAAAGACCAAGCTCCAGATGCTGCTGCGCGGGCAGAACCTGCTGGGCTACAAGCATTATCCGGATGACGTAGTCAGAACCTTTGTGGCCAAGTCCATTGAGAACGGCATCGATGTCATCCGCATCTTTGACGCACTCAACGATTTGCGCAATCTTGAGGTCAGTGTCAAGGAAACGGTCAAGCGCAAGGGTATTGCGCAGGTGGCCATATCTTACACGACCAGCCCTGTGCATACGCTGGAAAACTACGTCAAACTCATCAAAGAGATCGAGTCCATGGGCGCCACGACGCTGTGCATCAAAGACATGGCCGGCGTTATGAGCCCCAAGGAATGCTATGATCTTGTTAAAGCCATTAAGGCGAACAGCAAGCTGCCGCTGCATGTGCACACGCACTGCACCACCGGGTTGGCGTTTATGACCTATCTCAAGGCCGCCGAAGCTGGCGCCGATGTCATCGATACAGCGCTGTCAAGCTTTTCCGGCGGTACGTCGCAGCCGGCCACCGAAACGCTGGCCTATGCGCTCGACCAGCTCGGGTATAAGACGGGGCTCAACCTGTCCGTGCTTAAAGAGGCAAACGACTACTTCAGGCCGATTCGCGATGAATATATCAAATCGGGGCTGATGGATGCGCTGGTCATGGGTACCGAGACCGATGCGCTCAACTATCAGATCCCCGGCGGCATGCTGTCCAACCTGGTGTCGCAGCTCAAGTCGCAAAACGCGCTTGACCGCTTCCAGGCCGTGCTGGAGGAGACACCCCGCGTGCGTAAGGATCTTGGATATCCTCCGCTGGTCACGCCCATGAGCCAGATGGTGGGCGTGCAGGCTGTGTCCAATGTGCTGGCCGGAGAGCGGTACAAAAACGTGTCCAAAGAAGTACGTTCTTATCTGCGCGGCGAGTATGGCCACGCGCCCGGCGAGATCAATGCCGAGGTGCAGAGCAAAGTGCTGGGAGATGAAAAACCCGTAACCGTGCGGTACGCCTCGACGCTGGGTGACGGCATGGAACAAGGCAAGAAAGAAGCCGGGCCGTTGGCCAAAAGTACGGAGGATGTCCTGAGCTATATCGTCTTCCCGTCCGTGGCGGAAAAGTTTTTCGCGCAGCGTGAGGAGAAACGGGCCAACCGCGTCAAGTACGCTATTGTCAAACTGTAAAGGAGGGCGACCGGTATGACTCCCATCACCCTGTTTGCCACCGCTGCGAAACCACCGCTCAACTTAAATTTTTCTGACAGCTTACTCATGTCGCTGCTGGGCATGGGCATTGTCTTTCTGGCGTTGATAGCCATCATGACCCTCATTAAAATTCAGGCAGTCGTGGTCAAAAAGCTGAAACCCACACAAGAGACAGCGTCTGCGACCGTGGCCATTGAAGCCTTGAGGAAAGATACGCGTGTGCCCGCGCCGGGCAGCTTGGGAGAGCTCAATCTGCACAGTGTGCCCGACAAGACGGCAGCGCTGCTCATGGCCGTCGTAGCCGATGAGCTGAAGACCCCTCTCAATGAACTTCGCTTTATTTCCATCAAAGAGGTGTAAATATGAAGTATAAAGTCACTCTCAACGGAAAGAACTACGAAGTCGAGGTGGAAAAAGGCGAAGCCATTCTGCTCGACGTTTCCGATGTACCAGTCGCCGCGCCGATTTTGGCTGCCGCGCCTGCCGCTGCCGCTGCCCCTGCCGCCGCCGCGCCGACGCCGGGCGTTGCGATCGGCGCCGGTGAAGTCGTGGAGTCGCCCATGCCCGGCAGTGTTTTGTCGGTCAAGGTGAGCGCCGGGCAGGCCGTCAAAAAAGGACAAGTTCTGATTGTTCTGGAAGCCATGAAAATGGAAAACGAAATCATGTCGCCCAAAGACGCGAAAGTGGTCGGCGTACATGTGAGCAAGGGAGACAGCGTCAATTCAGGAAAAGCTCTGATCTCTCTGAAATAAAAAAGAAAGCCTGTCGAAAAAAGAGGTGTAAAATTTGGCGAAAATTAATATAACTGAGACTGTTCTCCGAGATTCCCATCAGTCGTTGATTGCCACCCGTATGACGACGGAGGAAATGCTTCCGGCATTGTCTCTTTTGGATGAAATTGGCTTTTTCTCATTGGAATGCTGGGGAGGCGCCACTTTTGATGCATGTCTGCGGTTTTTAAAAGAGGATCCATGGGAGAGACTGAGGGTGATCCGCCGGTATTGTCCGAAAACCAAACTGCAAATGCTTTTCCGCGGCCAGAATATGCTGGGCTACCGTCATTACGCCGACGATGTGGTGGAATACTTTGTACAGAGATCCATTGCTAACGGCATTGATGTTATTCGGATTTTTGACGCGTTGAACGATATCCGCAATCTGGAAACCGCCATGAAAGCAACCAAAAAAGAAGGCGGACATATGCAGGCCGCCATCTCCTACACCACGGGGCCTGTATTCGACGTCCCTTATTATATCGACTATGCCAAGCGCCTGGAAAATGCGGGCGCTGATTCCATTTGTATCAAAGATATGGCCGGACTTCTTACGCCGTACGGCACCTATGATCTGGTCAAGGCGCTGAAAGCCCATGTTAAGATACCGATTCAGATCCATTCCCATTACACATCGGGATTGGCCTCTATGGTGCATTTGAAAGGCATTGAGGCGGGCGCCGACGGCATAGATACGGCCATGTCGCCTATGGCGCTGGGGACTTCTCATCCCGCCACGGAATCCATGGTGGCCGCTTTGGCCGGAACCCCGTATGATACCGGGCTGGATCTGAAAAAACTCACGGAAATCCGGGACTATTTTGCCAAGCTCCGGGATAAATATTTGAAGAACGGGCTTCTTGATCCCAAAATGCTGGGTGTTGACGCAAACACGCTTCTGTATCAGGTGCCAGGCGGAATGCTTTCCAATTTGGTATCCCAGCTCAAACAGGCCGGAAAAGAAGATCAGCTCGAGGATGTTCTGAGGGAAGTTCCCCGTGTGCGTGAGGATTCCGGATATCCGCCGCTGGTTACGCCTACTTCGCAGATCGTGGGTACCCAAGCCGTGTTCAACATCATCGCCGGCGAGCGGTATAAAATGATATCCAAGGAATTCCGGGATATGGTTGCCGGAAAATACGGAAAAACACCAGTTCCGATTTCGGACGCGTTCCGCAAAAAAATCTGCGGGGATATGTCGTTTATCAACCACCGTCCGGCGGACGACCTGCCTCCGGAACTTGATAAGCTGCGTGAAGAACTGAATCCGGACTTCCGGGATCAAGAGGAGGACGTGTTGTCTTATGCCCAGTTCGGACAGGTCGCGTTGTCTTTCTTTGAAAACCGCCGCAATCAGAAGTATGGGATTGACGGCGCGCATGTGGATTTTAAGAACAAAGTCCATCCCGTATGATTCGTTAAATCAAATTGAATTAGGAGGATAGGCGCAGGATGTTTCGCCGGATTGGCGGAGCGTCCCGCTTTGAAATGGTATGATCAGAAGCATGACCGGGTATGGCCGGGCGCAAAAGACCGTTGACGGAATGAACTTTACCGTTGAGATAAAATCGGTCAACCATCGTTTTTTTGAGTTTTCATCCAGAGTTACCAGAGGCTATGGGTTTTTGGAAGAAAAATTGAAATCCTACCTCCAGACCCTGATTTCCCGGGGAAAAGTGGATTGTTTTGTTCAGGTTGAAGCTGTCGAGGATTCGGATATCCTGGTACAGGTCAATCATTCTCTTGCCGCCGGATATGTCGCGGCTCTGCGGGAGCTTGCGGAGGCCTATGACCTGCGCAATGATATTTCCGTATCCACCGTTTCCCGCTATTCGGAGATTTTTTCCGTACGGAAGCAGGAGGCCGATGAAGAGCGGATTTGGGCGGCCGCCAGAGAGGCTGTGACGGATGCGGTGGGAGCGTTCCTGCGTATGCGGGAAACCGAGGGGGAAAGACTGAAATCAGATATTATAAGCAGGCTGAACTTGATTCTATCCTGTGTGGAATTTGTGGAGGAGAGGTCGCCTCAGACTGTGACCGAATACCGCGCTAAGCTGGAAACCAGAATCAGGGAATTGCTTTCTGACGCGAGAGTGGATGAGCAAAGGCTTCTGACGGAAGCGGCTATCTTTGCTGATAAAGTTGCGGTCTCTGAGGAGACCGTTCGTCTCAGGAGCCATATCGAGCAGTTTCGCAAGATACTCGACGGCAAAGAAGCCGTCGGACGGAAACTGGATTTTCTGGTGCAGGAGCTGAACCGGGAGGGAAATACGATCGGTTCTAAAGCTCAGGATGTGGAGATCGCCCGGAAAGTCGTGGATATCAAAGCGGAAATTGAAAAAATACGGGAACAGGTTCAAAATATAGAATAATTTTTTACTATGGTACGCGGTATGGCGGCGAAAAG
>JAVBTN010000005.1:0-260688 GCA_031556185.1 Oscillospiraceae bacterium
ACTATACGTTTTTTTTCAAAAATAATAAAATTCGTAACAACTTAATTTTTTTGTATTTGTGATGTGGGGGTTTCACGGTATAACCTCCCGGCCCCCCCCACTTCTGTTCGGGCAACTGTGTCACAACTTGCTCTCCTGTCCCCAGTCTTTCACGGCTTCTACGCTTTCAGTGTCGGGCGCCACAATTCCTTGCGCTGAGGCGGCGTCCACCGCCGTCGGAAAGGTGCTGTACAGTGGCACCGGCGGGGTCTGCATGGCTTGCATCTTTGCCTTTTTTCGGTCAGTCACGTGCGGATCACCTCACTTTGTAGCATAAGAAATGCGGATGTGCGTACAGGAAGCCCCTGACTGCCCGCGACGGGTCGATTGGCGCCACCCGGTGGTGCCTGTTCTTTCACAGCCCGTTTCGTCGGAAATGCAACATAAGCTCTGCCGCATTGCAAGGCGTGAACAGAGAGGCCATACGAACACGTGACTAGTATTCCACATTGCAGGAAAATTTATGTTATCCCATTGACAAAACAATTAATATTACGATACAATTAATATAATGATGGAGGTGATCACGGTGAATCACGAGGAGGAAAAAGTGATCTGTATTCAAAGCGAGCAGGAACTGCGCATTCTGATGCTGCCGCTGAGGCAGCGGATGCTCAAAGCCATGAGGAGGGCCGGGCGGCCCATGACGGCCAAAGAGTTGTCGGTTGCCCTTGGCATTACGCCTTCTTCCGCCGCCCATCATCTCAAAAAACTCCAGTCGCTGGGAATCGTCGCGCTTGACCACAGCGAACTCATTCACGGTATCCAGGCGCATTATATGAGGCTGGTGCCGGCCACCATCAGCCTGTTTTCCCAAAATGAGGCGGGGCTCGACTGCGTGGAGGCAACCGTACAGAACATCGTCTCCAGCGCGCTCAACGGGTTTTTGGAGGCCATGCGCCCTGCGTGGGAAAGCAAGGGTCAGACGATTGACAGCGAGAAGGGCGATATTATGTCAGGCGTTGTGCACCTGACGCAGGCGGAGGTCGACGAGTTGGACGCGCTGTTGCGCCGCTTTTTTGAGCAGCATGATCAGTGCCGGGAGGGCACCCACCCATGGGACTATCTGGTGATGGGATTTAGAACGGACGCAGACCCGGATAGGAGTCCGACGCCATGAAGACCTGGCCATATGTCTGTGTATCCGCCTTGGAGAGCGTTTCCAAGGGACTGATGGTTCCTGTCATGGTGCTTGCCATCATGGACAAAGGGTTGGCGCTGGGCGATGTGGCACTCTGTATGGGGCTGTATTCCCTGACGGTTTTGGTGTTGGAACTGCCGTCAGGGATTTGCTCGGACTTGATTGGGCGTAAGATGACGTTTTGCGTGGCGCTCATGCTGACCGCAGTCTCCTATGGCTTGATGCTGCTGAGTAGCGGCATGACGCTGTTGTTGCCGGCGTTTGTCGTCAACGGCATGGGGCGGGCCTTTTCATCCGGATCACTGGAGGCGCTTTGGGTGGATCGTGATATCAAAGCGCGAGGGGCGCAGGCGCTTTCACGTGTCAATACCATCCAGTCGGTGACGAGCGCCGTCGGACTGTCGGCCGGGTCCCTTTTTGG
Organism: Oscillospiraceae bacterium; assembly: GCA_031556185.1. Taxonomy (GTDB): domain Bacteria; phylum Bacillota; class Clostridia; order Oscillospirales; family UBA929; genus JAIRTA01. The sequence goes on from JAVBTN010000005.1 coordinate 1,602, forward strand.
CGGCGTTCTGCCCATGTGGACGTCTCAGGTGACTCAAACTTTGGGCCGATACGACTTGAACTACTTGCTGGGAGTTGGATTGGCGCTGGTTGCGTTCGTCGCGGCGTTGGTCGCCATTCCCGGCGAAAAAAAGCCGGAGACCACGGATACAGACGCCCTGCCGGCGCGGCGGACACTGGCCGGGCACATGCGCGGGCTGACGGCACTGTTTGTATCATCTCCCGTTTTGCAGGCCACGCTGCTGTGTCTGTTGTCTACCGGCTTTTTTCTTTGCAGCATTGAGGTCTACTGGCAACCACGGTTTCAGTCGCTTTTGACGGATGATAGGCTTTTCTTCCTGGTGGGCGTTTTGGCGTGCCTGTACTTTGTAGGGGCGGTGTTGGGCAATTTGGCGGCCAGGCTAATTTTGGCCAAGCGCCCGGACCGACGGGAACGGGTACTCTATCTGACAACACGCGTATGTATGGCGTTGAGTTTTGTGGGGCTCGCGCTGGTTCAAAACCCTTACGCTTTCATGGCGCTGCATATGCTCGTCTACTTTTTTCTTGGCATGGCCAACATTGCGGAGGCCGGCTTGGTACATAAAGAAGTCGGGCCGGGGCAACGTGCCTCGGCTCTCTCACTCAATTCGCTGGTTGTGCAGGTCGGCGTGCTTTTGTCCTCTCTGGCGGGCAAACTGTTTATTGACACATGGGGCATCGCCTTGTTTTGGGGATTCGCAGCGCTGGCGCTGATGGTGGCGTCGGCGGTGGGGATGATGCGATTTAAGACGCGTCCGACGCCTAAGACGGCGCTGGAGTCGCTGTCGGCTCAGGGGTGAGGTCGGCCTTGCGCTGCTCACACAGGCGAACCTGTACGGTCGTTTTGGTGAGCGTGCACTCGATGACAAACGATTTTTCGGTATCGTTGCGAAATTTGAGATCGAGGGAGCCGTAATTGACGGCGGCGTCCTGCCCCTCTTCCACATATCCGATGTCCCGGGAATGCGCATGGTGCTCTGTGATGGTCATGCCCGCCAGCTGTGCGGCATTGTACAGCGTGGTGGAAACTTGACACACACCGCCGCCGATCCCCTCCTTCTTTTGTCCCTTGACAACGATGGTGGCTTTGCGAAATCCCGCCTTAACGGTACGCGCACCCACAGTGCGGTTGAAGGAAAACTCGTCTCCCGCAGGAAGCGCCGTGCCGTTAAGTTTTTTGATTACTAAGCGTATATTTTTCAGGCGGTTATTACTGGATGGAGGCAACTCGGTTTCATAAGCGTAGACCTCGGCGACCTGTTCGGGAGGGGCGGTAGTTGGGGACAGCGCCGCAAATGTGTCAGGGGTGGGGACGAGCGACGCCGTCGGTGGAATCGGTGGCGGCGGAGGGCTTCCCACTGTTTCCGGCGTGGCGGGGGCCATACTGACGGTCGCTGTCGGCTGGGATGGGCCGCTGTCACCGACTTGGCATGAGGAAACCATGCCGGCCAAAAAAACGACCAGTGCGATCAGGGGGCACAGGCGACGGGAACAGGTCGACGCGGGCGGCGTCACAACACGGGCCACAGAAAGGCACTCCTTTCCGGGTGGGAAGGAGGATCGACGGGAACGGATGCGGTGCCGGGGAACAGAGAAAAGGGTGTCTTCTGGCAGTCGAGCGCGGGGCTGCCTGTCTTGCGGACGTAAGAGCCGTCCGGCAATAGACGCCAGGCGCCCACATTGTCTGCCAGCTGCGTACGAAGCAGTGAGCAGAGACGAGAGGCCAGTGGCGGAGCCAAAATGGGAATGGCCATTTCTACCCGCCTCTCCATGTTGCGCGTCATGCCGTCGGCAGATGAGAGATACACGGTGGGTGTAGGGCCCGCGCCAAAGCAAAATACACGCGCGTGCTCCAAAAACCGTCCGATTATGCTCACCACCTCAATGGTATCCGATAGACCGGGGACACCCGGACGCAGACAGCAGATGCCTCGGACGACGAGCCCGATGGGTACACCGGCCTGCGACGCTTCCATTAGTTTGTCGATGAGCGTTTTGTCCGTCAATCCGTTCATTTTCATCATGATGCGGGCAGGCTGCCCACGCAGGGATTTGGCAATTTCTTTATCAATCAGGTCGCACAACGATGTGCGCAGCTGGGCAGGCGCCATCAGCAGATGGCGATACCGCCCGCCCAGGTGAGAGAGGGCCAAATTGTCGAAGTACGCCTTTACCTCGCGGCCAATACCGGCGTGGGCTGTCAGCAGGCCCACGTCAGCGTATTGCCGCGCCGTTTTTTCGTGATAATTGCCGGTGGAGAGATGCGTGATATAACTTACGCCGTGCGCCTCCCGCAGTGTCACCAACAGCGCTTTGGCGTGCGTTTTATAACCATCCAGACCATAGAGCAGTTGACAGCCCGCCTCCTCCAACTCATGGGACCAGCGCAGGTTGTTGCGCTCGTCAAAGCGCGCGCGCAACTCAAGCGTCACGGTGACCTGCTTGCCGTTTTCCGCGGCGCGGCAAAGGCCCGCCACAATCTGCGAGTCGGCGCCCAGCCGGTAGACCGACATGTGTATGGACACAGTGCTTTTGTGTAGGCCCGCTTCACGCAGCAATTCCACAACGGGGTCGAGACTTTCATACGGGTGTATGAGCAAAAAATCCCTCTGGCGCACTTGCGCAATGACAGAGCGGTCGGGGGACAGTCCCGCCGGCCAGGGGGGGCGGAGGGGCGGCTCGGAGAGTCCGGCACGGCGCGCGGGGGATAGCGTCTCCTCCAGTCCGGATAAGAAGGCATAGTCGAGCGGGGAACGACTGAAAAAGATCTGCGATTTGTCCACGGCGGTGTGGCGCTGCAAAAAGGCGGCCATGTCGTCGTCCTTTTTTTTGTACACCTCGAGCCGTACCGGCGCCAGCCGTTCTCTCCTCTTGAGCAGGCTGCGCATTTGGCGGCGGCAGTCCATGTCGTGCTCCGGCGGCGTATTTGCGGGGTCGCATTCGGCGTTGCGTGTGGCCCGGATAATGGCGGCATACGCTATCTCGTAGGAGGTAAACACCTCCGATGCCATGGACAACAGCAGATCTTCGCACAGCACAAACCGGGTGGCGCCGCCGTCAAAAAACAGGGCGCTGTCCACCGTGTCGCCCAAACGCACTATGCCAAAGCTCTTTTTTCTCTTGTTGGCCTTCAGGCGAACCACCAGATATTTGACGCGGTTTTCCAGGAAGGGAAACGGGTGCCTGTTGTCGATGATGATGGGGGAGAGCACCGGTAAAATGCGCTCTCTGAAGTGTGTAACGGCGAAAGATCTCTGTTTTTTGGATAAGGCCGACAAGCGCAGCCGGGTCAGTTGCGCCTCGCGCATGACACCTAAAAGGGCGGAAAAGACTTGGTCTCGCTGCCTGTAAAGTTGGCGCACGCGGGGGAGGATCCAGTTTAGCTGCTGGGTGGGCGGCACAAGCGTCTTGCAGTCGGTCGTGCTGTTGCCCACAAGAAGGCTGCCACAGAGGCTGCCCACACGCACCATAAAAAACTCATCCAGATTGGATGAAAATATGGACAAAAAACGTAGACGTGACAGCAGCGGAACCTGTTCGCTCGTCGCTTGCAACAGGACACGCTCGTTGAAGGCCAGCCAGGAGAGTTCTCGGTTGAAATTGCGCTCCTGCATGGGCGTTATCCTCCAAAGTTTGACAAAATATATTTCGACAAATACCCTTCTCGCACCCCACGGGCGGACACAATCAGTCGCGCGCCGCCGCAGCATGTGACAATTTCACTGATGGCCACGCAGCCGGGGATGAGGGTTTGTATGCGATCGGGAACTAGGCGCATAATCTGGCGCTGTATATCCAGCGAGCTATCCGACAGCCATTGCTCCAAAAATGTCAGACGCTCGCGCGTCAGGACATAGCCGTCAACGGAGGCCTTCCGGCCTGTCAGCTCTCTGTCCAGCTTGGACAAGGCCCGCACGGTGCCCCCAATGCCAAAAACCGTGGCAGACGACAGCGGGCCGGACAACTGATCTTTGAGAGTGCGCCTCACATGGCCGGCGATGTGATCACACTCCTGTCGAGAGGGAAACAAACCCGTGACAAAGCGGTTGTTGAGAAGAAGGGAGCCCAATGGCAGGCTCGTCTTCACACACGACTGTCCGTTCTCATAGAACGTCAGCTCGCAGCTGCCGCCGCCCATGTCAAAAACGAGCCCCTCCGCGGGGTCGAAATACGGCATACGCATTAAGCTGTACAGACCCAGCTCGGCCTCCTCCTGGCCGTCAATGACGTGAATAACCAGGCCAGACGCGTCGCGTAGGCGGGACAGCACGTCCGCTTCGTTGCGCAGTCCGCGTAGCGCGGCTGTGGCAAAGCAATGAATGTTTGACACATGGAGCAACTGCAGGGTGTGGGCAAAGGAGCGGAGCACCTCGGCGGCCCGTTCAATGCCTTTTTCGGACAGGCGAGCGTTTTCGAGATAGCTCAGAAGTCCGACAGATTCTTTTTTGGATATGATTTTGCTTGCGTGAGACGCTTCGAGCTGATAAAGAACCATATGAATAGTGTTTGACCCCACGTCAATAATCGCGCAGACCATGGCGGCACCTCTATTTGCATAAAATCGGCCAAGACCCATACATAGTATGTCTTGCGAGGCAATTGTCTTGCATGCGTTCTTGTGACAATTATTTCATGAGAGAACAATTTGCGACGCAAAAAGGCCCACGGCAAGCCGTGAGCCTCAATAATACGCGATTTTGGTTAATTAATGCAGTTGATAGCCAGCGTAAGCAGGATAAACAAAATAGCCACCCATTTTGTCATTTTGGCCAAACGGGCATCCCATGTACGAGCCTGATTTTTTGACAGGAACGTGTCTGCCGCACCGGCAATGGCGCCCGACAGACCGGAACGCTTGCCAGACTGCAACAGAACAACGCCAATAAGAAATACGGATGACATCAGCTGAACAATGGTAAATACGAGCTTCATTGTATTCATATGGCAAGCACACTCCTAAATTGTCTATCAGTTGAGCAAATAATACTATAGCACATCCATTTGTGCTTTGCAAGCAAAAATTTCAAACCGGAAAAATCAGATTAGATGACAGTGGACCCACCGCCGAAGGATCGGTCGGCGCTGTTTTTATTTTTCGGGTCGATGAAGGCCAATATGCAAGTTTTGCATAACAAAACTTGCATATTGGCACGGGGTTTTCGTTATTTTTTTATCAAAGTAGTTTTCGATCCATTGACAGCCCCGCGAGATGTGGTATAATAAAAAAATACTTCAAAGGTGACTTTGAAAATTGAAGGGGGATTCATGATGAGAGAAAGGATATATAATTTCTCTGCGGGGCCTGCCATGATGCCTGAAAGTGTGCTGCGCCGCGCGGCCGACGAAATGCTCAATTATAAGGACACAGGCATGTCCGTCATGGAGATGAGCCACCGGTCCAAGGAGTACTCTGCGATCATTGAGAGCGTGGAGAGCCGCCTGCGAGAAGTCATGAGTATCCCTGACGGATATCGTGTGCTGTTCTTGCAGGGCGGCGCCACCCAGCAGTTTACCATGGTGCCTGCCAACTTGATTGGGATCAAAGGAAACGCCGACTATGCCATCACCGGCGAGTTTTCAAACAAGGCATTCAAAGAAGCGAAAAAGGTGGGTACGGTTCGCGAAGCGGTCAACATGTCCGGAGAGAATTTTGCGCGGATTCCTGACCAGCAGGAGCTGGCGCTGGATCCGGAGGCATCATATTTCCATTACTGTATGAACAACACGATCTTTGGCACCACCTGGGGGTACATTCCGGACACAGGAGCCGTGCCGCTGGTGTCGGACGTTTCTTCGTGCATTTTGTCCGAGCCGCTGGATGTGTCCCGGTTTGGACTGATCTACGGCGGAGCGCAGAAAAATATGGGACCGGCCGGACTGACGCTGGTTATACTCCGTGAAGACCTGGCCGGCCACGCCTTGCCCAATACGCCGGGACTGATGGACTACGCGGTGCAGATCAAAAACAGCTCCATGCTCAACACGCCGCCCACATACGGCATCTATGTCCTCGGACTCGTGCTCGATTGGGTGAAGGAGATGGGCGGGCTGACAGCCATGCGTGAACACAACCGCAAAAAAGCGGGCCTTCTTTATGATGCGCTTGATGCCAGCAAGCTTTATAAAGCGCCGGTGGAAAAAAACTCTCGCTCCCTAATGAACGTCACCTTCTTTACAGGAAACGAGGAGCTAGACGCACGGTTTGTCAAGGAAGCGGCGGCCGAAGGGTTGGCCACGCTCAAAGGCCACCGCGCCGTGGGCGGCATGAGAGCGTCTATCTACAACGCCATGCCCATGGAGGGAGTGGAAAAGCTGGTCGACTTCATGCAGAGATTTGAACGGGGGCTGTGAACAATGTATCAGGTCTTAACACTCAACAAAATCGCCCAAATCGGGCTCAACAACTTGCCGCAAGAACAGTTTACCTGCTCGGACAACCATCCCGACCCCGACGGTGTGTTGGTGCGTTCGGCCAAAATGCATGACTTCAAGCTGGGGGGCCAGCTCAAGGCAATTGCCCGAGCGGGCGCCGGTGTCAACAACATCCCGGTCGATCAATGCTCCGAAGCCGGCATTGTGGTCTTCAACACGCCAGGCGCCAACGCCAACGGCGTCAAGGAGCTGGCGCTGTGTGCCCTGCTGCTGGCCTCCCGTGACATCGTGGGCGGCATTCAGTGGGTTCAGACCCTGGCTGGGAAGGGCGACGAAGTGCCTGCGCTGGTGGAAAAAGGAAAGAAAGTCTTCGCGGGACACGAGATTGCGGGCAAGACGCTGGGTGTCATCGGTCTGGGGGCCATTGGCGTCATGGTGGCCAACGCTGCCGGTAAGCTGGGCATGAATGTGCTCGGGTTTGACCCTTACCTCTCCATTGACTCGGCGTGGGGCCTGTCCAGCAATGTGCGCCGCGCAAAGGATCTTAAGCAGATTTACGCGGAAAGCGATTACATAACGCTACACCTGCCATTGGGCAAGGAGACGCGCGGCATGGTCAATGCAGATGTGTTGGGGCAGTGCAAAAAGGGCGTGTGCCTGATCAACTTGGCGCGCGGCGAACTGGTGGACACAGGCGCGTTGCTGCAGGCTGTCAAGGACGGTCAGGTGGGATGCTATGTCACGGATTTTCCGTCGGCGGACATGCTCAATCAGCCCCACATTATTCCCATCCCACACCTAGGGGCTTCCACGGAAGAGAGTGAGGACACCTGCGCAGTCATGGCGGCGGAACAGTTGTCCGACTATCTGCGGTATGGGCATATAAAAAACTCGGTCAACTTCCCGAGCATTTCCCTGGAGTTTGGCCAGGGGGGCGCGCGCATGTGTCTGGGACATCGGAACATACCGCACATGGTCGGGTTTATCACGTCGCAGTTGGCCGACGCAGGCATTAATATTGAGAACATGGTCAACAAGTCAAAAAACGACTACGCCTTCACCTTGCTGGACGTCAACGCACTGCCCGGCGATGAGGTGATGGAAAGCATTCGTGCGCATGAAGGCATTTTGCATGCAAGGGTCATCGCCCAATGCGAATAGCCTGCCACGACTGAAAACATAATATGAGGCCGCGTTCATTTGTGATTCATGAGTATAAAAGCGCCTGCGACGTTTCGTCGCAGGCGTTTTTCATCGAAAAAAAGCATATTTCATGAGCGTCGCCGCTTGCGTACATGTGGTTGCCATACGAAAGGCTACAATCCGACGATATATCGTATTTGGCCACCTTCGGCGACAGGGCGGTCAAGAAACACAGTGAAGTCATTAGTGTAACGCCGTGCTTCGCCCACTGTCATGAAGCCGGCAATGTCGTTGACAAAGACTTTCATATCTTCGGGCAGCACAAGTTCATGGCCGGATACGGTTAGTCGGGTGTCACCTGAAAAGTCAACGCGGTGCAAGCCGGTTACGGATGTGAGCCGCTTGATGGCAATGACCTTGCCGTTAGTGCCGACAGCCACGGCAAACAGGCCGGAGGGCGCGGGCGGGGTGACCGATGCGGGGCAGACCAGTTCGGCCGTTCCATTTTGTGTCGTCACCTTGAGGGATCCGTCGGTCGGGGTGCTGTCAATGACAACCGGGTCGCTGCCCGGGTCGGGTTTGTCTTCCCCCGGTTTGGTGACGGGAGATGACCAGGCAATGTTGCCATACAGCCAGGCATTGCCGGTAACGTTATTGAGAACAATGACGTCGGCGCAACCGTTGGTGTCATGGCGAACCGTAAGCACCTGCATGGAAGAAAGGGTGGTGGGCAGCGTCTCTTTTTTTACCTGTACCGCGCGTCCGCCCGGTCCGCAGCGGTCATAAAAAACAGCATATGAGGCAATATCGTTGTTTTTCGCGCCCGCCTTCATGGTGCCGAGATCAAGCTGTGTGGAACCGCCGTCGCTGATGGGAGTCATCATGAGTCTGTTGGCAATCGGCTGGGACACCATCACCAACGTGCCCTCTTTGAGAGACTCGTTGGCATTGGTTCCTTTGATGGTCACGCCGTTCCAGAGAGTCACGGTGTCCACCGCCGTCAGGAGTCCGGGTTGTGTCGCGTTGAGCTGTGTCGACGGTTGCACGTCGGCCACACGCAAGTCCTGTGTGAATAAAAAAGTCAGCGCCTGACCATAGCGATATGTGCCGAGCTTGGCGCGGGCGTCCGGTAGGACCGGATATTTGTGGCCCCCCAGTGTTGTCACCTGATCGGGGGCTTCGCGAAAGGGGTCGGCGCTCTCAAAGATGCCGACAATTCTGAAGTTGGAAGCGCTGACGGTATTGGCGGCGGGGTCGATGACCAGCACATCCCACTGACGCAGGTCTGTCCAGCTGGCCAGCACACCGTTTTTATAGACAAGGGCGGTGTTGGAAGCGCCCAGCCGCAGCAACGGGTTTTCTCCGGCCTTGGGCGCAGCGCTGAGCACCTCCACCCGCCCGGTCATGCGTACGTCCTCCAGCAACAGATAGTCGATGGCGCCCGTTTTGCCGTAGTAACAGCGCACCTGCTGGCCGGGCTTGATATCGACCCAAATGTCCTTCCAAGTTTGTGCTTCGCCGTTGAGGTAGACGATGGCGGTTGCGGGAATTCTGTCAATTTTCTCTCCGGATGTGCCGGTGATAGACTGCGCGTCAGATGTTTTTACGAGGAAGGACTTTTTGGTCTGTGTCTCGGGCGTCCAGGTCAGGACATAGCCCTCTTTGTCGAGGCGCAGTGTGCCCCGGGAGCCCGACTCAACGGCGGGCTTGTTTTTATAAGGATAAAAACCGTCTCCGCCCACGGTGACAAGCCCGGATGTCAGGCCGTCGGGGCTCTTCCCTTCGACGTCAATGACAATGACCTTTGCTTCTGTCACGCCCAACTTGGTGATCAGAAGGTCGCCTTCCTTGCCCTTGACAAACAGCGCGTTGTAAAACAGCCGGACGCCATAAGCGCGCGAAACAGCGTCGTTTTGCTTGAGAGAGAGACTCTTTGTCAACTCGATGGAGGAGGCCTTCTGCAAGTAACTGTTCGGCCAATTGGTACCCACGTCCTTGTCCTCATAGCCGAGCAAACGCATCAGCATGGTCACGGCCTGCGCGAATGAAATCGGCGCGTCGGGGCGGAAGGTCCCGTCGGGAAACCCCGCGATGATTTTCTTGTCACGAACCGCCGCGTTGATATAGCCCTGCGCCCAGTGGCTGGCGCGCACGTCGGGGAAAATGGTGACCCCGCTGTATGCCGTCGCATTGTCGATGCCGGACAGCAACATGGCCAGTTTGCAAAATTGGGCGCGGGTCAGTTTGTCGCTGGGGTGGAACAGGCCGTCTTTGTAACCGTCCACGAGCCTGAGGCTTTGCAGCAGTGAGGCCGCCTCCTGCACGGCGGGGTCGGTGATGTCGCCAAACGCCGCATGGGCTCCGATCGGCGTCAGCCCCATACACAGGACAAAAACCAGAATACACGCGATAAGCTTTTTCATAAGCCACCTTCTCCTATTCGTTGCGCAGCGCGTCGACAGGCTGCAGTCGCGACGCTTTGGCTGCCGGATAAATGCCAAATATGAGTCCGAGCGCCACCGAAAACCCAAAAGCTATGGCCATAATGCTCACTGATGGGTAAAAAATCTTGTTTTGATCCAGTTTGATCCACAGTATGGTCACCAAAATACCCACAATGACGCCCACGACGCCGCCCAAACCCGACACGACAGACGACTCCACCAGAAACTGCGTGACGATGGAGCGCCGCTCGGCCCCGATGGCTTTTCGGATGCCGATCTCCCTCGTGCGTTCGGTGACGGTGATGAGCATAATGTTCATAATGCCTATGCCGCCCACCAGCAACGAAATGCCGGCGATAAGGCCCATAAAGCGCTCGCTTTGCTGTTCCAGTTCGTTGCTCTCTTCAATCGCTTGATTCATCGTGGACACGCTGTAATAGGCGTTGGAGCGGTTTTTGTACATGGTCAGCAAAAAGCCCTTGAGCTGATCGACGGCTTTGACGGTGCTTGCCGGGTCTTTGCCTTTGACGATGAACTGTTCCATCATGGTGGTTTTTTGCAACAGCTTGAGATGCGTGTAGGGAACAGCAATAAAATTGTCCTCCGACCACTGCGAGCTGTCCATTCTCTCGGCGATCACACCCACGACGGTAAACTTCTGATTGTTGATAGAAATGGTTTCGCCAACAGGGTCTTTGTAGTTAAAGAGGAGGTTTTTGACCGCAGAGCCAATCAGGCAGACGCGATTGGCCTTCTCGATGTCCATGTAGGCAAAATCGCGGCCGCCCACAACGGTGTTGCCGGTGACGACACAGTATTGTTCCGAGCCAAAGACAAGCTGCTGAAGCTCAAAGTCTTTGGCTCCATATTTGATCCGGGCGCCATACATGCTCTGGTTGGGCGTAACGCCTTCCACCAGGTCGCCCAACTGCAAGCAGTACCGATACAGGTCGGATGTAAAGTCCTTGCCGCCCCACATGCTCGCGTAAATGTCAATGCGGTTTGTGCTGGTCTTTTTGATATAATCCATCCACTGGTCTGTCTGCGCCTGCTGCCGGGAGACCAGCACGATGACGGCGGCGACCCCGATAAAGATACTCAAAATGGTCAAAACGGCGCGGCCCTTTTTGGCCAAGATGGACTTAAACGCCATTCGAAAGCACTGCAGTACATTCATACCGCTCTCCCCTCCCTCTCGCGGTCGGGCGGAACAACTCCGGTGTCACTGATGATGCGCCCATCGGAGATGGTGATGCGCCGCCTTGCCACCTGCGCTACTTTTTGGTCGTGGGTAATCAGCAGAATGGTGGAACCCTCTCTGTGCAGGGTCGACAAAATCTCAATGACATGTTCGCCGGTGCGCGAGTCTAGGTTGCCCGTGGGCTCGTCGGCCATAATGATCGGCGGATTGGTGGCAATAGCGCGCGCAATGGCCACGCGTTGTTGTTGTCCGCCGGACATCTGGGCCGGTTTGTGTTTCATGCGCGTTTCCAGTCCGACACGCGTCAGCGCCTGTTCTGCCATGTCCAGACGCGTCTCACCGTGGATGCCCTGATACATGAGGGGGAGCTCCACATTTTCCAGGGCGGACAGGCCGGCCAGCAGGTTAAATCCTTGGAAAATAAAGCCGATCTGCCGATTGCGGATGCGGGCAAGCTTGCGATCCGGCAGGTCGGAGACCTCTGTTCCGTCCAGGTAATAGTGGCCTGCCGTGGGCAGATCAAGGCAGCCCAGAATGTTCATGAGGGTGGACTTGCCGGAACCCGACGAGCCGACGATGGCGATATACTCGCCGCGTTGAATCTGCATACTCACGCCGTCGAGCGCGCGCACCTCGCTCTCGTCACCCTCGTTATAAATCTTGTAGATGTCTTTTATCTCAATTAACGGATCAGCCATACTTAACCATGCCTCCTCCGCCATACGGATCGGCCGGTTCGTCCAACTTTGTAATCATTGTAAAGACCATGTCGCCCTCGTTGACGCCCGAGAGGATTTCAATGCCGGTTTCGTTTCCAATGCCGCATTCCACAGGGACGGCAAAGGTGCCGGGGGGCAGCGTGATGTCGTCGCCCAGGTCCAGGGCATTGTCGGGCTTTGTTTCGGTCTGCAGGAACACACAGGTGCCCTGCTCGGTATTTTTTACGGCCAGCACGGGCGCGACCAAGATGTCAGCCTTGCTGTCTACAACGATGCGATAATCCACGCCCATGCCGCTCAGCAACTGGCCGCCGGTGTTTTGAATCTCAAAGATGGCCGGGAAGTAAGACTGCCCCATGCCTTGGTCGACCTGCGCCGTGATGCTGACAGAGGAGACTACACCGGGCAGTATCTGCTGGCCGTCCTGCATCCAAATCGTAATTTCAACGGGCATGTCGGGGCTGATCCGGCTGATGTCGCGCTCGTCAATACGCGCCTCCACTTTCATTTTGTCCAGATTGGCGATGGAGACAACCGCCAGGCCGGGCTGGAGAACTTCTCCGACCACGGCCTTGTTGTACATAAGCGTGCCGGACATGGGGGCCGTGACGCTCAGCGCGTCGTAACCCTTTTTCTTTTCAACCATTTCCGTCTCATAGTCCTGGATGGTTTTTTTGAGGGCCTCCACCTGTGTGTTGTCCGACTTATATTCAATGCGCCCCAAAACGGCGCCCGATTTGTAGTCCAGGTAGTTGACAAGGTCGACAAACGTGAGTTTGCCGGGGGCGTTAAAGACAAGATCCTGTGTTCTGGCGTAGGCCAGTTTTCCGGTCTCTGCTGGCAGAACATCTTCATTTCCGATATGAATTACCGCGCTGGCATCCATGTCCGCCGTCAGGGCGCCGGGGTTTTTGACGGCAAATATCACCTCGAACAATTTTGTGCCCTCGGGGGACACACGGCGCACCATGTTGATTTTTTGCACGGCGCCCGGAATGGAGGACATGGTGGCGGGTACGCTGATATCGGCCACCATGCCGGTCTTGATGTCGTTTTCATAGGCATAACTGAAATACAATGACAAGATCATCGTAGAGTCGTCCACCAGTTTTCCCACCTTGGTGCCGACGGACACAGTGTCCCCCACCTTGTGCGGCTCCGCCTCAATCAGCTTGCCGGCAAAGGGCGCTTTCAAGGTCAAATTGGACAGGAGTTCGGTTTCGTCGCCCTGAATAGCTGTCAAGTCCTTCGTTGCCTTGTCAATCTTCTCCTGAAGGGTCTGCACCTCTGCGTCCAGATCTTCCGAGTCCAGCTTAAACAGCAGGGCGCCTTCCTCCACCATTTCGCCAGGCTCAAAGTGGCTTTCAATGACAGTTCCCTTGCTGAGAACGGCCACATCGGATGACTCGATCGGGACGATATTGCCCCAGCCGCTGACAGACAGCTCAATGGAGTCTCGGCGGATCGCTTCATACATATAGTCAATGTTCTCCTGGCCCTGCCCAAACAGCCACCGAAAGCCGAGAACAACGCCCATGATGCAAGCGGCGGCAATCACAAGCCCGACGATGAGTTTAATGCGTTTTCTTCTTTTTCGCCTCATCGAGGCCGTTTTTTTGGGGGGCACAGGCGTCGACGGAGATGGAACAGGCGCGGTTTCCTGCGGCACAACGACCGGCAGCAATTCTTCCGCGGTTTCGTCGCTGGCGGGCGGCGCGGAAAATGTGTAACCCGGCGCCGGCGTGGGAATCGGCGTGTCGGGGACCGCTCCGTTCTGGGAATTACAACCAAGCAAATTATCCTTGTTCTTTGCCACAACTACTCCTCCATTCGCAGCCAAAGCCCGTCGGCCGAGTGACGTTAAAAGTATTGTATCTGTCCTGACAGCAGATAGCAAGACCGGGATTTCAACAATCCGGTTACAGCGCAATGTTTTGGGGCCGTTTTTCTCACAAATATTAGACGAGCGTATGAAATTTTTGTTCCCGCCACGCGTGTATTATATGTGTCGTTGCGGACTCGATGCGTGGAAGGGACAGCCATAAAAAGGAGTATTGAGGCGAAATATGACATCGCCCGCCGAACGGAAATCTATTTGCATTTCTGAGGTGAAATTGATATAATGTCATATCAAATCCACGTTATCCGGAGGTGTCACATGAACAGGCGCAAACTGCAGCGCATCCTGGAACCCGGGTTTCGCGTGTACTTTATTGTGCTTGTGTTGTTTGCCGGGGCCGCTGCCTTTTTCAATCCCTGGCTGGCGGCGGCGGAGGGCGCATGCGTCGTGCTGCTGTTGCTGTTGTATCGCCGGTTTGTAAAAATGCGCGAGCGGGAAATTTTGCGCTACGCGGAAGGACTTACGCAAAATGTCGGCGTCGCCATGGGCGACTCCGTCATGAATTTTCCACTTCCCATCGTTGTTGTCAAAGTGGACAACGGAGAAATTCTTTGGTCAAATGACAGCTTTGTCAAGGCTTCGGGCGACAGAGAGCACCTTTTTGAAGTGCGCATCGGAGATATTGTGCCAGGGTTTTCCCCCAAATTCCTCATGGAGGGGAAAAACCAACACCCGCTGGAGGTGACGCTGGGCGGCCGACAGTATGCCGTTTACGGCAGTATGGTGGGCCTTGGCGGCGAATCGGCGCGCGGACGCGGCCTCATGGCCACACTGTATTGGGTTGACGTAACGGAAGCGGCTCAGCTCCGGGCAGAATACTATGCCTCTCGGCAGGTTGTGGCGATCATTATGCTCGACAACTACGATGAGATAATGAAAAATCTTGGAGACTCTCAGAAGTCCGCTCTGCTGGCGGCCATTGACGACAACATCAACGACTGGACAAAACCGGCGGAAGGCATCCTGCGCAAGTTTGATCGCGACCGCTACCTGTTCGTGTTTGAGGAGCGCCATCTGGCCGGGTATGTTGCGGGCAAGTTTTCGCTGTTGGAGGCGGTGCACGCACTGGTCAGCCCCAATGGGATTCCCGTGACCCTGAGCATCGGCATCGGCAAAGAGGGTGCGACAATGACCGAAAACTTTTCGTACGCGAATTTGTCAATTGACATGTCACTCTCGCGCGGCGGCGATCAGGCGATCATCAAGAACAGATTTGCCTTTGAGTTTTATGGCGGGCGCACGAAAGAATTGGAAAAACGGGCGAAAGTCAAGTCTCGTGTCATGGCCAATGCATTGGTACGACTCATTTCCGACTCGAGCAACGTCCTCGTTATGGGTCACAAAAACGCCGACATTGACAGCATTGGCGCGGCAGTGGGCGTGGCGGTGGCGGCGCGCAAAAAAGGGTGCCGACCGTACATAGTCATTGACCGTGAGCGCGCGGTGGGGCGGCGGTTGCTGGCGCGGCTGGATGACACACACACGTGTGAGGGCCTGTTTATCGACGAGCAAAATGCCATGCTGCTGGCCGGGCGGGACACATTGCTCGTCGTTGTCGACACCAACCGACCGGAGATCGTGGAGTCGGGGGATCTGCTTATGGCCTGCAACCGCATTGCCGTTATCGATCACCACCGGCGCGCGGCCAACTACATTGAGAACGCGGCGCTGAACTTTCACGAGCCCTATGCGTCCTCCGCCAGTGAATTGGTCACCGAGCTGTTGCAGTACATTGTTGAGCCGGGCGACATGAACCGGGTGGAAGCGGAAGCGCTGTTGGCCGGAATTGTGCTGGACACCAAGAATTTCAGCATGCACACCGGTGTGCGCACATTTGAAGCCGCCGCCTATTTGCGGGCTTCGGGCGCCGACACGGTGGACATCAAAAGACTGTTTCAAAATGAACTCTCCGAAAGTTTGGCGCGCTTTGATGTGATCAAGGCGGCGCGCATGTATCGCGACCAAACGGCCGTCGTGGCCTTGGAATATTCCATCGACCGGATGATCGCCGCGCAGGCCGCGGATGAATTGCTCAACATAGCCGGGGTGGACGCTTCGTTTGTCGTTTTCCCGATACCTGGACAGATTGTATTGTCGGCTCGTTCGCTGGGGAAGATCAATGTGCAGGTGGTCATGGAAAAACTGGGGGGCGGAGGGCACCAGACCATTGCCGGCGCGCAGGTGCCCGGCGCGCAGGTGCAGCCGGTGCTGAGCCGGTTGCTCAGAGCCATTGACCAATATGTTGAGGAGAATATCTGAAAGGAGAACCCCCATGAAAGTTATTTTATTGCAGGATGTGTCCGGCCAGGGCAAGAAGGGGCAGCTTGTTACCGTGTCCGACGGATACGCGAGAAATTTTTTGCTGCCGCGTAAGTTGGCGCACGAGGCCACGACTGACGCGCTCAACGCGTATCATCTGCACGAGAAAGCCCAAAAAGAGCATTTGGAGTTTGAAAAGAAAAAGGCCAAAGAGGCCGCGTTGAAGCTGGAAACCTGTACTGTCAAGGTTCATGCCAAGGCGGGGTCGCAAGGGAGGCTGTTTGGTGCGGTGACAGGCCAGGAGGTGGCCGCGGCGCTGCAGGAGCAGTTTGGGATCACTATTGACAAACACAAGCTGGTCATGGATCCCATCAAGCAGTATGGCATCCATTCCGTCAAGGTCAAACTGGGACACGAAATCGCCACCGCGATACAAGTGGAAGTCACCGAATAAACGGCGACAAAAGTGATCAGGGGGGATGACATGGACGAACTCTTGCGGCAGCGTCTGCCGCACAGCGTGGAGGCAGAGCAGGCGGTCGTCGGAGCCATGCTCATTGACACGCGCTGTATTCCGGATGTGCTGGGGATCTTGCGGCCGGACGATCTTTTTATTCCGCAGAACAGGGACATTTTCGAAACCATGTACACCATGTTTTCCCTGAGTCAGATCATCGACCCTGTCACGGTGCTTGGGCAGATGAGAACGCAGGGCCTGTACGATGAAAACACCTCCAGGCAGTATTTAATGAGTCTCATGCAGGTTACGCCCACCGCCGCGCATGTGCTCGAATACGCGAAGATTGTGCGTGATCGGTCGTTGCTGCGGCAGGTGGCCGAAGCGTCGGCCGACATCTCCGCCATGGTGCAGGAGGGACAGGGCGAAGCTATGGCCATCCTCGATGCCGCCGAACAGCGCATGTACGCCATTCGGCAGGGCCGGGCGGATCAAACGCTGCACACGGTGTCCGCCGTGCTGCTGGAAGTGTTTGAACGCCTGGACGAGCTGGTCAAAAACAAAGGGCAGCTGCCCGGGCTGCCCACCGGACTGGCCGAGGTGGACAGCTATATCGGCGGCCTGGGGCGCTCCAACTTCATTCTCATCGCCTCCCGTCCCGGCATGGGAAAGACATCCATTGCGCTCAATATCGCGCTCAATGCCGTCAAGGAGACGGGCAAGGCCGTGGTGTTCTTTTCGCTGGAAATGTCACGAGAACAGCTGGTGATGCGTCTGCTGTCGGCGGAGGCGCAGATTGACTCCAAAAAATTGCTGACCGGAGATTTGTCCATGGAGGAGTGGAACCGGCTCATCGACGCCTCCCGTTCCCTCAACCGATTGGATTTGCGTTTTGATGACAATTCAGCCATCAACGTGGCGGAAATGAAGGCAAAATGCCGCCGGGTAGACAATTTGGGGCTCATTGTGATCGACTACCTTCAGCTCATGCAAGGCTCCCGGCATCAGGACAATCGCGTGCAGGAAGTCGGAGACATCTCCCGCAATCTGAAAATTATGGCCAAAGAGCTCAATGTCCCTGTTCTCTGCCTGTCGCAGCTCTCCCGCGCGGCAGAGACCCGCTCCGAAAAGAACAAAAGGCCTATGTTGTCCGACCTGCGCGAGTCGGGCGCCATAGAGCAGGATGCCGACGTGGTTATGTTCCTGTACCGCGACGAATATTACAACGAAGACACGGAAGACAAGAATGTGGCCGAGTGCATTGTGGCAAAAAACCGCCACGGCGCCACCGGAACCGTGCGCCTGCACTGGATGGCCCAGTATACGTCATTCTCTTCGCGGGAGTGGAAGCACGATGAGTAATTCAGCCCCAAGAGAGCCCTTGTTGTATAGGGGCCTGTCGGCGGCGGCGCGAAATTTTCATATGTTTACACCGGGCGTGCGCGTGTTGTGCGCCGTGTCCGGCGGTGCGGATTCGGTGGCGCTGTTATATGCGCTACAGCAAAAGCGCGACGAGCTGGGGATCTCCTTTCTGGCGGCAGCGCACTTCAACCACAATTTGCGCGGAGAGGAGTCCGACGCCAACGAGGCGTTTGTACTTGAGCTTTGCGCCCGACTTGACATCCCGCTCTTTTGTGACCGCGCCGATGTGGCCGTTGAGGCCGCGGCGCGCCGCGCCGGCATCGAGGAGACGGCCAGGTCACTGCGGTATGCCTTTTTATGCGAAACCGCCGAAACCGCCGACTGCCGGCGCATTGCCACCGGCCACACCGCCGATGACAATGTGGAAACGGTTTTGCTGCATCTCACACGTGGCACGGGGCTGCTGGGGTTGACCGGCATCCCGCCGGTGCGAGGGGCCATTGTGCGCCCGCTCATTTATGTCTCGCGTGCGGAGGTGGAGCTTTTTTTGCAGGCGCACGGGCTCAGTCATGTCGAGGACGCCTCGAACGAGGATCAGCGCTTCACGCGCAACAAGATCCGTCACAGTGTCGTGCCCGTGCTGTGCGACATCAACCCGCGTCTGCCGCGCGCGGTCGGCGGTATGATCGAGAGACTCAGTATGGACGAAGACTGTCTTGCGTCGCAGGCGGAAGCGATGCTGGCGGAGGCGCGCGTCGGGCCGGAGGGGATCTCCGTTTTGGCGGCGGACATGGAACGCGGGCATCCCGCCTTGACAAGCCGGGTGTGTCGACAAATGTACGCACAGGCTTCCGGCCAATCGTGGCCGCTGTCGGCGGCACATGTGGACGCCATGTTGGCACTTTGCCAAAAGGGACGCTTGTCCGGGGCATGTTACCTGCCGCACGGGTTGATGTCCTACCGAAAGGGCAGTCGGCTCGTGGTAGGGTCTCCGCCCGGCGAGCCGCTCACATTTGCGGCGGCGCACATGATGTTGGATACCGAACTCACACTGGCAGCGCTGGGGCTGGTCTGCCGATGCCGGTCGGTATCCCAGGCGATGCGTTCGGGCCAAAGTAGATTTTATGTGTGCCCCGAAAAGATTGTCGAACCGCTGATGGTGCGGTCGCGCCGCGCCGGAGACTGTATGACGCTGCCGGGTAAGCCCGGGCGCAAAACGCTTAAACGTCTGATGATCGACGGGCATATCCCGCGGTGTGTTCGCGCCGCGTTGCCGCTGGTGACGGATGAACAGGGAATCATCGGTGCGATGGGTCTTGGTGTGGAACGGTCACGGATGGCGGCGATGGGCGCACCTGCGATCGAAATCTCATTTGTCTCCGCGCCGGCGGGCGACGGGACGACGCCAATTTGGGAGGATGTTTCTGGAGACTGGTGGAAGGAATAATCCGCTTTCTCATCGTATACGATAAGGATACAAACAAGAGAGGGATGGGACAATGCATAACGAAATTGAACGTATACTTTTCAATGAACAGGAGATTGCTGCCAAGGTCACAGAGCTGGCGGCCAAAATTACAAAAGATTACCAAGGAAAGAGCCCCCTGCTGATAAGTGTCCTCAAGGGGTCCTTTATTTTTATGGCCGATTTGGTGCGCGAGATAGACTTGCTCTGCGAGATGGATTTTATGGCCGTTTCCTCCTACGGGAAAAAATCGGTTACCACAGGAGCGGTGCGCATTGTCAAGGATCTTGACCGCGACATTGAGGGAAAAGATGTCATTGTTGTTGAGGATATTCTTGACAGTGGCATTACTTTGAGCTATATTATGAACTTGATGAAGGCCAACAAACCCACGTCTATTTCGCTGTGCACACTGCTGGACAAACCGGATCGGCGACAGGTTCCGGTGGATGTACAGTATACGGGATTTCGCATTCCCGACGAGTTTGTCGTGGGGTATGGGTTGGATTATGCCGAGCGCTACCGCAATCTGCCTTATATAGGGGTGCTAAAAAGGGCAGTATATGAATCGAAATAAAGGGTAACGAAATTATTCCCATGGTCATGTGGCCTCATCTTGGGAGGCAAATTGTCATACGGGTTAAGGATGTGTTCCGCATTTGAAAAAGAACGGTCTGAAAGATCTGGGGTTCTACGCCATTATCATTGTGCTGGTGGTGGGTAGCATTTTGCTGATCCTCTCGCTCACAAAACCGCAAAAAGTCACATACGCCGAAGTGCTTCAGTACTTCAATGAGGGAGAGGTCAAGGAATTCCGCATCATTGGAAAGAAACTTGAGATGGACTTAAAGGACGGCAACAGCATTGAACACACATTGTATAATGTGGACTATTTTCGCCAGGATGTTGGGGCACTGATTCTGGAGCAGTACGGCGACAAAATCACTGACTACGACCTTGATGAGGGCTTTGTTCCGCCTGCCTGGTTGTATGCCGTGCCCTACCTGTTGGTGATCGTTGTCTTCATTATCTTGTGGTATTTCATGTTCAATCGTGGCGGCGGAGACAGCAAGACCATGAAGTTTGGCCGTGCGCGAACGCGCCTGGGCAGTGACGAGAAAAAGAAGGTCACATTCAACGACGTGGCGGGCGCCGACGAGGAGAAAGAGGAGCTGCAGGAGATTGTTGAATTTCTGCGGCACCCCAAGCGCTTTATTGAGATTGGCGCGCGTATTCCCAAAGGCGTGCTGCTCGTCGGCCCTCCGGGCACCGGTAAAACGCTCATCGCCAAAGCGGTGGCGGGCGAGGCCAACGTGCAGTTTTTGTCCATCTCGGGCTCCGATTTTGTGGAACTCTATGTGGGTGTTGGCGCATCCCGCGTAAGAGACCTCTTTGAGCAGGCAAAAAAGAGTGCGCCCTCCATTGTCTTCATTGATGAAATCGACGCTGTGGGACGTCACCGCGGCGCCGGCATGGGCGGCGGACACGACGAGAGAGAGCAGACGCTCAATCAGCTTCTGGTTGAGATGGACGGCTTTGGCAGCAACGAAGGAGTCATTATCATTGCCGCCACCAACCGTCCGGATATTCTCGACCCAGCTTTGCTGCGTCCGGGGCGGTTTGACAGACAAGTGTTTGTGGGTATGCCGGACATCAAGGGGCGCGAGGCCATCCTGAAGGTGCACGCCAAGGGAAAACCCCTCGATCAGAGTGTACTGCTGGCGGATCTGGCCAAAACAACGGCCGGCTTCACCGGCGCCGACCTGGAAAATCTGCTCAACGAGGCGGCGCTGCTGGCGGCGCGGCGCCAGCGCAAGGTGGTCTCCAACGAAGATTTGCAGGAAGCCATGCTCAAGGTGATCGCGGGCCCGGAAAAGAAGTCGAAAGTTATCTCCGACAAGGAACGGCGGCTGACAGCCTATCACGAGGCGGGCCATGCCGTGGTGTCGCGCAATTTGGAGACGCAGGATCCCGTGCATCACATCACCATTATTCCGCGCGGTCGCGCGGGTGGCATGACAATCTCCCTGCCGCAGGAAGATAAATCTTACGCCTCCAAGAGCGAAATGCTTGAAGACCTTGTCTCGCTGATGGGCGGACGCGTTGCCGAGAAAATCGTCATTGGGGATGTGTCCACCGGGGCGTCTAACGACATCGACAGGGCGACCAAGCTGGCGCGCAACATGGTGGTCAAATACGGCATGAGCGACAAGCTGGGGCCGATCTGTTTCGCTACGGAAAACGACGAGGTCTTCCTGGGGCGCGACTACGGCCACACGCGCAATTACTCCGAGCAAGTGGCCGCGCAGATTGACGGGGAGGTTTCGGCCTTTATTGAAGGCGCTTACAAGCGCTGTGAAGAGATTTTGGGCAAGAGCATGGAGGTGCTGCATAAAGTGGCAGCCTACCTGTTGGAAAACGAGACCATGGATAGCACCACCTTCCAGGCGTTCTTTGACAACAAAGAGGCGGCGCCCGGCGAGGCCTGAGTGGCGATCGCGAAACCGAGCACATAAGACGCAGGCTCGTCGAGGAGACGCCTCGGCGAGCCTGCCTAATAATAACGGGTTTCTGAGGGGTGAGGCCCCTCTTTTTTCTACAACACCGGCGCGACGCCGACGGATGACAGAAAAAGGGCGTGCCGTCAGGCCCGCCCCGTTACACCATATGACGCATTATATTTTGTCGGGTGTAACGACAAATTCCTTGATCTGTTCGTAAAACGCTTTGCCATCCTCTTCGGTACCGTGCACTTCCACGCGGATGGGTTTGGCCAAATCGACGCTGAAAATGCCCATGATAGACTTGGCATCGATAATGTAGCGTCCGGCCAGGATGTCGATGTCAAAGGGCTGTTCGCAGGCCGCGTTGACAAACTGCTTCACATCATTGATCGATGTCAGAAGCACATGAAAAAACTTCAATAATCTCACTCCTAAAAAAATGATACTACAACTTTTGCACAAATCCTATTATACGCAGGTTGTGAACAAAAGGCAACTTTATTTTTTCTTTTAAAGATGAATAAATCGTCAATCATGCGCAAGCTGGTTTGTCCGCAAACCAACAACACGCCAGCAGGAGGAACCATGAAAATTGCGTTTTATACACTGGGCTGCAAAGTCAACCAGTTTGAGACAGGTGCGCTGGAGAGGCTTATGACCGACAGGGGTCACGCGCTGGTTCCCTGGGAAGAGGCCGCCGATGCCTATGTCGTCAATACCTGCACGGTGACGGCCACCAGTGACAAAAAATCCCGGCAATGCATCCGGGGTATCAGAAGCAAACACCCGGAGGCCGTGGTGGCGGTGTGTGGCTGTATGGGGCAAAACAACCCCGAAGCAGCGGTCGCTCTCGACGTGGACATTGTGGCCGGAAGCGACGACCGGCAGGGCCTTGTGCGCCTGTTGGAGGAAGCGGTGGACACACGCGCCCGCGCTGTGGCGGTGAGTGACGCGGCGGCGCACACTGTCTTTGAGAGGTTGCCTGCCGGCGAGTTTTCCGGCCGCACACGTGCGCTGCTCAAGGTGCAGGACGGTTGCGAAAACTTTTGTACGTACTGTATTATACCGCATGTGCGCGGACCGGCGCGCTCGCTGCCGCCGGACGAGGCGGCCGCGGAGGCCGCGCGGCTGGCGGCCGAGGGCTATCGGGAGATCGTTATCACCGGCATAGAGATTTCCTCATACGGCCGTGACTTGGATGAGCCGCAAAACCTGGGCGCGTTGGCGGAGACAGTCTGCCGCGCGGCACCCGCGTTGCGTGTGCGGCTGGGCTCACTGGAGCCACGCACTGTCACCGAGGCGTTTTGTCGGACATTGTCGCAGCTTTCGCAGGTGTGCCCGCACTTTCATCTCTCCCTGCAAAGCGGCTGTAACGAAACATTGCGACGAATGGGACGTCGTTACGATACACAGATGTACGCGCAGGCGCTGGCGCGTCTGCGGCAGTTTTTTCCGCACTGCGCCATCACCACAGACCTCATTGTGGGCTTCCCTGGCGAGACAGCGGAGGCGTTTGCGCGGACCATGACGTTTGTGGAACAGTGCGGCTTTGCCGACATGCATATTTTCCCCTATTCCCGGCGCACTGGGACACCGGCGGCGGACATGCCCGGTCAGGTGACCCGACAGGAGAAAAAGAACCGGACAGCGGCGGTCGCCGCATTGGCCGAACAGATGACGCGCGCCTATCTCGCCTCGTGCGTGGGGCAAGAGATGCGGGTGCTTGTGGAAGAGCAGACGGGTGACACGGCCGGTGGACACGCCGAAAACTACATGCCGGTCGTGTGTCACGGAGCGCCGGAGGCGCTCCGTGGACAGGTGTGCAAAGTACGCATTGTTGACGCAACGGATAAAACGCTTGTGGGGGTGTTTCAGGAATGCAACCGCTGATGCTGCTTTGGATGTGGCTGTGTGTTGTCAATGTTTTCGGGTTTTGCTCCGCCGTGTATGACAAACGCTTGGCCAAAAAGGGAGCACGGCGCACGCCGGAGCGCCGATTTACGCTGTATGCCGCACTTGGTGGCGCGGCGGGTGTTTTGCTCGCCTTTTATATCGTGCGCCACAAGACAAAGCATTTCAAACTGCTGGTGACCATTTGGGGGCTGCTGTGCATCAATATGCTCATCGTCGCGTTTGCCGTCGTGCGCTTATCCGCCATGGGCGTGTGAGACAGAACGTTATTTGACTGTGTATTGTACTTCATTTTTGGTGAAATCATACGATATATAATCAAATACGCTTTTGTGAAGGCAACACAAGGGAGAGAACGTGTGTGGAAAAAATTGGCAAGAATGAGTTCGATCGTCTTGTCAACTATATGCGTGACAATTACGGAATCAACTTGGAGACAAAACTGACATTGGTTGAGGGGCGCCTGTGGAGCGTCATCACCCAAAAAGGATTTGCCTCACTGGATGACTACGTTCGTTTTGTGATCGCTGACAACACGGGGCAGGAGGCCAAAACACTGCTCACAAAACTTACAACTAATTACACATATTTTATGCGTGAGGAGATACACTACACATTCTTGCGTGAGCAGATTGTGCCGCGTCTCATGCAGACCCTGCGTGACAAGGATCTTCGCATATGGAGCGCCGGCTGCTCGTCGGGGGAGGAACCATATACGACCGCGATGGTGCTCGACGACGTTTTCGGGCCGGCCAAGGCGGGGTGGGATACGAAAATTCTCGCCACAGATATTTCTCCGCTTATGCTCAGCCAGGCGAAGGAGGGCATATATCCTGCCGAGCGGTTGCAAAATTTGCAGCCGACCTGGAAAGCAAAATACTTTACGAGTTTGGGACAAGACAAATACCAGATCAAACCATTGCTTCGGGATGAAGTCATCTTTCGCCCGTTTAATCTCATGGAGACCCAGCTGCCCTTCAAGCGGAAGTTTCATGTCATCTTCTGCCGCAATGTAATGATCTACTTTAATAAACAGACAAGAGACGCGCTAGTCAATCGGTTTTTTCACGCACTGGAGCCCGGTGGATATTTCTTTGTCGGGCTGTCGGAGACACTCTCCAAGGGAGAGGCACCGTTCACGTTCGTTCAGCCCTCGATTTATAAAAAGGAGATTTGATTTCTGTGGAAGACAGAATCAGAGCCTTTCTCATTGATGACTCACTCTTGTTTCGTTCCCTCATGATACAGTTGCTTGGCAACGACACGAAGATCACGGTGGTGGGTGCGGCAGGATCTGTGAAGGAAGCGCGGGGGCAGGTGGCAAGATGCTCTCCGGATGCGCTGGTCGTCAACGTGACCTCCGTGTCGCCCAGCGACGTGAAAACGGTCGGGTACGCCAATCTGTTGTCGATCCCGGTCGTGCTGGTGGGGGCCCAGGCACAGCCGCCGGCAGAATGGCTGCGCGTCAGTACTGAATTGCGGTACGTCAAAAAGCCCCCGCTTGGTGACAAAGCGGCGTTGCACCGATTCTGCGAGGAGCTGCTGGCCAGAATGAAACCCCTGGCCGGCGCTCATCACGCGGAATACAAGACGGCAGAAGAACCGGTGATGCGTCAGCCCGCGTTGGGACTGCACCATTTTGACGGTGTGGTTGCCATTGGCGCATCGACCGGAGGTACGCAGGCCACGTCGCGCATCCTGCGAGCGCTGCCCGCGGATTTTCCGGGGATTGTCATTGTCCAGCACATGCCGCCCAACTTCACGCGGATGTACGCGGATTCCTTGGACAAGGAGTGTGCTCTCGCCATACGCGAAGCGCGGGATGGAGACGCCGTATTGCCGGGGCAGGTTCTCATCGCGCCGGGGGATGAACACATGCGTTTGAATCACCGAAACGGTGGGGGGTACAGTGTTTCCTGCGTGCGCGGGATGAAAGTCGGGGGGCATTGCCCCTCGGTCAACGAACTGTTTGCGTCTGTGGCGCAAAACGCCGGGCGACACGCCATCGGCGTCATTCTGACCGGCATGGGAGCCGACGGGGCGCTGGGACTGACAGAAATGCGGGCGCAGGGCGCCTACACCATCGGACAGGACGAGAGCACATGCACGGTGTACGGCATGCCGCGGGAGGCATTTCTCATGGGCGGTGTGGTTTGTCAGGCGCCGCTGGATCAAATTCCGGGGTTGCTGGTTAAGAGGATAAAGGCGTCCTGCTGACCGAAAGCGCTGTGCGGCGACAATTTGAATGCGGGAGTAATTCAAATCTATGGAACATGTCGTGGGAATCGGTGGATACGCTATTTCCGACAATACGGAAGACGCGATCAAAACCTTTGCGCTTTCAACGTGTGTGGGGTTGGTCTATTTCAACATGCGGAAACGGTGTTTGGGCATGGCGCACATTCAATTGCCCACGGCCTCGTCGAGCAATAAAGGGGATCTCCCCAGCCGATTTGCCGACATTGCGCCGCGTTTTTTGCTGGAAGAAATGATGGGGAAATTTGGGGTTCACAAGGGGGAAATTTTGGTGTCGCTCTTTGGAGGCATTTCTCCGCGGAGCCAGCATGACTGCTTCCGCATTGGAGAGAGAAATCTGGAAATCGTGAAGAACGCGCTGCAACGGCTGGATCTGATCTACTCCGACGTGGATACTGGCGGGCAGGAGTCGCGCACGTTGATTGCCAGTGTGGGTACCGGGGTCATAGATGTCATCAAGAGACCCATGATCATCCACTGAAACGTCACCGCGAAAGAAGGCGTCAAGGCATGGCTGTGGCCATGCCTTTTTTGTATGTAGCCGTTTGTTGGTGGTCGTCGGAGACAAGCGAACGGCCACCCGGACAGCAGTTACGCCTGTCGGGTGGCCGTGTTGACGAAAGAAGGAAAAGTTACTCCTTGTAAATGACGATCAGTACGGTGTCGGCCAACGACTCCACACCGTCGGCAGTGTCTTGGAAAGGCGTTGCATCGGGGGGCGTCGTTGCCATGGGCTGCAGCGTAGCGCCGGAAGGAGATTCCGCACCCCGGCCGGTCTGAGAGGCACCCATCTCTTGCAGAAGAGGCCAAATCGTTTCAAAGTCCGAACGGGGCACCACCACTTCATAGCAGGCGTCGGTGTCCGTCAGTGTATAAGAGGACAACACGGAGGGAACTTCCGTGGCGACCATATAAACAGTGTTGACAGGGGCATTCTCGGAGGTCAGAAAAGCGTCGGGGGTGCCGACTACGTCCGTCTGAAAGGACATCCCCAGGTCTCCGTCCTTTTCGGAGGCCGTCATGCTGCCTTCCGCAGGGGCGTCACCATAGATCATGGCAGACTCCGGCGCCATGTTGTTTCCAAAGGTAGTGCGCTCCACAAGACTGTCACGCATGGCAAAGCCACCGCCGGAATCTGCCCCCGACAAGTCTTTGCTCGACGGAGAGATCACACTTGGCAACACGGCGACCAGGATGACGATGGCAGCAGCCACGGAGGCAAGCGCACCGAAACGGCGGCGCATGGGATGTCGTAATTGCCGTTGCTCCAAATCAATTTTGTACAAAATGCCGGGGAGCAAGGTGTCAGGTGGGGTTTCCTCCCAGTGATCCATCACGCTTTTCTGGGCAGAAAAGGCGTCAAAGCAGGCGCGGCAGGCGGGGCAAACCGCCAAATGGGCGTCCAGCTCGTGCTGGCGGGGTTCCTCCAGCAGGCCGTCTACCGACTCGCTGATGGCTTCCAGATAGACTTCGCAGCCATCCATTGGCAATTCACCTCTCTTTCGATGGATTAGACGATTCTCTTTCAAAAAAGTTCCCACGTGTGAGCAACAACTGACGCAGCGTCTCGCGGGCGCGCGCCAGCCTGGACTTGACGGTGCCCTCCTGCAAATCGAGCGCTTCGGAAATTTCATCGTAAGAAAGGCCCTGAATGTCTCGCAGGGTGAGAATGGCGCGGTGATCCGGAGTCAAGTACGCCATGGCGGCATCGATGGCCTCGCGCAGCTCGCTTCTTTCGTACGCGTTTTCGGGGGAAAACCGCATATCCGGCCAATCCATGGAATGCTCCTCGCCGTCGTCGCCCAACATTACCAGCGGCTGCTCACGGCGGCGCTTTTCTTTTCGCACATGATCCAGACAGACGTTGCTGGCCAGACGATAGAGCCAGGTGGAAAAGGAGGACTCACCCTTAAAAAACGAAAGTGACTTATACACGCGCAAAAAAACTTCCTGAGACAGGTCAAACGCGTCGTCAGGGTTGCGCGACATGCGATAAGCCAGCGTATATATTTTTCTTTCATAGGTTTTCACAAGAATTTCAAATGAGTCGCGGTCACCTGACGCGGCTTGCTGAACCAGTGTGCTCTCCGCGGGATCCATACCTGTGCCCCCCTTTACGCTATCATTGTGGATCTCGCAAATCGAGCCGTATGCCATCGGCGATGTGAGTCAGTGCGCTGAGCGTCTCGACATGAGAGATCTTTTGTTTGTAGTACCCCGCATATGGGATGCCGCGCAGATACCAGGCAAAATGCCGTCGCGCCTCCAGGCAGGCAATGTGCTCGCCTTTGTATTCGGCGGCCAGTCGGATTTGCCGCAGGGCCGTGTCAATGCGCTCGGACAGAGGCGGACGCGCCGGCACAGGGAGGCCAGCCAGCGCAGCGGAGATGCGTGCAAACAGCCAAGGATCGCCAAAAGCCGCCCGACCCACCATAAGCATGTCGGCACCGGTGATACGGAGCGCGCGCAAGGCGTCCTCCGGGGAAAAAATATCGCCGTTGGCCACCAAGGGCAACGAGACGGCCTGCCTGACGCGAGCCAGTTCGCCCCAGTCGGCGTGCCCGGCATACATTTGCGTTTTCGTGCGGCCGTGCACACACAACGCGGAAGCGCCCGCCGCCTCCGCCATGCGTGCAAACGACACAACGTTGATGGAACCCTTGTCCCAACCCAAACGGCATTTGACCGTAATGGGAGTGCGGCAGGCCGACACACAGGCTTCGATAATTTTGGCGGCCAGCGGCAAATCCCGCATGAGGGCACAGCCGTCGCCGGACGAAACGATTTTGGGTGTGGGGCAACCCATGTTGAGGTCAATTATATCGGGCTTTATCTCGCGCTCAACAAATGAGGCCGCGTAGGCCATGACGTCGGGATCACTGCCAAAAAGCTGAACGGCCTCCGGTGCCTGCGTCAGTTGCATCAGGCGGATGGACTTGACGTCACCCTGTGCGAGCGCGCGGGCACTGACCATCTCTGTGCAGGTGAGAATGGGGGCTTGCTCGCAGCAGACCGTGCGAAAGGCCGCGTCGGTGACGCCCGCCATAGGAGCCAGAGCCAGCCGTATGCCCGGTGGGACACCGGGGAAGGGCTTCGTGATTGTAGCATTCATATCTGCAATAGTGTATCACAGGGGGCGTGCCTGTGACAAGCAGGAGCTTTGTATTGTTGTCGATTTATTGTTTTCATCACGAAATCGTGCAAAGTCGCATAAGACATGCAATTATTGGAAACAATACAATTGTGCCTCTGCTGACCGGATGCAACGGCGAGGCGAAGGTGGAAAATGGACAGGCAAAAAAAGAGGGGTTAATTATGACCGCTTCCACAAGAATCTGGCTGATATGCGGCCTGTCGGCACTGTTACTGCTGGCCCTCATCGCGCTCATTGTTTTCTTTCCCGTCTCCGAGCAAGTGGGCGCCGCCGTGCCCGATGTGCTGCCGGCCTACGCCGACGAATTGAAAACGACTGTGCCGCAGGGTGATTCGGTGTCTTTCCTGTTGCGAGACCTTAACGGACAGCTGGCGGTATACCGTCTGCCGGAGATCAGTGTGCCCGACATGATCACAGACATTGACACCATCCGTTTGCGGCAGCGGGACTATCAAAGCCTGCAAACCGGTATTCGGGTGGAGGGCTGGGAAAACCTGCAAAAGGCGCTGGAGGATTTTGGACCGTAAAACCACCCGGCGGTATTTCAAAAAACTCTTGCAATCTGTGGATGGGGGCGTTATGCTAGTAACATCCAAGATAAGACAATGACGGCAGGAGGAAACATACGTGAGTGAAGAATACGGCGGAGATTTGATCACCCTGACAGACGACGACGGGGTTGAGTATGAACTGGAGCACCTGGACACGTTGGAGCATGAAGGTGTCACGTATATGGCCTTTATTCCCGCCGACACGCCGGAAGACGAGGTTGAGATTGACCTCATCCTTCTGAAGGCGACGGAGGAGGAGGGCGAAGAGGTGTTGTCCACGCTCGACGATGAGTCTGAGACCGAAAAAATCTATGAGATGTTTATGCAGCGCCTGTCGGAGGAAGATGAGGAAGATCAATAGAGACAGTGCGGCGCATGAATTTACGTCTTTTTTTATTGATATTCATTCCGATATGTGCTATGATATTCACATAGGATACAGTTGAGGAAGCTCCCTGCTTGGTGCGTGTCGGGCCTTTTTAAACCCACATTGTTGCCTTGGGATGCTGGAGCTCCCGCGGCGGTTTGCAGGCCTCCCGGCCTTTGGCTGGAAGTTGGAAGCAATGAAACCGCGGGGAGGCGACCCACCTGCATGAGCGTGCAGGTTATAATCGGGTTCGCACGGCCAAAGTGGGGGTATTTAGCAAAAAAAGACGCTGACGCGTCTTTTTTTGTATGCGGATGGATTTTTGGCAAAGGAGTGTCGACGGTATGTCTCAGACGGAGAAGTTCCTCCGAAATCGCATGATGTTGGGTGACAAAGCCATGGAGACGCTGGCGGCCGCCCACGTGGCCGTTGTGGGATTGGGCGGCGTAGGCGGGTACGCGGCGGAGGCGCTGGCGCGCGCCGGTGTGGGACGGTTGACGCTCGTTGACCATGATACGGTAGGAGAGACCAACATCAACCGGCAGATGTGCGCGCTGCAGTCGTCGCTGGGAAGAGCAAAGGCGGACGCTGTTGCCGACCGCCTGCTTGACATCAACCCGAGCCTCGATGCGCGGGCGCTTGTATTTCGCTACATGGCGGACACGCGGGACACCTTTTTTGCGTGTGACTATGACTACATCATCGACGCCATCGACATTGTGACCTGCAAGCTCGACCTCATCACGACGGCGCTGCACCGATACGTGCCCATTGTGTCTGCGCTGGGGACAGGGAACAAAATAGATCCCGAGCAGCTGCGCATTACCGATATCTCCAAGAGTCAGATGTGCCCGCTGGCGCGTGTGATCCGCAAGGAGCTCCGCTACCGGGGCATACGGCATCACATGGTGCTGTGGAGCCCCGAAGAGCCCTTTGCGCCTGAGCCGTTGGAAACACCGCCGGAAGGGCGCCGCAGTGTGCCAGCCAGCATACCCTGGGTGCCGGCGTGCGCCGGCTTTATGCTGGGCGGCTATGTAGTCAGAGCTCTTGTTGGGTTGGCGGCGCGTACGGGGGCACAGACGGCGTGGACAGCAGAAGGTATCAGCGGCGATAACGCGCTGTCAGCCGATCAATGACATCGGCCACGGCGTGGTTGTCGCAGTCGGCCACCACCTGCCGGGCCGCGTGTTGAATGTCCGGCTGCGCATTGCCGGTCGCAAAGGAGTAAAACCGACGCAGCATAGACAGGTCGTTTTGTTGATCGCCGACGCAGTAAACATGTTCTTCGGCCACCCCCAGGTGGGCCGCCACAAAGGCAACGCCCTCGCCTTTGTTGGCCAGCTTGTCCTGCAATTCCAAAAAATGGGGCGTGGAGAACAGTAGGTCGTATTGAGCGCCATACCGGGGCACAAACCAGTCGAACAGCGTCTGTAAGTCCGCGGTGTCACCGGTGAACAGCGCCTTGAGCCAGCCGGAGGGAATGTCATCCACTCGGTCGACGGCATGGCCTTTGGCCCCGACGATCGTCAGGTGCGCTTTCGTCACCTCGTTGAGGTGCGCAACCCAGATATCGTCGATCAGATGCGCCTCGACGGCCGCCCAGGGAAACGTCAAGGCCACCTCGCGGCAGACTGACAAATAGGCCCCCGAGAGCGGCACCACGCGCAATATGGTGTCGCGCGAGAAGTCGTGGATAAGCGCGCCGTTTGCCAACACAACCGGCGCGTTAATCGGGACTTCCTGCTTGGGGCGCTGAAAGGATTGGATCGCCCGCCCGGTGGCCACGGTAAACGTGCCGCCCTCCGCGATGAAGCGTGCGATGGCCGTCAGGTTCTGTTCAGAAACGGCATGTTCGGAGTTGTAGAGTGTGCCGTCCAGGTCGGAGGCCAGCAGTACGCCGTCAAAGATGCCCATAAAATACTCCTTGATAAAAATGGTGGCGGCCACACAGGCTGCCACCATTTTAGTGTGTAATGTCCCGGCCTGTGATGTACGCTTCCAGCGGTTTGGCAATGACCAGTGCGACAGCCGCGCAGATTATGAACTCAAAAGACATGTAAACGCCATTGTAACTGAGGGAATAGAGCCAAGGCGGAAGGGGATCGGCATAGGAGTGCCACAGCAGGAGTCCGCTGACAAAGTGCATAGCAAAACGCGCGGAAATGCCTGCCGCACAGCCCCAGATAAGACCATAACGGCGGCCCTTGAAGAAACCGGCCAAACCCAGCACGCCAAAAGCCGCGATAAAATCCAGCAGAAGAACCAAGCCGTATGCCAGCACCTGATTGGTCATCGGAGCAGGGTATTTGACACCCAATAGGAACTGAAGGAGACCATAGACGACGCCGGCGCCGATACCCCAAGCAGGGCCCCACCGCACAGCAAAAAAGAGAACAGGCAACATGGAAGCGGCCGTAATCGATCCGCCGAAAGGGGCGTGAAAAAGGGTGACGTAGCTGAGCAGCTGGGCTATGGCAATGAACACACCGGCCTCCACCAAGGGGCGCAGCAAGGTTTTGCGGTTGGTCGGCGCCGGGTCATACATG
Source organism: Oscillospiraceae bacterium (assembly GCA_031556185.1). Classification (GTDB taxonomy): domain Bacteria; phylum Bacillota; class Clostridia; order Oscillospirales; family UBA929; genus JAIRTA01. Next base: position 34,233 of record JAVBTN010000005.1, read on the forward strand.
AAAATACCTCCGCTTTTTGGAGCGACACCCTCAAAACCCGTTGCCTTCGGCATGACGACCGAAGCTCCCTACGCCGGCATTACCCGGATCAGGTCCCAAGGGTTGGGAGCAAGCAACGTTGCCCCTCTCAGCCGGACGGCTTCCAGCACCCCGCATTTTAATTTTCTCAATATATTGTAAAGGTTAACGGGCGCTTTGTCAATGGCAAAGCGCCCGTTAACCTGTTCCGGCGATACCTAGATTTCCAGCACCCAGCCGTGAGGGTCGGGCCGTCGGCCCCATTGGATGCCGGTTAGTTCGTCGTACAGACGGCGTGCCAGCGCGCCGACTTGACCGCCGCGCACCGTCAGGAGTCGGTCATCCACGCAGAAATGGCCGATGGGAGAGATGATCGCGGCGGTTCCAGAGCCGAAGGATTCGTCCAAACGATCCTGCGCCAGGGCCTCCGTGAGTTCATCAATCGTGATCGGGCGCTCCTGCACAGGGACACCCCAGTCGCTGAGCAGCTGAATCACGGATTTGCGGGTGACGCCGGGCAGAATGGTGCCTTCCAGCGGCGGCGTCACGGCGACGCCGTCAATGACAAAAAAGATGTTCATGGTGCCCACTTCTTCAATATAGCGGCGGTGTACGCCGTCAAGCCAAAGCACTTGGGTATAACCCTTTTGCTTCGCCCTGTCCTGCGCCCGGATGGTAGCGGCGTAATTGATACCTGTTTTGGCTTCGCCCGTGCCGCCCTTGACAGCGCGGACGTCTTCGGTCTCAATGAGAATTTTGATCGGGGCCATGCCTTCGGGGTAGTACGCGCCCACAGGAGACAAAATAATGAGAAATTTATAAGTATCGGAGGCGCGGACGCCCAAATAAGGGTCGGTGGCAATGACATAGGGACGAATATAAAGCGAGGTTTCGGGGCGTGTGGGCACCCAGTTCAGGTCGGTGAGAATGAGTGTTTTTAAGGCTTCAATAAAGAAATCTTCATCGATCGGAGCTATGCAGAGCCTGGCATTGGAACGGTTGAGCCGGCGGATGTTCTCTTCGGGACGAAACAGCAGCGTGCGGCCATCATCGGCGCGGTAGGCCTTGAGGCCCTCAAAGACCTCCTGTCCATAGTGCAGGACCATACTGGCCGGATCCATCATAAGCGGCCCGTAAGGGACAATGGCGGCATTGTGCCAGCCTTTTTGACGGCTGTAGTCCATCACAAACATGTGGTCGGTGAAGTATTTACCAAAGCCCAGTTCATTCATGTCCGGTTTTTGCTTGGGGCATTCCGTCTGGCGGATGGAAATGGAAGTCATGAGGATGTGCGCCTCCTTCACATGAAAAGCGGTTTTCTTTATAGTATAGCAGACATTTACTTCACTTTGCAAGCACTTTTTTCCGGTACCAATGCCCATGGCAGGACATCGGACAAAGGGTTCATATGTTCTCTTTGTTCGACCTTCTTTTTATTAAGTTGCGTGCTGCGATGATTCCCGAAAAGAACAGGAGTATATTTTCCGCTGGCGCAACATAATAATAGATCATGCAAAAAAAGTTACAAAAGAATGACAAACAATAACAATGTTTACATATTCACAAAAAAATGTTCAGGAAAACCATAAAAGAACAAAAACATTGACTTTTTGGCACAAATGGTTTACAATATGAAATACGTGGTGAGAATATCCATAGAAAGAACCGCGTGAGAACGTGCTGGAGCCCCCTGTCGATCAGCCGTTTTCGTACTTATGTTGACGTACCCGAGAGACAGTTTCCTGAAAGATATTTACTCATTTTGGAGGAGCAACATGAAATATGCAATCCATCACGGGTTCCACAAAGTGATGGGAGCCCTGCGAAGTAGAAGTATGGCGCTGGTGTTGCTTGGCTCAGCCGTTATGCTTGTTTTTTTTCAGTTCATCACCAGTCTCAACCTCTATGTTATTTTTGACGGGGATGAGATGACCATCCACCAGAGTTATACGTCCGACACCGATGTGGCGTTGTCCGAAGCCGGCATTCAAATCAGCCGCGACGACTATGTATACTTGCCCAGTACGTCGCAGGACGGCGTGTTTGAGGTGCACATTGAGCGATCGCACTCCGTGAATATTGTGATGGACGGAGAGATTCGCAGCCTGTCCACATTGGGCACCACGGTGGGCGAAGTGCTCGAACGCTCAGACATTGTGCTGGGCGCACGTGATGAAGTCATTCCAGACGCGGGCAGCCCCATCTATGAGGGCATGAGCATCTCCGTCGTGCGCAACGAGACCCGGATTGACACGGTTACCGAGGAGATTCCCTTTGAGACGGTGCGCAACGCCGCCAAAGACATGGCCGAGGGAAAAGAAGAAGTGACACAGGAAGGCATTCCCGGCCAAAAACAAATGGTGTATGAAGTGTCTCTGCGTGACGGCGTCGAGACGGAGCGTCGGCTGGTGTCGGAAACTGTGACCGTCGAAGCCAAGGACAACATTGTCGCCTTTGGAACCAAAAAAATAAAAACAAACAAAGACTATGCACCGAGCATCGCGCTCAAGGAAAATGCCGTCGTGAAACCGGACAGCGAAGAGGACACCGCCAACGGAGGCGTTCTGACGACACCGTCGGGCGAGGAACTGCGCTACACCAAGATGATCAATGTGCAGGCCACGGCGTACACCACCGAGGGGCATAAAAACAAACTCACAGCAAAAGGGACAGTGGCCCGCGTGGGCGCCATCGCGGTCGACCCCCGCGTCATTCCGCTGGGAACCAAAGTGTATATCGAAGTACCCGGCGGCAAGTGGTTTTATGGATACGCTGTGTGTGAGGATACCGGCGGCGCCATCAAGGGGAAGATCATTGACCTGTTTTTCAATACGGAGGCGGAATGCGTGAAGTTTGGCCGCCGTCCGGCCATCGTTTATATTTTGGACTAAGCGTATCGGCTACACATAGACACACCCATGAAGATCGCCGCAATTGAGGGGCGCTTTATGGGTGTTTTGTCTCGATCCGTTTCTGCCGCGCTCGCAAAACAAAGCGCTTCATTTGTAGTGGCCTCGTTGGAAGGCAGAAAACCATCACATTCGGCGAAATGACCAAAAAGTATTACCGGCAAACAAATGATGAAAAAACATTTGACGAACTATTCCGCATACACTATAATAGGTTTACAATACATTTAGGAGGAAAACAATATGCAAGAACCATCCGGCAAAATGTTCCTGTTTGTCAGCGGCCTCATCTATATCATTTTTGGCGGAATCTCAGCAATCGTCGGATTACTCGGAATTCTGGGCGGAGGGGTGTTGGCTGCTTCTGGCGTAGCCGGGCTCGGAGGGTTGGCCATTGTGGGTTCAATTGGTATTCTTGTGAGCGCGGCCTTCTGGATTTTTACCGGCATAATGGGCGTCATGCACAAGACAAACCGCGAAAAGTCACAGCTCTGCTTTGTTCTCGGTTGCATTGCTGGTGCTTTTGCCATTTTTTCATTGTTTTCCAATATCCTGACCGGACTCATTGCCTGTGCGCTCGCGGCCCTCTATATCATTGGCGCATTGAAAAATAAAGGCGTGATGAACTAAACGCATCGTGCGTGATAACAAAGGACAGCGGGGCAAAGCTATGCTTTGCCCCGCTGTCCTTTGTACGCGTCAGTTGTGACGGTGACGCCCGCGTTTTGCGGCCTGCGCATCGACAAAGACGATGCGGAAGGTTCATCGCGCCCAGTGCAATTGTCCGGGCTAACCCTTTGACCACCCGGGAACCAACTGTCCGTTTTCTCGTTCCTCATAAATGAGAACAAGATCAAAGTCATCAGAATGAAGGGATTCCAAAAGAAGATAAGCCACATGCATGGGCAAGAGGTCGGGAACGGTGAGCTCTGTTGAAAGGCGAAGCACCCGAATGCTTGCCTCCACAAGCGTGCCGTTGCGGAAGACCAGCGTCACCGGCGCGCCGCCGGACAGCTGCACGCGGATGCCTTGCAGTAGATAATAAAACGTGATGGTGGTGTCCGACCCTTTTGTGGTCACGGTACCAAGGCTCAGGTGCGCTTGTTCCAGCAGCGGCGCCAGTGTGGACAGCAGCGCACGCGACAGCTCGACGAGATCCGCTGGGCGTTGCGCGTCGGCCGACGGCTCAGCCGACGGCGTATGGCGGTAGCTGATAGCGCCGCCGGCTGAAAAAAGACAGGAACGATTGTTGTCCAGGTAAGTAGTTCCGGCGCTGTTGGGAAAGTGAGCGTTGGTGCTTGGGTTGATGCCCAACAGGCGCAAAAAAGCGTTCATTTCCGGGATCGAAGCGATATCCGGCCCATCGAGTCGAAAACCGGGGACAAAAGAGGCGTTTTGAGGCGCCGGCGGGGTGTCGAATATCAGTACATGGGGCGCTCGCGCATACGAGGCATCTTCCCAGCCAAATCGGCAGGGAGCCAAATCAAAACTGCTTAAGAAAATATCCGGGGAGGACAGTGCCGTGTGACAGCGATAGGGCTGGCCGTCCGCCTCGCTAATAAAAAAAAGCGCCATGGCGTCTTCCTGCCAGACCAGTGCCAGCCATTTGACAGGCACATCAGGCAGGGCCTGAGAGGGTTCCACCGACAACCAAAGGGACAGCATGGGCAGCGACACGGGCGCGTCATATTCAAAATAGAGACCGTCGCTCATGAGCGCCTGTTGCCACTCCGTCTGTGTTTGCACGGTGAGACCGCGAGCCGACCCCATGGCTTCTCCCAGGGACTGTCGAATTAACTTATTCTCGTAGATACTGTTGACAAGCGCGGGCTCATACTGGGCGCCTGTATGCTGCCCGTTGAGCGTGAGCACGGTGCGCACCGGATAGGCGGCCTCCGCATACTGCCGTATGGGTACAAAGTGAATGGAGTCGGGTTCAGGCGACGTCAGGCCGAAGGCGCGGGCGACGTCGTTTAAAAAGCCAAACCCCAACGTCTCACGAAGACTCGGATCATAGAACCAGGTCATCGTGGTCAGGGCGATCAACGACAGCGTCAGCACGACAATGAGCGTCGTTTTCAGGGTCTCCCTCAGCCGTCTCCTCACAAGAGACACTCCAGCGGCAACGCAACGGTCATGGTGGTACCCTTTCCGAAGGTACTCTCAATCTCAATACTGCCGCCATGAGTTTCCACAATCTCCTTGGCGATTGCCAGACCAAGACCTGTACCCCCCAAATGCCGGGCACGGGCCTTGTCAACCCGGTAAAAGCGTTCAAACAAGCGGGGTATGTCCTCCGCCGGAATGCCAATCCCATTGTCCGTCACAACAATCAACACCCGGTCGGCATCGGTCTTCACGTGCATATCAATGCACCCGCCCTGGGGCGTATACTTGATGGCGTTGGACAAAATATTAGCCACGACCTGCTCCAGGCGTTCGCGGTCGCCGGAGATGGCAATGGGTGTGTGGTCAAAGGTCAACGTGAGGGTGTGAGACATCTTTTTGGCCTCTAAGTGCATGGCGGCATAGATGTTTTGCAGCATGGTGTCCAACTGAAATGGCATGACATGCCAGTCCATTTTTCCATAGTCAAACCGGGACAATGTGAGTAAGTCTCGCACAATGCGATTCATTCGTTCGGCTTCATTTAAAATGACCTGAGAAAAGGTTCTTGCCGTCTCCGGCGGCAAATCCGCCGTGTCATGCAGCGTTTCGGCATAGCTGCGTATGTTGGTCAGGGGGGTGCGCAGTTCATGGGAGACATTGGAGACAAACTCACGGCGCAGGTCGTCGAGCCGTTTTTGTTCCGTCACATCGTGGATGACAGCCATAACCCCTTCTGTAGCCACTTTGCCAAACGGAGCTAGGTAGATCAGCAGTGTGCGTCCCAGTAGATCCAGTTCACGCTGTATGTATCGCGGCTCTTTGACAGAGAGGACTTCAAACAGCGGCGCCAGCGCGCCGAAAACCTCGCCATACGAGTGCATTTGCGCAAAGGAGATGCCCAAGAGACGTTCGGCGGCGGGGTTTGCCTGTATGGGGACACCATCGCGGGAAAAGGAGGCCACGCCGTCTGTCATATGCAGAAACAACGTACCGAGCTTGTCACGCTCCGCGCCGATCTCCTCAAGGGACTGCTGCAATTTCATGGCCATGGTGTTGAAGGTTCGTGTCAGAATACTAATCTCGTCATCGCCCGTTACTTCGAGTTCCGCCACAAATTGCCCGGCCGCCATTTGTTTTGTGCTCTGTGTCAGACGCTCCAGCGGCGTGGTAATGGCTTTGGAAACAAGCAGTGACAACAGGACGGACAGGACGACGCCAATGAGAAGCGCCTGCAATATGAGGGAAAAGATCTGGGCAATGAGTTGCTGCAAATTGTCTTTGGTATCCTTGATGTACACAACATATTGTCCCTGTTTGCCGGAAATGGGCACGGCGGTGTCCATGTAATCGTCGTCGATGCGGGTGGAGGACTCGACACGCCCATTGAGCGCGGCCAATATGGTGGAGGTCAGCGGCAAGTCTGCGCTTGTGCGGTCATCGGAGCCGGCCAGGGACTCGCCGGTATCCGCGTCCAGGATATAGAAGTTGCGCTGCACAGTGTCGATGCCCAAGAGTCCGGAATAGGCGCGCAGCACGCTTTTCATAGCCTGAGGCGCATTTTTGTCGTCAGCCGCCCGCTGCAAGTCCAGAACAAAGTCTTCACTGCGAAAGGCCTCTGCCATTTTTGAAGAGTAGTCCTCAAGTTGGAAGCGTGCGGTCCGGTTGATGAGGAAGGCGCCCACAACGGCCATCATGACAATCACCAGCATCAAAATAAGCAGAACCAGCCGGGCGCGCAGGCTACGAAACATGAGACACCTCCATTTCTCATCAATTAGAAATCGAATGAGAGGCAGCGACTACCCGGTGGGTGTCGCCATTTCCCATTCGCGTGAGCGCAAAAGAGCGTCTTTCACGTCGCGGGCGCAAAAAGCGAGCAGCCGCGCAAAATCCTTGGGTACCCCCTTCACGCCCTTTGCACCAAGTCGTCCAATCGCCTCGTAACGGCGCTTCGCGGGGCGGCCATAGCAGATATAGTGGCCTGATGTCAACGCCTGGCGAATCCCTTCGACCGTCCGTGCGTTAATTTCCATATAGGCGCATCCCAGTTCGCCGACCACATGTGCGTCGGAGCCGGCCGTAAAGAAGCCGCTCTGGGTGCGCGCCGCCTGCATGGTCTTTGTCGTCGTCGCAGGATAGCGAGCCAGTTGACGAGCATTGAAAACCTCCATGCCGTGCGTCTCTTTCATGAGAAGTCGGGGCAGTTTGTCGCGGTGCCGGTAGGGGTGCGCAGCCACCAACAGCCCGCCCTGCGCCCGAATAAACCGGGCGAGATCGGTCAGCAGAAAACGACCGTCAGGCAAGCGTGGCAGATCGGCATCCTCGGCGCCGTGCGAAATGAAGTAGGCCAGCACGTGGCCGACATCGGTGCTGTACTCGGCGCCAGGAATGACAACGAAATCGGACGGACAGACAGCCTGCGCCTCCTGAGAGCCGCTCAGCGTGTTGTGGTCGCAGATGGCCAAGCCGGACAACCCCGCACGCTGGGCAGCCGCGATAATGATCTGCGGCGTCATGTGTCCGTCATGGGAACGCCTGGAGTGGACATGCATGTCAAATTTCACGGTGTCACCTCCTGTGAAACAGTGCACTTTTCAAATAAAACCATGACCCGGGGCGGTCGCCCGGGGCATAAACGCCGCCGTCAACTTTCCGAGAAAAAGCGTCACGAACCACGGCCAGAGAAGCCCTGATATGGCCCTGCCGCAAGTAGCCAAGTCCCGCCATGAGATCGTTGAGCAAAAACTGCATGCGAACGCCGGTGGTATAGCGACACGCCAATGCAGTGTCATGCGGCTCTTCGCCGTAAGCCGCGCGCACATAGGCTTCGGCCATGCCGGCACCGCTGCGTGTGGCCAGCGGATAGCTGCCCCAAATCCGGGGGTTGATCTCCAGCAGGCGTGCATTGTCGGGTGGCCCCTTGAACTCCACCATGGCAAAGCCGGTAAAATGAAGGGCTTGCAGCAGCGTCACGGCCCGTTCCGCCAATGTGGGAAACCAATCGGAACGGCAGGCCGTGGAAGGGCCGCCGCTCACCGGATACTCACGCAGACGCTCGTGACAAAAAACACGCACAGGACGGTGCGCTTGATCCATCAGCACCGAAACGCCGAGTCCGGGGCCCTGAATGTACTCCTGGACGAGCACGGGCGTTTGCACATCGCTCATTGTACGGTAACGCGTGAGAAAATCGCCTGCGTTGTGTGCGATAGTATACCGCCGCTCGGCGGACAAACCCAGTTTTTCGCCATTGCGGTATTTGAGAACGACCGGGTATGAGAGGCTGGCGGCATGTTCCTCCAACGTCTTCACCGGATCGAGCAAAATGGGCTCCGGGATAGGTATGTCGAGCGAACACGCCAGTCTGGCCACGCCATGCTTGTCGCCCGCCTGTTCAAGCACAGGCTCATCGGCAACGAGAAAACGGGCCAGCGGCGCAAATTGGTCTCTGGCACGACTGATGACATGCAAGGTGCGCGCGCCTACAGGCAGTAAAACAGACTTTCTGCGTGCGGAGCACAGATTGAGCAGACACTCCGTGTAATCGGACTCAGAGAGCCGAGGAGGAAAAAGCGTGGCGGTCGTTGTCTGCTTGCAGTGGTGCCCCAGCGGAGGCGGCCCCTCCTCACAAACCGAAGTCACTTCATGCCCGGCCGCCGCCAGCTCTCGTATGATCGACAGACTACTGCGGTAGTGGCAGTCTGTGACAATGACATGCATAGTCAGCACCCCTTATGGTTGAGTATTATAGCATAAGGTTTTCCAAATTGACAGAGCAATTGTTGAGAGGTACAATGAAATAAATGGAGGTGGACCTGTTGAGGGAAGAGACAATGCTCACAGCCAATGACGGCGCGCAGTTGCACCTGACAGTCTGGCGCCCGGAGGGCGCACCCAAAATGTCGTTGGTCATGGTACATGGCTTTGGGGAATACGGCGGTCGTTATGACGAGTGGGCGAACCGGTTTGCCCGCGAGGGCATCGCTGTCTACCTGCATGACCAGCGTGGACACGGACGTACGCCCGGGCCGCGCGGTGTGGTGCCGTGCTATGACTGCTTCCTTGACGATATGGCGCTGGTTGTTTCGTTGGCCCGCCACGAGAACTCTGACAAGCCAATGGCGCTATACGGGCACTCCATGGGCGGTAACATCGCCCTGAACTATTTGATTGTACGGGAACAGGCGCCTTTTTGCTGTGCCGTTATCACGTCGCCGTGGCTCCGGCTGACGAGAGAACCGCCGCGCGCGTTGCTCTGGGTGCTTTCCGGGCTTTCACGGCTCATGCCGGGCATGACCATACACACAAAGCTCAAACCGGAACGGTTGACGCATGAGAGTGACATTGTCGAACGGGTGCGAAAAGACGAGTATTACCACAACACCTTGGGCGTGCGCATTGCCGGGCAGATTATATCGGCGGGACGTCGTGCCCTGCGCCGGGCCGCCGAAATCTCGACCCCCGTGTTGCTGCTCTCCGGCGGGCAGGATCAGGTGGTTTCGCCGCTGGCCATATCGGAGTTTGCCAAACAGTCAGGCCCCAGTGTGAAGCACATCGACTTTCCGGATATGTTTCACGAGGTGCACAACGAGACCAAACGGGAGGATATTTTTGCCATGGAGCGGGACTTTTTCATGACACACATGATGACATCAAGAGAATGAATGATCCCCATTTAAGAGAAACGCTGCGTTACAATTGTTTTCATAAAACGGTACGACGATCGGGGAAAAAAGAAGCCAATGCGACAAAAACGAAACAAACTGCGTCACGAAAAATGACAAAACAGGAAAACGAGAGGCCATGCGCGCCGCATGGCCTCTCGTTTTCCTGTGAACAGAAGCGTTGGGGCAGACGCGCGCCGCGTCGCGTCAGAACCAAGACGAGGACATCTCCAAAAAGTAATTTATCAACTGAAAACTACAAATCGTTGATTTTGACTCGACAGGAACAACGGCGCACACCGCACCGACGGCCAAGGGGGAGTACGTTCATAACAAGACATCCTTCATGGCGTTATGGGTCAGCGAGAGAATTTCTTCATCGTCAAAGTCCAGCGCGTGAAGCTTGAGCACATAGTCGACGACGATGCGTTCGGACAGGGTGTCGCGTAGCGCGGCAATCCGCTGCGTGTCAGTGGTGACAAAACGGCCTGCCGTGCGCTCGCTGTACAGCAAGTCGTCGCGTTCCAACTCGGAGAGCGACCGCTGCAATGTGTTCGGGTTGACTCCAAGGTCGGCGGCCAGTTCGCGAACCGGCAGTACCCGCGCCCCAGGCGGCAGGGCGCCACTGGCGATATCGCGCTTGAAGCGGTCTACGATCTGCCGATAGACAGGGATGTCGGCGTCAAACTGGATGGACAATGGAACCCCTCCCGATTGTACTAATGTGTTAATGAATTGAGAAACTAGAACAATAATATGACAAAAAATGTTCTCTGTCAAGTTGAAATGAAAAGAAATATACAGAAAATCGATCGATATTGTGTGACACATAAAATGACACACCCATGGCATGTGAAAACCATAGAGTCATTACGGCGCGGCACACGAAAAAACAGAGGAGAAAACTCCTCTGTTTTTGTCTGTCTTATACAGGCCACAGGGCCCATTTGGCGATGGCCGGCCCGGAGGCCGAAAAAAGAAGATGCCAGACGTCGCTCAGTTTTCCATGATCACGGGCAGGATCATGGGGCTACGCTTGATCTTTTTGTACAAATAGTCAGACAGCGCCGACTTAATAGCCGACTTGATGCCGCTCCATTCGGTCATGTGCTGTTCATAGCACAGATTGAGAGCCTGCGTGGTCAGGCGGCGCATGTCCTCCATGAGTTCTTCGGACTCTTTGACGTAGACAAAGCCGCGAGAAACAATATCCGGGCCGGCGGAGACCTGGCCGGTCGTCGCGTCGAGCGTGACGACAGCCACGATCAAACCGTCCTCCGCCAGCACTTTGCGGTCTCTCAGCACGACGGCGCCCACGTCGCCAACCCCCAGCCCGTCAATCAACACACGGCCGGCGGGCACAACGCCGTTGAGTTTGGCCGTGTTTTCGGTGATCGTCAGCACCTGGCCGATGTCTGCAATGAAAATGCGTTTGGGATCCACCCCGGTCTGGCGCGCAAGTCCCGCATGGGCGCGTAAATGCCGGTATTCGCCGTGAACGGGCATAAAGTACTGCGGCTTGGTGAGTGCAAGCATCATTTTGAGCTCTTCCTGGCAGGCGTGCCCAGACACGTGAACCTCAGCCAGCTTTTCATAAATCACTTCCGCACCTTTGCGAAACAGCTCATTAACAACCTTTGAGATCATTTTCTCATTACCGGGAATCGGTGAAGCCGACATGATGACCCGGTCGCCAGCGCCGATGTCGACCTGCTTGTGACCGGAAATCGCCATGCGGTAGAGGGCGGACATGGGCTCGCCCTGACTGCCGGTGGTCACGATGACCACTTTGTGCTTGGGCATCCCTTTGATTTGGGAGAGCTCCATGATGGTGTTGGGCGGGATGTCCATATAGTCGAGCTGAATGGCCACGCGCAAGATGTTTTCCATGCTGCGCCCGGTAATGGCCACTTTGCGGCCGTGCTTGGCGGCCGCATCAATGATCTGCTGAATGCGGTGGACGTTGGACGCAAATGTCGTCACAATGATGCGTTGGTCGCAGCCTCTGAACAGCGCGTCGAGGGATTCCCCCACCTTGCGCTCGCTCATGGTGTATCCGGGGCGTTCGGCGTTGGTGGAGTCGGACAGCAGCGCCAAAACGCCCTGTTTTCCCAGCTGGCCGAAACGCGCCAAATCGATCACTTCGTCGCCCACCGGTGTTGAGTCGATCTTAAAGTCGCCGGTGTGAATCACAACGCCCAGCGGCGTGGTAATGGCCAGGGACACAGCGTCGGCGATGGAGTGGTTGACGCGGATAAACTCGACGGAAAAGCAGCCAACTTTGACGGTTTGCCCGGCCTCCACACGACGGATATCTGCTTCGTGCGAGAGGCGCGCCTCTTCCAGCTTGACCTCGATGAGCCCGGCGGTCAGGCGCGTGCAGTAAATGGGCACCTTGAGTTGCCGCAGCAAAAAGGAGACGGCGCCGACATGGTCTTCGTGGCCGTGTGTAATGACCAGGCCGCGGATACGATTTTTGTGTTTGACGAGGTAGGACATGTCCGGAATGACAAGGTCGATGCCAAACATTTCATTGTCTGGGAACGCCACGCCGCAGTCGACAATTAAAATGTCACCCGAACTTTCATACACGGTCATGTTTTTGCCGATTTCGTTGAGGCCGCCCAGCGGGATAATTTTCAGTTTTTCTGGCATAAGGGGTAATCACTCCTGCAAAATAATATAGTAAAAATTAAAAATTTTAGTGTTATGTAGCCGTGAAGCGGAGAGACCCACATGCCCCACGGGTGCGCAAACAGGCGCAAAAAAGTATGGCCATGGATGAAAGCAAGATCCACACGCCAAAAGACACACAAAAACACGGCCCGGAGCGGTACGTCTCCCGGCGGCTAAGAAGTACGGGGGTGCTATCCGAAAGCGCAAAATGCGCCTGCTTACTCTTTATCTTTACTACTATATCAGATTTACAAAACTTTGTACAGCTTTTTTTATTCTTCGCCGGCGGCGGCCCGGTCCATGCTGCGCGTTCGGGAGCGAAATTCAGCGCACAACTCGGCGGCCATCTCCTCGCTGGCGGCCTCGCCGATAATGCGCAGTGCACGTCGGCCCGGCAGGGGCGCAATGTGCACCCAGCCGCCCTCCACGCGCGCGCGCAAACCGTCAAACAACTCAGCCGCCTCCACATGGTGCGAGCGCGCCAGACTGCGCATGACAGCGCCACGGTCGCCGTGAAGCCCCACTTCGGCCACCGATACGGCAAAGGGCGGCAGCGTCTCCGAAAGAGAGTACAGCGGGACGCCGGTGCGCTTCATGTGGGCACAGAGAAACGTGGCGGCAAATATACCGTCGCGAAACTGGGGCTGCGCGGACAGTTGACGCCGCGCCTCGTCCCCGTCGCGGCCCAAACGCAGCAATGTGCCTCCGTATTGGGCAGACAGTAAATCCAGCGTGGCGGGCGCGTTGTATGGCAGAGCAACAGTCGTCTGGCCGCTCGTCCAACAGAGCTTCGTCATAATGGCCTGCAAGCGCTCGACCGGCAGGGTTTTGCCCTGTTCGTCCACGGCTGTCAGAGAAAAACCGTCACGGTCAATGGAAAATAGTGGCAGTCCGCCGACGGCGGAAACGTGACAACCCATGGCGGACAAGACCGCGCGCAGCAACTTGGCGGAGGGGTGCTCGCCCGGCACCGACAGGGAGAGGGAATGATCCGTCTTTTGGCCGCCAAATGACACTGCCTCCGCGACATAGGCGCCGCCGATGTCCATGTCGGTCGTGTGGCCCCCTATTTTGGCGGCATGAACCAGCGGCAGTTCGCCGCGCGCGACAGCGCCGTCCAATTTTCGCTCAAAAATATGCCTGAGCGGCATGCCGTCTGGCTCAAAACAATGTATGTCAAGGCGACCTGCCTGCTGACAGACAAACAGTGACAGCGGCCACAGCGAGGACAGCGCGGCAAACGCGGCGCTGGCGGGCGTAGGCGCGTTGTGGAGCACCACACGCCCTCCGGCGGCACAGACGCCGGTCTCTAAGGCCAGCGCGGCCACACGAGCCGCTTCCCCGCCCCAGTAGCCGAGCCCTACGGGCCCTTCGGAGGAAAGTTCGGCGCAGGCGGCCCCCAGATGCAGGCAAAAGTCCGGCGTAATGTCCACGTTTGGCTGCCCGCTGATTCTGCCCTGCCCGTCAAAGACAGCCTGGCGACGACGCTGACCCGCTGTCAGGCTGCCGGACACATGGGCGCCGGGCTCAATCTCCTTGCCTGGCCATACGCGCGCGCCCTCCTGCACCATCGCGTGTTCGCCGACAATGACGTTTTCGCCCAGGACGGCGCCTTCGCACAATATGGAGCCCCTGCGTAAAACGGAGCCGTGCCCGGCGATGGCCCCAGACACATTGGTGTCGGCGTCGAGCTGTACGCCTTCAAGCACACTGTCCCGCACGACGGCGCGGTCGCCGATAAAGCTGCTGCCGTAAATGGCTGCGTGCGGACCGATGGTGACCCCGTGGCCAATATAGACATCTTTGCCGATGAAACAGGGGGGGATAATGCGCGCATCTTCGGGCAGAGGAGATTGCGCCCACAAGCGGCGTCCGGGTACGGGCTCGGGCAGGGACAAATGCACTTTGCCGTCAAGCGCGTCGAACGTGCACTGCCGAAAGGCGTCGGCGTCACCCATGTCGCACCAATACCCGTCACAGGCTTGCCCAAACATGCGCATCTGCTTTTGCAGCAATACGGGGAAAAGATCGCGCGCAAAGTCGTAAAACTCATGCTCAGGAACCAGATCCATAACAGACGGATGTAAAACGTATAGGCCGGTGTTGACGGTGTCGCAAAAGACTTGGCCCCAAGAAGGTTTCTCAATAAAGCGAATCACCCGGCCCGCGTCGTCGGTCATCACCAATCCGTATTCGAGCAGCTTTGACTGGCGGTGCAGGACAAGGGTGGCCAGAGAGCCACGGTCTTTGTGAAGCGAAAAGGCGGGCGCCAGATCGAGATCCAATACGGCGTCGCCGCTCACAACGAGAAAATCATCGTCGCCAAGGAATTCGCGGCAGGCCCGCACGCTTCCGGCCGTGCCAAGCGGCTTGTTTTCCAGCATGTAAGTCATGCGCACGCCGTGGGCCGTGCCGTCTCCGAAATAGTCGCTGATGGTGTAGGGCATGGTTTGCAGGGTGGCACAGATGTCTGTCACGCCAAAGCGGCGCAAATAGATTATGATGTGCTCCAAGACAGGCTTTTCCAAAAGATGAACCATCGGTTTCGGCTTGTGGCAGCTCAGCGGACGCAGGCGGGTGCCTTCGCCCCCCGCCAAGATAACAGCTTTCATTATTTTGCGCTCACCTCTAACAAGTTGTCCTTCTATTATGAGCCAAACGGCCATAAATTAAACAATCAGGAAGAGCTTGCCGGAATGAACTGAAATGGGATGTGGCTCGGCAGCATAAGGAGGCGCAGAGATGGGCATTTGGTTTGAAAAGCTGGTAACCGCGCTGGCGTCGGTGATTTGGGGTCCGATTATGATTGCGTTGCTGCTGGGTGTTGGCCTATATTATACCGTGCGAACACAGTTCTTACCTGTTCGGCATTTTCGACTCATTTGGCAAAAAACAATGGGGGGATTGCTGAAAGGACATCGGCAAAAGTCGGAACACGGCATCACGCCGTTCCAGGCGGTATCCACAGCCCTGGCATCCACGGTGGGCACAGGCAACATTGTTGGCGTGGCGGCGGCGTTGATGACAGGCGGGCCCGGCGCCATTTTTTGGATGTGGGTGTCCGCACTGCTGGGAATGGCCACCAAGTATGCGGAGGTCGTGTTGGCGCAGACATACCGGGAAAAAGACCGCAAGACCGGCTATGTGGGCGGCCCTATGTATGTGATCAGGAATGGGCTGAACAGCCCGGTGCTGGCCGGGCTGTTTGCGCTGTTGTGCATGCTGGCATCGCTGGGCGTTGGCAACATGATTCAGGCGGGGGCCATCTCGCAGGCAGTGACCAGTTTAACTCCCGTCCCCGCCTCGCTTGTGGGGGTGGTGGTTATGGGGCTGACCGGGGTGGTCATCCTCGGCGGCACAAGGGTCATTGCCCGTGTGACGGAAAAACTGGTGCCGCTTATGGCGGCGCTGTACATCGGAGGAACACTGCTGATACTCATTATCCATTGGCAGCGTGTGATCCCTTCGCTGCTTCTGATCTTCAAAGAGGCGTTTCGCCTAACGCCGATGGCGGCCGGGGCGGGCGGCTATCTGTTAACGCGCTCGCTTAAAGTCGGGCTGGCGCGTGGCGTTTTTTCCAATGAAGCGGGGCTGGGTTCGGCAGCCATCGCGCACGCCGCAGCCGACGTCAAGCATCCGTCAGAGCAGGGGTTTTGGGGTGCCATGGAGGTGTTTTTGGACACAATTGTCATTTGTACGCTGACCGCGCTGGCTATATTGGCCTCCGGTGTCTTTTCCCGGTGGCAGATGCTGACACAATCTGGGATTCTGCCGGCTGTGGGGCCGGGCATCGGGTCACTGACGGCGGGCACGCCGGAAGCGGGAGAAAGCGCGCCGCTCGCCCTGCAGGCGTTTACCGGTTCGCTGGGCCAGGCGGGCGGCATTGTTCTGGGGGTATGCACGGTGCTGTTTGCCCTGGCGACCATTATGGGGTGGTGTTTTTACGGAGAATGCTGCTGCCGTTTTTTGTTTCGCAAAAATGAGAAAATTGCGTTGGCGCTCTACCGTGTGCTTTACATTCTGGTAATCTACTTGGGCGCAACACTCAACCTCAATTTGCTGTGGGGGTTGTCGGACGTACTCAACGGACTCATGGCCTTTCCCAACCTGGTGGCCCTTTTTTTGCTCTCCGGCACCGTCATCAAGGTCACGAAGCAATACTTTCATCCCGGCGGTGAAAAGCAGGGTAGGCAACTCACACGATGACATTATTATGAAATGGCATACCTGTCTGCGGCGGCGCTGTCGGCTAAAAACAGACAGGCGCCGCCGCCGTTTTAAAAAAGTAGAAAACGAATCTCATAAAAAAGGTTGACAAGAGAAAACCACTGTTGTATCATAGACGAGCGCCTTTATGCGCGCAGTTTGCGATGAAGCGGGAGATTGCCACTGTTGCAGTGGGTCACTTCCGTGGAGTATGTCCGACAATCGGGCGGCTGAGAAGAACTGAGAGGCAAAGCCTTGTGGCTACTTGTCCAATGTGTCGGCCGGAACCATCCATCATACGGGGAGTCCGGCTTTTCTCCAGACAGTTTGCGACACACACGGCTCGACGTGCAGTTTTTCTTATCCGTACGCCGGGCAAGGGCCCGCAGTACGAAAAGGAGGAAATCCAAACATGGCAACACCGACCAAGGAAATGATCCGTATTCGTCTCAAGGCGTATGACCATCAACTGGTCGACCAGTCGGCCGAACGCATCGTGGAGACGGCCAAGCGTACCGGCGCTCGCGTTTCTGGCCCCGTGCCGCTGCCGACGCACAAGGAGATCATCACGATTCTTCGCGCGGTACACAAATATAAGGACAGCCGCGAGCAGTTTGAGCGCCGCACCCACAAGAGGCTCATCGACATATTGAAACCCTCGCCCAAAACGGTGGAAGCGCTTATGTCGCTCGAACTGCCGGCCGGCGTGGAGATTGAGATTAAGCTGTAGTCAGTGCGCATAAGCATCGTTCGCGCACATGTCATGTTGACGGGCCTCCGTTCCGTCAACCAATAACAGGAGGAACAGTATGGACAAAGCAATCATCGGTCGCAAGATCGGCATGACCCAAATCTTTGACGAAAATGGTAAAGTCATTCCCGTTACCGTCATTGAGGCAGGCCCCTGCGTCATCGTACAGAAAAAAATGATTGAGAAAGACGGGTACTCCGCCGTTCAGATGGGATTCGGAGAAGTTGCTGCAAAGCGGATATCCAAAGCCGAGCTGGGGCACCTGCAAAAGGCCGGCACCCAGACACTCAGACACTTAAAAGAATTCATTTTGACCGACGCCGACAAGGTTCAGGTCGGTGATGAAGTCAAGGCCGATGTCTTTGTCGCGGGTGACCGCGTAGACTGCACCGGCGTGAGCAAGGGAAAGGGATTTCAGGGAGCCATCAAGCGCTGGGGATCCTCCCGCGGCAGAATGTCGCACGGCGGCGGTCCCGTGCACCGGCACGCCGGTTCCATGGGTGCCAACTCCAGCCCGTCTCGCGTATTTCCCGGCAAAAAACTGCCCGGCCATATGGGATCCGAACAGGTCACCATCCTCAATCTGGATGTTGTCAAGGTGGATCCGGAGCTCAACCTCATTGCGGTGCGCGGCGCCATTCCCGGGCCCAAGAACGGGATTGTTTATCTGCGTAACTCCGTAAAGAACGCTTAGCAAAGGAGATGTGACCGATGCCCAAAGCCAAAGTATATGATATGACCGGCGCCGCAGTCGGGGAAATCGATCTGTCGGATGCCGTGTTCGGCATAGAGCCAAACAAAGCGGTGATGCACGAGATGGTCAGGCACCATCTGGCTGCCTGCCGTCAGGGAACCCAGTCCACGCTGACGCGCGCAGAAGTGAGCGGCGGTGGAGCCAAACCGTGGCGTCAAAAGGGAACCGGTCGTGCCCGTCAGGGCTCGACTCGCTCTCCGCAGTGGATCCACGGCGGCATTGCCCTGGGGCCCAAGCCCCGTTCCTATCGCTTCCATATCAACAAAAAAGTGCGACGCCTGGCGATGAAGAGCGCCTTGTCCGCCAAGGCCGGTGCCGGCGAGATCTTGATCATTGACGACCTGAACGTTGCAGAGATCAAAACAAAAACGTTTAACACGTTCCTGGGCGCCCTGCCGCTGGCGGGAAAAGCGCTGCTGGTGACACCGGAGCCGCGTGACATGGTCATCAAGTCGGCGCGCAACATCCCGGGCGTCAAAACGACCATCGCGGGCATACTCAATGTCTATGATATCCTGAACGCCTCTCGCCTCATCATCGACAAGGCTGCCGTCATGGCCATCGAGGAGGTGTATGCCGAATGAAGACCGCCTATGATATTTTGCTGGGACCGGTGATCACCGAGCGCTCAATGGAAGCCGTTGACCAGAAAAAGTATGTTTTTAAAGTGGCCCGCGACGCCAACAAAATTGAAATCCGCCAAGCGGTGGAGGATATTTTCGGCGTCAAGGTTATGAGTGTCAACACCATCAATATGCAGGGAAAAGAGAAACGTCAGGGCGTTCATATCGGACGCCGCGCCGCCTGGAAAAAGGCGATTGTCCGGCTGAGACCGGAGTCCAAGACCATCGAGTTCTTTGAAGGCATGGTGTAACGAGGCCCGCAGGAAGCGGCTGACACTGACAATTTTCCATAAGATTGGAGTTTTGAAACATGGCCATTAAATACTTCCGGCCGACGACGCCCTCGCGCCGTCACATGTCGGTGCTCTCCTTCGAGGGGTTATCGAAAAAAGCCCCTGAAAAAAATCTGACGGAGAGCCTGAACAAGAAGGCTGGCCGCAACAGTTACGGACGCATTACCGTGCGTCATAGAGGCGGCGGACACAAGAGAAAGTACAGGATCATTGACTTCAAACGCGGCAAGCTGGACATGCCCGCCCATGTATTGGCGCTTGAATACGATCCCAACCGTTCGGCCAACATTGCTCTGGTGGAGTATGAGGACGGTGTGCGCAGCTACATTCTCGCACCGGTGGGGTTGAAACAAGGCGACACTGTGTTGTCCGGCGAAGGCGCCGACATCAAGCCGGGCAACTGCCTTCCCATCAGCGCCATCCCGCTGGGCACCTTCATCCACAACATTGAGCTCTACCCCGGAAAAGGCGGCCAGATGGCCCGTACGGCCGGCGCGGCGGCTCAGTTGATGGCCAAGGAAGGCGCCATGGCGCAAGTCAGACTGCCCTCCGGTGAAGTGCGCTACGTGCGCATGAACTGCAAAGCGTCTATCGGTCAGGTCGGCAATCTCGATCATGAGAATGTGCAGATCGGCAAGGCCGGACGCAAACGCCACATGGGATGGCGGCCCACCGTTCGCGGCAGTGTCATGAACCCGGTCGACCATCCGCACGGCGGCGGAGAAGGAAAGAGCCCCATCGGCCGACCCGGGCCGGTTACCCCTTGGGGTAAGCCCACATTGGGATATAAGACCCGCAAGAAGAAAAACATTACCAACCAGTTCATTGTCAAGCGTCGGAACGCCAAGTAAGGGGGAAGGAAAATATGAGCAGAAGCGTAAAAAAAGGCCCCTTTGTGGCCCCCGAGTTGTTGAAGCGCGTGCAGGCTCTCACAGCCAAGGGTGAGAAAAAGGTGCTCAAAACATGGAGCCGCGCGTCGACCATTTTCCCTGAGTTTGTCGGACACACCAACGCCGTGCACGACGGACGCAAACACGTGCCGGTCTATGTGACCGAAGACATGGTTGGGCACAAACTCGGTGAATTTGCCCCCACCCGCACATTTAGAGGTCATGCCGGCAGCAAGACCTCGGGTAAGTAAGGAGGTAGCCGTATGGAAGCCAGAGCGCATTTGCGCTATATCCGCATCGCCCCTCGGAAGGTGTCTATCGTCGGGGAGCTCATTCGCGGCAAGGATACCAAGACGGCCATGGCCATTTTGAAGCATACGCCCAAAGCCGCCTCCGAGCCGCTCATCAAAGCCCTCAACAGCGCCTGCGCCAATGCCGAAAACAACCATAGCATGGATGCAGACAAGCTGATTGTCTCTCAGGTGTTGATTGGTCCCGGCCCCATCCTCAAACGCATTAGACCCCGCGCGCAGGGCCGCGCATTCCGCATCTTCAAGAGAACATCTCACATTACCGTCGTTGTGCGTGAAAAGGAGTAGGGGGTAGGTTATGGGTCAGAAAGTCAATCCGCATGGGCTCCGCGTCGGCGTCATCAAGGGTTGGGATTCCCGTTGGTATGCCCCGAATGACAAAGTGGGCGCCCTGTTGCTTGAAGATTATCAGATGCGCAAATATCTCACAAAGACACTGGCCAGCGCCGGTGTTCCCCGCATTGAAATTGAGCGGGACAGCACGCGTGTGCGCGTGTTTCTGCACTGCGCCCGCCCGGGTGTCGTTATCGGTCGGCAGGGGCAGGACATTGAGAAGCTCAGAGCGAAACTGGAAAAAATGATCGGAAAACCGGTGGCGCTCAACATTGTCGAGGTCAGAAGTCCAGACCTCAATGCGCAGTTGGTGGCTGAGAATATTGCCCAGCAGCTGGAAAAGCGCGTTTCCTTCCGCAGAGCGATGAAACAGGCGATGCAGCGCTCCATGCGCCTCGGCGCGCGCGGCATCAAGACCTGCGTATCCGGTCGTTTGGGCGGCGCAGAGATTGCCCGCACAGAGCACTACCATGAGGGCACCATTCCGCTGCAAACGCTGCGTGCCGATATTGACTATGGATTTGCCGAAGCCAAGACCACTTATGGCCGTATCGGCGTAAAAGTATGGATATACAAGGGTGAGGTTCTCAGTGTGGGCAACCGCATGGGGCCACGTACCATTGAAGCCCCGCGCCCGCGCGATGAGCGCCGTGACCGCAGAGACAGAGACGACCGCAGAGGCGGCGGAGGCCGTCCCGGCGGATTTGGCGGAGGCCGTCCCGGTGGCGGTGGTCGTCCCGGTGGATTTGGCGGCGGTGGCGGCGGAGGCCGTCCCGGTGGATTCGGCGGCAGTGGCGGCGGAAGCCGTCCCGGCGGATTTGGCGGCCCGCGTCCGGCGGGCGGATCGTTCGGCTCCGGCAGCAAACCCGGCTTCAACAATGGCCCGCGCCCGGCAGGCGGTCCTGGCTTTAACAATGGCCCGCGCCCGGCAGGCGGCCCTGGCTTTAACAATGGCCCACGCCCGGCAGGCGGCCCGGGTGGCAACCCCGGCTTTAGCAATGGCCCGCGTCCGGCGGGCGGTGCCGGTGCGCCCCCGAGGGAAGGAGGTCCCCAATAATGCTGTTACCAAAGCGCGTTAAATATCGCCGTGTTCATCGTGGCCGTCTGAAAGGCAAAGCACTGCGCGGCAATACCGTATCCCACGGTGAATTTGGACTGATGGCCATGGAACCGTCGTGGATTACTTCCAATCAAATTGAAGCGGCCCGTATCGCCATGACACGTTATATCAAACGTGGCGGTCAGGTTTGGATCAAAATATTCCCCCACAAGCCGGTGACGGAAAAACCCGCCGAGACACGCATGGGTTCCGGTAAGGGTTCGCCCGAATACTGGGTTGCGGTTGTAAAGCCCGGCAGAATTATGTTTGAAATTGCCGGCGTGAGCGAGGAAATCGCGCGTGAGGCGTTGCGTCTTGCCTCCTACAAGTTGCCTATTAAGTGTAAGTTTGTCGCACGCGCACAAACGGAAAAAGCGTCAGGCGGTGATCAGTGATGAATATTTCGGAGTTGCGCGCCCTGTCGTCACTTGAATTGCAGCGCAAGCTGATTGATCTGAAAAAAGATCTGTTCAACCTTCGCATGCAGCATGCCACAAACCAGCTCGAAAACCCCATGCGCATTGCCGATGTCAGGCATGATATCGCCCGTGTGAAGACACTGTTGCGTGAAGAGCAATTGAAGGAGGTTGTGACCAAATGAGTGAGCAAATGCTGACGACCGACCAACAGAGAGCTTTCCGCAAATCACGCGTCGGCGTTGTCGTGTCCGACAAGATGGACAAGACAATTGTCGTGGCCATTCAGGATCGCGTACGGCATCCGCTGTACAAAAAAATCGTAAAACGCACTTATAAGCTCAAAGCGCATGACGAAAAGAATCTATGCTCAGTGGGAGACAAGGTGCGCGTGATGGAGACCCGCCCCATGTCCAAGGAAAAACGGTGGCGCTTGGTGGAGATCATCCAGAAAGCGCAGTAAAGGGGGAAACCAACCATGGTACAACAGGAAACAAGGCTCCGCGTAGCTGATAACACCGGCGCCAAGGAGCTAAAGGTTATACGCGTGCTGGGCGGTTCCTTCCGCCGGTATGGTAGTATTGGGGATGTAGTCGTTGCCTCGGTGCGAAAAGCGTCGCCGGGCGGTGTGGTTAAGAAGGGCGAAGTTGTCAAGGCGGTCATCGTGCGCAGCGCCTTTGGCGTGCGACGCAACGATGGCACCTATGTTCGATTTGACGACAACGCGGCGGTTATCATCCGTGATGACAAAAACCCCAAGGGCACGCGTATCTTTGGCCCGGTGGCCAGAGAGCTGCGCGACAAAGACTATATGAAGATTTTGTCTTTGGCTCCAGAAGTGCTGTGACCCGATTGCTTGAACGAATAGGTGATTAACGATGAATAGCTTGAACATCCGAAAAGGAGATACCGTACTGGTTTTGTCCGGCAAAGACAAGGGCAAACGTGGGCGCGTCATGACGACCCTTCCCAAAGAGGGCAAGGTGCTTGTTGAAGGCGTCAATATCGTGACCCGTCACGCCAAGCCGCGCGGACAGACCGATCCCGGCGGCATCCGCAAGCAGGAAGGGCCGATTTACGCCTGCAAGGTGATGCACGTCTGTCCCAAATGTAAGAAACCCACCCGTTCCGCACACAAGATTCAGGGGGACGGAACCAAGATACGCGTCTGCAAGAAGTGCGGCGACGAAATTTAAGGAGGTGTGGTTGTATGGCGCGTTTGAAAAGCAGATATGAACAAGAGATTGCTCCGGCGCTTATGAAGAAATTTAACTATAAGAGTCCCATGCAATTGCCCCGCCTTGATAAAATTGTGGTCAACGTTGGCTGCGGAGATGCGCGTGACAACGCCAAGATTTTGGACGCCGTTGTGGCCGACATCACCAAGATCACAGGTCAAAAAGCGGTGGTCACCAGAGCACGCAAGTCGGTGGCCAACTTCAAGGTTCGTGAGGGCATGCCCGTGGGCGTCAAGGTGACGTTACGTGCTTCCCGCATGTGGGAATTCCTTGACAGACTGCTCAATGTGGCTCTTCCGCGCGTGCGTGACTTCCGCGGTATCAATCCTGATGCCTTCGACGGTCGTGGCAATTATGCGTTGGGACTCAAAGAGCAACTGATTTTTCCCGAAATTGAGTACGACAAGATTGACAAGATTCGCGGCATGGATATCATCATCTGCACCACGGCCAAGACTGATGAAGAGGGCAGAGAACTGCTGACGCTGTTGGGCGCGCCGTTTGCCCGCCAAGCCCAGTAATAGGCGTAAGGAGGAAACGAACATGGCAAAAAAGTCAATGATTTTGAAGCAGCAGCGTCCAGCCAAATTTCCCACCAGGGCGTACAACCGCTGCTCCATCTGCGGTCGTCCTCACGCCTATCTGCGTGACTTCGGTATATGCCGCATTTGTTTTAGAGAACTCGCCTACAAGGGGCAGATTCCCGGCGTGCGCAAAGCGAGCTGGTAAGACAAACCAACGCGAAGATCGGCTTTTCGGGTTTCCCTGTGGCCGCTCTTTACAGTGACAGCATAAATGGGTTCCGGGGGGAAGAGGTTTTGACATCCATTGCGTGTGTCAAAAAACCGGCCACCTGTATACCTCTCATGCCGATGGCCGGACAGACCGGCGCGGCAGAAAGCACAAGGAGGTAAATTCATGCACATTACAGATCCTGTTGCCGACATGCTCACACGCATCCGCAACGCCAACGCGGCGCGTCATGACAGTGTTGACATTCCGGCGTCCAACATGAAGCGCGCCATTGCCAACATTTTGTTGGAAGAGGGCTACATCAAAAACGTCCAGCACATTGCCGACGGCGGTCAGGGCGTCCTGCGCGTTACGCTCAAATATGTGGGCGGCAAAGAAAAAGCCATCACGGGTTTGCGCCGTGTGTCTAAACCCGGCCTGCGCGTCTATGCGGGCTCCGAGGAGTTGCCCCGCGTTCTGCGCGGCCTGGGCATCGCCATTATTTCTACGTCCAAAGGGATTATGACCGACAGGAAAGCACGTGCCGAACATGTGGGCGGCGAAGTGCTTGCCTTTGTTTGGTAAGGGGGAGGAAGAAATATGTCACGTATTGGCAGAATGCCTATCACCATCCCCGCCGGTGTGGATGTGAAAATCAGCGATGGCAACGTGGTTACGGTCAAGGGGCCCAAGGGCACTCTGACGCAGACGCTACATCCCGACATGCGTTTTGAGAAGGATGACAATGGCGCGCTGAACGTAACACGCCCTTCCGAGTCCAAGCAGCACAAGTCGCTCCACGGGCTCACCCGCGCGCTCTTTTTTAACATGGTGCACGGCGTGACGGAAGGCTTTAAGAAAGAACTTGAAATCAACGGCGTCGGCTACCGCGCACAGATGCAGGGCAAGCAGCTTGTCATGAACCTGGGATACTCCCATCAGATCATCATGGAACCCGGTGAGGGCATCACAGTAGAAGTGCCCGCCCCCACAAAGGTGATTGTGAGCGGGTGCGACAAGCAAAAAGTGGGCCAGTTTGCTGCAGAAATTCGGGAAAAACGCCCGCCTGAACCCTATAAGGGCAAGGGGATTAAATATTTGAACGAAGTCATTCGCCGCAAAGAAGGCAAGGCCGGCGGCAAGAAGAAATAAGGAGGTGCGCTATGGTTACCAGACCCAATACGGAGGCTCAACGCAAACGGCGGCATAAACGTGTGCGCGCCGCCATTTCCGGGACGGCCGCCCGTCCGCGCTTGAATGTGTTTCGCAGCCTTAACCACATTTATGCGCAAATCATTGACGACGCAAAAGGTGTGACGCTGGTTTCGGCCTCGTCCATTGAAAAAGCAATTGCCGACAACGGCGGCAACAAGAAAACAGCTCGCCAGGTGGGAAAACTCCTCGCCGAGCGCGCCCAAAAAGCGGGTGTGACGACTGTGGTTTTTGACCGCGGCGGATACCTGTATCACGGACGCGTCCAGGAACTCGCCGAAGGTGCCCGCGAGGGCGGCCTGGCCTTTTAGGAGGAGGAAGAACGATGCTCAAAACAGCCGCAATGGATCCTCAGCAGGTGGAACTGCACGAAAAAGTGGTTGCCCTCAACCGCGTATCCAAGACTGTCAAAGGCGGGCGTATCTTTAAGTTTTCCGCGTTGGTAGTCGTTGGTGACGGCAACGGTACCGTGGGCTTCGGCTTGGGAAAAGCGTCCGAGGTGCCCGACGCCATTCGCAAGGGCATTGAGGATGCGAAAAAGAATCTCGTGAAAATCAACCTTAAGGGAACAACCATTCCCCACGAGGTGGTGGGCGTCTTTGGCGCCGGTCGCGTTGTCATCAAGCCGGCCGCGCAGGGCACCGGCGTCATCGCAGGCGGCCCGGTCCGCGCCGTCATGGAAATGGCCGGCGTGCACGATGTCCGCACAAAGTGCTTGCGGTCCAACAACCCGCAGAATGTTGTCACGGCTACAATGCAGGGCCTCAAGTCGCTCAAGAGCCTGGAAGAGGTTGCGCGTGTGCGCGGCCGCGCACCGGGCAGCATTCTTCGCTAAGGGGGATATAATGACTATGGCCAAGATCAACATCACGCTCGTGCGCAGCATAAACGGGCGTAAAAAGTCCCATATCGCCACAGCCATCTCGTTGGGGTTGAAACGTCCCGGAGACAAAACCGTTCAGCCGGACAACACGGCCACGCGTGGCAAACTTGCTCACATCGGATATCTTGTCTCGGTAACCGACGAAGCCTGAGGAGGAACCGTACTATGAAATTGCACGAACTTTCCCCGGTTGAAGGAGCTGTGAAGGAACATTTCCGCGTTGGCCGCGGACACGGCTCGGGCAACGGCAAGACCTCCGGTCGCGGGCATAAAGGCCAGAAAGCTCGTTCCGGCTATTCGCGTAAGCGCGGGTTTGAAGGCGGACAGATGCCGCTGGCGCGTCGTTTGCCCAAGAGAGGCTTTGTCAATATTTTTGCCAAACCGCTCAATGAAGTCAACCTGTCATACTTCGAAGTGTTTGACAACGGCGCCGTCGTTACAGTGGCTGATCTGAAAGAACGCGGCATTGTCAAGCAGTGCAAGTACGGCATTAAAGTGCTTGATACTGGAGACTTCACCAAGAAGCTGACCATTCAAGCCCAAGCCTTTTCGGCGGGCGCCGCCGCCAAAATTCAATCTTTGGGAGGAAAGGCAGAGGTGGTGTAGCCGTGTTAGAGACCATTCGCAATGCCTGGCGCATCCCTGATCTGCGCCGCAAACTGCTGTTTACGCTCTTTGTGCTGCTGATTTACCGATTTGGCGCCAACATTCCGGTTCCTGGCATCAATACCGCTTTGCTGGAGGCGCTGTTCTCCCAACAGAACGGACTCAACAACACCATTCTCGGCGTACAGAACGTGTTGGCTGGCGGCGCGCTTTCCAGAGGTACTATCTTTGCGCTGTCCATTCAACCCTACATCAACGCCTCGATTATTATGCAGCTGCTCACCGTGGGCATTCCCGCGCTCGAGCGCCTGCAAAAAGAGGGCGGAGAAGAGGGCAAAAAGAAAATTGCCGCCATTACTCGTTACGCAACTGTTGCACTCGGATTACTAATGGGCTTTGCCTACTATATGCTCTTACGTTCCTCGGGAACAGGAGATCAGGCCATTTTGGCAGACACGTCGTTCTGGACGGGATTTGTCATTGTCGTCACCTTCACCGCCGGCTCCGCTTTCATCATGTGGCTGGGTGAGCAGATCACAGAGTTTGGCATTGGAAATGGCATTTCAATCATTCTGTTTGCCTCCATCGTTTCCCGTATGCCCTCCATTATTGTGGACGCGATCACCGGCGCCATGGCGTGGTACAGCATCCTGCTGATCATTGTCGGCGCACTGTGCCTGGTGGCCTTTGTTGTCTTTATCACCCAGGCGGAACGCCGCATTCCGGTGCAGTATGCCAAACGCGTGGTGGGTCGCAAAATGTACGGCGGGCAGAGCACATTCCTGCCGCTCAAGGTCAACATGTCCGGCGTTATGCCCATCATCTTTGCGCAGGCCATTGCCTCGTTCCCGGCCACCATTGCGATGCTGTTTGGCGCTAAGACCGATGGCGCGTTTAACACATGGTTTGGGTCACATTCCGTCTTGTACAGCCTGATCTACTTCCTGTTGATCATTGGTTTTAGTTACTTCTATTCATCCATGCAGTTTAACCCCGTCGAGATTGCCAACAATCTCAAGCAAAACGGAGGTTCCATTCCGGGCTTCCGTCAGGGCAAGCCCACGGCTGACTTCATCAAGAAGGTGCTTGGCAAGATCACACTGTTTGGCGCGCTGTTCCTGGGTGTGATTGCCCTGCTGCCCACCGTCACCGGTGCCGTTTTGAATGTTCAAAGCCTGGCGCTGGGAGGCACGTCGATTCTCATCGTGGTCGGCGTCGCGATTGAAACAGTCAAAGCCATTGAGGCGCAAATGCTGATGAGACATTACAAGGGCTTTTTGGAATAAGGGAGGCTTCGCCCCCCTTATTCCTGCCCGTCCCGGGTCTGCGCCCAGTACGGTGTAGATCCCGGTTTTGTGATTGAAGGTTATGAATTCAGATGCGCTTTAGAGGTTGAAACATGAAGATTATCTTACTTGGTTCACCCGGTTCGGGAAAAGGGACACAGGCGGAGGCGTTGCACACACGACTGGGCGTGCCCTGTATCTCCACGGGGAATATACTGCGTGAGGCCATCGCCCAAAAGACAACGGTGGGCTTGGCCGCCAAGAGCTATATTGACGACGGCCGCCTGGTGCCCGACGAGATCATCATGGACATCGTTTGTGTCCGTTTGGCGCAGGACGACTGCCAAGCCGGTTTTATCCTCGACGGTTTTCCCAGAACGTTGGCCCAGGCTGAGGCGCTTGATGCGTTGGGCGTGACCATTGACGCGGTGCTGAGTCTGGAAGTACCCGACGAGGACATTGAACAACGCATGGCGGGAAGGCGAAGCTGCAAAGTGTGCGGCAGTGCCTACCATACGCAGTCCAAGCCGCCCAAGGCAGAGGGTGTTTGTGACCTTTGCGGCGGAGAGTTGTTCCGCCGTGATGACGATCATCCTGACACCGTGCGCGCGCGGCTGCACACTTACCATGAACTCACTGAGCCACTCAAGGGCTATTACGTCACCCGAGAAAAACTAATCTCCATTCCGGCACGAGACTATATTGAGACCGTCACCGCGCGGTGCTTGGACGCATTGGGAATTAAATTATGATTTTTATCAAGTCTAGACGCGAGATCGACGCCATGCGCCGCGCTGGCGAGATTACCGGCAAAGCGTTGGAAGCCGCGCAGGAGATCGTTGCGCCGGGTGTCACCACCCAGCAGATCAACGAAGCGGTTTACAGATGTATTGAAAAATGGGGTGCCACGCCGGCATTTTTGGGGTATAATGGTTTTCCTGCGGCGGCCTGTATCTCTGTCAATGACGAGGTCATACACGGCATCCCCGGAAAACGCGTGCTGCGCGAGGGGGATATCGTCAGTGTCGACGTCGGCGCTGTTTGGAACGGGTATTACGGCGATGCGGCTGTCACGTTTCCGGTTGGCAAGGTACCCGACGAAGCAAGGCGGCTGATGCAGGTGACCCGCGCCTGTTTTTATGCGGGCGTCGCTATGGCCCGTGAGGGACACAGGGTGTCCGACATTTCTCATGCGGTGCAGGAACACGCAGAGCAGGCGGGCTTTTCTGTCGTGCGGAGCTTCACTGGACATGGTGTGGGGACGAAACTGCACGAGGAACCCGATGTCCCCAACTTTGGAGACGCCGGTCGCGGCGCACGTCTCTTGCGCGGCATGACCATTGCCATTGAGCCCATGATCAACCAGGGGGCGCACGATGTCGTTGTCAAACAGGATAAGTGGACGGTGATTACCACAGACGGGAAGCTTTCGTCCCACTATGAACACACAGTTTTTATTACGGAGGGAGAGCCCGAGTTGTTAACTGCCTGGCAGGAGTGGCCACTTGTTAATGGTGGGCCGCAATGAAAACGGCCGATATTGTGCTATCTCTATGCGGACATGACGCGGGCAGCTACTTGTTTGTCCTGTCGACGGATGAGCACTATGTGCTGGTGGCCGACGGCAAACGGCGCAAGTTGGAGTCGCCCAAGCGCAAAAAGCGAAAGCATGTGCAGCTTGTCCTCGAGAGTGATGCCCGTGTGGCCCAAAAGATGCGGTCCGGTGAAAAGTTTACCAACAGTGAATTGCGGCGTGCTCTGGCCGATTTTTTGTCGGCGCGTCAAGAACTAGAGGAGGGTCAGTATGGCGAAAGATGATGTCATCGAAGCGGAAGGTATTGTGCTCGACGCGCTTCCCAATGCCATGTTCTCAGTTGAACTGGGGAATGGACACAAGATTCTGGCACACATTTCCGGAAAACTGCGCATGAACTTCATTCGCATTTTACCGGGTGACAAAGTCACCGTGCAGATGTCGCCTTACGACCTCACGCGTGGTCGCATCACCTGGCGAAGCAAATAACGTGTAAAAACACGGCGCTGGACAGGATGCTGTCCGCGGCTGAGGCGTCGGTTTTTTGATACAAATATGCAACACAAATACGCAATGTGTTTTTAAGGAGGACGCCACGAATGAAAGTGAGACCCAGCGTCAAACCCATGTGCGAAAAGTGCAAGATTATTCGCAGACATGGGCGTGTGATGGTCATCTGCGAAAACCCGAAGCACAAACAAAAACAGGGATAATCTGACTAAAACGCCCAGAAACAGGGCTATAATTGCTATGGAGGTGTATCCAAACATATGGCACGTATTGCCGGCGTAGACCTCCCCCGCGAAAAGCGGGCGGACATTGGATTGACGCACATTTTTGGCATCGGCCGTAAGACGGCCGCCATCATTCTCGCCAACACGGGCATTGACGCTTCCACCCGCGTGAAAGATCTATCTGAAGATCAGGTGGCTCGACTGCGTGAAATTATCGAAAAAGAGCACAAAGTGGAAGGCGATCTGCGTCGTGACATCGCGATGGATATTAAACGTCTCATTGAAATTGGAAGTTATCGGGGCCAACGTCACCGCAGAGGGCTCCCTGTGCGCGGCCAGCGCTCCAAGACAAACGCGCGGACCCGCAAAGGGCCCAAGCGCACCATTGCTAACAAGAAGAAGTAAGGAGGAACACTGATGGCAGCACCCAAGACTAAGCGAGCTACAACCCGCAAACGCCGTGAAAAGAAAAATATCGAAAAGGGCGCGGCACACATCCGCTCCTCCTTTAACAACACAATGGTTACCATGACCGACCTGCAGGGCAATGCACTGTCATGGTGCTCCTCCGGAGCGCTCAACTTCCGTGGTTCCCGCAAGTCGACGCCGTATGCCGCGCAAATGGCGGCGGAGACAGCGGCCAAGGCCGCAATGGAACATGGTTTGAAGACCGTGGAAGTCTATGTCAAGGGGCCGGGATCCGGCCGCGAGGCGGCCATTCGCGCGTTGCAGGCCGCCGGGCTGGAAGTCAACATGATCAAAGATGTGACACCCATTCCCCACAACGGTTGCCGTCCGCCGAAAAGACGGCGCGTGTAAGGCGAAGGAGGATAACCTATGGCAAGATATGTAGACGCGGTGTGCCGTCAGTGCCGCCGCGAAGGACAAAAACTCTTTTTGAAGGGCGATCGCTGCTACTCTGACAAGTGCGGCGTGGTGCGTCGCACCTATCCGCCGGGACAGCATGGCCAGGGCCGCAAGAAAAACTCAGAATACGGCCTGCAGCTGCGCGAAAAGCAAAAGACCCGTCGTTATTACGGCGTTTTGGAGAGCCAGTTCGCCAAGTACTTTGAAATGGCTGCCAGCACCAAGGGCGTAACAGGTGAGAACCTGCTGCGGATTTTGGAGTCCCGCTTGGACAATGTTGTCTATCGGCTGGGCTTTGCCATGTCGCGCGCCGAGTCGCGCCAGCTGGTCAATCATGGGCACTTTACCGTCAACGGTCACAAAGTTGATATTCCCTCCTATCTCATCAAATCTGGTGATGTGATTGCCTTGCGGTCCCGGAGCCGCACCATTGACAAAATCAAAGCATCCCTTGAAAACAACGCTTCACGCGTGCCGCCCAAATGGCTTGAGCTTGACAGGGACACTTCGTCCGCCAAAGCCATTGGACTGCCTGACCGTGAAGACATTGACCTTCCGGTGGAAGAGCATCTCATCGTCGAGCTGTATTCCAAATAATAGCCATTATCCCGGGTTGGCTGAAGGCAGGCAGTGTTTTGGTTTGGCAAAAGGAGGGTTATATGCTTCATGATTGAAATTGAAAAGCCGCGTATTGAATGTATAGAGAATCTGGAAAACGATTCCTATGGTAAATTTATTGTTGAGCCGCTGGAACGTGGCTATGGTACTACGCTGGGAAACTCCTTGCGGCGCATCCTGCTTTCGTCCCTGCCGGGTACGGCTGTGACATCCATCAAGATTGCCGGTGTCCAGCACGAGTTTTCCACCATTCCGGGTGTGAAAGAGGATGTCACCGAGATCGTTCTCAACGTCAAAGGCATTACAGCCAGACTGCACAGCCCGGGGGTCAAGACCGTGTACATTGACGCCCATGGCGAAGGGATTGTTCGCGCCGGCGATATCAAAGCCGACAGCGAGGTGGAAATACTCAATCCGGATCTCCACCTTGCCACGCTGGGCTCTGACGCAGACCTTGAAATTGAGCTCACTCTGTCCCATGGACGCGGGTATGTGACGGCTGAAAGAAACAAGCCGGCGCAGGCGGTCATTGGTCTGATTCCCATCGACTCCATATACACGCCCGTCAACAAGGTCAACTACTCCGTTGAGAACACACGCGTAGGTCATCAGACCGACTTTGACCGACTGACACTGGAGGTTTGGACCGACGGCACCATCTCGGCACGCGACGCCGTGAGCCTGGGCGCCAAGATCATGTCCGATCACATGATGCTGTTTGCGGATCTGTCTGCGGCGGTTGGCACAAAGTCCACCGTTGTGGAAAAGGCGGAGTCCCACAGGGATAAAGTGCTGGAGATGACCATCGAAGAGTTGGATCTCTCCGTGCGCAGCTTCAACTGCCTCAAACGTGCCGGCATCAACACCGTGGAGGATCTCGTGGGGAAAACAGAGGCCGACATGATGAAGGTTCGCAATCTGGGACGTAAATCCTTGGAAGAGGTCATCAACAAACTGGTTGCCATGGGGTTGTCCCTGGCTACTGAAGAATTATAATGGGCAAGCCCCATCATACATTCCTAAGAGAGGAGAGAAACTGTCATGCCTAGAAAACTGGGACGGACCACCGATCAGCGCAAGGCGATGCTGCGTGCCATGGTCACCAATGTGATCGAATACGGTCGCATTGAGACGACCATTACCCGCGCGCGCGAGGTGGGTCCGCTTGTGGAGCGCATGATTACGCTCGGTAAAGAGAACACGCTGGCCTCCCGCCGGGCGGCCATGGCGTTTATCACCAAGGAAGACGCCGTGAAGAAGCTCTTTGAAACCACTGCGCCCGGCTATTCCGACCGCCAGGGCGGATACACACGCGTCACCCGACTGGGACCGCGCCGTGGTGATGCGGCCGAAATGGCCGTTCTTGAGCTGGTGTAAAATCAGGCTAACAGCAAAACGCGCAAAAGAAGCCCTGCGGGTGTCCCGCAGGGCTTTTCGTGTATAATCGAATTATTTTACGCCAATCATCACAGGAGAGGACATGGCGGATGCCGTCATAAAAAAGCCGTGTCGTTCGACTGAATCTGTGTTATACTTTGTAACGACGGTCAGACGCGCAAGTGCTATGTTCAGGCTGGATTCCACTCGGTGTCCATGACAACTTTGTCGTAGGCCACCATCAGGTCGTCTTTGTTGGACGCAAACACAACGGCGTACACAAGCATGTAAGTGGCCTTGCCCTTGGCGGGGATGGCCAGCAAACGACTGTATATGGCGTTTTCTCCGTCGCCCGAGGACGAATTATCCACCTCTGCCTGTAACGCTTTGCAGGAGAGCTTGGGCATGTCGATCACCTGCGGGTCGGACAGTGCGGCGCCGCCCACCAGGCCGCTGAGTTCTTGACGCATGGTGTCGGTGAGGCCTGTCTCCAGGGAACTCAGATCCTCTTCGCTGGCCGCGCAGGTCAGAATGTTGATGACGGCTGTGTCCGTGTCATTGCCATAGACAACCGAGTCGCCGGTGACTTGTTTGGTGTAGCCCTGCACATCGGGGAACACAAAGGGCGCCTTGGAAGGCGTGGGTGAGGGCGATGCGGGTATGTCCGACGGCTGGATCGTGCTGCCGTCGGGAGAGGTGCCGTCGTTGGCGGGGCTGGTCATCTCCGCAGGCGGCGTGGCGGATGACTGTCCATTGTTTTCACTGCAACCTGCCAACAGGCCGAAGGCCAAGACCAGCGCCAGAGACAGGGCAAAAATGTTCTTCTTCATATTGCGCCTCCAAAAGAATTATTGTGACGGGGAAGAGTCTTGGTGCGATTTATTCATCAGACGGTATAGTGTCGACAGACCGATGCCCAGTTCGCTGGCGGCACGGCGTTTTCCTTCTACCGTGTATCCATGTACGGCCAGCGCGTCATCAATGCGGCGCTGCACAAAGCCGACGCGCATCTGATGGAGCCCCAAAGTCGAGTCGTTGGCGGAGAACGGCAGATGTTTGGCGTCGACGGCGTCCTCTTGACACCGGCCCACGGCGGACAAAATGGCGTCCTCCAACTCACGGATATTGCCGGGCCAGTCGTAGTGCAGCAGAGCATGCTTGGCCTCCCCGGTGAATTTCAGGTCGGGATGACCGGCCATGGCGGCAAATCGCCGCAGAAAATGCTCGGCAAGGGGCAGAATGTCCTCCGTTCTTTCCCGCAGCGGGGGGATACGAATGGGCATGACGGAAAGACGGGCATACAACGTAGCGTCGAACTGTCCCAGTTCCACCAGTGACGACATATCCGGCGGGCCGGAGGCGGAAATGCGGGCCAGCAGCGGCATCCCATCGGGGAATTCTCGGCTCTGCATGAGGGTGGCCAGCCGATGCTGCAACGGAAGGGGCAAACTGTCCACATTGTGTAGAAATACGGCGCCCGAGAGCTGGCGCAACGCGCCGGGGTGGGCGATTTCGCCGAAGAGAAGCTGATCTAGGGCGTTGGGGTCATCCATGCGGCAGGGCACCATGGTAAACGGCGCATCCGCCAACGGACCCATATTGTGCAGCGCACGCGCAAACGCGGCGCGACCCGTTCCGTTTTCGCCCAGGAACAAAGCGGGAACACCCATAAAACTCAGTCGTGTCATACGCTCGCGCAGCGGCTCCATCGCGGTGCTGACGTAGGGCAGCATGTCATAGTCGTCCGAGCGCTTGACTTCCGGGCGCAACATGAGAAGCACACCCAGCAAAATGTCGTCCACCTTGATGGGATAGACTTCCAGAAGGCCGGACAGGCTGCGCAATGGAGGCACAGCGTCTTCACCCTCGCTGTCCTCCGCGTCTTCTGAGGCGTTCGCCGGAATGGTAATCCAACTGGCCGGCGGGCTCTCCCCACGGAGACAGGCTTGCACGCTCGCAAGGGAGGAGAACGCACAACGATCCAGGCTCGGTACGCAGGATTCTCCCTTTGGATTGACATAGGCGGTTTCGCCTGTCCGATTGAGCAACGCAGCAGGACAGGGCAACGCGTCCAGAATGCCAAACAAAAGATTTTGTTCCGCTTGATGATAAGATTCCATTTAACACTCACCTCAAACACATTTACAGGAGGATACCCATGAGCAAAAAAATCCGCGCGGTCATTTTTGCCCTCCTTGCCCCCCTCCTCTACTCGATTGTGCAGCAAGTTGTCGGGTTGGTGGGGCGGTCTGTTTTCATGTTCCAGTGGGCGCAGTCTCACAACCTGTCCGACACTGAGGCCACGATTGAGGGATACCTGGCGTTTGTCAAAGACAACGGCCTGGTTATGCTGCTCGTCTCTGCGCTGACTTGCATCGCCT
Organism: Oscillospiraceae bacterium; assembly: GCA_031556185.1. Taxonomy (GTDB): domain Bacteria; phylum Bacillota; class Clostridia; order Oscillospirales; family UBA929; genus JAIRTA01. The sequence goes on from JAVBTN010000005.1 coordinate 69,753, forward strand.
TGGCGTATGTGTTCCTAGGGTTCATGAAGAACATGGAGCAATACGCCATCATCATGCGACCGGATATACTGAATATCACGCTCCTCATTGTGTGCGGACTAGCCATGTTCCTGCTGACGTCGCTGCTGACCTCACTCATCGAGAGCGCCGGGCTCATCCCCGGGCAAGTGCTCGACGACCACAAAGAACTCTCTGAAATGATTCAAGGTAAAGAGAAATGGCTGTCCATCCTGGTGGCGGGGCTCATTGTACCGATTGCCGAGGAGCTGCTGTTTCGCGGCGTGTGTTTCCGGGCATTGCGCGGCGCCTTTTCCATTCGGGCGGCGATTGTCTTGCAGGCGCTGCTTTTTGCGGGATTTCACGGAAATATGTTGCAGGTGCTCTATGTCTTCCCTGTTGCCATTGTGCTCGGACTGGTGTATGAGTGGAGCGGCTCGCTGGTCGCGCCTATCCTTTTGCATATTGCCTTTAACAGCGCCAACGAATTGGTGGCGCTCCTCCCCAAAGGAGAAACACAGGAGATCAACACACTGTATAACGTACTGTTTCTGTCGGCCGTCGTGGCAGGCATTGTCACCATCAAATGGCTGTACAAAAACCGGGTGGAAAACCAGAGCATGACATTGTCGCCGACGCGGCCCGGCAGGGATGACGGCGCCCCCAAAAACTATTGATTGAGGAGTCCGCTCTGCGCCAAAGAGACAAAATCATCGTCAGCGACAATGATATGATCCACAAATGCGATGCCAACCGCATCCAAGGCGCGCTTCATGTGAAGCGTGGTGGCCACATCTTCCGTGGATGGCAACGCAATGCCCGACAGATGATTGTGCGCCAAAATTATGCTTGACGCGTTAAACGAAAGCGCCAGCTCAACCACTTTGCGCACGTTGATCTGCGCGACGTTCACAGTGCCTTCCGAGAGCATGCGGCAGCACAAAGGCTTGCACTTGGCGTCCAGGCACACAACATAGACCGCTTCGTTTTTTAAGCCAATAAAGCGCGGGAGAAGATAGTCTCCCGCCTTTTCCGTTGTGTTGAGACATGTGTCAAAATCCGCGCCTGAGAGCCGATAGCGCCGAAACAGCGCGGGCATCAGTGAGAGCAGCATCGCCGTCCCGGGTCCCACGCCTTTTATGCGGCAAAGATCCTCCACAGACGCGTCCAGCACGCCGGACAAGGAACCGAATGCGTCAATCAATCTGTGCGCCAGCGGATTGGTGTCCTGTTGAGGCAGTGCGTAAAACAACAACAGCTCCAATACATTGTGTTCGGCAAATCCATCGAGCCCCTCGGACAAAAAGCGAGCCTTGAGCCGCTTCCGATGCCCGGCGTGCAATTCGCTCACGGCGCAAAAACGCGGCTGCCCGGTTTTGTGACAGGAATGTTATCCCGGCACAGTGGGCAATTCTCCGGCGGCCAGGAGGGGATGGACAGTTGTAAGCAGGCGCGTAGCGGCACGCCGAAGTCAACCTGACCACCACTGCGATCCACAATGGCGCCAACGCCGATGACTTGCGCGCCCTGCGCTTGGCATAGCGAAATCACTTCTTTGACAGATCCGCCGGTGGTTACGGCGTCCTCCACGACGAGCACACGTTCGTTCGGACGTAGCGCAAAGCCGCGCCGAAAGCGCATTTTGCCCTCTTCGCGTTCAGCGAAGAGATTGTGGCACCCCAAATGACGGCTGATCTCAAATGCCATCTGTACGGCGCCCACAGCGGGACCGACAACGGCGTCCACTGCGTCGCGCGCAAACAAAGACGCCAGCTCGCCGCACAGCAACCCGGCCTTGTCGGCGTGCTCAAATAGACGAGCGCACTGCATATACCGGTCTGAGTGCCGGCCCGATGTCAAACAAAAATGCCCGCTTTGCATGACGCCGGTCTCTTCTAGAATCGCCACCGCTTTTTTGTCCAACGACAAAAAGATCACCTCTTCCACATTCTACCGCAAATTCTCACTATTGGCAATGCCGGAATCGAGAATTTTCCGCAATATTTTCAGACTTCCCCGCGCAAACATCAGAAGCAGCGCGGCATTCGTCAACGCGTGCATTAAATCCATGGCAAAGCTTTTCGAACTGGCCAGGATAAAAGTGCCCCAATTCAAGGGGACTTGTGCCAACGTATAATACCATAAATTCGTAAACCACCCGAACAGAAAACCCCACCCGAAGCCATAACACACTAAAATATACCACTGCGCATGTGCTAAATAACCCGCCGCAAAGCCCATTAGGCCCCAAGCGAACATCTGCCAAATCATGAAAGGGCCCACAGAGGTCAAAAAACTCGACAATATGGTGGTCAGCAGTCCACATACAAGACCGGGGCCTGGACCCATTGTGAGCCCGGCGATGATAATAATAAACGAGGCGGGCTGAACGCTGGGGACGCCGGCCAAGATCATCCTGCCCACGGACGCGAGGGCGATCATGAGAGCCAGAAGTGCCAGCCGGCGCAGACCCATGCGAACGATGGACCTGGATGTGTAGGCAAGCAGCGCCAATAGGAGGACAATCATGACAACTTCCGACATACATGTACTTCCTTTTGGGGATTGATAAACCAGCGGTTTATAGCTTTTCCAGTTCCTCCAGCCAAAGCGCGGCGGCGGCGTCGGAGGGCAGACACAGCCCGCCGCGGGGAGAAAGGGACACTGAGCCTACCGCGGGCCCGTCCGGTAGACAGGACCGCTTGTATTGCGCGGTAAAAAACCGCTTGTAAAACACATTCAGCCAGGACAAGATGTCCTCGGCGGTGTATGTGTCGGCAAAGGCCGCGCAGGCCAGCCGCAGGATTTTTTTTGGCGAAAAGCCCCAACGAAGGATGTAGTACAGGAAAAAGTCATGGACAATATAGGGCCCAAGAATCGACTCCGTCTTTTGCATATCGGCTTCACCGGCCGCCGGCAGCAATTCGGGGGAAACGGGTGTGCCGACAATGTCCAAAAGAACATCCCGCAGGGCAGGCTGCGGCACCGTGTTGGCCCATTGGTGCAAAATGGGCGCTATGAGTGTTTTAGGAACGCCCGCGTTGACCCCGTACATGGACATGTGGTCGCCACCGTAAGTACACCAGCCCAGCGCCAGCTCGGAGAGATCTCCCGTGCCCACGAGAAGGCCGTCTTCGGCATTGGCGATGTCCATGAGTATTTGTGTCCGCTCACGGGCCTGCGCGTTTTCAAAGACCACGTCGGGGCTGACGCCGTCGTGCCCGATGGCCCTGAAGTGCAGTTCCACTGCAGGGCGGATGTCCACTTCGCGCAGGGTGACCCCAAGACAGGCGGATAAGGTACCGGCGTTGCGGTAAGTGCGTGTGCCAGTGCCAAAGCCCGGCAGCGTGACGGCCAGGATGTCGGTGCGTTGCCGGCCCAGCAGGTCGAATGCCCCAGTGGCGGCCAGCAGGGCCAGAGTGGAATCCAAACCGCCGGACACACCCAACACGGCGCGTCTTGCGCCGACATGGGTCAGCCGTTCGGCCAGCGCCTGCGACTGGATGGCCAGGATGTTTTCACAGCGCCGGGCGCGGGCGATCTGCTCCTCGGGCACAAACGGCGTGCGTGCGGGCGGACGGGTCAGTGCCGTGGGCCGAGCGGGCAGATCAAAGCCCACGCGCACATGGCCGGTCTCCTGCGACGCCGTCCAGACGGACAGACGGCGCCGCTCATGTTCGAGCCGGTCGGTATCGATCTCTGTCAGCGTCAGCCCTGTAGCGTAGCGCGGCGCTTCCGCCAGCACGTGTCCGTTGGCAACAATCAGACGATCGCCGCAAAATCCGGCGTCAGTGGTGGACTCGCCGGCACCCGCCCCGGCATACAGGCAGGCGGCATGCAGCGATGCGGAGCGAGCTTCCAGCTGGCGGCGGCGGCACTGAGCCGCGCCCACCAGGTTTGGCTCAGCCGCCAAATTGACCAATACGGTGGCACCGGCAGTCGCATGGCCGACGGACGGCGGGTCGGGCCATTGCCAGGCCGCGCCCACCTCGGCGCCGACCACCAGCGACGACAAGCCTCCCGCACAAAAGAGAAGCTGCGCGCCAAACGGCGCTTGTCTATCCTCCAGCGACAACAGCGCGGTCTTGCCGGCACCGGTCGTAAAATACCTGGTTTGCGGCCAGGGCACATGCGTCTGCGGCACGAGACCCAGCACAACGCCGTCGTAGAGCGCGGCGGCGCAGTTGTAGAGCTTGCCGTCAAGGGGCAGCGGCAGGCCCACAAAGGTCAGCAGCGACTGGCCCTTGCTGTGGTCGGCCAAAGCCAGCATGGCTTCGACGGCGGCGTCGAGAAGGCTGTATTGAAAGAACAGATCCCCGCAGGATGCGCCCGTCAGGCAGAGTTCGGGCAGCACCAGCACGTGTGCGTCCCGATCGGCCGCCTCGCTCATCAGGGCGGCGCAATGCTCGGCATTCCAGCGGCAGTCACCGATTTTGATTCGGGGCGTACCCACGGAGACACAGACAAATCCATCCTGCATGCTTTCAAGCTCCTTTCTTTCCATGACGACAGTATGTGTCTGAACATGCGCCGCAGCAGGGCTGTCAGCGTTTTAACTTGCGTACCCATGCCAGCAGCCTTGACTCGATTGCCGGTGCATAGCGGAAAGTCAGCAGACCCAGTGCAATGGAAGCCACGGCGATAACACCCATACCCCAGAGCGATACGTTCAGCGCACCGGCGCCCACAGCGGCGGCAAACAGCAGGCCCAGCGGCCTCGTCAGGGCGATAATGAGAAGAAATTGCCAAAAAGGGAGCGCCGTGACGCCGCATAGCATGCAGATGACATCGTCGGGGAAGAAGGGGAGCACCATTGTGATGCCCAGCGTCAAACGTGTTCGCGCCAGCGTACCCTGCGAATGGATGACGTCGTAGTAACGGTCGTACGACTTCGCGCCGACCATTTTGCGTACAACAGCGTGTCCCACTTTGCGGGACACCAAAAAGGCAATGATGGAGCCGAGTATAATAGCAACATAGCTGTATACAAACCCCAAAAAACTGCCAAACAATGTGCCGCCCAAAACGGTGGTTATGTTGCCGGGGATAAAGGAAATAACCACTTGTACGATTTGCAGTACGATAAAAACAAGAGGCCCCCAAATGCCGAAGCCCTCAATGAAGAGCTGCATCTTTTCCCGGTTCAAAAAAATATCCAGCCAGCCTTGCCGCTGTGCCGCCACCGTCAGCGCAATGAGCCCTGCCAACAGTGCAAGCAACACAGCCCCCCAGATCCACGTTTTCTTTGTCAAGAGTTCACCGCCTACAACCACATCACACCGCGTCCGCGGCTTTTCCCGGGTAAAGCGACCGCCGCAAAAGCGGCGGCGCAGTGGTGTTACTTGCGTTTGAGAGCGCACTGCGCGGCAGCAGCGATGTCCACGGCATTGAGGCGGAAGCGGGCGCGCAGATAGTCTTCGGGACCCACTTCTCCAAATTCGTCCTGCGTGCCCACGCGCTCCACGGGTACAGGGGTACCTGCGCACACCGCTTCGCACACGGCGCTGCCGAGGCCGCCGACAACGTTGTGGTTTTCACAGGTGACCAGTGCGCCGGTTTCGGTGGCGCAAGCGTTGATGAGAGCTGCGTCAATGGGTTTCCAGGTGAACAGATTGACCACGCGGGCACGGACATTCTGCGCAGCGAGCAACTCGGCGGCTTTCAGCGCTTCGGCGACCATAATACCCGAGCAAATGAGCGTCACATCGCTTCCGTCGCGCAAGCTGACGCCCCTGCCGATGGTAAACGACGAACCGGGCGCAAAGATGGACACCGCATTCTTGCGCACAAGCCGGATATAATACACGCCGTACCCGCTTATCAACTGGGGCATGAGCGCTTCCAGCTGCACGGTATCGGTTGGTTCCAGCAGCGTAATTTCGGGGATGGCGCGCAGCACGGCCATGTCCTCCAGCGGCATATGAGTGCCGCCGTTGAAGGCGGCTGTCACGCCGGGATCTGTGCCGACAATGCGCACATTCAGTTTTGCATACGCGGCCGACATGAAAATCTGATCGCACACACGGCGCGTGGCAAAGGTGCCGAAACTGTGCGCGAAGGGGATGCGCCCGGTGGCCGAAAGGCCGGCCGCCACGCCGACCATGTTGGCCTCGGCGATGCCGCAGTTGATAAACCGGTCGGGAAATCGCTGCATAAAGGGTTTCATCCCGGAGGAACTCATCAGGTCGGCATCCAGCGCCACAACACGCGGGTCGTTTTCGGCCAGCGTCGTAAGGCACTTGCAATAGGTTTCACGCAGCATGTGGGGTTCTTTTTCCCACTGCTCTCTGACGATCACACTCATTTTTTGCACTCCTCAACGCACGGCGGCACGCGCGGCCGCCAGCACCTGCTCGGCCTGTTCAAGGGCCGTCTGCATTTGTTCTTTTGTAAATTGGACATGGTGATTGAATTCCTGATCCACAACAAAAGAGCAGCCGTTGCCCTTTTTTGTGTTGAGAACAATCATGGAGGGCTGGCCCGTACTCAACAGGGCCCGTCCCACGGCGGTGCTGATTTCGTCAATTGAATGTCCGTCCACAGACTGGGCAAACCAGCCAAACGACGAGAACTTTGCGGCCAGATCGCCGGTATCCAGCACGTTTTTCACATAGCCGTCGAGCTGCTGGCCGTTTTTGTCACAAAAGGCGATGAGATTGTCCAGCTTGTAAAACGGCGCGAACAGAGCACCTTCCCAGACCTGCCCTTCGTCGCATTCGCCGTCGCCCAGCACCAAAAAGGTACGGGCGCCTTTGCCGTCAAGCTTTTGGCCGAGCGCAAGCCCGCAGGCGGTAGACATGCCCTGTCCCAGCGAGCCGGTTGTCATGTCAACGCCGGGAGTTTTGGTGCGGTCGCAGTGCGAGGGCAAAATGGTGCCCGGTTTGTTGAGTGTCATCAATATTTCCTTGGAGAAAAAGCCTTTGAGCGCCAGCGTGGCGTACAGCGCGGGACCGGCATGTCCTTTGGACATGACCAGCCGGTCGCGGTCCGGCCAGTCGGGGTGGCTCGGGTCAATGCGCATGGTCTCCCCATACAACACGGCCAGTGTTTCCACGACACTCATGGCGCCGCCAATATGACCGAAACCGAGCTCGTCAAATTCGTGCAGCGCGGCCACACGAATCTCCTCGGCAAACAAACGCAGTTGCGCAGCCTGATTCATAAAAAGCTCTCCTTTCGACGACAGCGATTAATAGAACAGCCGCTCGGATATGCGCGCCACCAGTTCGCCCATCGGAACACGCTGGTCCTGCTGCATGGTGTCGCGGTCGCGCAGGGTCACACATCCGTCGGTTAAACTGTCAAAGTCAAACGTCACGCACAAAGGCGTGCCGATCTCGTCCTGCCTGCGGTACCGTTTGCCAATGGAGCCCGCGTCGTCGAAGTCGGCCATAAAGTGTGAGCGCAGCAACTCCCAGATGGGTCGCGCATCGTCACTGAGCTTCTTGGACAACGGCAACACCGCCACTTTGAAAGGCGCCAGCGCCGGATGCAGCCGCAAAACCACGCGTGTGTCATTTTTGTCCGCATCCACAACTTCTTCGTCGTAGGCGTCGACCAGAAACGCCAGCGCCACACGGTCGGCCCCCAACGAGGGCTCAATGACATAGGGGATATATTTCTCCTCGTTTTCCTGGTCGAAATATTCCATGGACTCACCGGCGTGATGTTGATGCTGCGTCAAGTCAAAGTCGGTGCGATCGGCGATGCCCCAAAGTTCACCCCAGCCGAACGGGAATAAAAACTCGAAATCGGTGGTCGCTTTTGAGTAATGGGACAATTCGGCAGGGTCATGGTCGCGCCGGCGCAGGTTGTCCTCCTTCATGCCCAGCCCCAGTAGCCATTGGCGGCAAAACTCTTTCCAATAGGAAAACCACTCCAGATCGGTGCCTGGGCGGCAGAAGAATTCGAGCTCCATCTGCTCAAATTCGCGGGTGCGGAACGTGAAGTTGCCAGGCGTTATTTCGTTGCGGAAGGACTTGCCGATCTGCGCCACGCCGAAGGGCACCTTGCGGCGCGTGGAGCGCTGAATGTTTTTGAATTGGACGAAGATGCCCTGCGCCGTCTCCGGCCGCAGGTAGATCTGGTTTTTGGCATCCTCGGTCACGCCCTGAAAGGTTTTGAACATCAGGTTGAAGGTGCGAATATCGGTAAAATCGCAGGCCCCGCAGTCGGGGCAGCCGATTTTGTGTTCTTTAATATGCGCGCTCATTTTGTCAAAGTCCCATCCGGCGGGGTTGACGCCGGTGGCTTCAATGAGTTGGTCGGCGCGATGACGGGTTTTGCAGGAGCGGCAGTCCATCAAAGGGTCGGAAAAACCGCCCACATGGCCGGAGGCCACCCACACCTGCGGATTCATCAAAATTGCGCTGTCCAGGCCCACATTGTGCGCCGACTCCTGCACGAATTTTTTCCACCAGGCTTTTTTGACATTATTTTTAAACTCCACGCCGAGCGGGCCGTAGTCCCACGTGTTGGCCAGACCACCGTAGATTTCGCTGCCGGGGAAAATAAACCCGCGGCCCTTGCACAGAGAGACAATTTTCTCCATCGTTTTTTCACTGTTTTTCATACTGACGCTTCCTCCTTGTTTGGATGGGTTCGCCAAAATCTGGCCGACGCAAAAATGCCAGATAAAGAAGTATATCAGAGTTTTGCGTTTTTGTCCAATTGCGCGTTAATCGGCAACGCTACCGTAGGCGGCGACAAACGTGCGCGCCTCATCGAGTATGGGGGCATGCCCGGTCAACCGGAAGGAGAGGTGGGGCATATCGCCCGCGCTGAACAAAACGCGGCCTTTATAGTCCGGATGAGCGCACAGCAGCGAGACGCGGCGGATATCGGGGTCGGCCAACCGGCAGATCAGCCGACTCTGCTTTTGCGCAATGTCGGAAATGCCGGCGTTGGAGGCGTCCGCGCGCAACAGCGCAATTTGCAGTAGCGCCGTTACACTGGCCGGCGGGTCGCCATAGCGGTCAATGAGCTCGTCGGTCACATCGGAGGCATCGTCATCGGTGCGGATGGAAGCAATGCGCCGGTACAGATCCATACGTTGCCCCGGGCTGGCCACATAGCCCTCCGGAATGCCGGCCGCCACGGCGATGTCGGCGGTGCAGTCGACTGACTTGCGCGGCGGTTCGCCCTTGGCTTCGAGCACAGCCTCCTCCAGCAGGCTGAGGTACATGTCATACCCGACGCTCATCATATGCCCGTGCTGTTCCGGTCCGAGCACGTTGCCGGCGCCGCGTATCTCCAGGTCGCGCATGGCAATTTTGAACCCGGAGCCAAACTCGGCATACTCTCGGATGGCGGACAGCCGTTTGGCGGCCACCTCGGTGAGCGACTTGCCCTTGCGAAATGTCATGTAGGCAAAGGCGTGGCGGGGACTGCGCCCCACGCGTCCGCGTATCTGATGCAGCTGGGCCAGCCCAAGGCGGTCGGCGTCCTCAATGATAAGCGTATTGACATTGGGGATGTCCAGCCCGGTTTCAATGATGGTGGTGCACACCAGCACCTGGATGTCGCCTTCGGACATGCGGCGCATAATATCAGACAGGGCCTCTTCGCCCATCTGCCCGTGCGCAACGGCAATCGAGACGCCCGGCAGCATGCCGGCCAGCCGGGCCGCTTCCCGGTCGATGCTCTCCACGCGATTATGAAGGTAGTAAGCCTGGCCGCCGCGCTGCACTTCACGGCGCAACGCGTCTGTCAAAATGGTGTAGTCGTGCTCCAAAACATAGGTCTGAACAGGATAGCGGTCACGCGGCGGTTCCTCAATGGTGGACATATCTCGGATGCCGGACAGGGCCATGTTGAGGGTGCGCGGAATGGGCGTAGCCGTCAGTGAAAGCACATCCACCTGTTTGGCCAGCTCCTTGAGCCGCTCTTTATGGGTGACGCCAAAGCGCTGCTCTTCGTCGACAATCAGGAGGCCCAGATTGTGAAACACCATGCTCTTTTGCAGCAATTTGTGTGTGCCGATGACCAAATCCACCGTGCCGTCGGCGATGGCAGCCATGTTTTTCTTGAGCTCTCTGGCCGGTACGAACCGGCTGCACATGGCGATGGACACGGGACAGTCGGCAAACCGGCGCAACGCGGTCTGGTAATGCTGCTGCGCCAGTACGGTCGTGGGCACCAAAATGGCGGCCTGTCTGCCGCCCAGTATGCATTTCATGACGGCGCGGAGCGCCACTTCCGTCTTTCCGAAGCCCACATCGCCGCATAACAGCCGATCCATGGGGGCGCTAGCCTGCATGTCGTCTTTGATCTCGGAGGCGCAGCGCAGCTGATCCTCCGTTTCCACATAGACAAAAGAAGATTCAAACTGCCGCTGCATGTCACAATCCGGCGGAAAGGAGTGGCCGGGCTGGTGCTGGCGCTCGGCGTAAAGTTTGATGAGCTCTCCCGCCAAGTCTTTGACGGCCGCGCGGGCACGAATACGTGCCTTTTGCCAGTCGCCGCCCCCCAGTTTGTTGAGCCTGACGGAGATATCTTCCCCCGCGCCGATATATTTGGAAACCAGGTGCAGCTGCGTGACGGGGACATAGAGCCCGTCCGAACCGGCGTAAGCGATGTGTACATAGTCCCGCTCCGTATTGTCCACCGTCATTTTGACAATGCCCGTAAACCGACCGATGCCGTGGTGCTCATGTACGACGAGGTCGCCCTGCGTCAAGTCGGTGTAAGAGGCCAGCCGCGCGCGCGGATCCTTCTTGTCGGCACGCCTGGTGTGCCGCCGAGGCGTGGCCAACAGTTGGCCCTCGGTCATAATACACAATTTGAGGGCGGGGTACTCCAACCCTGCCGAAAGGGTGCCCAGCCCCACGGAAATCTGCCCCGGGACGGGCGGTGCCGACAAACCAAAGTCCAAAAGCGCGGTGATTCCATGATCGGCCAACAGCGCGACCAGGCGCTCCGCCTGCCGCTCCGAGGAGGACAGAACGACTAAGGCGTAGTTTTCTTCTCTATAATGAGAAATGTCCTCCAACGCGACATCTATGTGGCCACCGAAGGAGGCCAGCTGCTTGACAGGCAGGTTGTGGACGGCGCGCGGAGGCAAGTCGTAGCACCCCGGCAGAAAGGTGTCCATATAGACAGTGGAAAAGTGAGACAACTTGACAGACAGGCTCCCCTCGTCCAAGAAGAACTGCGTCATTTCAGGTGACAACATGCCGTCGGCCAACAGCGGCTCCAAGTCCTGTCCCCAACGCCACAGGGCGTTTTTTGTCCGCTCTTGCAGCCGGGAGTATTCACTGGTAAAGACAATGGTGTCCGGCGGCAGCATGTCGAACGCGGTGATCAAGTCCGGGTAGATGAGAGGCAGATAGCGGTCGATGGAGGGCAGCATGCCCAGGTCGCGCAGCAGCTCAGCGTCATTCTGTATGGTGAGTGCCAGTTTTTCGGGAGTGCCCTTGCGCGACTTGGATCGCTCGGCCATGGCCAACATGGCGGCGATGAGACCCTCGATCCCGCCCTGGGCCGCCTGCGGCAGCGTTTCGGATACGGGCAAGAGCGCGGCGGCGTCCATCGTCTCCAAACGGCGCTGTGTGTCGGTGTCCACCGCCGCCAGCGAGTCGATCTCGTCGCCAAAGAAGTCCACGCGCACCGGGTGCAGCTGGCCGGGTGAAAAAAAATCAACAATACCGCCCCTGCGGGCAAACTGCCCGATGCCTTCCACCTGGTCACAGTGTCGGTATCCGGCCGAAACAAGAGACGACACCAGGTCGTCCGGTGCCATGAACTGCCCCGGCTTTAGCGAGAGGGAACTTCTTTTGAGCACATCTTTGGGCATCGTCCGCTGCAAAAAGGCATCCACCGGCGCGCATACGATGGAGGATTGGCCGGAAGCAAGGGCGGCCAGCGTGGCCAACCGGACATGCTCCCATTCTCTCGAAACCGCCTCAGCGTGGTAAAAGCTCCACTCACGCACCGGCAACAGATGGGGTTTGTCCTGTGTCCACCCTGTCAGATCGGCGGACATCCGCACGGCTTCGTTCTCGTCGGCGCATAGGACGAGGATTGGCCGACCGGTTATCAGGCGCACGGTTGCGATCATATGCGCCTTATGGGCATGCGAAAGGCCGCCCACAGCCACCGGGGTACTCTCCGCAGTGGCTATGCGCGCCAGCAAATCATTCATTTCGGGAAGCATAAGCAGCTCTCGGCACAGGGAAAGCATGAAAATCCCTCAATTATAGGTATTCATGGCACGGTCAAGGCCATGCGTCATAATGGTGCGCACCGCATCGGCGGTTTTGGTTACCATGTCGGCCACCAGAGGGCGCTCCTCTTCGGAAAAGCGTCCGAGCACCCAGTTGGCCGTGGTAAAGTCGGGGTGATCGGGCGCGCCGATGCCCACCTTGATACGGGGAAAGACATCCGACTGGCACTGATAAAGAATGCTCTTGATGCCGTTGTGCCCGCCATCGCTGCCTTTTCCGCGCAGCCGCAGCTTGCCCAGCGGCAAAGAGATGTCATCATACACGACGATGGTGCGCGTCAACGGCACCTTGTAAAATTGAATGCAGTCCCGCAGCGCTTCACCGCTGAGGTTCATAAAGGTCTGCGGACGCAGCAGGAGTGTACGCTTCCCCTCGGCCTGCCCCAACCCATATTGCGACTGGAATTTGAGCTTCTTTACGGGGATGCCCCACTGATCAGACAGTCGGTCAATGACCAAAAAACCCATGTTGTGCCGAGTTTGCTCGTATTGAGAACCCGGGTTGCCCAGTCCGACGATCACCCAGTCAACAGAAGCCTCTTCTGCTTTTCTATGTTTTGAGAATAACATTGCATTATGTCCTCGATTTAGTAAATAGTGGAATGTACAATGGGCAATGTTCCGTCAGGGAAAAACATTTTCCCAAATACGATATATGACGGCAAAGAGCCAAAGACTGACGAAGACTCAACAAAAAATGACATATTATGAATTCTATTTTGTCGAATTTCATTTTTTCTTCGCAAGGAGAGCAGTGCGGACATCGGCAGACCCGCGCCAATGTCCGCGTTGTTCTGAAGGTGAGCAACATCGACGTGACGTCGTGCCCGCGGACCCACGCGCTCGGAGTGTGATCGCGGCGGCTGTGTAGCCCGCTGCGACGATAAGCGTCTGCAGGGGCACAGCATGGGTTGACGACACGGTCTCCCTTACTGGTCTTTCGGCGGGCGTTTTTTGGACACCCAGCCCTCTTTGTTTTCCTGACGGGTACGGGCAATGCCCAAAGCGCCTACCGGAATATCGTCGGTGATGGTGCTGCCCGCGGCCGTGTAGGCGCCCTGTCCGACTTTGACTGGGGCCACCAGATTGGTGTTACAGCCGATGAAAGCCTGATCTTCAATGGTGGTGCGGTGCTTCCGGCTACCGTCGTAGTTGACGGTAATGGCGCCGCAGCCGATGTTGACACGACGGCCCACATCGGCATCGCCCACATAGCTCAGATGGGGAATCTTACTGCCGTTGCCCACGTGCGCGTTTTTCAATTCCACGAAGTCGCCGATTTTGATGTTGCTGCCCAGTACACAGTCGGGACGCACGTAGGCGTAGGGCCCCACTTTGACGTCGCTGCCCATCTGGCTGTCGTACAGCTGAGAGGCGTTGATGACACAGCGATCGCCGATAATGCAGCTGGAGATGACGGCAAACGGACCAATTTCGCAGTCTTCGCCGATGACACACTCGCCTTGGATCATGACGCCGGGCAAGATTGTCGTGTCGCGGCCGATAATGGCGTCGGAGCTGATGGTGGTGTTGGCCGGGTCTAAGATGGTCACCCCGTTGCGCATGTGGCGCTCGACGACGGCTGTCTGCAGCGCGCGGCGCGCCAAATGGAGCTCCAGCGGATTTGCGATGCGGGCGGCGCCGCCATCGCCGTCGGAAACAAAGTATTCACCCAGCGGCAGTTTGTCCGCGTTCATCTGTTTGCAGGCGTCTTGGAAGTTAAACGAGTCGTCCAAAAAAGAAAATAGCTGCCCGGAGACGTTGCTGGCGAAACAGTATACGCCGGTTGGCGTTTCGTCGTCAGTCAACAGTTCGGTCACAAACTGGCCGCCCGCCGTATGGGCTGCGCACAGCGTCTGAATGGAGTGAGCCGTCAACAGTGCGGGCGCCGTCACAAATAAGACGTCTTCGGCGCTGGCGGACACAAAGGAGAGGACATCCCGTTTGACCGCCTCGGTGTGTGCTTCGAGCACGGTGATATCACAAAGTGAGGGCGAAAAACACGCAAGCAGCAAGTCGTCGAGCGCGCTGTCATCGCGCACGACACAGACAGAGCGTGTGCCTGAAGCATACAGCGCGTCTGACATCCAGCGCAGTAGCGGCTTAAAGAGAGCTTCATGAAGCAGCATCGGATACTTGGAGCCCCCGGTCGGCACGTTGTGGTTGACCAGGATGACGGCGTGCGTACAAGACATAAATCATCCTCCTTGAAAAATAAGTGGCGTATCTGCACCGGCCCAGCCGGTTACGTCGCGTCACGCTTGAGCCGAAGGATACGCGCGGCCATAAAGGCGGCGCCAAATCCATTGTCAATGTTGCAAACGCCCACGCCGGCGGCGCAGGAATTGAGCATCGACAAGAGGGCGGCCAGCCCGCCGAACGAAGCGCCGTATCCAATGCTGGTGGGCACGGCAATCACGGGTGCGGCGGTCAAACCGCCCACCACGCTGGCCAGCGCGCCCTCCATGCCGGCCACGACGATAATCGCGTCGGCGCGCTGCAACAAGTCCATCCGGGCCAGCAGGCGATGCAGCCCGGCGACGCCGACATCATACAGCCGCTCGACCTTGTGCCCGAATGTTTCCAGCGTCAGCGCCGCCTCTTCAAAGACCGGCATGTCGGCGGTACCCGCAGAGACAACGGCAACACAACCGGCGCGCGGACGAGCCTCGATCACACAGGTGACGAGGCGGGCGGCCTCATGATACACGGCGCCGGGACAGGCACGGCAGACAGCCGCCGCGGCGTCGACGTCGGCGCGGGTGGCCAGCAACGCGTGCGCCCCGCCCTGAAGCGTCTGGCGCGCAATCGCCTCGATCTGCGCCGGCGTTTTGCCCGGACAGAAAATGACTTCGGGAAAGCCCTGGCGTAACGCACGATGGTGGTCGATGGTGGCAAACCCGACATCCTCAAAGGGACTCTTACGTAAGTATGACAACAAAGCCGCATCATCGACCCGGCCTTGTTTATACTCGTGAAACAGTGACAGCAGGGCTTGCTCGTCCATAACGGCCTCCCTTCCGGACTGCGCTGTGCATAGAGTGTCTGACTACATAAATCATCCACGCCATCAAGTTTATGGGAAAAACAATCGATACTTGTGCAGAACGCCTTGTCCAGCGCACAGGTATACTTTCCGTAACCGGGACAAAAAATATACCGTCCCAAACGCTATTCGATGTCCTCGACGACCTGCGCGGGCGGGAGATCCAACTGCGAAGGATTCTTAAAGCAGTCGTTTAACATGCGGAAGACGCCGGAAAAGTAAAAACCGTCGCAGATGCGTTCGTCGAGAGACAGCGAAAACTCCACCGTGCGCTGTTCTGTGACCTCGCCGTCCTTGTTGGGGACGTAGCGTTTCTCTTTGGGCCCAAAGGCCAGAAACAGCGGGCAGTGCCCGAACTCGTAGAGATGGTGGTGTACCGGCGGCAGGCTGATTGACCCCAAATCGGCAACAAAAAGACTCCCATGAAACGGGCTGGCCTTGTGGATGCTGCGCGGCATGAGTCCAAAGTAGTCCATACTCTTAAACAGCCACACTACGAACTTGAGAAGCGCCCTCGGCATATGGGAAAACATACGCGCCGCGAAATCAGTGCTGTTGGAGTCCCCAGCGCGGCGCCCCTCCAATAGGGCCTCCTCGACGTGATGATAGATATCCGCGGCCGTGTCCCCGGGCAGGCAGCAAATCTTAATGGTGGTTTCCTGACCCGTAACAGACAGATCCTTCTTGACGGTGACATTGATTTCAATTTTGTGGCGGGCGTACAGCCGCTGCCCGGAAACGAACCGGTTGATCCCCGGCCGTTGCGAGACAATGCGCACGTATGAAGCCAAAAAAAAGTGCAGCATGCCAAAGCCCTTGAGCCCTTCGACGCGCTTTTGACGGATAAAATGCTCTGCGGCGCGAATGTCCATTTTGGCGCTGAAAAAATTGGTGGAGCCCGCGCGTGTGTTCATCACAAAGGGGATCAGTGCGTTGAGCGGATCCATGGAGCGCAGCCGTCTGCCGTCATACCGGTCGCCAAAACGCCGTTTGCGCTTCGCCGCCGGATCGGGCTGCCCGGTGTTTTCTGTTTTTGTTTTCAAGGCTTGTGCCATGATGTATCATCCTTACTTGTTTTTGCTGTTCAAATCCCCGGTGATGAATAGAAGCACAACAATATATAGTATACTGTTTTCATAGACAAAGTACAACTTTTTTTTATTGACGGCCTGTGCGCGTCCATTCGTGTTCCCGCCGGCGACGCACTGAAAACAGTGTGCGCTGAAACAGGCCGCGTCATCCGTCGACCGGCGCGCACGCCATGCTGCCAATTTGTTCGCAACATGAGGGGAGAATCCCCTTTTTGTTGCAAAGACTGGACAAGCCAAAACAAATAAGATATACTTTTCCAAAACACGGAGAAAGGCGGTGTGAACATGTCAATGGACGCCATACAACAGGTGGCCGAGGCCGAAAAAAAGGCCGCTGCCTATAAAGTGGAGCAGGCGGCCCATGCCAAAAAACTGCTGGCCGACGCCGAAATCGAAGCGCGCGAAATCTTGTCTGCACAGGAGCAGACAAGTGCGCGTGAGACCGAGACACTCTTGAAACAGGCCGAGAGTCGAGCGGACGCCGCCTCACAAAAGGCACTCGAGGAGGCAAAGAGGGACTGTGAGGCCCTGCGCCGTCAGGCGGAGGGCAACATGGAGCGCGGCGCGGAGTTCATTGTAGAAAGGATCGTGAGTGGATAGTGGCTATTGTCCCCATGAAACGGTTGCGCTTGCTCGCGCTGTCCTCTGACAGGCAGATATTGCTCAGGCAAATGATGCGCATGGGCTGTGTCCAGGTCGACGATCCGAGAACCCCATTGGCAAGCCCCGAATGGCCGGCGTTGCTTTCTAAGGGGGAGTCTCTGCAGGGTACGCGGCAGAATGAACTCAACGAGGCGCGGTCGGCGCTTGAAATTCTTATGCGCCATGCTGGGATCAAAAACAGCATGTTTGCCGTACGTCCCGTGCTGCAGGAAGAGACACTCAGCGACGACAGCCGCATGACAAAGGCCCGGGCCGTGGTGGCGTCTTTGCTGGAAAAGTCCCGGCACATGGCGGCGCTCAAAGCCGAAACAGGACGGCTGCAAAGCCAGGCGGCCATGTTGAGGCCCTGGGTGTCGCTGGACGCGCCGCTCAGCCTGCCGCCGATGAAGGACTGCCTGGCGTGGTTTTGTGTCTGCCCGGCATCGGTGGACGTGAAAGCCTTGTCGGACGAATATGTCGGCACGGTACGGGCCGGGGCGTTTGCGCTGGTGTCTTCCGACAAAGAGCAACACTACTTCTTTGTCATGCTGCATTCCTCATCGGAGGAGGAAGCCCTTGGTGTGCTCAAACCGGCTGGCTTTTCCAAGGTGGTTTGGAAAGATACGGAGGGCACGGCGCGCGTCAATCTGACGGCGGTGGAGACCAAGATGGCCGACGGCGAAACTGAAATTGAGAAAATCAGTGCGTCCATTGCGGCGATGGCCGAACAAAAAGCCGAGCTGGAACTGCTGATTGACCACCTGTCGGTGGAGTTGGCGCGTGAAGAGGCGGCCGGCCGGCTGTTGTCCACGGGCAGCACATTTTTTTTGGAGGGGTGGTTGCCCGACCCGGCCTGGCCTAAGGTGCAGAAGATGCTGGCACGTTATGACTGCGCGTATGACGTGGCGGAACCCACCGAAGAGGACAAACCGCCGATCATGCTGAAAAATAATGCGTTTGTCCGTCCGTTTACCATGGTCACCAAGATGTACAGCATGCCCGACTACAGAAACATTGACCCAAATCCGCTCATCGCTCCGTTTTACGCCGTGTTTTTTGGCATGATGTTTGCCGACGTTGCCTATGGCATGATTCTCATGGCGTTGGGGCTGTTTGTCACCCTCAAAGTGAAGCCCAAAGGCCCCATGGTGCGGTACATGTTCCCGCTTATGACCATATGCGGCGCGTTTTCCGTGTTTTGGGGACTGATGTTCGGCGGGTTCTTCTCGGACGCCATCGGGGTGATCTCGAGCACCTTCTTCGGCCGCGAAATCACATTTTCGCCGCTGTGGCTGGATCCGCTGAAAGACCCGATGAGTGTCCTCATTGTCGCCTGCGCTATGGGTGTTGTACACATTATCGTGGGCATGGCCGTCAAATTTTTCATTCTTTGGCGGGACGGAAGCCCTCTCGACGCCATACTCGACGTTGTGCCGTGGTGGATTGTATTTGCCGGCATCGCCGTGGTCGCGCTGGGCGGTACGCCGATGGTCATGATTGCCGGGTTTGCCCTGCTGGTGCTCACGCAGGGCCGAAAAAACAAGGGCATCGTCAAAAAAGTGTTTGGCGGGCTGGCCAGCCTGTATGACATCACGGCCTATCTGTCGGATATCCTCAGCTATTCCCGCCTCATGGCGCTTGGTTTGGCTGGCGGCGTGCTGGGCATGGTATTCAACAAGATGGGCGCCATGATGGGCGGCGGCATCGTGGGCATTCTGTTTTTTATCGTCATCTTTCTGTTCGGACACATTTTTAATATGGGCATGAGCATTATCGGCACCTATGTGCACGCGGCGCGCCTCATGTACATTGAATACTTCGGCAAATTTTATGTGGGAGGCGGCACGGAGTTTTCCCCCCTTTCCATTCGCACAAAATATGTAGATATCATGATAAAGGAGTAAAAAAACTATGTTCGATTGGATGACGCTTATCTCCGGCAACACAATTGCCTTTTTGGGCGCGGCGCTGGCCGTTGGACTGGCCTGCATCGGCTCAGCCAAGGGTGTGGGCATCGCGGGCGAAGCGGGCGCGGGGTTGATCGCGGAGGATCCCTCCAAGTTTGGCGGCGTGCTCATTTTGCAGCTGCTGCCGGGTACCCAGGGTTTGTACGGCTTCGTTATTTGGTTTTTTGCGCTGTTTGTGAAAATGGGCGACAAGGTTCTCACTGTGCCGCAAGGCGCTTCCATCTTCGCCGCCTGCCTGCCGATCGCGCTGGGCGGTCTGTTTTCCGCTATTGCGCAGGGACGTGTGTCCGCCGCTGGCATGGGGATCCTCGCCAAGAAACCGGAAGCGCAGGGCAACGCCATGGCGCTGGCCATCATGGTTGAGTTTTATGCGATTATTCCCTTCCTTGCGTCGTTATTGTTGCTGCTGCTCTATGTCCAAGTCTAAGGGGCGGCGCCATGCAGGGAATTGATAAGATTACCGAGCGTATCTCTGCCGACGCGCGGCGGGAAGCCGACGAGCTGTTGGAGAGTGCCCGCCGTCAGGCGGAGGCAATTCGCGCGGAGGCGCGTTCCCGCGCCGGAACCGAGGGCGCGCAGGCGCAGGCGCGGGCTCGTCAAATGGCCGATGAACGATATGAGCGGTTGCAGAGCGTGGCCGCGCTGGAGACGCGCAAGATGACGCTTGCGTCCAAACAGGCGTCTCTTGACGTGGTTTTCGACAAAGCGCTGGCTAGGCTGCGGCAGCTGCCGGACGCCAAAATGGTTCCGTTTTTGGCATCTCTGGCCTGCCGGGCATCACGGAACGGCCAAGAGCAGATTGTGCTCTCTCCCGAAGATCACGCCAGGGTGGGCAGACAGGTGACGGATGAGGCCAATGCCGCCCTGCGCAAAGCCGGCCGACCGGCCTCGCTGACGCTGTCAGACAAGTCCAGGCCGCTGTCCGGTGGTCTTGTGCTGTCCGACGGTGATGTGGAGATCAACTGCACCTTTGCCACCATCGTGAGGCTGAAGCGTGAAACCATGGCCGCCGAAGTGGCGGACATACTGTTTGGAGTATGACATGAAAGATACCAGTTTTTTATCTGCCGCGACGCATGTGCGCGCGCTGGAACGGTCTCTGCTCAACCGCGAACGGATGGAACGTATGCTAGAGGCTCGTTCCTTTGAAGAGGCGGCCAAAGTGCTCGTTGAGTGCGGCTATGAGCCCCCGTCGGAGACAGGTGTCGAGGCAATGCTCACAGAAGCCCGGCAGGACACATATGCCGCCATGACGGCGCTGGCGCCCGCAGAGGGCGGTTTTGTCACAGACTTTTTTGCACTCAGGTATGATTATCACAACCTCAAAGTGCTGCTCAAAAGCGAAAAGCAGGACGCCGTGCGGGAGGATCTTTTGCTGTCCTGCGGCCGGGTGAAAATCAAGTCGCTGGTGGAAGCATATTCAAAACAGAGCTTGACGGACTGGCCGCCCGCGATGGCGCGCGCGGCACAGGAGGGACGGGAGCTTCTGGACAGAACCGGAGACCCGCAGATCACCGACTTTCACGTGGATCGCGCCATGGCCGCCGAGATGAGGGACATTGCGCAAAGCAGCGGAAGCAGCTTTTTACTGGGGTATGCCGTGCTGTTTATTGACGCTGCCAATTTGCGGGCAGCGACACGGGCGGTGCGCCTGGGCAGAAGCGCCGACTTTCTCCGCTTCATTCTCAGCAAAGGCGGACATGTTGATACGGCCCGCGTGATGGCGGCCGTGTCCGCCGGGACGCCGCTTGCCGACCTGTATGTCGCCGGTCCGCTGGAAGAGGCGGCTGCGCTGGCGGCACCCGCCATGCGGGGCGAGGGCTCGCTGACCGCGTTCGAGCGGGCGGCCGATGACGCGCTGATGGCCTATTTGCGGCGGGCGCGTATGATCCCCTTTGGTGAGCAGGCTCTTGTTGGATTTTTGGGTGCGCGTGAGGCCGAACACACGGCCATCCGCACCATTTTGTCCGGAAGATTGGCGGGCGTGGCGCCTGAGGCCATTCGGGAACGGCTTCGTGAACTGTATTGAAGGAGGAGGCCGCCATGTATAGAATTGCCGTGATGGGAGACCGCAGCAGTGTGCTGGGATTTGCCGCGCTGGGTCTGGATGTCTATCCGCAGAACGATTTGGCCGAGGCGCGTCGTCGCCTGCGCACGCTGGCGCAGAACAACACAGCGGTGATCTATGTCACTGAGGAACTGGCGCGTGACCTGAAGAGCGAAATTGACCAGTATAAGGACGGACTCACACCGGCCATTATTCTTATTCCGAGCCAGGCGGGTTCGCTGGGACTGGGGATGGGTGCGTTGCAGTCCGCGGTTGAGAGGGCGGTCGGCGCCGACATTTTGAACACTTAGAGTAATAACTAGTGACTATATTCCCATTTGTGCCGCCTCACAACGGGGATGGCCGGGTGACGACCGGTGCGCCAGGCGGTATCGGGCGCGCGGCTGAAATGGTTCAATGTGCGCAGTGGCACACATTTACATCGCCTTGAAAGGACTGATTCTTTTGGCCAATGGAAAAATTGTCAAGATATCCGGCCCGCTGGTCATCGCCGAAGGGCTTGCCGAAGCCAACATGTTCGACGTGGTGCGCGTAGGGTCTCAACGCTTGATCGGAGAGATCATTGAGATGCGCGGTGACCGCGCATCGATACAGGTCTACGAAGAGACGGCCGGACTGGGGCCGGGTGACGTCGTTGAAACCACAGGCGCGCCGCTGTCTGTGGAGCTTGGGCCGGGCCTGATTGAGACCATCTACGACGGCATCCAGCGCCCGCTGGAAGTCATTCGTGCGCTGACTGGGGACACAATTGCCAGGGGAGTTGAGGTGTCGGCCCTCGATCACAAAAAAAAGTGGGACTTCACCCCGGCCGTCAAAGCCGGTGACAGTGTGCAGGGCGGTGACATTTTGGGTACGGTGCGCGAAACCTCGGTGGTGCTGCACCGCGTTTTAGTGCCGCGCGGGACTGACGGCGTTGTGCAGGAGATCAAGGCCGGCTCTTTTACGGTGGAAGAGATCATTGGCAGCGTCAAGACCGCAAACGGGCAAGTCAAAACGCTTACCATGTCGCAAAAGTGGCCGGTGCGCGTGGGCCGCCCATATAAGGGAAAAATTCCGCCCAACATTCCGATGATCACGGGACAACGAACCATCGATACCATGTTTCCGTTGGCCAAAGGCGGAACGGCGGCGGTGCCCGGCCCGTTTGGCTCGGGGAAAACGGTTGTGCAACACCAGCTGGCCAAGTGGTCGGATGTGGATATTGTCATCTACATCGGCTGTGGCGAACGCGGCAACGAGATGACCGACGTGCTGCGCGAGTTTCCCGAGCTCAAGGATCCGCGCACGGGCGAGAGCCTCATGAAGCGCACCGTGCTCATTGCCAACACATCAGACATGCCTGTGGCCGCGCGCGAGGCGTCTATCTATACCGGAATCACCATTGCCGAGTATTTCCGTGACATGGGCTACGACGTCGCGGTGATCGCCGACTCCACCTCCCGCTGGGCCGAGGCGCTGCGCGAAATGTCCGGCCGTCTGGAGGAAATGCCCGGCGAAGAGGGCTATCCGGCGTATCTGGCGTCGCGTCTGGCGCAGTTTTACGAACGGGCCGGCCGCGTATACACACTCGGAACCGAGGAGAGAACCGGTTCGCTGACCGCCATCGGAGCGGTGTCGCCGCCGGGCGGGGACTTGTCGGAACCTGTGAGCCAGGCCACGATGCGCATTGTCAAGGTGTTCTGGGCTCTCGACTCGGCGCTGGCCTATCGTCGTCACTTTCCGGCCATCAACTGGCTCAACTCCTATTCGCTGTATCTCGACAGGCTCTCCTCGTGGTTTGACGAAAATGTCAATCGCGCGCACTCCAAGCAGCGCTCTTGGGCGATGAGTGTGCTGCAAAACGAGGCGGAACTTGATGAAATTGTCCGCTTGGTGGGCATGGACAGCCTCTCGCCGATCGACAGGCTGACCATGGAAACTGCGCGCATGATCCGCGAGGACTTTTTGCAGCAGGACGCCTTTGGCGATGTAGATGCCTTCTCCTCGGCCGACAGGCAGTATCGACTGCTGGCCATGGTACAGACGTGCGATACCCTGTCCCGCGACGCGCTGGCCAACGGCGTGCCCATGCAGCAGATCATCGCGGCACCGGCGCGTGAACGCATTGGCCGCGCGAAAAACACGCCGGCCTCCGATTACGTTGCGGTGTATGAGGAGATTACCAGGGAGCTGGCGTCCCAGATCGAGGCGATGGTCGCCGGACAGGAGGGTGAGCAATGATTAAAGAATACCGCACGATACAGGAGGTTGCCGGCCCTCTGATGCTGGTGCGCCGCGTGGAAAATGTCACTTATGATGAGCTGGGCGAAATCGAACTGCCCAATGGCGATATCCGTCGGTGCCGCGTGCTGGAGATTGACGGGTCCAACGCGCTGGTGCAGTTGTTTGAATCTTCGGCCGGCATCAACCTGGCCGACTCCAAAGTGCGTTTTTTGGGACATGCGTTGGATCTGGCGGTGTCGCCAGACATGCTGGGCCGCGTTTTTAACGGCCTAGGCCGTCCGTCTGACGGCGGGCCCGACATCCTGCCGGTGGCGCGCCAGAACATCAACGGCCTGCCTATGAATCCGGCGGCGAGAAACTATCCGTCGGAGTTCATTCAGACCGGCGTGTCGAGCATAGACGGCCTCAACACACTTGTGCGCGGGCAAAAGCTGCCCATCTTCTCGGGCTCCGGATTGCCGCATGCCAACTTGGCCGCGCAGATTGCCCGCCAGGCCAAGGTGCTGGGAGGGCAGACCAACTTCGCCGTTGTGTTTGCCGCGATCGGCATCACCTTTGAAGAGGCCGACTTTTTCATCTCGGACTTCAGACGCACGGGCGCCATCGACCGCACGGTGCTTTTCATCAACCTGGCGTCCGACCCGGCCATCGAGCGCATCGCCACGCCGCGCATGGCGCTGACCGCCGCGGAATACCTGGCCTTTGAGCGCGACATGCACGTGCTGGTTATCCTGACCGACATCACCAACTACGCCGAAGCGCTGCGCGAGGTATCCGCCGCGCGAAAAGAGGTGCCGGGGCGCCGCGGTTACCCGGGATATCTGTATACCGACTTGGCCACGTTGTACGAACGGGCCGGGCGGCGCATCGGCAAAGAGGGGTCGATCACCATGATTCCCATTTTGTCTATGCCGGAAGACGACAAGACGCACCCCATTCCCGACCTGACCGGCTATATCACGGAAGGGCAGATCATTTTGTCGCGAGAGCTCTACCGCAAGGGTCTGCAACCCCCGGTGGACGTGCTGCCCAGCCTGTCCCGCCTGAAGGACAAGGGCATCGGCAAAGGCAAAACCCGTGAGGATCATGCCAATATTATGAACCAGCTGTTTGCCTCGTACGCGCGCGGCAAGGAGTGCAAGGAACTGATGACCATCCTGGGCGAAGCGGCGCTGACCGACATCGACAAGATGTATGCCAAATTTGCCGACGCGTTTGAACGCCGCTATGTCAATCAGGGCTATGAGACAAACCGAACCATTGAAGAAACGCTGGCGCTGGGCTGGGAGCTGTTGACCATACTGCCCAAAAGCGAGCTAAAGCGCATCAAGCCGGAGTTCATCGAAAAGTACTGTCCTGACAGTCATTAAAGCGGCAGGGGGTAGTTATGGCAAGAATCAATGTCAATCCCACTCGCATGGAGCTTACGCGGCTTAAAGCCCGTTTGCGTACGGCGCGGCGGGGACACAAGCTGCTGCGTGACAAGCGGGACGAACTGATGAAACAATTTTTGGAAATCATGCGGCAAAACCGCGACCTGCGCCGTCGCGTGGAAGCGTCGCTGGCGCGCGCGCATCGTTCGTTTACCGTGGCTGCGGCGTTGATGTCGCCGGAGCTGCTGGAGCAGGCATTGCTGTATCCCAAGCAGAGCGTGACACTGACCATGGGATTTCGCAATGTCATGAGCGTCAATGTGCCGGTGTACGATTTTCAGACTCAAAACGACAATCAGTCCGATATTTATCCCTACGGCTTCGCGCAGACATCGGGAGAACTGGACGACGCGTTGACAGAACTGTCGGAAGTGTTTCGGGACATGCTGGCGCTGGCACAGATTGAAAAATCGGTGCAGTTGCTGGCGCAGGAGATCGAAAAGACGCGCCGCCGCGTCAACGCGCTCGAATATGTCATGATTCCGCAGCTTGAAGAGACAATCCGCTACATCACCATGAAGCTTGACGAAAACGAGCGCGGCAACTTGACGCGGCTCATGAAAGTCAAGGACATGATGATCAAGCAGCAAATCGAGGCGCACATGACGCAGAACTGAAGGCGTGTGTCGAACGAAATATAAGAAAACGGGACTGAAGCGGTGCGCTTCGGTCCCGTTTCAGCCTGTTAACAGAGGAATGGCGGAGTGGAACACACGGCGGGGACGGACAGGAAGACGGGTTTTTGCGCTTTTCGCCGACAAACCGCCAGGGCAAAATACAAAAACCACCAAAAAATGATTTTGCAACAAAGTACTGTACTGTTGTTCTGCGATGTGGTACAATCAATTTTGCAGCGTTTGTGGCCGAACTGCCTGTTGCATTTGCGCAAATTCTGTTGTATAATGCTCGAACTGTCATTCTTTTCGCGCGTCTGCGCAGGGGCCACGCCCGCTGACGGAACCGCCATATGGGCGGCGGACGAATGCATATACCGCTGCTGGTTAGAATAGATACATCGGGTTATGGGTCAAGCCTTCTGCAATTCATAAGCGGTTTAGGAGAATAATACTCAAGCGTCAGATGGCGGCTTGCCATTTTAGAATCGCTTGGGTTTTTGGTTTACGAGGGGGGTCATCATTATGGGCGGCGAACTGAAAATTTACGGGTTTAATAACTTGACAAAGGCTCTGAGCTTTAATATCTATGACGTCTGCTACGCCAAAAGCAAGCGGGAACAGCACGATTACATCGCCTACATTGATGAACAGTACAACTCGGAACGTTTGACGAGCATCTTGTTTAAAGTGGCGGAAATGATCGACGCGACGGTGCTGAGTGTGTCCAAGCAGGACTACGACCCGCAGGGCGCCAGCGTGACGTTTTTGATCGCGGAAAAGTCCATGCTTCGGGCCGGCAACAGCGAGACGGTGGTGGCGCATCTCAACAAAAGCCACGTGACCGTTCATACCTATCCCGAGTTTCATCCGGACAACTCCATTGCCACATTCCGCGTGGATATCGATGTGGCCACCTGCGGAGAGATCACGCCACTGAGCACGCTGGATTTTCTCATCGGCAGCTTTGATTCGGACATCATTACGATGGATTACCGCGTCAGGGGGTTTACGCGGACGGTGGACGGCAAGAAGCTGTTTATCGATCATGATATCACGTCTATTCAGGACTATATCGACGGCGAAACACTGAAACGGTACGATGCCATTGACGTGAACGTCTATCAGGCCAATCTGTTTCACACCAAAATGCTGATCAAAGAGATGGATCTCCAAAACTACCTGTTCAATAAGGATGTATATGAGCTGCCGCCCAAAACGCGGCTTTCGATCACGGAAAACTTGCGTCGAGAGATGATTGAAATTTTCAGTGGTTTTAACGTATATAAGGAAAGGATTGCCGATGAAGCAGGAGAGAGCGCCAATATATGAGGCTTTGGAAGCCTTCAGAAAGATGCGCATTGTTCCGTTTGATGTGCCGGGACATAAACGGGGCAAGGGCAACCCGGAGCTGACCGATTTTCTGGGTGAGCGCTGCATGCGTATCGACGTCAACTCGATGAAGCCGTTGGACAATCTTTGCCACCCCGTTTCGGTGATCAAAGAGGCTGAGGAATTGGCCGCGGAGGCGTTTGGCGCCCAACACGCGTTTTTTATGGTCAATGGCACGACCTCCGCCGTGCAAAGCATGATTATGACGGTCTGCGCGAAAAATGACAAGATCATTTTGCCGCGCAATGTTCATCGCAGCGTCATCAACGCGATTATTTTGTGCGGCGCCATTCCCATCTATGTCAACCCGCAGGTCAACCATGAGCTGGGCATCCCGCTGGGCATGAAGGTCTCTGAGATTGAGGAGGCCATCAGAGAACACCCCGAGGCCAAGGCGGTCTTGGTGAACAATCCCACCTATTACGGTATTTGCTCTGACCTCAGGGGAATAACCGATTTGGCCCACCGGAACGGCATGCTGGTGCTGGTGGATGAAGCGCACGGCACGCACCTATATTTTGGAAAAGGGCTTCCGGTATCTGCCATGGCGGTCGACGCCGATATGGCGGCCGTGAGTATGCACAAGTCGGGCGGCTCGCTGACACAGAGTTCGTTTCTACTCTGTGGCGAGCGCATCAATGCCGGCTACACAAGGCAGATTATCAACCTGACACAGACAACGAGCGGTTCGTATCTGCTGCTGTCCAGCCTCGACCTGTCCCGCAAGAACATGGTACTCAACGGTGAACAGATTTTTGAACGGGTTTGTCTCATGTCGGAGTACGCCCGGGATGAGATCAATCGAATCGGCGACTACTATGCGTTTTCCTCCGAGCTGATCAACGGCGACTCCATCTTCGATTTTGATACGACCAAGCTGCCTGTGCACACGCTGGAGGTGGGGCTGGCGGGCATAGAGACCTATGACCTGCTGCGGGATGAATATGACATCCAGATCGAGTTTGGGGACATCGGCAACATCCTCGCCTACATTTCCATCGGTGACCGCAGACAGGACTTGGAGCGGCTGGTCAGTGCGCTGTCCGAAATACGCAGACGGTTTAAAAAGGACAAAACGGGCATGTTGCGGCTGGAGTACATCAACCCGCAGGTGGCCGTCACGCCTCAAAAGGCGTTTTACGCAGACAAACGTCAGGTGCCCATTCTGGACAGTGCGGGGCATATTTGCAGTGAATTTGTCATGTGCTATCCGCCGGGCATTCCGATTCTGGCACCGGGAGAAAGAATCACCGGAGAGATCCTGGACTATATCTTATACGCCAAAGAGAAGGGTTGCTTCCTGACGGGCCCCGAGGATATGAACATAGAGAATATCAATGTCTTGGAGGGATAACATGCAGCTTTGGTTTTCGGAACGGCATACGCCGCATGTCGAGTTTTCCATCAAGGTGGACAGACAGCTGTACTCCGGCCAGAGCGAGTTTCAGCGGATCGATGTGTTCGACTCCAAGGAGTTCGGGCGCTTTTTGACCTTGGACGGATATATGATGCTGACGGAAAAGGACGAGTTCATTTACCACGAGATGATGGTTCACGTGCCCATGGCGGTCAACCCAAACATCAAAAAAGTGCTGGTCATCGGTGCTGGGGACGGCGGCGTGATCAGAGAGCTGGTGCGCTACAGAGGTGTGCAACACATTGATCTGGTGGAAATTGACGAGCTGGTGGTGGAAGTGTGCAAAGAATACCTGCCCACGACGGCCTGCCGGCTGGATGACGAGCGGGTACATCTCTACTTTGAGGACGGGCTGAAATATGTCCGTCGATTTGAAAATGAATATGACTTGATTATTGTGGACTCCACCGATCCGTTTGGCCCCGGGGAGGGGCTGTTTACCAAGGAGTTCTACGGAAATTGCTACAAATCGCTGACAGAAGACGGCATCATGGTCAATCAACATGAAAGTCCCTTTTATCACGACGACGCGCTGGCCATGCAGCGCGCGCACAAACGCATTGTGGAGTCGTTTCCGATCAGCAAGGTCTACCAGGCGCACATCCCCACCTATCCGTCGGGGCATTGGCTGTTTGGGTTTTCGTCAAAGAAATTCCATCCGGTGCGCGACATTGAGGACACAAAGTGGAACGCAATGGGTATGCAGACCAAGTACTACAACACCAATCTGCATTCGGGCTCGTTTGCGTTGCCCACGTACGTTGAGAGGTTGCTGAGCGATGTTGAATAGACAGGCTGAGACATTTATCGGGTGCGAAAGGGCCTATGACGAGGCCGACACCGTGATGTTTGGCGCGCCCTTTGACGCCACAACCTCCTATCGCCCCGGCGCGCGCTTTGGCCCGAAAGCCATCCGTTCAGAGTCATATGGCATTGAAACCTATAGTCCTTATCAGGACAAAGATATGGCGGAGACCGCGGTGTTTGACGCCGGTGACATGGCGCTTTGCATCGGGGACGCGAAGACAGCGCTTGAGCAGATCGAGGCGTTTGCTTCGGAGATCGTCACAGACAACAAGCGCCCTGTCATGCTCGGAGGAGAGCACCTGGTCACGCTCGGCGTCGTTCGTGCGCTGGTGAAAAAGTACCCCGATCTTCACATTGTTCATTTTGACGCGCACGCCGACTTGCGCGACGACTACTTGGGGGCAAACCTGTCACACGCCGCCGTCATTCGCCGTGTGTGGGAGCTGGTGGGCGACGAGAAAATTTACCAGTTCGGGATCCGTTCGGGGGACAAGAGCGAGTTTGACTGGGGCAGGACGCATGTCTTTACGTGCCGGTTTACCCTCGACAAACTGGAAGAGGTCATTAAAAAACTGGCGGACAGGCCGGTCTATTTTACGTTGGATCTGGATGTGCTTGATCCGTCCGCGCTCCCTGGCACCGGTACGCCTGAGGCCGGCGGCGTGAGTTTTTTGGCGCTGCTGGAGGCTATCGGGCTGCTGTCGAAGCTCAACGTGGTCGGGTTTGACATGGTGGAACTGGCGCCCAATCTGGACATGAGCGGGGTATCGACGGCTGTGGCTTGCAAACTGTTGCGCGAGTGCTTGCTGGCGCTTTAATAATGTATTTTTGGAGGCGGATCATATGGGAAAAGCGCTGATCATCGGTTGCGGCGGTGTCGCCGGCGTGACCATTCACAAATGCTGCCAAAACAGTGATGTGTTTGAGGAAATCTGTGTCGCCAGCCGGACGAAGAGCAAGTGTGACGACCTGAAGGCCAAGTTGAACGGCGGAAAGACCAAAATTTCGACCGCGCAGGTGGACGCGGACAATGTCGACGAGCTGGTGGCGCTCATCGGTCGATTTCAGCCGGATGTTGTCATCAACCTGGCGCTGCCCTATCAGGATCTGACCATAATGGACGCCTGTCTGGCGACAAAGACGCACTATGTGGACACGGCCAATTATGAGCCGCTGGACACAGCCAAGTTTGAATACAAGTGGCAATGGGACTACCGCGAGCGCTTTGAAAAGGCGGGTATCACGGCGTTGCTGGGCAGTGGGTTTGACCCCGGCGTCACCGGCGTGTTTTCAGCCTATGCGCTCAAGCACCATTTCGATCAAATTGACACCATCGATATTTTGGACTGCAACGGCGGCGACCACGGCTATCCCTTCGCTACGAATTTCAACCCTGAAATCAACATCCGCGAGGTCACGGCCAATGGGAGCTACTGGGAAAATGGAAACTGGGTGGAAACAGAGCCGATGGCAATCAAGCGCGTCTATACCTTTGAAGGCGTGGGGCAAAAGGACATGTATCTTTTGCACCATGAGGAAATTGAGTCGCTGGCGCTCAATATCCCCGGCATCAAGCGCATTCGCTTTTTCATGACATTTGGGCAGAGCTATCTCACGCACTTGAAATGCCTGGAAAATGTGGGCATGACGTCTATCGAGCCGATTGCGTATGAAGGCCGGATGATTGTGCCGCTGCAATTTTTAAAGGCGGTACTGCCGGACCCCGCGAGCCTCGGCCCGCGAACCAAGGGCAAAACCAACATCGGCTGCATTGTATGCGGCGTCAAGGACGGTCAGCCGAAAACCTACTATGTCTACAATATCTGTGACCACGAAGCGTGTTATCAGGAAGTGGGCTCGCAGGCCATCTCCTACACGACAGGCGTGCCCGCCATGATCGGCGCCATGCTCGTCATGAACGGCACATGGCGAAAACCGGGCGTTTTCAATGTGGAGGAATTTGACCCCGACCCGTTCATGGACGCACTGGGGAAATGGGGCCTGCCATGGCAGGAGAGCTTTGACCCAGTATTGGTGGACTGATGGAATTTCTTGATTTGCCCACGCCTTGCTATGTCGTCGACGAAGCGCTGCTGATTAAAAATCTAGAAACCCTTCGGTTGGTTATTGACAAAACAGGGTGCAAAATTTTGTTGGCGCAAAAGGCGTTTTCACTGTTTGCACTGTACCCGCTCATCGGCCGGTTCCTGCACGGCACCGCGGCCAGCGGCTTGTATGAAGCCAAGCTCGGTTTTGAGGAAATGGGCCGGGAAACCCACGTCTTTTCTCCCGCGTATCGGGCATGCGAATTTGAAGAAATCGTGCGCATTTGCGACCATGTTATCTTCAACTCCTTCGACGAGTGGACGAAATTTAGAGAAAAAGCGCTCGAACACGGATGTGAATGTGGCATCCGTATCAATCCCGAGTGTTCCACGGGGGCGCACGCGATTTATGACCCTTGTGCGCCCGGCTCCCGGCTGGGCGTGACGGCGGCGCATTTTCGCCCCGCGTTGCTCAATGGCATCAGCGGCCTGCACTTTCACACGCTGTGCGAACAGGGCGCCGACGCGTTGTGCATGACGATTGACGCCGTGGAAAAGAGCTTTGGCGCATGGTTGCCGTCAATGAAGTGGCTCAACATTGGCGGCGGGCACCACATCACCCGCGCCGGATATGACCTCGACGCCCTGATTCAATGTGTCAACCGGCTGCAAGAAAAATACGGCTTGCAAGTGTACATTGAACCCGGTGAGGCGGTGGTGCTCAACACGGGTTTTTTGGTTTCGACGGTGCTCGCCATCGCGGACAACGACGTGACAAACGTCATCATGGACACATCGGCGGCCTGTCATATGCCCGACGTGCTAGAAATGCCCTACCGACCCGAGATCATCGGTGCCGGAAATCCGCAGGAAAAGGAATTTACCTGCCGCCTGGGGGGGCCCACCTGCCTGGCGGGCGATATCATCGGAGACTATTCGTTTGACAAGCCGCTTTCGGTGGGCGACCGGCTGACATTTTGTGACATGGCGCACTACACAATGGTCAAAAACAACACATTTAACGGAATGGGCCTGCCCGCGATTGTACTGAAATCGGTGAACGGTGACTATACTGCGATAAAGCACTTCGGCTATGAGGATTTCAAAATGCGTTTGTCGTAACCCGTGACGATACAAACAGATAAGATTCTTCCAAACACGGAATGGGCGTCGGAAGTCGGTCAACCCGTGTTTTTTCTTGCGGATTGCCGAAAAAAGGCGCAAGTGATGCAAAATGGAGCTGTTGCGAAGAGGAAATCCGCACATAATTATTACAATTTCACAAACAATAGAGTTGACAGACTTGTCTTTTTGGAGGCCAAAATGAAAACCTATCGCAGAAAACGGGTCGTCGAAGCATGGGAAAACCGGGATCGGGCGCAGTCGTCCAAGCGCAACACGGAAATCGCCAATGATTTCATTGTGCAGGCCGACAGCGCCGCCAACAGACATGCGGACCAATAACAGCGAAAAAAACCCCGGAACGCCTGAGCGCTCCGGGGTTTTGTGTATGTATTCAATCAGACTTGTCCAATTTCTTTCATGCATGAGGGGCAGATATTCTTGCCTTTAAAATCGGTTACATTGCGATCGTTTCCGCAGAAAATGCAGCAAGGTTCATATTTTTTCAAAATAATCAGAGACCCGTCTACATAAATCTCCAATACGTCCTTTTCTCCAATGTCTAAAGTGCGACGCAATTCAATCGGTAACACAATCCGCCCCAACTCGTCGACTTTCCGCAAAATGCCGGTAGCTTTCATACTTTTTGACCTCCGTTTAATAATCGAGAAACCGATTCTCCCTCATAGCGATATCTTAATTATAGCATAAAAGGGGGGTTTGTCAATAAAAATGTAACAAATTGGAATATTTTTCTTGTTGACAAATTATGCATTTATTTTGCCTGTAGCAAACAATGTAAAAAAATGGTGTATTTTGACGCAAACGCCTCAATGATTGCAGCGGAATAATTTGGAAGGCCAAACGTATTTCTTTCCATGACAAGCCATAGTATATATTGTTCGCTGTAAATGTCAGGGAGTGATGGACGTGGGACTCACATGGGTTTGGATGATTTTGGTAATTACGGCGGTGGGCTATGGGCTGCTCACCGGCCGGGTCGACGCGGTGTCGAAGGGCGCGCTTGACGGTGCCAAGACGGCTGTGGAGCTCTGTCTGTCAATGGCCGGGGTGCTATGCTTGTGGAGCGGGGTCATGGAGGTCATGCGCCAAAGCGGGCTTTCGGAAAAACTGGCGCGTGTGCTCAGGGGACCGTTAGGGCTGCTGTTCCCCAGCGCGCGCCGCGACGCCATGGCCATGGAGAGCATTTCCGCCAACGTATCGGCCAACCTCCTGGGGCTTGGCAACGCCGCCACACCGCTGGGACTGCAAGCGGCCCGCCGCCTGCACACACTGGCCGGCGGAGGGCGGGATGCTTCCAATGATTTGTGCATGCTCATCGTCATCAATACGGCCTCCATTCAGCTGATTCCCGCCACCGTCGCGGGGGTGCGCGCTGCCGCCGGTGCCGCCGTTCCCTTCGACATTCTGCCGGCTGTGTGGGTGAGTTCCCTGTGCTCGGTGACAGTGGGCATATTGGCCGCCAAATTGCTGAGCCGCGTGTGGAGGTGATGGCGTGAACGTGGTAATGGCGGCTATTGTTCCGATGATTTTACTGGGTGTGGCCGGCTATGGCACCGCACGCGGCATTGATGTGTTTAAGGCGCTGGTGACCGGAGCGGGGGAAGGCCTCAAAGTTCTCAAGAGCATTTTGCCGACATTGGTCGCCTTGCTCACCGGCATCTACATGTTGCGGGCGTCAGGCGCGCTGGACTGGATGGCAGGAGCGTTGCGGCCTGTGTTGGCCCTGGTGGGTGTTCCGTCGGAGTGCACGCCGCTGGTGCTGCTCCGCCCGATCACAGGCAGTGGGGCCCTTGCCATCGGCGCGGAGATCATGGACAGATATGGCGCCGACTCGTTTGTGGGGCGGGCGGCGGCGGTCATGCTGGGGTCAAGCGAGACGACGTTTTACACCATGGGGGTCTATTTTGGCGCGACGGGGGTGTCCCGTGGGCGCTTTGTATTGGCGGCCGCGCTGCTGGCGGACGTGACGGGATTTATCATGGCGTCACTCACCACACGATGGTTCTTCCCCGGCTGAGTTGCGTCCATGCAGGACCATTGTAAAAAACATTGAAAAAACAACGCCTGCATGATACAATGCAGGAAAAACGAAACCGACAGAGGATGCAATATGCTGGAGAAATTGAAACTAATCAGTCAGCGATACAGTGAGATCGAAACCATGTTGGCCGAGCCCGATGCCTATACCGACCCGCAGCGCATGGCCAGGCTGCTCAAGGAGCAAAAGGATCTGACGGCCGTTGTCGAAGCATATCGTGTTTTTGAGGCCTGCGAAACATGCATCAAAGACGCGCGGGACATGTTGGAGGAAACATCCGATCCGGAGCTTCGTGCGCTGGCGCAGGAAGAGTTGGACAACGCCATCGGCGAGAAAGGCGGACTGCTCGACAACCTGCGCCTGTTGTTGTTGCCCAAAGATGAGGACGACGACAGAAGCGTCATCATGGAAATCCGCGGCGGCGCGGGTGGCGAGGAGGCGGCGCTGTTTGCCGCTTCTTTGTTGCGCATGTATACCATGTACGGCGAACAACGCCGGTGGAAATGTGAAATTCTCAACATCAATGAGACAGAGCTCGGCGGCGTCAAAGAGGTCAGCTTCTCCATTGAGGGCGTGGGCGCCTATGCGCGGCTGAAATTTGAAAGCGGCGTGCATCGGGTGCAGCGCGTGCCTGACACGGAGGCATCCGGGCGTATCCACACGTCTACGGTGACAGTGGCGGTTCTGCCTGAAGCCGAAGAGGTCGATATTGAGATCAACCCGGCCGACCTGTCGGTGGACACGTTCCGCTCCGGCGGCGCAGGTGGACAGCACGTCAACAAAACGGAGAGCGCCATCCGCATTACGCATATCCCCAGCGGCGTGGTCGTGGAATGCCAGGACGAGCGCAGCCAGCACAAAAACCGCGACCGCGCCATGAAAATTTTACGATCCAAACTGCTCGAAGCTAAACGGGCGGAGCAGGACGCCGCCATTGCCTCCGACAGAAAGAGCCAGGTGGGCACCGGCGACCGCTCCGAGCGCATCCGCACATACAATTTCCCGCAGGGCCGGGTGACCGATCACCGCATCGGGCTGACCCTCTATAAGATTGACGCCATCATGTCGGGCGCGCTTGACGAAGTGATTGACGCGCTGGTGACGGCGGATCAGGCGGAGAAATTGCGCGCGCAAGGTGAGACCGAATGATTGTGACGCAGCGGCTGTCAGCCTTCCAACCGGACGACATAGCGGTGGCAGGCGCAATACTGCGCCGTGGTGGCGTGGTGGCCATTCCCACGGAGACGGTCTATGGATTGGCGACGGCGGCCGACAATGCGGTGGCGGTCGAACGAATATTTGCCGCCAAGGGGCGTCCGTCGGACAATCCGCTCATTGTGCACATCGCCGACATACAGGCGCTGGAGACGCTGTGTCGTGATGTTCCCGACGAGGCGTTTCTGCTCGCAAGCCGCTTTTGGCCGGGGCCTCTGACGCTGGTACTGCCCAAAAAGGATACGGTACCCGATGTTGTTACAGCCGGACTGCCCACTGTGGCGGTGCGGCTGCCTGCGTCCCCGGAGGCCAGAGCTGTCATAACAGCGGCCGGGGTGCCGCTGGCGGCGCCGTCGGCCAACCGGGCGGGTCGGCCCAGTCCCACCTGCGCCGACCATGTGTGGGCGGATATGAACGGGCGTATCGACGCGGTGCTCGACGGCGGCGCCTGTTGCCTAGGTGTGGAGTCCACGGTGTTGGATTTGACGAGCCAAATACCCAGACTGCTGCGGCCCGGCGGCGTCACCCATGAGGAGTTGGAGGCGGCGTTGGGCGTGGTGGTGGCGGTGGATCCGGCGGTGTTGGGACTGCTGCCGCCGGGAGAAAAGCCGCGCGCGCCCGGGATGAAGTACCGGCATTACGCCCCGGAAGCCCCTGTGGTTATTCTGAGCGGCGACGCCAAAGCCGCCGCTGCCTATGTACAGAAAAACAACGCGAAGGGAACGGCGGTTCTGTGCGCCGAAGAGGAAAAAAGCATTTTTCCCGATGTGCTGGTGGTGTGTTACGGGCGCGAGAGCGAACCCAAAAGCCTCGCGAGAGGACTTTTCGACGCACTGCGCCAACTGGACGATCCGGAGATACAGATCATTTACGCGCGCAGGCCGGCGGCCGGCGGGCTGATGGACGCGGTGCGCAACCGGCTGGGCAAGGCGGCGTCCTTTCAGATTCTTGACGTCTGACACACGAAACGGGTGTGTATACGGAGATAAAGAAAGAGAGCGGTTGCTTCGGACGGCCATTGATGGGAACAGGGGCCGGAAGCAGCTGTACGGGAGAAGCGCCGAAAGCATGGACGGAAAGGGAAGAGAGCATGACAATCATCGGCCTCACCGGGGGCTCCGGTGTGGGAAAATCCACCGTTCTGACGACTTGGGCGCAATGCGGCGCGTTGACCATCGACGCCGACGAGGTGTACCACAGGTTGCTGCGCGAGGACGCCGCGCTGCTGGATGCGCTGAGCGGGGTATTTCCCGGCGCGTTTATATCGGGGGCGTTGGATCGCAAGTTGCTCGGAGGCATCGTGTTTGCCGACGAAAAAAAACGCCGGCAGCTCGAGGATATCACCCACACGGCCGTCATCCGGGCCATTGAAGAGCAGATCGAGGAGGCCCGGAACGCGGGCCGGGCCGTTGTGGCCATCGATGCGCTATACCTTGCTGACGGACCGCTGAGAGATCGGTGCGACGCCCTGGTGGGCGTGACAGCGCCTTGCAGCGTGCGCGTAGCGCGCATTGTCCAAAGAGACGGCGTACTGGAGGCCTATGCACAGGCACGGATAGACGCGCAGCGCGACGATGCGTATTTTGCGGCGCGATGCGACTACATCATTGAAAATAACGGCGGCTTGGAACAGCTGACAAACCGGGCGGCCGAGGTATATAATACCATTGTTGTTTCCTCGCGTAAGTAGACAGAATAATAGAATGAGGAGGACATTATGCAGTACAGAATTGAAGGGGAGCCGCTGCCGGTCGTTATCTGCAATTTGGCGCAGGGAGAGGTCATGATCACAGAGCGGGGGGGTATGAGTTGGATGTCTCCCAACATGAAGATGGAGACCAACATGGAAGGCGGCATTGGAAAGGCGTTTGGACGTGTGTTTTCCGGTGAGTCCATCTTTATGAACCGATACTCCTGCGCCAGCGGCGAGGGTATGGTTGCGTTCGCATCCAGCCTGCCCGGAAAAATTCTGGTGTTCAACATCAGCGCCAACAACACCATTGTCACGCAGAAATCGGCGTTTTTGGCGTCCGAGGCGTCTGTCGAGCTGAGTGTCCACTTCAACAAAAAAGTCGGAGCCGGTTTCTTTGGCGGCGAAGGGTTTGTAATGCAAAAGCTTTCGGGACACGGAACTGCTTTCATTGAGATCGACGGCTATTGCCTGGAGTACCAATTGTCAGCCGGGCAGAGCTTGGTGGTCGGTACCGGCCATTTGGCAGCGATGGAGGCCTCGGTTTCCATTGACGTTCAGATGGTTAAAGGGGTCAAAAACATGCTGTTTGGCGGCGAAGGGCTCTTCAACACCGTGCTCACAGGACCCGGACGCATTTGGCTGCAGACGATGCCGGTGGTCAACCTGGCCGCGGCCATCGGCCCATTAGGTTCTTCGTCCAAGTAGGACGGCGCGCGTTTTCCATACAAAAGAGCAAGGAGGGCACTGGCATATGACCGAGAAAAATACAAGCCCGCGCCGCGAGGCGCTGCTGCATAATCCCAAAACTGGCTTTGACACGTTGAAGCAGGGCGAATGGGACAGAGCGATGGCCTTCGGGGCCGATTACAGGCAATTTCTGAATACCGCCAAAACCGAGCGGGAGGCCTGCGCCGAAGCGGTCAGGCAGGCGGAAGAAAACGGCTTTGTCGCGTATAAACGGGGAACCCCCCTCAAGGCGGGTGACAAAGTGTATCGAATTAACCGCAACAAAGCCGTGACCCTGGCCGTCATCGGCAAACAGCCGCTCACGGAGGGTATCCGCCTGGTGGCCGCCCATATCGACGCGCCGAGACTGGATCTGAAACCCATGCCGCTGTACGAAGAGGGGGAAATGGCCCTGCTCAAGACGCACTATTACGGCGGCATCAAAAAATACCAGTGGATGGCGCTGCCGCTGGCGCTGCACGGTGTGGTCGCCAAGATAGACGGCACCGTGATACAGGTAACTTTTGGAGACGCGCCGGAGGATCCGGTGCTCACCATCACCGATTTACTGCCTCATTTGGCTGATGATCAGATGAAAAAGAACGTCAGAGAGGCTTTCCCCGGGGAGGGACTCAACGTCCTGGTGGGGCACAAGCCCGACGAGGAAGAGGGCGCCGAACGGGTGAAACTGGCCGTCATGGAGCTGCTGCAGCAGAAATATAACATGACCGAGGCAGACTTCCAGTCTGCTGAACTGCATCTGGTGCCGGCGCACCCTGCGCGTGACGTGGGGCTCGACGCCTCCATGATTGGCGGCTATGGACATGACGACCGTGTGTGCGGCTTTACGGCGCTGCGTGGGCTCCTGGATCTGGATCGCGTACCCGACCACACGGCGGTGTGTATGTTGGCCGACAAAGAGGAAATTGGCTCCGAGGGCGTCACGGGTATGCGAAGCGCCGCCTTTGACACCTTTATATCCGACCTGTGCCAAGCGCAGGGCGTGGAGCTGAAAGCCTGCTTTGAAAGCTCGCTTTGCCTGTCGGCCGATGTGTGCAACGCCTTTGACCCCAACTTCCCCGACGTGTCCGACAAGCGCAACAACGCGCGCATGGGCTATGGCGTCGGTCTCATGAAGTACACCGGCGTGCGCGGAAAAAGCGGGAGCTCTGACGCCCCAGCGGAGACGGTGGCGCGTGTGCGCGGCCTGCTTGAGGCGTCGGGCGTGCGGTATCAGTTTGGAGAACTGGGCAAGGTAGATCAGGGCGGCGGCGGCACGGTGGCGGTGTATATGGCGCAGCGCAACATTGACGTCATTGACGCCGGGGTGCCCGTGCTGTCCATGCATTCGCCGTTTGAAATTGTCTCAAAACTCGACACATATATGACATACTTGGCCTGCATGGCTGTTTACAAAGAGTGACAGCCATTTTCAGACGCATCGGGGTCCACCCGATGCGTCTTTTTTTGTGAGAGCGATCAATGGAAACAATTAGCAGACGCAGGGGTCATATTTTCCTCCAGCTTCCACATACTAGGAGAGCGCCGACACAACAAACAAAAGGAGTGAAGCCATATGGCCAACTTGACCACCAAAGAGCTCACTGCCCTCGAAGAGCAACTGGGCAGCGAACAGGTTCTTATCAAAAAGTACCGCACCATGGCCAACCAGTGCACCGACGCCGGCATTAAGTCACATCTTGAGACCATTGCGGGCCGCCACCAGCAGCACTACGACACATTGGTCAACCATTTGAAGTAGGAGGACGAACAGTATGAACACAACCAATATGACAAGCGGGACACTGGGGGACAAAGAGTTCATCAATGATCTCATTTCCAGCCAGAAATTTGCGACGTCCAACTACAACACGTTTGCCGGCGAATGTGTATGCGAACAGTTGCGGACAGATTTCCTGAACATTTTAAAAGACGAGCACAGCATTCAGGCGGAGCTGTTCAACGAGGCCAATTCGCGCGGTTGGTATCCGGTTAAGCAGGCGCCTATCAACGAAGTGACACAAGTACGCCAGAAATTTATGGGGCAATAGCGGTTACAAACACCGCCGCATACTAAACAAACAGAGCCTGCTTTCTCTGTGGCGAGAAGGCAGGCTCTGTTTGTTTAGTATGTTATTTCGTCCACTTGGCTTCGAGGCGGCAGATGGGGATGCCCTGCTCTGAAAACCGGGACTCATACTCAGTCATCAGGTCGGAACCGGGAAAGGCGGGGTCACGGTGCCAGTCTTCCGTGGAGAAGAGGATATCTGCGTCAACAGCCTCGAGTTCCTTCAGGGAAAAAGAAAACAGCGGCGCGTTGTCCGTTTTGAAAGCGAATGCCCCGTCCGGCGCCAACGCCCTCTTGTATTTGAGAAGAAAGTCCCTGTGTGTCAGGCGGCGGGCAGCCCTCTTTTGAGACGGCCATGGGTCACAAAAGTGAACAAAAATGCGGTTGGCTTCCCCGGGGGCAAAATAAGTGTCCAGAAAACCCGCGTCACCCCGGATAAAGCGTATATTGGAAAGTTCGCGCGCCCGCGCCTTTTCCATGGCCATGAGCAAGGCTTCGGGCACACGCTCCAAGCCAATGCACAGCGTGTCGGGATGAGCCTCGGCCCACCCGGACAAAAACTGCCCCTTTCCGCAGCCGAGTTCTACGTGCAGACGCGCGGTGCCGGGGCACAGAGAGCGCCATTGGCCACGAAGCGCCGCCGGATCGTCTGCCAGCAGAGGCGCCACGCGAGACCAGCGAGCGTCAAAGTTCTTTTTTTTTCGCATTCTCACCCGGATGCAGACCCCATTCCCCAGTCTTGGTATTGTGACCAGTATTCTTCCAGACACCAGTCATTTGTATGCAACACCTGCGCGACGTCCGTGCCGACATAACGCAGATGCCAGGGTTCATACACAATGCCGGTGTACTGTGACTTTGACGCCGGATAGCGGATAACAAAGCCAAACAGATAGGCATTTTCCGCCAACCACTGACCCTCAGGCGTATCACCAAACGACGCCTCCAGGCTGCCGTCGTTTGAGATGTCAATGCTGAGACCCAGCTGATGTTCGCTCACACCCGCCCGCGCCACTTCGCGAGCGGCCTGCGCCTCCGCGTCGGCCTCGCTTTCCATTTGGGATTCAAGGCGCGTCGTCTTGCGCTCGTGCAACTTCTCCTGCGCACTGTAGGTGCGGAAAGCGCTGACAATCACCCACTGGTTGACGCCGCCGGCCCGGGCAAAGTCCAACATGTCAGACAGTGCTGAGGCGGTCTCCGGTGTGGCTTTGAGATATGTACCTTGAATGGTGACCAGCTCTTCGGGTGTCCAGTTTTCATCGAGGGGATGTTCCGCGTTGACAAGAATTGGCGGTGGAGGATAGGGCCATGGCGACTGTTCAGCGCCCTCCATGGACAGCGCGGCCACATCGTCGGGCTCGTCTTCCTGCGCCGGCGGGAGGGTTGCCGCGGACGGCAGCGCCATGTCGGCGGCTTCGTCGGGCGTCACCGGCGGCGCGGTAGAGGCGGTTGTAGCCGACGAGGGGCGCAACCAAGCCGCTAAAGCAGCGTTAGTCTGGGTAAAATATATCAGCATGGACGCGGCAAACAGCAGCGTCAGCAACACATACATTGCATATACCTTGCGCATCATGGCACGTTTTGGCGCCCCCTTTATATCTTTCTCGACACAGTATATCAAAAAGAAAATGGCTTCGCAATGTGCAGACTGACCAAAAAGTGCAGAATTATACATATACATGAAAAGCAAACAGGCGGACGCCACTTCAAACCCCAACGCCCGCATACCGACATTTGCCACGTATGCTTTTCGGGCACGGCGGTAAAATGAAAAGACAGCACAGACAAAAAGGATGAAAAGTTGAGGTGAGATTTGATGGCAAAAGCAGGCATGAGGCGACCTGATCCGTCAGAACCGCACGGTACGGAGAGCAACAAACGTCAAAAAATGCAAAAAAACACACAGCCGCCGCCTGTGGTCTTGCAGGGACATAAAAAAAGCGCGGGGGAAAGCGCGGGGCCACTGCACGAAACACACAGGCAGATCGGCACGTGAGCCACGACAAGACTGCAAAGGGGCGGCAGCGCCGCCCCTTTGCAGTCTTGTCCATTGCAAACACCGCCAACGCGAAAAGAAGGGCCGCTCGATGGGGCTTGCCGGCTGATAAATTTCAACTGCGAGATACGCCTAAAGCAATGTCCGTTGTTTTACGATAAAGTATCTGTAAGGATGTAAGGAATGCGACGTTTTTTGCATAGGAGGATAGACGGATATGGCAGTCAACTCGATTGGTTCGGCGGGAGGCTTTAACCGCGTCTCCGGACTTGCTTCGGGCATGGATACCGACAGTATAGTTAAAAACATGATGAAAATTCAGCAGTCGAAATATGACAAGATGTATCAGGTGAAAACCCGCGACGAGTGGAAACGGGATGCATATACTGATGTCAACAACGCACTGCGAAAATTCAAGGATGAGTATGCCAGCTTTCTCAACA
This sequence comes from Oscillospiraceae bacterium, assembly GCA_031556185.1. Classification (GTDB taxonomy): domain Bacteria; phylum Bacillota; class Clostridia; order Oscillospirales; family UBA929; genus JAIRTA01. The sequence goes on from JAVBTN010000005.1 coordinate 112,043, forward strand.
ACAAGAGCAATATGTTGTCAGTGTCGACCTACAAGTCGACCAAGGCAGATGTGCCAGCCAACCCCAGCCTGTCGGTCACGGTAAACGCGACGGCCAGCGAAGGCAGTTACACCGTGAGCGTGCAGCAGCTGGCACAAGGCGCCAAAATGAGCGGGGCCAAGGCGTCGGACAGCGCGGAAGGCTTTTCTTCCACCACCCTCGGCAAGATGGCCATCGGCAGTCTTGCCGGCTTGGCCGGCGGTCAGACTGTCTCCGGTGAGATACGCTTTTCCATCAACGATACCGCGTTTACATTCCAAAGCACCGACACGATGAAAACGGTGATGGATACCGTCAACAACAGCGCTGCCGGCGTCACCATGAGCTATACACAGCTGACCGACACATTTGTGTTTGAGACCAAGGCCAAAGGGGCTTATGTTCCCGGGATGGTTCAGCCCAATGAGCCTGCGGCTTTTTCGTATACGTACGACGGCACTTTGACAAAACCCGCCGATCGGCAGGAACCCGCGGACGGGGCCGGTCAGGCTGATCTTGAGGCCTACCGGCAATACCGTCAGGAGCTTGAGGACTATACAAACGACTTTGATACGCGCAAAGCGGCTGCGCAACAAGCGCATCAGATGTCCGTTGCGCAGTACAACAAAGACAAGGCCGCCTATGCCGCCAACGAGGCCCGGCGGATCAACGTCACCGACAGTACTGGATTTCTGAGCGCCATAGGGCTCGATCCAGCCACGGCCGCCAAAACAGACGGGAAATCCGCCCGGGCGACGATAAACGGCGTAAGTGTCACACGTGACAGCAACAATTTTGAAATTGACGGCGTCGGCTTTCAGCTGACAAAGGAGACGACATCCGATATTACGTTTTCGGTGAAACGCGACACACAGCAGTCCATGGAAACCATCAAGGGATTTGTCAATTCGCTCAACAAGCTGATGGAAACCGTGTATGGCAAACTTACCGAAAAGAAAAACTATGGGTATGCGCCTTTGACCAGCGAACAACGCGGCGACATGTCCGCCGAGGACATTGCGTTGTGGGACACAAAGGCCAAGTCGGGGCTGCTGACCAGAGATCCCGCACTGCAGAAGCTGATGGATCGTTTGCAGTCGGCGTTTACCAGCCAGGTGGATGCGGTTGGATCCCCCTCGTCGGTCGGAGTCGGAAGCGCCGGTTACAGAGTGGGGCAGCCAGCCCAACTGCAGATTGATGAGGACAAACTGCGCAAAGCGTTGGAAGAAGACCCCGACAAGGTGTTTAAGCTCTTTACCGCACGCGAAGAAGACGGCAAGGGCAACCTTTTTAGCGAAAAATCGGGCGTTGTCACCCGTATGACCAACGCCATGGATCAGTTCACCAGCACGACAAAAGATGTCAGCCTCAAGGCGCTCGACGCTGCGATCAGCGACATGGAAAGAAAGATGGGAACCGAGAATACGCGGCTGTACAAATTACAGGAGAGCTACTACAAAAAATTTGCCGCCATGGAAGCCGCGCTGACAAAAATGCAATCGCAAACCTCAGCGCTGTCTGGCTTCGGCACGTAAATGAATCCATTTTTGGAGGATATCCACAATGGCTGTTTATGCCAACCCGCACACAAAAGCCAATGTCTACCGCCAGCAAAACGCAATGACGGCCAGCCCGGGCGAACTCACCCTCATGCTCTTTGACGGCTGCATCAAGGACGTCAAGCTGATGCGCATGTTTATTGAAGAGGAAAACATCCAGAAGGCCAACGAGGCCTCACTCAAAGCACAGGCCATTATCACCGAGCTCATGCGGTCGCTTAACATGCAATACGAAGTGTCCAACAGTCTGTATCCGCTCTACGAGTTCATGCTCAATGAGCTTATATCGGCCAACATTCAGAAAAAAAACCTCAAAACAGATGTTGTTCTGGAGTTGCTTACCGAGTTGAGAGATACCTGGCAGCAGGCCGTCCGTATCAACCGGCAACAAGTGATGGGAACAGGGAGCTCAATATGACAAATATGGTTACCATGACAAAAATGGCACTGTTGCTGCAACAAAAACTCGAACATCTGGCCGCCATTTATGTCCTGACCGAAAAACAGGCGGCCCTCATCGACAGCGACGACACCGACGCGCTGCTTGAAAATATTGAACGACGGCAGTTTCACATTACCGCCATCGAGGGCATTGAGAACATGATTCCCGAACGAACAAAGCTGCTGATGGATCAGGAGTGCGTCCAGATTGCAGTACAAATCAATGATTTTGTCAATCGCACAAAGAAACTTGACAGCCTCAACCAGCAAAAAGCGCGGGATCGGCTGGTGTTTCTCAAAGGGCAGATGCAGAAAGTATCGCGCGGACGCCGCACCGGAGACGGTTACGACACGAAAAACAACGATATGGGAGGCACTTTTTTTGACTCTCGACACTGAAACAACACGAGCCCATCCGTCAACGCCATTCTCGTAAGAGAGTGAGTTTTAAGGCCCCTCCCTTGCTGCGAACTTGTCGCGGTGAGGGAGGGGCCTTTGCGCGATCTATCATAAAGGGCTAGAGGGAAAGGATGCTGCCCGAGCCCATCGCGGGCACACGAGTCACAGTGCCAGCGTCCTCTGCGGTGTCAGCCGCGCCGGGTGCTGTGCCGGATGGCGCGTTGTGCTTTCTCTCGCCGGCAAACGGTCTGTTGCCGGGCATTTTGTCAATGTGTTCCAGCATCTTGTCGGCTTGCGCCTGTGTCAATGTTCCGTCGGCGACCTTTTTGTCGAGCGCCGCCTTGAGATCGGCCTTTATGGCCTCCCGGCGCTCTTCGTCGGTCATGCCCTCATATTTGGAGAGATCAAGTTCGGTGCCGAAGAGATCGTCTTTGCCGAAAAGGCCCCCGAACATTTTGACACTGTCGCCGGGAATTTCGTCAGCGCGCTACATCATCTTGTCGGCTTGCGCCTGTGTCAATGTGCCGTCGGCAACCTTTTTGTCGAGCGCCGCCTTGAGATCGGCCTTTATGGCCTCCCGGCGCTCTTCGTCGGTCATGCCCTCATATTTGGAGAGGTCGAGTTCGGTGCCGAAGAGGTTGTCCTTACCACAGAAGCTCCCGAACATTTTGACGCCGTCGCCGGGCATTTTGTCAACGTGTTCCAAAAACTTGTCGGCTTGCGCCTGTGTCAATGTGCCGTCAGCAACCTTTTTGTCGAGCGCCGCCTTGAGATCGGCCTTTATGGCCTGCTGACGCTCTTCGTCGGTCATACCCTCATATTTGGAAAGGTCGAGTTCGGCGCCGAAGAGATTGTCTTTGCCGAAAAAGCCCCTGAACGCTTTGGGTCTGTCGCCGGGCATTTTGTCAACGCGTTCCAGAATTTTGTCGGCTTGCGTCTGTGTCAATACGCCGTCGGCGACCTTTTTGTCAAGCGCCGCTTTGAGATCGGCCTTCATGGCCTCCTGGCGCTCTTCGTCGGTCATACCGTCATATTTGGAGGGGTCAGGCAACTCCATTCTGAAAGAGAACGGTGCTGTCGAAGGGGCGGTGTCGTCTACCTGCTCCTCTGCTGTTGTGGTTACGGAGACGACGAGGGCGTCGTCCACCGGGGCGTATTCTTTTGCATTGGCCGATGACGCCAGGGCGCTGCCCGCCAACAAGGCGGAGGAGAGGACTGCGGCGGCACACAATACAATGGGGATTTTTTTCATATGTCACGTCCTTTCGTTTTGTCAGTTGATAAACAGTGACTGTTGCGGTCTGTTGTCTTCCGCGGCGGGAGGCTACATGTGAATCAACTCCTTTCGGGTGTTGATCGTATGATAACTGGAAAATATGACAACAGTTTGATCATGCTGTAAACAAACGGTGAACAGACTGTGAAGGATTACAGCGGGCAAGAGGACGCCCTGTGGGCTGATTATCGAAAACAGAATGCTTGCATTATTGTCTGGATGGGCATATACTATGTATGTAAATCTTCGGGGCGGGGTGAAATTCCCCACCGGCGGTGACGGGGCAATGCTCCGAAAGCCCGCGAGCGTGTGTTGTGAGTGATGTGCGTTGAACTGGTGCAAATCCAGTGCCGACAGTGAGAGTCTGGATGGGAGAAGGATAGACAGTGTTTTCAGAGTCTATTTTTTGCCGCCCTGTTATGGGGCGGTATTTTCATGTTTAGAAAAGGAGGATGGTCATGGAAAACCTGGCGAGGGGAAAAAGTACCAGGCGCATGGTGACGCTGTCCATGATGGCCGCCATCTCGGCTGTGCTGATGATTCTTGACTTTCCGCTGCCCTTTTTCCCGCCCTTTTTGAAGCTCGATTTTTCCGAGCTGCCCGCACTGCTGACGGCGTTTATGTTCGGGCCCGTGTCGGGCGTTGTGGTGGCACTTGTCAAAAACCTTATTCACTTGACGATGTCGCAGACAGGCGGCGTGGGCGAACTGGCCAATTTTCTCATCAGCGTGGCGCTGGTGTGTCCGGCCGGGGTGATCTACCGTGTGCGCAAAAGCAAGGGCGGAGCGCTGCTGGGCATGATGACCGGCACGGTGTGCATGACCATTGTCGGATTGCTGGCCAACTTCTACATTTTGATTCCGTTTTACGAGCAAATGATTCCTATCCAGACCATTATCAATATGTGCGCCGAAATCATCCCCATGGTCAAGACAAAGTGGGATGTCGTGCTGCTGACCATTACACCGTTTAACCTGTTTAAGGGTGTCCTCATCAGCGCCATCACCTTTTTTGTGTACAAAAAGGTGCGCGGATTGCTAAAATAGACAGACTGTGTTAAAATGTCTGCATCACCCTGCCGGGAGGTGCTTTTTTGGCGGAGTTTATCAACAACTTGGGCGATTGGCTTAAGGGCTTGCCCACGTTTGGTCAGTTTGTCATGACGTTTTTTATCTCCATGGTGCCCATCATTGAACTGAGAGGCGCCATTCCCGTGGCGGCTATTGCTGGGCTTCCCTGGTACCTGACGTTTGTGGCGAGCGTTTTGGGGAATATGCTTCCCGTTCCGTTTATATTGGTGTATATTCGCCGCATATTTTTGTGGCTGAAAGATAGAAGCAAGCTGGCCGGAACCATATACAAACTGGAAAAGCGGGCGCTCAAAAAGGCGGACACCATCTACAAGTACGAGTTGATCGGTCTTTGTATTTTGGTGGCCGTTCCGCTGCCCGGCACGGGTGCCTGGACGGGCGCGCTGGTGGCGGCACTGTTGGACATGCGTTTGAAAAACGCGCTGCCGTCTATATTGATCGGCGTTTTGATCGCAGCGATTATCATGACGTTGTTGTCTTACGGGTTGCCCAACATATTGGCATAACGGGCCCATTTGTCATGGACAACCATTCGTTATGCTGACCGCACTCTATACGGACAGTATGCATATACTGGGTTGAAAGGGGTGCGGACACATGCTGGAAATCTATCACTTTGTGATTGCCTTTCTCGCGGCTGTCGGCGTAATGGCGCTTGTATGGCTAGCTGTTGGTGTGATACAGCACAAAGGAAGGCTCGCGCATCCGGTTCACGTTGTGCTCACGCTGAGTGATTCCTCCGCCGACATCCAGTGGACCGTGGAGCGACTGGATTGGCTCAGGCAATGGGGAATCATGGACTTGCGCATCATCGTGGCCGAGGAAGACCCCACCGGCGAGCCGCATGAGATGGCCGAGCGGCTGTGCAAAGATGACCCGACACTCACGCTTTGCCCATCGCAGGATATTTGGAGATACATCAGCGCACGATAAAGCACGGTCGCGCCGTCGGGCTTTGTGCTCGCTGTGGTTGGTGCGGCAACGGGGCAAGGAAGGGCGCCGCACAACAGCGCGCGCCGGGCGGAGAAATGACTATGACGCAGGACAAAGCGACGTTGACACTCACAGGAAAGCTGCTGCACGTGAAGTTTAGCGCCAGCAGCGGATATGGCGTATTTGAAATGCAGGCCTCGGATGGCGCTGAAGTGACGGTGGTGGGTTTTGCGCCCGACCCCGCGCCCGGCGAACATGTCGAGGCCGTTGGCAATTGGATGACCCACAGCCGCTATGGCATGCAGTTTAAAGCTGATCACATAGAACGCACGCTGCCGGCCAGCGCGGCCGCCATGATTGAGTACCTTTCTTCCCGCGTGGTCACGGGTATCGGTCCGGCCACGGCAGTACGGTTGGTGTCGCATTTTGGGGATCAGACACTGAGCGTGATGGCGGAAAAACCCGAACGACTGTCGGAGGTGGCGGGTATTTCTGCCAAGAGGGCGGCGTTGATCGGCGAGCAGTTTGCAAAACAAAACGCCGTGCGCGGGCTGATGACATTTTTGTGCGCCCATCAGCTGCCGCCGCATCTGGCGGTGCCGCTGTCGGAGGCCTATGGCTCTGACGCCATCGAAGCGCTCAAAGAGGATCCGTACCTGCTCATTGACAAGGCGTTTTCAGTGGACTTTTCACTGGCGGACAAGTTGGCCGATGCGCTGGACTTTGACGGCGAGGATCCGCACCGCGTGCAGGCTGCCGTCACCTATGAATTGACCATTAACGCCGACGAGGGGCACGTTTACCTGCCGGAGGACAAACTGGTGGCTGCCGTCGTCCAGCTCATCCAGGTGGGAGAACCGGCTGTCAACTTGGCCATCGAACATTTGGTTGAGATGAGCGCGCTCGTGCGGGAAGAGGGCGGCCACAAGCCCGTGTGCTACTTAAGGACACTGTATGAGGCCGAGTGCATTGTGGCCGAGCGTCTGATGAGTATGACAAAAAAGCTACCGCCGCCTCGGCGGCTGGAGCGGCTGCTGCTGGAAACCGAGCGCGATGTCGGCATCGACTACGCACCTGCGCAGCGCGAGGCGCTGCATTTGGCTGCCCAGCGCCAGACCATGCTGCTGACAGGCGGCCCGGGCACCGGAAAAACAACAACCTTGCGCGCCATGTTGGCGCTGTTTGACCGTTTGCAGTTTACCTGCCTGCTGGCAGCGCCCACCGGGCGCGCCGCCAAACGCATGCAGGAGCTCACGGGGCGAGATGCGCAAACCATACACCGTCTGCTGGAGGTCGTGTTTGACCCGGTCAGCGGTCATCAGGGTTTCGCGCACGACCGGGGTAATCCGCTGCAGGCGGATGTCGTCGTGGTGGACGAAGTGTCCATGGTTGACATCCAGCTCATGCGGGCTCTCATGGAGGCGCTGCCGGCGCAAGCGCGGCTCATCCTAGTCGGAGATCCCGACCAGCTGCCCTCCGTGGGCCCCGGCAACGTGCTGTCGGACATCATCGGGAGCGGCCGCGTCGACGCGGTCCATCTGACGGAGGTGTTCCGGCAGGCCAGCGAAAGCCAGATTGTTATGAGAGCCCATGAGATCAATCGGGGCGCGGTCTCCTCGCTGCGCAATAGCGAGGGTGACTTTTACTTTTTGTCGCGCTGGGAGCCGCAGATGGCGCTGGAGACCATTCTGGAGTTGTGCGCCCGCCGGCTGCCGGATCATATGGGGTTTTCTCCCTCAAGTATTCAGGTGCTTTCGCCCACGCGCAAAGGGGTCTGTGGCACGGTAAACCTAAACCGCCAGTTGCAGTCGGTGCTCAATCCGCCCGGCCCGTCAAAGGCGGAGGTAAGCTTTGGCGAATATGTCTTTCGACAGGGTGACCGTGTAATGCAGGTCAAAAACAATTATGATCTGCTATGGAGATCACGGATCCGACAGGAAAACGGCATGGGGGTATTCAACGGCGACATAGGATTCATTGAAAGCGTAGATCCGCAGGCCGAGCAGCTCATTGTCGACTTTGACGACCGGTTTGCCACTTACACATTTGACATGTTGGGCGAGCTGGAGCCTGCCTATGCGATGACGGTGCACAAGGCGCAGGGCAGCGAGTATTCCGCCGTGGTGTTGGCGGCGCTTCCGGGCCCGCCGATGCTGATGAACCGCAAGGTGTTGTACACAGCTGTCACCCGCGCCAAGTCTCTTTTGGTGTTGGTCGGACAGGAAAACACGGTGCGAGGCATGGCGGAAAGTTATCGCGCCTACCGGAGGTACTCCGGGCTGAAAAAACGCCTTAGAGCCCACCAGGAGGCCGATTTCGATCATTGAGAATACAAACATTCCCAATATCGGGTATTATTGAATGTGGGAAGTGCCGCCGAAAAACGCGTATTCCTAATTTTGAGATTTTACATAAATGTGTATGCAATCCCGCAAAAACGACGCTGTTCCTGCTTCGTTTTTGTCATAGTAGGCAGTGAAACGCTCGTCGTCGACGTACATTTGTGCCAGCCCGGCGTGTGCGTCTTTGTCATACGATGGCCAGAAGTGGCACAGCCACTTTTTGTGAAGCGCAGCGGCTTGTTGGCCCAATGCGCCGGCCGGGTCACCGGTTTTCATGGCGACCGACAGCACCTCGGTGAGCTGTGCGGACAGTGCTTGCACCTGTTCGTACTGTTCCGGCGTCATGCGCCTGAACATGTCGTTTGCGGCCGCGGCGCGCGCTGGCCCATATTTGGCCCGCACCTCGTCTCCATATGCATTTTCATTTTCACTGAGCATCTTTTCTTTAAATCCCTCAAATTTTTCACGGTCTGTCATGTGAATTCTCCCTTCCTGTCGCGCAATTGTTTTCTCAACGGTGTCCAGTAATACGGTCAGCTGCCGCTGCTTGTGCAGAAGCCGTTCGCGGTGGGCTCGCAGCGCCGACATCTCGTCAAAGCTGGGGGACGTCATCAGGCGCTTGATGTCCGCCAGCGGCAGTCCCATGTCACGGTAGAGCAAAATCTGCTGCAGCCTGTCGACTTGCTGCGGCCCGTATACGCGGTATCCCGACGCGCTGGTGCGCTCAGGCGTCAACACTCCAATCTTGTCATAGTAGCGCAGTGTTCTCGGCGTCACGCCTGATAAATCGGCCAGGGCTTGAACCCCGTATTCCATGTGCATCCCTCCCACTATGTCCAGCATAAACCATGACGCAACGTCAATGTCAAGTCTTTTATTAACATATTTAATGTTTTTCAGGAGGAGAGACAATGACAATTCACTTTTACGCGCTGGTTTCTCGCATGAAGCATATTTTCCGCTGGGGGCTCATGCGAAACACACAGCCGGAAAACCTGCAGGAACACAGCTATATGGTTTCTGTCTTGGCGCACGCGCTGGCGCTTATCCGGCGCGATGTGTTCAAGCTGGACGGCGACCCCGACAAGGCCGCCGCTGCGGCGCTTTTTCACGACACGGCCGAACTGTATACCGGCGATCTGCCTACACCTGTCAAATATTTTGACCCCGATCTGCGGGCGGCCTACAAACGTGTGGAAGACGCCTCCACGGCGAGGTTGCTGTCGCTGCTGCCGGAGCCGCTGCAGGACAGCTACCGGTCGCTGCTGACACAAAAACTGCCGCAGGAGACGGTGGCCCTGGTACACGCGGCGGACAAGCTGGCGGCCTATGTGAAGTGCATGGAGGAGCTGCGGTCGGGCAATCGTGAATTCGCCCCCGCCGCCGAACAGACGCTCAGCACACTGCAGGAGCTGGGGCGCCCCGAGGTGGATTGGTTTTTAGCGCACTGCATGCCCTCATTTGGCCTGACGCTGGACGAACTGTAAAGGCACCGCCGGTCTGGTGCTGTGTGGACGGTATAAATGGAAACGGCTGTATTTTGTCCCATGAAATTTTTCTGGCCAAACGGCTGTTTTTTTAGTATAATATTAAAGTTGCGATTGTGGCGCAACAAGTCGGAGGCGCCGGGAGACAAACCGGCGCAGGGTAGGAGAACAGTAATTATGGAGCAAAGTAAACTGAGAAACGTGGCCATCATCGCTCACGTCGACCATGGCAAGACGACGCTGGTTGACCAGATGCTTAAGCAGGCGGGCGTTTTTCGGGAAAATCAGGCCGTGCAGGAGCGCGTCATGGATTCTGGCGATTTGGAGCGCGAGCGCGGCATCACCATCCTGGCAAAAAATACGTCAGTTTGTTATAATGACTCGAAAATCAACATCGTGGATACACCCGGGCATGCCGACTTTGGCGGCGAGGTCGAACGCATCTTAAAAATGGTGGGCGGCGTGTTGCTACTGGTGGACGCGGCCGAAGGGCCCATGCCGCAGACGCGGTTTGTGCTGGAACGCGCATTGGCTCTGGGGCACAAAATCATCATTGTGATCAACAAGGTTGACCGGCCTGACGCGCGCGTCTACGAGGTGATCGACGAAGTGCTTGAATTGCTCATGGATCTGAATGCCAATGAAGAGCAGCTGGACTCGCCGGTGCTGTTTTGCTCCGCGCGCCACGGCCTAGCGTCATTGGCGCCCGATAACGCGGGCGAGGATTTGACGCCGTTGTTTGACATGATTTTGTCCCATGTCAAGCCGCCTGAGGGCGATCCCGAGGCACCGCTGCAGATACTGGTGTCCTCGATTGACTACAACGAATATGTGGGTCGCGTGGGCATCGGGCGCATTGAGCGCGGTCGCATCAGCGTCGGACAGGATGTCGTTGTTGTTACCCACGGCGAGGACACGCCGCCGCAAAAGGGGAAAATCGTGGCGCTGTATGCCTTTGAGGGGTTGCGACGTGAGCCGATCGAGTCCGCCGCCGCCGGAGAGATTGTGGCCTTTGCCGGAATCGCCGACATCACCATCGGGCGCACGCTGTGCGACTCGCTGACGCCCGAAGCGCTGGCGTTTTCGGAGATATCCAGGCCCACCATCGAGATGACATTCAGCGTAAACGACAGTCCCTTTGCCGGAAAAGAGGGCAAATTTGTCACGTCGCGCAACCTGCGTGACCGTCTCTACCGGGAGCTGTTGCGTGACGTCTCCCTGCGGGTGTCCGACACCGACTCGACCGAGGCGTTTTGCGTGGCCGGACGCGGTGAGATGCATCTGTCCATCCTCATAGAGACGATGCGGCGCGAGGGATATGAGTTTCAGGTGTCCACGCCGCGGGTGCTGTACCAGGAGATTGACGGTGTGCGCTGCGAGCCGGTAGAGTCGCTTGTTGTCGATCTGCCGGAAGGCTCCGCTGGCGCAGTCATTGAAAAAATGGGGGCCAGGCGCGGCGAACTGACCACCATGACGCCGGTGGGCAGCCGCATGAGGCTGACATTTTTGGTGCCGTCGCGCGGCCTGTTCGGCTACCGCAATGAGTTCTTAACCGATACACGCGGCGAAGGCATTATGAGCTCCGTTTTTCATGGATATGAGCCCGTCAAGGGAGACATCAGCCGCCGTCTGAGCGGTTCGTTGGTGGCCTATGAATCCGGAGAGTCCGTTGCTTACGGTCTGTTTAACGCACAGGAGCGCGGCGCGATGTTTATTGGACCCGGCACACCGGTGTATGCCGGCATGGTGGTCGGACAGGCGGCAAAAAATGAGGATATGTCCGTCAACGTGTGCAAGCGCAAGCAACTGACGAATATGCGCGCCTCAGGTAGTGACGAGGCGCTGCGGCTGGTGCCCCCGCGCAACATGAGCCTGGAGCAGTGCCTGGAATTTTTGGGTGAAGACGAACTGCTGGAGGTCACACCCAAAAACTTGCGGCTGCGCAAGCGAATATTGATGCATGAACAACGTATGAAGCAACTCAAAAAATAACACCGAATCGGCGGGGCGTTTGCCCCGCCTTTTTGCGGCGCAAACGCAGGGGTAAATGGCTGCTTTCGGTGGGCGATGGACAATGTAAAATGATGACGAAAACAGTGATGTGACAGGAGGCGCCTGTTTGCTGCCGTTTTCTTTGATACCCAATTGTCATTTGCCTTTTTTTATCGATAGAGGTATAATATGTATTACTGAATTGTCTGATGAGGTGTTCTTTTTGAGTTTGCCCTGGACACGCGGACGCTTGGCCTTGCTGTGGACAGCGGAAAAGGGCCGGCGTGCGCGGTTGTGCGCGGTTGTGCTGTGTACTTTGCTAACAGTTTTCTTTCAGTTGCTTACACCGCAAGTCATTCGGCTGACAGTGGATTCGGTCATTGATGACAAGCCTTTTTCCCTGCTCGGCGCACTGACGGGTTTGGTCGACGCACTGGGTGGGCGTGCGTATTTGCGTGAGGCGTTGTGGATTCCGGCGCTGGCTGTCATTGGGGTCGGCTTGTTGGGCGGCCTGTTCAACCTCATCCGCCGCTATTTTGTGCTGGAAAACGCCGAGTTTGTCGCCCAGAAGCTGCGCAACACGCTGTACGGGCACATCCAGACGTTGCCATACGATTGGCATGTCAATATTCAAACCGGCGACATCATCCAGCGAAGCACCTCGGATGTGGACACCGTACGCACATTTTTGTCAAGCCAGATGGGTGAGATGGTGCGTTCGCTGGCCCTTGTTGCGTCGGCGCTGTTTTTTATGTTTTCGATGGACTTGACCATGACGCTGGCCACATTGTCGCTGCTGCCGTTCATATTTTTGTACTCATGGCGGCTTTCGAGGTCTGTGTCCAAGCGCTTTCAGGAGGCTGACGAAGCCGAGGGCGCGCTGCAGGCGGTGGCGCAGGAGAACCTGACTGGTGTGCGCGTTGTCAGAGCCTTTGGCCGCGAGCGTTTTGAAGTCGACCGCTTCAACGAGAAGAACAACGCGTGGGCCAACCTGGTCATACGGATGGGTGACCTGCTCGGCAACTTTTGGGGTACGGGAGATATTATTACCGGCCTGCAAATGGTCATTGTAATGGCCGTGGGCGTCATGCGGTGCACAACCGGCCTGACGCCGGCCACCTTTCTCACCTTTTATGCTTACGCCAATATGCTTATTTGGCCGGTGCGCAACCTGGGGCGAGTGCTGACCGACATGAGCAAGTCCAGCGTCTCCCTCGGCCGCATCAAGGAGATCTTGGCGGCGGCGCCCGAAACTGACGCACCCGACGACCTGACGCCGCCCATCACGGGCGAGATCCGCTTTGAACACGTGACATTTGGCTATAAAGACCAGCCGCCTGTGCTCAAGGACATCTCCTTTACCCTGAAGCGCGGGCAAACCCTGGCCATTTTGGGCGGCACCGGCAGCGGCAAATCCTCACTGGTGCACCTGCTGTGCCGTTTGTATGACCTGCCGGATGACGGCGGGCGCATCACCGTTGACGGCTTCGACATCCGTCATATCCGCCGCCATTGGTTGCGGCGTCACGTGGGTCTGGTGCTGCAAGAACCCTTTTTGTTTTCCAAGACCATACATGAAAACATCAGCCTGACGGCGCCCAGCGCGGACAGGGAGCAGGTGTGCCATGCGGCGCAGCTGGCCGCCCTGCACGACTCCATTGAGGACTTTTCACAGGGATATGACACCCTAATCGGTGAGCGCGGGGTCACCCTGTCGGGCGGTCAACGCCAGCGCGTGGCCATTGCACGCATGCTGATGCAGGACGCACCCATCATGATTTTTGACGACAGCCTGTCCGCCGTGGACACCGAGACTGACGCCCGTATCCGCCGCGCGCTGCGCGAAAAAACGGCCCATGCCGCTACCATCATCATCTCGCATCGGCTGTCCACGCTGATGCAGGCCGACACTATTTTGGTGCTCAGGGACGGCCTCGTTGAGGAAATGGGCACGCACGATCAGTTGGTGGCGGGCGCCGGCACCTACCGCCGCATCTTTGAGATGCAGGGTCGCCTGGAAGAGGAGGTGTCGACATGACGGGCTACGACGAATATGACTATAACAAACCGTTTTCGCTGAAAGTCTGGGCAAAAATGTTGCCCTTCATGCGTCCCTACCGGAAAAAGCTGCTGCTTATTGGCCTGCTCATGACGTTGGCCGCGCTGGTCGATGTGGCGCTGCCGCTGTTGCTGCGGTACGCCGTGGATCACTTTGTTGAACCCGGCACGACAGAAGGGCTGCCGCTGTTTATCCTGCTGGCGTTGGTGCTGGTTGTTACGTCCGGCGTGGCCGTCATTTTCTTCATTCGTGTGGCCATGCGCGTGGAATTTGGCATGGGCTGCGACTTGCGCAGAGCCACGTTCACACACCTGCAAACACTCTCTTTTTCGTATTATAACAGTACGCCGGTCGGCTATATTCTGGCGCGCGTGATGAGCGATACGGCCCATATCGGCGACATGGTTGCCTGGGGTGTTGTGGATCTTGTTTGGGCACTGATTTACATCGTCGGTGTGTTTGTGGCCATGATTGTCCTGCAATGGCAGCTAGCGCTCATTGCGCTGGCCGCCGTGCCGCTGATCGCGCTGTGTACGGCGTGGTTTCAAAACCGTATCCTCAAGCTCAACCGGCAGGTGCGCAAGCTCAACTCAACCATCACGGGAGCCATGAACGAGGGCATTTCGGGCGCGCGCACAAACAAGACGCTGGCCATTGAAGCGCAGAGCCTCGGCGAGTTTTCGTCGCTCACAGCGCGCATGAAGCAAAAGAGTTCGCTGATGGCGCGCTACAACGCCTTTTTTTTGCCGCTGCTGCTTTTTATCGGTTCGATGGCCACCGCCTGGGGACTGGCCGCCGGCGGCGGCATGGTCATCCGATTCATCATACCGCTGGGGACGCTGGCGGCCTTTATCAACTACGCCATGGGCATTTATGAACCCATACAAAATATTGCCCGCATCCTAGCGGATTTTGTGTCCACACAGGCAAACATTGAGCGTGTAACCATGCTGCTGGAGCGCCGGCCGGACATCACCGATACCCCGGAGGTCATTGAAAAATACGGCGACACCTTTAACCCCAAACGCGAAAACTGGGAGGAGATCAGAGGCGAAATCACCTTTAGCGACGTCACCTTCCGCTACCCAGACGGCATGGAAAATGTGCTTGAGCACTTCAACCTGACCGTGCCGGCCGGCAGTTTTGTCGCCATTGTCGGCGAAACGGGGGCGGGCAAATCCACGCTGGTCAACCTGGTGTGTCGCTTTTTTGAGCCGACGGAGGGGCAAGTGCTTATCGACGGGCGGGACGCGCGTGAGCGCAGCCAGCTTTGGCTGCATTCCCACATCGGCTATGTGCTGCAAAACCCGCATCTGTTTTCCGGTACGGTGCGCGAAAATATCCGTTACGGTCGTTTGGACGCCACGGATGAGGAGGTCGAGCAGGCCGCGCGCATGGCTTACGCCGGTCATGTTATCGACAAACTGTCCAACGGCATGGATGCCGATGTCGGAGAGGGCGGCGACAGACTGTCCACCGGTGAAAAACAGCTGATTTCCTTTGCGCGCGCCGTTCTCGCCGATCCGCGCATTTTTGTGCTCGACGAAGCGACCTCGAGCGTCGACACCGAAACGGAGGCGCTCATTCAAAACGCCACGCGACACCTGCTGCACGGGCGCACCTCCTTTGTCATTGCGCACCGGCTTTCCACCATACGCGAGGCCGATGTGATTTTGGTGGTGCGTGACGGACACATCATTGAGCAGGGCACGCACCGCGAGCTTATTCGCGCACGCGGCCACTATTACGCGCTGTATACGCGGCAGTTTGAGGAAGAGGAGCAGGATAAACTGCTAAGCAGCAGGACGGATGCTTCGGAGAAATGAGGAAGGGCAATGAATGCGGCCTTGATGAAACACCTGACGACACATGGATGTGTGGCCTCGGTGCAGCCCCTGCGGCGGATCGACGATCTGATTGCCGATATGGAGAAATTGGAGAAGGGTGACTTTCACACCGGATACATCGACTGGATGGCGTGGCTAAGGGAGCAGTTTTATCCGGACGGGCTTCCCTTTACGCCGCGGTCTCTAATTGTGGCAGCGTCGCTGAGCCCACTGTGTCAGGTCTCGTTTACGGTTCAGAAAAAAAGAACGCTGGTGCCGCTGCCGCCCACATACGCTGACAACAGTCGGCGTGAGTCCCAACTGGTGGCCGCGATTGATGCATTTTTGTGGCCGCTGGGTTACCGGGCCGCCCCCACTTACAAGTTGCCCAAAAAGCTGTTGGCTGTGCGCAGCGGTCTGGGTCGATACGGACGCAACAACATTTGTTATGTTGGCTCCTGGGGCAGCTATGTGGTGCTAAACACCTTTTTTTCCGACTTGCCCTGCGAAGAGGCGCCTTGGTTTTCCCCGCGTCTGCTGGATGAGTGTGCGCATTGCCACGCCTGTCTGGAAGCCTGTCCGACGGGCGCGATAGACCCGCATCGGTTGCTCATTGACGCCGATCGGTGTCTGACTAGATTCAATGAAAATGAAGGCAACTTTCCCGACTGGCTGCCGCCCGACGCGCATGTGTGCCTGGTCGGCTGCATGCGCTGTCAAGAGACTTGCCCGGCTAACAATCGGTTTGTCGGCGACGTGATCTGTGACTTTGACGAGCGGGAGACGAGCGCCATTTTGCACCACGCGCCCGGGCAGGCATATGAAGACGCGCTGGAGGAAAAGCTGCTGAGCATCGGCATGGATGATTACCGTGATATATTGTCGCGCAACCTGTCGGCTGTATTGGGGAAAATGACCGCCCACTGAGCGCCGTCACACATCGGGCCTGTTCGTCAGAAAGATGCGGTGTCGTCTTATAGAGAGGAGAAGTGGATATGAAAAAAACGGTGTGCCTGTGTCTGCTTGCGGCGCTGCTGGCCGGTCTGCTTTGGGGATGCGCTAAGGACGGCAAGGAAAATGTGACATCGCCGCCGCCAGCCAGTCCTACGCCGACGGAATCTCCCTCCCCGTCTCCTGTGTCTCTCAAAGAGCCGCTGGGCAATACCATCACGGCCCGCTTTTTGCCCCCGTCCGGCTTTACGCGCGTGACCTCGTCTGTGAGCAGTTTTGGCGACTACCTGCAACATCTGCCGCTCAAAGAGGACGGCGCGCCCGTGCTGCTGTTTGACGGCCGGGAACGGTTGGATTCGGCACATGAGGCCGTCATCAATATGGACATCGGGAAAACCGACGTCCAGCAGGGGTCTGACGCGCTCATCCGCCTGAGGGCGGAGTATTTATACAACGTCAGTCACTATGACGAGATCAACTACCACTTTTTGTCGGGGTTTTTGTGCTCCTTCAGCCGCTGGAGCCAGGGATACAGAGTCAAAGTTGACGGCAAAAACGTGGAATGGGAGAAGAAGGAAGACCCCTCCACCGACTACGCCACGCTGCAAAAATATCTCAATACGCTGTTTGTGTACGCCAATACCCGTTCGTTGATCGCCGAGCTCTCCAAAGCCGCTGGCATGCAGCTGGGCGATGTGTTTATCAACACCGAGTTTGGCGGCGTGATGATTGTCGATATGGCCGTGCACCCGGATACGCAAGAGACGGTGTTTATGCTGGTGCAGGCCAAGATCCCCGCGCAGGAACTGCACATCCTCAAAAATGAGAATGATCCGAGTATCTCCCCGTGGTACCGCGCCAGCGACATCGATCCGCTGGTGACGCCTGAGGGCACGTACCAAAAAGACGACCTGATGCGCTTTGATGAAATTGCGTTTGCGCAATCGTCGCAGGAAATTACGCCGCCCACAGAGGAAGCGGCATGAGGACTCCGTGCAAACACAGGGACGACAGGAAAATGGCGCGACAGGGCGTTTTGCTGCGCGGGTAGGACGGCCGGATACACACGAACCTGAGGGAGGACAAGCACATGTTTTACATCCCCACAAAGGTGGTCTCAGGCGTCGGTTGCCTGCGCGATTCTCTGGCAGACATCCGGGCGCTGGGCATTCATGCTGTCTTTGTCGTGACCAGTGCCAGCGCCGGAATTCTCTCCGGCGCGCTTGACGATGTGCGCCATGTGTGCGAGACAATGTCGCTGCCCATGCGGGTGTTTGACGGCATCGGACAGAACCCGGACATTGCCGACTGCCGTGAGGCGGGCCGTCAGGCGCACGAGTTTGGCGCCGACTGTATTTTGGGCATTGGCGGCGGGTCTCCGCTGGATGCGGCCAAAGCGGTCGCCGCCTTTGCCATCCGACCGGACATGCCGGCGATGTCGCTGTACAACTGGGGGGACAAACCCACACTGCCGATCCTGGCCGTTCCCACAACAGCGGGTACCGGCAGCGAAACCAACTCGTTTTCGGTGTTGACCGTTGACAACGGTGCGCGCAAGCTGACATACAAAGGCCCGCAGAATTTTCCCAAACTGGCGTTTCTTGACCCACGCTATACGGCGTCTTTGCCGGACACGTACGCCATGGCCACCGCGCTTGACGCCCTGTGCCACGCGGTGGAGTCCTATCTCACGCCGTTTGCCACCCCGGTCACTGAGGCGCTGTCACTGCGTGCGGCGCGTGATCTTTGGCGCGGCGTACTCGCCCTGCGGCAGGGGCCGCCGGATGAGGCGCTGCGGTTTTCCCTGCTCAAAGTGTCCTGTATGGCGGGCATGGCCATCCAGCACACCGGCACGGGCATGCCGCACCCGATGGGGTACGCGTTGTCGCTCAATTACGGTTTGCCGCATGGATCGGCGTGCGCATTGTTTTTACCGGCTCATCTGCACATGCTAATGGGGGTTGTGCCAAATCGCGTAGAAACCGTTCTCGCGGCCATGGAGATGGACTTGACCACCCTGACCGAGACGCTGTCACGACTGCATGGGTTTGGCAAGGTGCTCACCGATGAGGAGATCTTGCGATATGTCGGCCTTGTCGCGTCTTCGGTACAGCTGCACAACGGGCATGTAACCGTTGCGCCGGAACAGATGACCGCGCTGTATAGGCAGTTGCCGGCCACGCCCATCCTTTGACTGACTAGGTGATGCTTCATGAAACAACCGCGCCGTGACGTCCGGCACACATTGCGCGCCCCGATTGTCGACATGACAAACACCAGCAAAAGCGCTGATCGCCGCCATGGCGCCGACATTGTAGTGCGTGCGATCTCCTGGTGCTCATATGCGTCCTGGGCGTTGACCGTCATCGTGTTTTTGGTTATCGGCAGCGCCAAGCCCGCGGGCGACGATTTTTTTTCCCGTCTGCTGGACACACGGACCAACCATTACTGGTCATATGACCTGCTGCAGTTGGCCGCCTGGCTGATGCTGGCATGCTTTTTGCTGTGTCTGGTGGGTATCATTTTGTGTTCCAGGCGCAACCGGCGTCGCACCGATCGACTGCCACGATCGCTGGTCGTCATCTGTATCGGCTCGCTGATGGGCGCCACTCTGTCTTTTTTTCTCTTTTTCTAAAGGGGATGAATTAGGCCCACTGCCCCAAACGGGCAGTGGGCTTTGCGCGTTTCGCCTCAAAATTGAGACGTGGAAATACAGCATATTTTGTCCAGCGGGATGGTCTGCGTGACGCCGGCAACCCCCCTACCTCCGCAGCCACAGCGGGTGCGCGGCCTGCCCGGGCTTCCGAACGAGTCAAAGGGAGAAGTTGACACCAACTGGCAGGTCTGGGTGTCTACATTGCTTACCACGCCGGTAAATCCGTCTCCGGAGCGCCCGCCGGAGGTGGTAAAGACAGTACACAGCCGACCTTTGTTGCGGCAAAGTGTGTCAAAAATATCATCATCCCGATTATATCTGCTAGGCATGTATTTCAACTCCAAACCGTATTTGAACCGTCACCTTCGGTCCTATCCCATCATATGGTGGAGTGGGTAAAACGACACAAAAAAGGCGGTGAAACGGTGCTCTTTATCCAAAATTACGGACAATTGTCAGGGCTCATACGCCCGTCCGCATGCTGGCGCATGCCAGTGCAGGCGGGTCAGTCCGTAAGGGTACACACGGTCGGCAGAACATTTTCCGGCTTGTTTTTGTATGAAGATCATGAGACTGTGACGCTGCTGACCGTCTTGCCCGGCCGACGTACGACCCGCAGGCAGACAGTCGTGATTGTCAAGTCACAGATTGTGGCGATAGAGGAGTGGCGATCGTGAGCGGTCGTTTGGCGATAGATCAAACCGCTGCCGGAGCTTTTTTCTCTCACGAACGGAAACACTGACCGAAACCTTGACTAAAGAGAACGGGCCAATCCGTGATCGGCCCGTTCTCTTTATAATACGATATAAACTGATGGGAATAACGAAAAACAGAAAAACCCAGACCGAGGAGGTCGCTGTTATTTTTGGCCCAGGTCGCCGCCGCCGCGCAGTTCATTGACACGCGCCTGCGCCGCCGCCAAACGCGCGATCGGCACACGGAAAGGCGAGCAGGAGACATATTGCAGTCCGGCAAAGTGGCAGAACTCTACTGACGCCGGGTCACCGCCATGTTCGCCACAGATGCCCAACTTGATGTTGGGGCGCGTCTTTCTGCCCAAGTCGACGGCCATCTTGACAAGACGACCCACGCCGGTTTGATCCATCTTCACAAAGGGGTCAGACTCATAAATTTTGCGGCTGTAATAGTCGTCGAGGAACTTGCCGGCGTCGTCGCGCGAGAAGCCGAAGGTCATTTGCGTGAGGTCATTGGTTCCGAAGCTGAAGAATTCGGCCTCGACGGCAATCTCGTCCGCTGTCAGCGCCGCGCGCGGGATCTCAA
Organism: Oscillospiraceae bacterium; assembly: GCA_031556185.1. GTDB lineage: Bacteria > Bacillota > Clostridia > Oscillospirales > UBA929 > JAIRTA01. The sequence continues at coordinate 132,354 of JAVBTN010000005.1, forward strand.
TCATGGTGCCCACCATATATTTCAGCGCCACGCCGGACTGGGAGATGATCTCGTCGGCGGTACGTACAATGATATCTTTGACAAACTTCATCTCGCGCACATCACCCACCAGGGGGATCATGATTTCCGGGACGATGTTCAGATTTGTCTCCTTGTGTACATTGATGGCCGCTTCAATAATCGCCCGGGCCTGCATCTCGGCAATTTCCGGGTATGAGACGGCCAAACGGCAGCCGCGGTGCCCCATCATGGGGTTAAACTCATGCAGACCGTCAATGGCGCTTTTGAGATCCGCCACCGAAAGACTCAGTTCTTTGGCCAGCGCTTGGATATCTTCTTCCTTTTGCGGCAGGAACTCATGGAGAGGCGGATCCAGCAGGCGGATGGTCACGGGACGCTCTCCCATGGCCTTGAAAATGCCTTCAAAGTCTCCGCGTTGCATGGGCAGCAACTTGGCCAATGCCGCGCGGCGAGACGCCTCGTCTTTGGCCACAATCATCTCGCGCATCGGCATAATGCGGTCGGTGTCAAAAAACATATGCTCTGTGCGGGTCAGGCCGATACCCTCGGCGCCGAAAGACACCGCCTGCTCGGCGTCGTGCGGGGTGTCGGCATTGGTACGCACTTTGAGGGTACGGATTTCGTCTGCCCAACTCATGAAGGTGGCGAAGTCTCCGGTCACAGTGGCCTCCACAGTGGGCAGCTGACCCACATATACGTGGCCGGTGGAGCCGTCGATGCTCATGTATTCGCCGGCCTTAAGCGTCTGACCGGCCACCGTCAGCGTTTGCGTCTGCTCGCTGACCACCACGTCTCCGCATCCGGCCACACAGCAGGTGCCCATGCCACGGGCCACCACGGCCGCGTGAGACGTCATGCCACCGCGCGCGGTGAGAATGCCCTGCGCTGCGTACATCCCTTCGATGTCCTCCGGGGAGGTCTCTTGGCGCACAAGGAGGACAGGCCCCTTTTTGGCCTCCGTCACCGCCTGCTCGGCGGTGAAACACAGCCGCCCGCAGGCGGCGCCCGGTGAGGCGGCCAGGCCGGTCGCCACAGGTTTCGCCGCTTTGAGCGCCTTGGGTTCAAACTGCGGATGCAGCAATGTATCCAGCTGCTTGGGGTCGACCTTTAAAATGACGTCTTCTTTGGAGCACATACCTTCGGCCACCATGTCGACGGCCACCTTGAGCGCGGCCGGAGCCGTCCGCTTACCATTGCGGGTTTGCAGCATGTACAACGTGCCCTTTTCAATGGTGAATTCCATATCCTGCATGTCGTGATAGTGCTTTTCCAGTGTGTCTGCAATGGAGGCAAACTGGGTATAGACGTCCGGCATGACTTGCGCAAGCTGGTCAATCGACTGCGGCGTGCGAATGCCGGCCACAACGTCCTCACCTTGGGCGTTCATCAAAAACTCGCCATACAGCTTTTTTTCGCCAGTGGCTGGGTTGCGGGTAAACGCGACGCCCGTCCCCGAATCATCTCCCATGTTTCCAAAGACCATTGACTGCACGTTGACCGCAGTACCCCAGGAAGAGGGGATGTCATTCATCCGTCTGTAAACGATGGCGCGGGGGTTGTTCCAGGAGCGGAAAACAGCCTTGACGGCTTCCAACAGCTGCACTTTTGGGTCGGCCGGGAATTCTTCGCCCTTTTGTTCTTTATAATAGCCTTTAAACTGCGAAACCAGGGCCTTCATATCCTCTGTGTCCAGTTCGGTATCGTGCACAACACCTTTGTTCTCCTTCATCGCATGGATAAAGGTCTCAAAGTGCGCCTTTGACATTTCCATGACGACATCAGAAAACATCTGCACGAAGCGGCGATAGGAGTCGTAGACAAAACGAGGGTTACCTGTGAGGGCGGCAAGGCTTTCGGCGACCGTATCGTTCATGCCCAAGTTCAAAATGGTGTCCATCATGCCCGGCATGGAGGCCCGGGAACCGGAACGCACGGACACCAACAGCGGATTGGCCGCGTCGCCAAACTTTTTGCCGCTTATGGACTCCAGTTTTTTCATGTACTCATCAATTTGCGTCTCGATTTCGGCGGAGATGACCTCTCCATCGTCATAGTAGCGGGTGCAGGCCTCGGTGGTCACAGTGAAGCCCTGCGGAACAGGCAGGCCGAGGTTGGTCATTTCAGCCAGATTGGCGCCTTTGCCGCCCAACAGATCGCGCATTTCACTGCGCCCTTCGGAAAACAGGTATACGTACTTCACAGTCATTCTCCTTCTCTGCCGAATAGACATCCCAAGAGGGTACGTCATATTCTCAACGTTTGCTGCAAGTCAATATTATATACCATCTTTGGCGAAAATAGCAAGAGGGCGTCCGGAAGAATTACACAAAAACGGGACAAACGACCATGGGCAGGCGTCGGGCGCATGTCTTCAGGCCTGCGCAACCTGGCCGCTATTCGCCCGGACACCGACAGCGCACAAACGATTTCCGTGACGTGACCACCTGTCGGCCATGTATTGGACATTGACCATTTTCCCCCAACGTGGTACAATTTTTAATACTTGTATCTGCGGAGGAACCACATGGGAGAAGCATCAAAAACAGATTTGACGCAGGGCGGCATTTTGGCCAAGCTCCTGCATGTTGCCGTGCCTATCATGGGCACGCAACTCGTACAAATGGCCTACAATTTGACGGATATGTTCTGGCTAGGCCGTGTGGGCAGCAACGCTGTGGCCGCCTCCGGTTCCGCAGGCATGTTTATGTGGCTGGGTATGGCCTTTTTGATTTTGGGCCGCATGGGTGCGGAAATTGGGGTGTCCCAGAGTATGGGCCGCCGCGAGCCGGACAGCGCCAAGGCATTTTCACAAAACGCCATGCTCATCGGCGCGGCGTTTGGCGTACTGTACGGCCTGGCGCTGCTGTTGTTCAACCAGCAGATGATCAGTTTTTTTGACATCCCTGAGGCGCAAGTGGCGGCGGACGCCGCCGGTTATCTGTGCATCATCGGCCTGGGTGTGCCGGCCACCTACATCAGCGGCGCGCTGACGGGCACCTTTAACGGCGCAGGAAACTCCCGCGTCTCGTTTGCCGCCAACGCCGTCGGGCTGGGCGTCAACATGTTGCTCGACCCCTTGATGATCTTCGTGTTCAAGATGGACATTTTTGGCGCTGCCTGGGCCACTGTGATTGCGCAGTGGGTGGTGGCGGGTATCTTTATGCTGGCGATCAAGTGGGCCAAAAGTCGTCCGTTTGCCCGGTACAGGATTTGGCTGCGTCCGGACTTTGCGTGCATATGGCGCGTTGTGCGGTGGAGCCTGCCCGTGGCGTTGGAGAGCTTGCTTTTTACATTGCTGTCGATGCTCATTGCCCGTTCTGTGGCCTCCTATGGCGCCAACGCCATCTCCGTCAGCCGCGTGGGGTCACAGGTGGAGTCACTGTCCTGGCTGATAGGCGGCGGCTTTGGATCAGCGCTGACGGCCTTTGTTGGACAGAATTATGGCGCCGGGAAGTGGTCGAGGATCCATCGCGGTTTTAAGCTGTCCATTGGGGCCATGGCCATTTATGGCGTAGTTGTCACCGCTGTTTTGTTTTTTCTGGGGCGCATGCTGTTTTATCTGTTTTTGCCGGACATGGTTATAGCGGACATGGGTGGCGTTTACTTAAAAATTCTGGCGGCCTGCCAGCTGGTGGCTTGCCTGGAAGCGGTGTCTGCGGGTGCGTTCCGGGGCGTCGGCAAGACACTGCCGCCCTCACTGGCCAGCATATTGTCCAACGCCATGCGTGTGCCGTTGTCATGGGCCCTGTCACAGACTTCCCTCGGCCTGGACGGCATCTGGTGGGGCATCACCATCGGTGCCACCGTACGTGGTTTGTGGATTTTCGTGTGGTATGTATGGACATCTCGACGACTCCCCCGCGCGGATACGGAAGCGCTGGTGGGTGCGACCGGATAAAAATGACACGAGAGCCCGTCAATTTTGGCGGGCTCTCGTTATGGAATCGACGGTTGTCCGGCGGGCATGTTTCCAGTGCGGACAAGCGCCATAGGCCCGTGGGCGTCGAGCGACAACGAAAAGGCGTCCGCCAAAACGGCGGACGCCTTAAAACGGTCTTGTAACGCTTAGGAGATGACCTTAATGACAACGCCCGAGCCGACAGTGCGGCCGCCTTCACGGATGGCGAAACGCAGGCCTTCCTCGATGGCGATGGGGGTAATCAGCTCGACGTCCATCTCGATGTTGTCGCCGGGCATGCACATCTCGACGCCGGCCGGCAGATTGACTACGCCGGTCACATCGGTGGTGCGGAAGTAGAACTGCGGACGATAGTTGCCGAAGAACGGGGTATGACGTCCGCCCTCTTCTTTGGTCAGGACGTAAACCTGGCCTTGGAACTTGGTGTGGGGCTTAATGGAGCCGGGCTTGGCCAGAACCTGACCACGCTCGATATCGGTTTTGGCCACGCCGCGCAGCAAGCAACCTGCGTTGTCGCCGGCTTCCGCGTAGTCAAGGGTTTTGTGGAACATCTCGATACCGGTGATAACCGTCTTGCGGGTGTCACGAATACCGACGATTTCAACCTCTTCACCCATTTTGATGTTTCCGCGCTCCACGCGACCGGTGGCAACGGTGCCGCGGCCGGTGATGGTGAAGACGTCTTCAACTGGCATCAGGAAGGGCAGATCGGCCTTGCGCTCTGGGGTGGGGATATAGGCGTCGACAGCGGCCATGAGCTCTGCAATGGCAGCATATTCAGGCGCGCTCGCATCGGTGGACGTGCTCTCCAGCGCCTGCAGGGCGGAACCCTTGATAATGGGAATGTCGTCGCCCGGGAACTCGTATTTGGACAAAAGCTCGCGAACCTCCATCTCAACGAGCTCAAGCAGCTCGGGATCGTCGACCTGGTCGACTTTGTTCATGAAAACAACGATATAGGGCACGCCGACCTGACGGGCCAGCACGATGTGCTCACGGGTCTGGGGCATGGGGCCGTCGGCGGCGGACACGACCAGAATGGCGCCGTCCATCTGCGCGGCACCGGTGATCATGTTCTTGACATAGTCAGCATGGCCGGGGCAGTCCACGTGCGCATAGTGGCGGTTGTCGGTCTCATATTCGACGTGAGAGGTGTTGATTGTGATGCCGCGGGCTTTTTCTTCGGGCGCCTTGTCGATGGCGTCATACGCCATAAAGTTGGCCTTGCCGGAGAAGCCGAGCACCTTGGTGATGGCGGCGGTCAACGTGGTCTTGCCATGGTCGACGTGACCAACCGTGCCGATGTTAACGTGAGGTTTGGAGCGTTCAAATTTTTGCTTGCCCATGGTGTTCAATGTCCTCCTTGTATTTTTATATCATTTAATATTTTTTTAGAAGCGATGATGCTATTGTACAGGCTGAAGGCCATTTTGGCAAGTCCTATTTGCCTTAGCGGCCCTGCTTTTCAATGAGCTTTTCCTGGATGCTCTTGGGGATCTCGACATAGTGACTGGGTTCCATGGCGTATACGCCGCGACCCTGGGTACGGGAACGCAAATCGGTGGCGTAGCCGAACATCTCGGACAACGGCACATAGGCCTCGATCTGCTGGGCGCCCGCCCGCGCTTCCATGCCGTGAATGTGCGCGCGGCGACCATTGAGATCGCCGATCACGTCGCCCATGTACTCTTCGGCAACGGTCACAACTACCTTCATGATGGGCTCAAGCAGCACAGGATCGGCTTTGCGGCAGGCCTCTTTAAAGGCCATGGAGGCGGCAATTTTGAAGGCCATTTCAGACGAGTCCACCTCGTGGTAGGAGCCGTCGTACAATGTCGCTTTTACGTCGACCACCTGGTAGCCGGCCAGCACGCCCGATTGCATGGCGCCCTGGATGCCAGCGTCGATGGCGGGGATATACTCTTTGGGCACTGTACCGCCCACAATTTTGTTGATAAACTCATAACCCTTGCCCGATTCGTTGGGCTCCACAATGATTTTGACGTGACCATACTGGCCGCGTCCGCCCGACTGGCGGGCGTACTTGTGGTCTACGTCGGCCAGCTTGCGAATGGTCTCCTTGTAGGCGACCTGTGGCTTGCCGATGTTGGCCTCCACCTTGAACTCGCGCAGCAGACGGTCGACAATGATCTCCAGATGGAGCTCGCCCATACCGGCGATGATGGTCTGGCCGGTATCCTCGTCGGTGTAGGTCTTAAACGTGGGGTCTTCCTCCGAGAGCTTGGCCAGCGCCACGCCCATCTTCTCCTGGCCGGCTTTGGTGCGCGGCTCGATAGCGACACGAATGACCGGTTCGGGGAACTCCATGGATTCCAGAACAATCTGATGTTTATCGTCGCACAGCGTATCGCCCGTAGTGGTGTTTTTCAGGCCGACGGCGGCGGCAATGTCGCCGGCATAGACCTGATCTACGTCCTCACGGTGGTTGGCGTGCATGAGCAGCACGCGGCCGAAGCGCTCACGATGACCCTTGGTGGAGTTGACAGCGGTGGAGCCCGAAGTGATGGAGCCCGAATAGACCCTGAAGAAGCACAGTTTTCCCACGAATGGATCGGTCATGATCTTAAAGGCCAACGCCGAGAAAGGCGCCTCGTCAGATGACGGACGGGTATCGTCCTCGCCGGTGTCGGGATTGGTGCCGGTCATATCCGGTATGTCTAGGGGCGAAGGCATATAGGCAACAATGGCGTCGAGCAGGTTTTGCACGCCTTTGTTGCGGTACGATGTGCCGCACAGCACCGGAATCATCTTGACGTCAATGGTGGCGCGGCGGATGGTTTTGTGAATGAGCGTCTCCGGGATGTCTTTCCCTTCCAGATAAAGCTCCATCAGTTCGTCGTCAAAGGACGAAATCTCCTCGAGCATGTGCTGGCGATAGAGCGCTGCCTCATCGGCGAGCTCTGCCGGGATCTCCTCTTCGCGGATATCCTTGCCCAGCTCGTCAAAGGCGATATACGCTTTCATGGCGACCAGATCAATCAGGCCCTTGAAGTCAGCCTCGGCTCCGATCGGAATCTGAAGGGGAATGGCGTTGCACTTGAGGCGCTCGCGCATCATGTCCACAACACTGTGGAAGTTGGCTCCCATGATGTCCATTTTGTTGACATAGGCAAGGCGCGGAACACCGTAGCGGTCGGCTTGACGCCAGACCGTCTCAGACTGAGGCTCAACACCGCCTTTGGCACAGAAAACACATACCGCGCCGTCAAGCACACGAAGGCTGCGCTCTACCTCGATGGTAAAATCGACATGGCCCGGGGTATCGATGATATTGATGCGGTGATCTTTCCAATGGCACGTCGTAGCCGCCGACGTGATGGTAATTCCACGCTCCTGCTCCTGCGCCATCCAGTCCATGGTGGCGGTGCCCTCATGGGTTTCACCCAGCTTATAGCTGCGTCCCGTGTAAAACAGGATACGTTCGGTGGTCGTCGTCTTGCCCGCGTCAATATGGGCCATAATGCCAATGTTGCGGACGAATTGCAGTGGTACCTGGCGTGGCATGGTGTTGCTCCTTTATAAATCGAATGATTACCAGCGGTAATGGGCAAAAGCCTTGTTGGCGTCTGCCATTTTGTGTGTGTCTTCGCGCTTTTTCACGGCATTGCCTGTGCTGTTGACAGCGTCCATGATTTCGCCGGCCAAACGCTCGTGCATGGTCTTTTCGCCGCGGTTGCGGGAATAGTTGACCAGCCAGCGCAGGCCCAGGGTTTGACGACGCTCGGGGCGAACCTCAAGCGGCACCTGATAGGTGGCGCCGCCGACACGGCGGGCTTTGACCTCCAGGGTGGGCATGATGTTCTCCATAGCTTGGGTAAAAGCCTCCAAAGGCTCCTTTTTCGTTTTTTCGCGAATGATGTCGAACGCGCCGTACACCACTTTTTGGGCGACTCCTTTTTTTCCGTCGAGCATGATGCCGTTGATCAGTTTGGTCACGAGTTTGGAGTTGTACAGCGGATCGGGCAGTACATCTCTTTTGGGTACAAATCCACGTCTGGGCACTTTGCTTCCCTCCTTCACAGCAATGAATTTCATAGGTACTCGAAAGCGTGCCCGCTTCCGTTCGTGCCCCGTTTTTCATGGATATCCGCCCAAGAGCGACATACCGATGTATAAAAACGGGACAGAACCAGTCCCTGGGAGTTACTTCGTTGCGGCCTTCGGCCGTTTGGCGCCATACTTGGAACGGGCCTGACGACGGCCGTTGACACCTTGTGTGTCCAAGGTGCCGCGAATGATGTGGTAGCGCACGCCAGGGATATCCTTGACGCGGCCGCCGCGAATCATAACGACACTGTGCTCCTGCAAATTGTGTCCGACGCCGGGGATATAGGCCGAGACCTCAATGCCGTTGGACAGACGCACACGGGCGATTTTGCGAAGCGCTGAGTTGGGCTTCTTGGGGGTGGCCGTTCTCACCGCGGTGCAAACGCCGCGCTTTTGCGGGCTGGACAAATCGGTGGACTCACGCTTGATGGTGTTGAGGCCTTTCTGCAGCGCGGGCGCGGTCGATTTGTAGGTGACCTGTTCGCGTCCATGACGCACCAATTGGTTAAATGTCGGCATGGTTTTCCTCCTTTCCTCGTTAATTCATTATTGTTTCGGAAACATACGCAGTATATTCCGCAAAACACAAAAAAGTGTTATTTGAGAAGCGCCGCCACAGAAGCGCCCACCTCAATGCCGCAGGCATGGCCAAGCTCGGCCATGGTTTCCACCCAGGTGACCGACAAATCCAGCTGCTGACAGGCAGAGATGACCGGTTGAATGACACGGCTCTCTGCGTCCCGGGCGATAAATACCGCCTTGACTTCCCGTGAGAGAACGGCCTTGCGGGTTTGCTTGACGCCGACGACTTTGGGAGAGATCTTCAATTGATCTGTCACAGGATTTCGCCTCCCACACAGAATTCTGTCGCGCAAGTAAATAGTTTAGCACAAAACCCGAAAAATGTCAACAATCTGTCAGGCGTCCCGGGGGATTCCAGCGGCAGTCTCACTCGGCTGTGGCCAAAATATGATAATCGTCAACCGGTGGCAGTGTGCGTTCGACCTCGTAGTCCCTGTAAACCTCCATGCCGGAACCGGCGGGCACCAGTTTGCCGATGATGACGTTTTCTTTGAGCCCGAGCAATCTGTCCACTTTCCCCTTGATGGCGGCTTCGGTGAGCACGCGCGTGGTCTCCTGGAAGGAAGCGGCGGACAGGAAAGAGTCGGTGGCCAAAGACGCCTTGGTAATGCCCAGCAGCAACAGCGAGCAGGTGGCCTCGGTCAGGCCCTCTTCACCGGCGGCCATGCGCGCGCGGATTTTGGTGTTTTCATCTTCAAATTCAAACAGATCCACCATTGAGCCCAACAACAGGTCAGAGTCGCCGGCGTTTTCAACTTTTACCTTGCGCATCATCTGGCGCACAATGACTTCAATGTGTTTGTCATTGATGTCAACACCCTGCTGGCGATACACGTGCTGCACCTCTTGAATGAGGTAGTTGTGTAAAGCCTCCACGCCCCTGATGGCCAGTACGTCATGCGGGGAAAGGGCGCCCTCGGTAAGCTCCTCTCCCTTTTCCACATGCTGTTTTTCTTTGACTTTCAAAATGGCCGTGCTGGGCACCTGATACGTTCTGGTTTCACTGGTATTTTCGTCGCGCACAGTGATGACATACAGTGCGCCCTTGCGCGCTTCCTCCACGGTGATTTCACCGGCGATTTCCGCCAGGACAGCCACACGCTTCGGTTTGCGCGCCTCAAAGAGCTCTTCAACACGAGGCAGACCCTGGGTAATGTCGTCTCCAGCGACGCCGCCGGTGTGGAAGGTTCTCATGGTCAGCTGGGTACCCGGCTCGCCGATGGATTGTGCGGCGATGATGCCCACGCTTTCGCCGACGTTGACCAGTTCGCCCGTTGCGAGGTTGGCGCCATAGCAAGTGGCGCAGACGCCATGCCGCGAGCGGCAGGACAACAGGCTGCGTACTTTAAGACGGGTGACACCGGCATCGACAACGATCTGCGCCTCGGTTTCGCTCATCAGGGTGCCGCGCGGGAAAACCAGTTTGCCGTCAGGGCTGTATACGTCCTCCGCCAGGTGGCGGCCAATGAGACGGTCGACCAGCGGCTCAATTACGGAGCCCTCCAAGGAAATTTCAAACACGGTGAGGCCGTCATTTGTGCCGCAGTCGTGTTCGCGGATGATGACATCCTGAGATACGTCGACCAGACGGCGGGTGAGATACCCCGAGTCGGCGGTTCTCAGCGCCGTATCGGCCAGACCCTTACGGGCGCCGCGCGAGGAGATAAAGTATTCCAAAACGGTCAAACCCTCGCGGAAATTGGCCTTGATGGGAATTTCAATAGTTTTGCCGGCGGTGTTGGCCATCAGGCCGCGCATACCGGCCAGCTGGCGAATTTGGTTCATGCTGCCGCGCGCGCCGGAGTGCGCCATCATATAAATCGGATTGAAGCGATCGAGGTTGGCCTGCATGGCGGAGGTGACCTTCTTGGTCGTGTCGTCCCACTCCTCAATGACAAGGCGGTAGCGCTCCTCGTTGGTAATAAAGCCGCGCTTGAACTGGCGGTCAATGGCTGCTACTTTTTTCTCAGCCGTCTCGATGAGCTTGGCCTTCTCCTCCGGCACGACCATGTCGGAGATCGAGATGGTCAGCGCGCCGCGCGTGGAATATTTGAAGCCAAGAGATTTGACGCTGTCGAGCAGTTCGGACGAGCGCGCAAAGCCATGCTTTTTAATGCACTGCTCAATGATGCGCCCCAGTTCTTTTTTGCCCGTCAGGAAGGTGATTTCCAGGTCGCAGATGCGCGCCGGATCGCTGCGGTCGACAAAACCGAGATCCTGCGGAATGTGTTCGTTGAACAGCAGCCGGCCCACCGTGGCGTCAATGATGCGGGTATGGCTTTCGCCATTGTATTCACGTGTGACCCGCACGCGAATGGGGGCGTGTATGCCGATGGCACGCGCCTCATAGGCCATGATGGCCTCGTCAAAGCTGCCGAACACTTTGCCGGCGCCCTCTTCGTCGCGCTCGATGGTCAGGTAATAGGAACCAAGCACCATGTCCTGAGTCGGGACGGTGACCGGACGACCGTCTTTGGGATGCAAGAGGTTGTTGGCCGAAAGCATGAGAAACCGGGCTTCGGCCTGCGCCTCGGCGGACAGCGGCACATGTACGGCCATCTGATCGCCGTCAAAGTCGGCGTTGTAAGCGGTACACACCAGCGGGTGCAGTTTGAGCGCGCGGCCTTCGACCAACACCGGCTCAAAGGCTTGGATGCCCAGACGGTGCAGTGTCGGCGCACGGTTTAAGAGAACCGGATGCTCCGAAATGATGTTTTCCAACGCGTCATAGACCTCTGTGCGGTTGCGTTCGACCATCTTCTTGGCGCTTTTGATGTTGTTGGCCTGCCCGTCCTCCACCAGTTTTTTCATGACAAAGGGCTTAAACAGCTCAAGGGCCATCTCTTTGGGCAAGCCGCATTGATATATTTTCAGTTCCGGCCCCACCACAATGACGCTTCGGCCGGAGTAGTCGACGCGTTTGCCGAGCAGGTTTTGACGGAAGCGACCCTGCTTGCCTTTGAGCATGTCCGACAGGCTCTTGAGAGCGCGATTGTTGGGACCGGTGACGGGACGGCCGCGGCGGCCGTTGTCGATGAGCGCGTCCACAGCCTCCTGCAGCATGCGCTTCTCATTGCGCACGATAATGTCGGGCGCGCCGAGCTGCAACAAGCGTTTGAGACGGTTGTTGCGATTGATGACGCGGCGGTAAAGGTCATTAAGGTCGGAGGTGGCGAAACGGCCGCCGTCGAGCTGCACCATGGGCCGAATTTCGGGCGGGATTACCGGCACCACGTCCAGAATCATCCACTGGGGCTGATTGCCCGACATACGGAAGGATTCCACCACTTCCAGCCGCTTAATGATGCGCATTTTCTTCTGGCCGGACGCCTCGCGAAGTTCTGCCCGCAAGGAAGCGGACAATTTCTCCATGTCCATTTCGGCCAGCAGCTCGCGGATGGCTTCGGCGCCCATGCCGGCGCGAAAGTCATTTTCATATTTTTCCAGCATGTCGCGGTATTCTTTTTCAGTGAGAATCTGCTTTTTTTGCAGGGGCGTGTCACCGGCGTCGATGACGATATAGGCGGCAAAATAGAGCACCTTCTCCAGCAGGCGCGGCGACATGTCGAGAATCAGGCCCATGCGGGAGGGAATGCCCTTGAAATACCAGATGTGTGACACGGGCGCGGCCAAATCAATGTGACCCATACGCTCGCGGCGCACTTTGGCCTTGGTGACTTCCACGCCGCAGCGGTCACAGACACGGCCCTTGTAGCGGATTTTTTTATATTTTCCGCAGTAGCATTCCCAGTCTTTCTGCGGGCCAAAGATACGCTCGCAGAACAGACCGTCGCGCTCGGGCTTCAACGTTCTATAGTTAATGGTCTCAGGCTTTTTAACTTCGCCGTGCGACCACTCGCGAATCATTTCCGGGGAGGCCAAACCAATTTTGATGGCTTCAAAGGGGGCGTAACTCATCAAATCAACCTTTCAATATGATGGATTTGTTGCTTTTGGTGTCGTGCAGGTGACGACGATTTACGTCAGGTCGAACAGGTTTTCATCCGAGGTCTCCTCTTTCGACTCTTCTTCGGGCTCCTCGTCGGGCAGGAAGTCATCAAAGCTGTCGTCGGACTCCTCCTCGGACAGGTCTTCAGAATCTTCCTCGCCAAAGTCCTCCACGCCAAATCCATGGGTAGCCAAGTCCTGCTCCACGACCATCATGTCCTCGTCGCGCGTCGGACGGGTGAAGTTGTCCTCTTCTTCCTCTTCCTTGAGTTCGATTTCGTCCATATTGCGGTCGAGTACGCGCACATCCAAACCAAGTGACTGCAACTCTTTGATGAGCACTTTAAAGGATTCCGGCACGCCGGGCTGAGGGACATTGTGTCCTTTGACAATGGCCTCGTACGTTTTGACGCGTCCGACGATGTCGTCGGATTTGACCGTCAAGATCTCCTGGAGTGTGTAGGCCGCGCCGTAAGCCTCCAGCGCCCACACCTCCATTTCGCCGAAGCGCTGGCCGCCGAACTGCGCCTTGCCGCCCAACGGCTGCTGCGTGACAAGACTGTACGGGCCGGTGGAACGGGCGTGAATCTTGTCGTCAACCAGGTGGGCCAGCTTGAGGAAGTAGATGTAGCCGACAGTGACCAGGTTGTCAAACTGATCTCCGGTACGACCGTCAAACAGCACGCTCTTACCATCACGGCGCAGACCGGCCAGCTCGAGAGTGTTTTCAATATCAATTTCGTTGGCGCCGTCGAAGATGGGCGTGGCCACTTTCCAGCCCAACGCATGGGCCGCATAGCCCAAGTGGACTTCCAGCACCTGACCAATATTCATACGGGACGGAACGCCCAGCGGGTTGAGCACAATGTCCAGCGGTGTGCCGTCGGGAAGGAACGGCATGTCCTCCTGCGGCAGGATGCGAGAAATGACGCCTTTGTTGCCGTGGCGTCCGGCCATCTTGTCGCCTACCGATATCTTGCGTTTTTGCGCAATATAGCAGCGCACCACCATGTTGACGCCCGGGTTGAGCTCATCGCCGTTTTCACGGGTGAACACCTTGACGTCGACGACAATGCCGCTTTCTCCATGCGGCACGCGCAGGGATGTGTCGCGCACTTCGCGCGCCTTTTCACCAAAAATGGCGCGCAGCAGGCGCTCTTCAGCAGTCAGTTCCGTTTCGCCCTTCGGGGTCACCTTGCCCACCAGAATGTCGCCGGCGCGCACCTCGGCGCCGATACGGATGATGCCGCGGTCGTCGAGATCCTTGAGCGCGTCGTCACCGACGTTGGGGATATCACGCGTGATCTCTTCCGAACCGAGCTTGGTGTCGCGCGATTCGGTCTCATACTCCTCGATGTGGATCGAGGTGAACACGTCGTCACGCACCAGCCGTTCGTTGATCAAAATGGCGTCTTCATAATTGTAGCCTTCCCACGTCATAAAACCGATGAGTACGTTGCGGCCCAAAGAGATTTCGCCTTCGGCCGTCGAAGGGCCGTCGGCCAGGACGGCGTTTTTACTCACGCGGTCGCCCACGCTGACAATGGCCTTCTGGTTGATACAGGTGCCCTGGTTGGAGCGCAGGAATTTGGTCAGGTTGTAAGTCTTTCTGGTGGCGTCGTCATATCGCACCGAAATGGAGTTGGCGGAGACGCAATCGACGATGCCGTCTCCGTGGGCAATCTTGACCACGCCCGAGTCGATGGCAGCTTTGTGCTCGATGCCGGTACCCACAAAAGGAGCTTCGGTCACAAGCAGAGGAACGGCCTGCCGCTGCATGTTGGAACCCATGAGCGCACGGTTGGCGTCGTCGTTTTCCAAGAAGGGGATCATGGCCGTGGCCACGGAAACCATCATCTTGGGAGAGACGTCGACAAAATCCACGCGTTCGCGCTCAACTTCCAAAATCTCGTCGCGGTGACGGCAGGTAATGCGCTCATGGAGGAAAACGCCATTTTCATCCATGCGTTCGTTGGCCTGGGCAACAATATATTCATCTTCCACGTCGGCGGTCATGTAGACCACATCGTCGGTGAGACGGTGCGTCTGGTTGTCAATGCGGCGGTAAGGCGTCTCAATGAATCCGTACTCGTTGATGCGCGCGTAAGTGGAAAGGTAGGAGATCAGGCCGATGTTGGGTCCTTCCGGCGTCTCGATGGGGCACATGCGACCGTAGTGGCTGTAGTGGACGTCGCGCACCTCAAAGTTGGCGCGTTCGCGCGACAGGCCGCCGGGGCCCAGCGCAGACATACGCCGTTTGTGCGTCAGCTCTGCCAGCGGGTTTGTCTGATCCATGAACTGAGACAGCGGCGAGGAGCCGAAGAACTCTTTGATGGAAGCGGTCACCGGCCGAATGTTGATAAGAGACTGCGGCGTGACAATGTCAAGATCCTGAATTGTCATGCGTTCGCGAATGACGCGCTCCATCCGTGAAAAACCAATGCGGAACTGGTTTTGCAGCAGCTCGCCCACGCTGCGTAGGCGGCGGTTGCCCAGATGGTCGATGTCGTCGATGTAGCCGATGCCAAAGCACAGGCCGCACATGTAGTTGATGGAAGACAACATGTCGTCAAGGATGATGTGCTTGGGCACGAGGTCGTCGATGCGTTCGGCGATGGCTTCGCGCAGCTCGTCGCCCGAGTAATTGTCAATGAGTTCACAGAGAACGGAAAAACGCACACGCTCACGGATGCCGAGCACGGTGGGGTCAAAGTCTACAAAGTGCCGCATCTCCACCATGCCGTTGGAGAAAACCTTGATTTTTTTGCCGTCCAGTTCGATGTAGACCTCCGACACACCTTTGGACTCCAGCAGCCGGGCGCGCTCACGCGTGAGAACCTCGCCCTCTTCGGCCAAAATCTCTCCGGTGCGCGGGTCGGCCACGGGCAACGCCAGTTTGCGCGCGGTCAGACGCGGCGCAAGCGCCAATTTTTTGTTGAATTTGTAACGACCGACGCTGCCCAGGTCATAGCGCCGCGCGTCAAAAAAGAGGTTGTTGATCAGCGTTTGTGCGCTGTCCACGGTGGGCGGCTCACCCGGACGCAGACGGCGGTAGATTTCAATGAGGGCCTCCTCTTCGGTTTTGGAGGGATCCTTGTCCAGCGTGGCCACAATGCGCGGATCCTCACCGAAGATATCCAAAATCTGCGCGTCTGTCTTGATACCCAGGGCGCGGATGAAGGAGGTCACGGGCAGCTTGCGGTTCTTGTCGATGCGCACATGAAAAATGTCGTTGACATCGGTTTCATATTCGAGCCAGGCGCCGCGGTAGGGGATGACGGTGGCGTCGAGCAAGGGCACGGTGGTTTTTTCAGGGCGCTGCTCAAAGTAGATACCGGGGCTGCGCACGATCTGCGATACAATAACGCGCTCGGCGCCGTTGATAATGAAGGTGCCGCCCTCGGTCATGAGCGGGAAATCACCCATGAAGATTTCCTGTTCCTTAATTTCCTCTGTCTCACGGTTGCGCAGCCGAACACGCACTTTGAGAGGCGCCGCGTACGTGGCGTCTCTCTCCTTGCACTCCTCGACAGAGTACTTGGGATCCTCATCAAACAAAAAATCGATAAAACTCAGTTCCAGGTTGCCCGTGTAGTCTGTGATGGCGGATACATCATGAAAAACCTGCCTGAGGCCGACGTCCAAAAACCACTGGTAAGAGTTTTTTTGCACCTCCACCAAATTGGGGACTTCCAGTACCTCCTGCAGGCGTGAATAGCTCTTGCGCAATGTTCTTCCGTACTGCATATCCTTGACTGAGACCATCAATCCATCACTCCATCTGTTGTTTATGTTGCACAAAATGTTACGAAAAGGGGCATTCGACACACACGGATAAGTTGACACGAAAAATAAAAAACCCTTGTGCTTTCTGACAAAGCATGCTAAAATGAAGTTAATTTGGGAAAGTATCGTTGTTGCAAGAACACAATGTAGGCCAGAATTTTATCACGCCTTTGACGGCCTGTCAAGGTATTTTTTGTGAATTATGTGTTTGTCCTGTCGGACAATCGTTTGCCGGAAAATTTTCCTTGCATTTTACCGGCGTTTTGATACAATAATAGTAGTCCTAATGAGATTGTTGAAAAGGTGGTAACAGCATGGCATATTATATCAACGACGATTGCATCAGTTGCGGTGCCTGCGAACCGGAGTGCATTGTTTCGTGCATCTCAGCCGGTGAGGGCAAATACGTCATCGACGAGAATGCATGTGTGGAATGTGGCGCCTGCGCCAGCGTGTGCCCTGTCGATGCCCCCCAGCAGCGCTGACCAGAAACAAGACCACCCGAAGGACGGACGAAAGCCGTCCTTCTTTTATTTTTCGGACCTTGCCCCGTTGCCCCGCCCGGCGTGCCGGACGGGGCGTTGTGCACGCCCACCATCACAAAGACAGCGTTGAGTTTTGCCGTATGGTCGGTTACAATGTTTTCATTGACGGTTCGGCCATGTAGAGTGAACGGCGCCCGGTATTGCTTCACAGACGCAAGAGCGACACACTTGACATAAAAATACAAAGGAGGAAGACCATGAGAGACTGTATTCATATCAACGTTGAGGACATCGACGCCATACACAGATGTGTGCATCCTTCCTATGCGTTTTCTCGTCGTGACCTGATCCCGGCAGGGGTGGCCGACCGACTTGTGGCCGCCTTGTATGAAATACCACCGGGCAAAGCCAATATTCCTTACCACTATCATGCCTTGGGAGAAGAGTGCTTTTTTATACTGCGCGGTGAGGGCCTCGTGAAAACGCCTGACGGTGAGCGGCCTGTGAGACCGGGCGACTTTTTGTTTTTTCCCGCCAATGAGCGTGGCGCGCACAAACTGACAAACACATCGGAAACCGAGCCGCTTGTCTATCTGGATGTCGACAGTGAGACACCAGTGGACGTGGCGCTGTACCCCGATTCCGGCAAGGTCGGTGTGTTTGGCGGCGGGCTGCGGCAGCTCTACCGCACAGAAGATCAGGTTGACTATTATGACGGAGAGTGAGTCATGGCTTCTTTGTATGTCGTGCCAACGCCCATCGGCAACCTGGGAGATCTGACGGAACGCGCCCGCCGGGTGCTCTCTGAGGTGGATTTCATTGCCGCCGAAGACACACGCGTGACGATAAAACTGCTCAACCATCTTGGCCTCAAAAAACCGCTTGTCAGCTACTTTGAATACAACAGCCGCATGAAGGGCGACGTCATTGGCGACCGGATTGCCAACGGGGAGAACTGCGCGCTGGTCACCGACGCCGGTACCCCGGCCATCAGCGATCCCGGGGCGGACCTTGTGGCGCTTTGTACCGAGCGCGGCATCACTGTGACGGCGTTGCCCGGCGCGTGCGCTGTGACGACGGCGCTGGCCGTTTCCGGCCTGCCCACGGGGCGGTTTTGCTTTGAGGGCTTTTTGGCCATGAACAAAAAAAGCCGACGAGCCCATCTGGACGCGCTGAGGCAAGAGACACGCACCATGGTCTTTTATGAAGCTCCTCACAAGCTGCCGGCCACGCTGGCCGACCTGACGCAGACATTTGGAGACAGACGTGTGGCGGTCTGCCGCGAGTTGACCAAGCTGCATGAAGAGGTACTGCGTCTGACGCTGACCGAGGCATGCGCGCACTTTGCGCAAACGCCGCCCCGGGGCGAGTTTGTGCTGGTGGTGGAGGGGGCGCCCGCGCAGAGCGACAGCATGGGAACCCTGGATCAGGCGGTGGAAAAGGCGATGGCGTACATGGAGCAAGGCGTTTCAGCGCGCGATGCCGTGCGCCAGGCCGCCTCGCACATGGGCCATGCGCGCAATGCGATATACCAGGAGCTGATCAGACGGATCGACGAAGGCGAATAGGCGTCGCGCCGGACATACAGACTTTGACAATTCCGCAGTGCGGTCGTACAATAAAACTTGTCGCGTGTGACGGCAAGATATTTCACTCATAAAGTTGGGAGCGGAAATCATGGTCTCCAAAGTGCGCAGTATGGGACTTCTCGGCGTGACCGGATATGAGGTGTCGGTCGAGTGCTTTTTGTCGGGCGGGTTGCCCGCTTTTGACATGGTAGGCCTGCCGGACGCCGTGGTGCGCGAGTCGCGGGAGCGCGTGCGCGCCGCCACCAAAAATGGTGGCTACGAGTTTCCCATGCGCCGCATCACGGTCAATTTGGCGCCGGCAGACACCCGCAAGGAGGGCGCACTGTATGATCTTCCCATCTTGCTGGGGCTGTTGTCCGCCCATGAGGAGATTCCCGCACCGCCGACCGACGCCGCCTTTGTGGGAGAACTGTCACTGGAGGGGGCGTTGCGCCCCGTGTGCGGCATCTTGCCCATGATCTTGGGCGCCAAGAGGTTGGGGATGTCCCGCTTTTTTCTGCCGGCGGGCAACGCGCGTGAGGCGGCGCTGGCCGACGGCATTGAGATCTATCCCGCCGAGCACTACGCCGACATATTGGCGCACCTGTCCGGAGCAAAACCGCTCTCGCCCCTCGTGCCACGGGGATCGGAGCCGGAGGAGCGCCCGCTGCCCGATTTCTCCGAGGTGCGCGGGCAGGACAATGTCAAACGCGCGCTGGAAATTGCGGCTGCCGGCGGGCACAACATACTGATGATTGGGCCGCCCGGCGCCGGCAAGTCGATGCTGGCCCGGCGCATCCCGGGTATTCTGCCGGCCATGACGCGCGCCGAACTGTTGCAGACCATGGAGATCCACTCTGTAGCGGGTCTGGTGAGCGACAAGTCGCCCCTGCTGCTCTCCCGGCCGTTTCGCGCGCCCCACCACACCATATCGGCTGTGGGGTTGTCGGGCGGAGGGTCTGTGCCGCGCCCGGGCGAAATATCGCTGGCGCACAACGGCGTGCTGTTTTTAGATGAACTGCCCGAATTTGAACGAACCGCGCTTGAGGTGCTGCGCCAACCATTGGAGGACGGGTCTGTCACCATCGCTCGTGTGTCGGGTACGCTGACCTACCCTGCGCTGTTTATGATGGTGTGCGCCATGAACCCGTGCCGATGCGGCTGGTACGGGCATGCGTCGGGGCGCTGCCGCTGCGAGGCCAAATCTGTGGCAGGCTATATGGGTAGGGTTTCGGGACCGTTGCTCGACCGCATTGACATGCAGATCGAAGTGCCGTCGGTGGACTTTGACGCGCTGGCCGACCGTTCTCCGGCCGAGAGCTCAGCCGCCGTCCGGCGGCGCGTGGAGGCGGCCCGCGCGATACAGCGAGTCCGTTTTCGGGACGACACGCTGTGCAACGCGCGACTCTCGCAGGCGCAGATGGCGGCCTGCTGTGAGATCGACGAGGCGGGCAAAGCGATCATGCGCAGCGCCTTCGATCGTTTGGGCCTGACCGCGCGCTCCTTTGACCGCATCCTGCGGGTGGCCCGCACGATTGCCGATGTTGAGGGCGCCGTTCATATCGACGTCCAGCATTTGGCGGAAGCCATACAGTACCGCTCATTTGACAGAAACAAGAGGTGACGACTATGACGACCCTACATATCATCCGTCACGCAGAAGCGGAAGGCAATGTGTACCGCCGCGCGCACGGGCAGTACAACAGCTTACTCACGCCCAACGGCCGCGCGCAAGTGGAGGCGCTGCGGACCAGGTTCGCCGATACGGTGTTTGACGAGGTCTACTGCAGTGACTTGTACCGGGCGCAGCAAACGGCGACGGCGCTGCGCACAGCCGCCGGCGCCCCCGCCAGGCCTGTGCAGGCCCTGCGCGAAATCAACCTCGGCGATTGGGAAGACACCCCCTGGGGAGAACTGGCTGTCGCGGATGCCGCGCAGTACGGTGCCTTTGCCAGAGATCCCTGGCGCTTTGAGCGGCGGGGGCCGCAGGGCGAGACCATGCAAGACGCCTTGACGCGCGCGTGGGAAGCGCTCCGCGGCATCGCACGCGCCCACCCCGGCGGCACGGTGGCGCTGACCAGCCACGGCATGGTCATTCGGCTGCTTATGGCGAAATTGTCGGGGCTGCCCATGGAACGGCTGACGGAAATCGCACACTGCGACAACACAGGCGTTGCCTGCGTCCGCTGGGACGGCACAACAACGCCCGACATTCTTTTTATGGGGGACAACACCCATTTGGGGGTGCTGTCCACATTGGGCAGGCAGCATTGGTGGCGCAAAGACAACAATACCGCCGATGCCAATCTCTGGTTTGTGCCGGCGGATCTACCCCGGCAACTGCCGCAGACGCTGGCGTGCCGCGAGGAGGCGTGGATGGCGGTGTATGGCTCCCTGTATGGGTTCAGCCCCGGTATCACCGCCGAAAACACGATGCGCATGGCGTCGGCAAACCCCAGGGCGGTGCTGTTTGCCATGCTGGAGGACAAATTGGTGGGGCTGCTGGAGCTTGACGTGGACGCCGTCACACCGGACAACACAGGCCATATTTCTCTGGTATATTTGTACCCGGAGGTGCGCGGAAAAGGGCTGGGAATGCAAATGGTCGGCCAGGCGGTGAGCTTTTTCCGCGCGCTCGGCAGGCGCGCATTGCACCTGCGCGTTGCCGAGACCAACCTGGCCGCCCGCGCGCTGTACGCCAAAATGGGGTTTGTGGAGACGGGCAGAGAGCAGAGCATCAACGGCAAATTGATTGTGATGCAAATGGACATCGCCGTACCGCCCGGGCGCTAACTCTCGCGCGTACCGGGCACAAACGCAGAGCGCTTGGACTCGGTGATAGAAAAGGTGAACTCGGTCACATTGTTTTCGCTGGTGACGGTGATTGCCTCTTTTAAGTTGCCCAAAATGGTTTTGACGATATACAAGCCGAGCCCCAAGCTGGCGCTGTCCATCCCGCGCGACTTGTCGGCCTTGTGGAAGCGTTCGAACACATAGGGGATATCCTCCGGCGGTATAGTCTGGCCGTCATTGCGTATCGAGACCAACAGCTTTCCGCTCTTTTTTGTCAGACTCATTTTCAGCAGCCCTCCGGGGCTGCTGTATTTTATGGCATTATCCAGCAGGTTGTACACAATCTGTGTGATGGCATCCGGATCAGACTGTACAATGACCGCCTCTTCCGGCAGATCAATTTCCACCATCAGTTCGCGTTTTTCAATGGCCGCCTCAAAGGAGAGAAGCGTTCGGCGCATCAGTTCCGTGAGATCAAAGGGCTTTTTCGCGGGCGTTTGGCCGCTTTGCAGCCGCGCAATACCCAGCATGCTGGACACAAGCCGGGACAGGCGGCGAACCTCGGCGCGAATGGCTTTGAGATAGTCGGGGCTCTTTTCCTCGGGGATGGTGCCGTCGAGGATGCCGTCCACAAAACCGGAAATGGTCGTCATTGGCGTTTTGAGCTCGTGGGAGACATTTGCGATAAACCCTGAGCGCAGCTCTTCGGCCTTTTCAAGCGCGTCTGCCATCGCGTTGAAAGCGACAGCCAGTTCGGAAATCTCGTCGGACGTGGGATCCTCAACAGGCACACGGATGGCAAAGTCACCCTGCGCAAAGCGCTGGGAGGCGACACTCATCAGCCGCAGCGGCTTGGTCATGCGCCGGGAGGTCAGGTAGGCGGAGACGCAGGCGAAGAGCATGACCGCCAGCGCCGCCAGCATAAAGATGCGGGCAAATCCGCGCAGCAGGCCCTCCTGACTGGCGGCGGAGGAGACAATGAGAAAACCGCCGATCGTGCCGGTGGGACTGGTAAGCACACGGGCCACCGAAACGCGGTCATCCGGAAAAAGGTCGCTGAGTGCCTTGTGCGAAAGATCCTTTTTGTCGAGCATCGTCTGCATCAGATCGATTGGCATGCGCTTGCCGACATGGGTGCATTTGCTACCGGTCGGCGCGGAGCTGGTGTCCGAACAGGCCACGATCCGTCCGGTGCTGTCGCCGACCAACACGGTGGCATCGGCCAGCTTGCCCGCCAGTACGAGCATGGAACTATAGTATACGTCGGGATATAGCGTGCTGTCGACAATGTACAGTCCGCCCGTGTTGGTCAACAAATCGGCGCTGACGTCCAGCTGCTTTTTTCGCTCAGAGGCATTGTATTGCGAGGCCAAACTCACAAAAATGACACCCAGCACAAGAAAACTTAACAAAATGAGGGTCGCTGTCAGGAGAAAAGATTTGAAAAAGAGACTTTTCATAATGTCTTCACTTCAAATTTATAGCCGACACCCCACACGGTCTTAACGGTCCAGGTCTCACTGACGCCTTCCAGTTTTTCGCGCAGTCGTTTGATGTGCACGTCGACCGTGCGTGAGTCGCCGAAATAGTCGAACCCCCAGACCTCGTCGAGCAACTGATTGCGGGTAAAGACACGGTTGGGTGCGGAGGCTAGGTGAAAGAGAAGCTCCAGCTCTTTGGGCGGCGCGTCGACCACCTTGTCGTCAACGGTGAGCGTGTAGGCCTCCATGTCAATGACCAGTTTGTCAAAAAACAACTTTTTGCCGCCGACGGTCGCGCTCTCTCCGCCGAAACGGCGCAGCACAGCGTGAACGCGGGCGATGACCTCTTTCATATCAAAGGGTTTCACGATATAGTCGTCGGCGCCCATCTCCAGGCCGGACACTTTGTCGAGGGTCTCGCCCTTGGCGGTGAGCATGATGATGGGCGTTTTGTGTGTGGCGCGAATTTCACGACAGACCGACCACCCGTCCATGACGGGTAGCATGATGTCCAGCAGCACGAGATCGGGCTCCAGCTGGCGAAACGCCAGCAGCCCCGCGCCGCCATCGGCGGCTCCCACGACAACAAAGCCATCCTTCTCCAGATAAATGCGAAGCAACTGCGCGATGTTGGCGTCGTCTTCCACAACCAGAACACGCTTCGACATATGATCACATCCTATATTATCCATATTATCCCCATTATACAGCATGAAGAGCCGTGTTGGTGAATAATTTATGAAGAAAAGAGGGATTTGTGACGGATTTCTCTCACGCGCGGGACAAAGCGGCGGCGCGCGCCGATATGCGCGCACCAAAAAGCCGGGCGTGAGCCCGGCTTTTTGGCGTGCAAAATATCAAAAAGGGAGGTAGTGGAAGTAAGCAGTTTAATTAACGGAGGAGCTGCAGGACTGTCTGCGGGGCCTGATTGGCCTGGGCGAGCATCGCGGTGGCGGCCTGGGTCAGGATGTTGTTCTTGGTGAACGCCATCATCTCTTTGGCCATGTCTACGTCGCGGATGCGACTTTCAGCGGACTGCAGGTTTTCGCTGACGGTGTCGAGGTTCGCGACGGTATGCTCAAGGCGGTTCTGCACGGCACCGAGCGCGGAGCGCTGTTCGGAAACGGTGGAGATGGCCTTTTCAACACTGGCGATTGCGGACTGCGCCTTGGTGTGGTCGGACACGTCAAGGCCGACGAGGCCGAGGCCGGAGGCGGACAGTTCCTGGATGGAGACCTTGATGGTCTGGTCTGCGCCGGCGTTCGCGCCCACTTGCAGCGTCAGGGGAGCGCCCTGAGCCGCTTTGTATGTAGCCGTGAACGTGCCGTCAGCGGTGAGCGCCTGCTCGTTGACTTTGACGGAGTCGCCGGCGGCGGTCTTGAAGGAGCCGTCAGCTTGCTTTGTGGTCGCTACGCCGCCGATTGTGACGGCGACAGAGGTGGACGGCCCTGAGGTGGTGGCGTCCGCGCCAACAATGGTAGCAGCTGCGTCCGCTGTGGAAGTCACGGTGCCGGTGCCGGTGACAGAGACGTTGCTCAACCCGACGATGGCGTTGCCAGCGGCGTCGGCCGTCGCTGATGTAATCGTAAGTTTTCCGCCGGTCGCGGCAACGGTGACGCTGGTGTCCGAACCGGCTGTGAAAGCTGTTTGCATGGCGGTGGCAATCTGGGCGTCGGTTTCGCCACCGGTCAAAGCGGCGGTTGTGTAGGTGGTGCCGTTAATGTCGAAAGAAATCGTGTCGCCAGAAGCGATCGCTGTGCCAACACTGATATCAAAAGCTTTTTCAGCGGCGACGGCGGGAACGGGGCCACCCGGCGTGGTTGTTCTCACGGCGGACACGACAGCGTCTGTCGGTGTGGCCATCTGGAGGCCGGAAATGGCGGCGTTATTGGTGGCGGCCGAGTCGAGCTGCATGTAGGAGCCATTTGACAGAGAACCGTTGAGCAGTGTCTTTTTGTTGAACTCGGTGGTGAAGGCAATCCGATCGACTTCGGCGGTCAGCTGGTCAAGCTCTTTCTGGATCGCATTGCGGTCTTCGGTTTCATTGACATCGTTGGCGGCTTTGACGCTCAGCTCGCGCATGCGCTGGAGAATGCTGTGGGATTCTTGCAGTGCGCCTTCAGCGGCCTGCACGAGGGAGATGCCGTCCTGGGCATTGGCCGAAGCCTGGTTGAGGCCGCGGATCTGGGCTCTCATTTTTTCACTGATGGACAAGCCAGACGCGTCGTCAGCGGCGCGGTTGATGCGGTAGCCGGAGCTCAATTTCTCGGTCGACTTGGTCTGGTTGAGGTTGTTGACTCCGAGTTGACGGTGGGTGTTCATGGCCATGAGATTGTTTTGGATACGCATTTGTGTTTCCTCCTTGAATTTTCGGGACCCGGCCTCTTGCCGTAGTCCATTTAATATGTGGTGAGGGGGAGGGGGTACGTCGTCCCGGACGTATTGCCCGGAGGAGTTTGTCCCGCTTGCCTCACAACTAGTATATCGTCACGGGCGGGCAGAACTTTAGACGACGCGCGCGTTTTTTTACAAAAGCGAAAAACGTCTGTGAGCGCTGGTGGCTCGCAATGCATATGAGGATTTGGTTGAAAAAAAAGAGGGGGTACGGCTGCCCCAGGGTAAAAAATGGATTGATATTGTTGCCAGAATGGTGTACACTATATAAAAGAAGAATATGAAGGAGGGCACACAATGAAAAATCCGTTTAAGTTCTTGGCAGTCTTGGTTGTAACATTGGCCGCCATCGCCGCCATCGCAATTATGGCCGTGCGGTATATGGATGTTTTGCAGCGTCAGTTTGACTTCTTCAAGGGCTTGCTGGCGCGGCGCCGCAACGGGGTTCCGGATTGTTGCGACGACGATTACATGGATGACCTGGACGATGATTCCACACCCGAGAGCGTGTTGGAGGACGACACCACCTATGCGCCCACGGAACTTAAGTTTTAATAAAACAAAAGCCGCCGAATTTCGGCGGTTTTTGTTTTATTGCGGACGTGCGCTTGGCAGTATGCGTTCTTAATTTATATGTGTACCAGTGTGGACATGCCGGCGCGCAGACGCGCGAGCAGGGCTTCGACATCCTGCTGCGTATTGTCGGGGCAAAAACTGACGCGCAACACGCTGTCGAGGATTCGGGCACACAAGCCCATGGAACTGAGCGCTTCACTGCGCCGACCTTTGTGGCAGGCGGAACCGGAGGACACATACACGCCGCCATCCGACAAATACCGCAGCATCACCTCGCTGGGGTACCCGGGCAGGGACAGCGTGACAATGTGCGGCGCGTCGTGCGGCGCAATCACAGTCACACCGGGCAAGGCGGCCAGCTGTAACAGCAACATGTCCTTGAGTGTCCGCATGTGTTTGACATCTTGCTCAAACGTGGCCTTGCGCGACGCGCAGGCCGCGCCGAAGGCAGCCAGCGCGGGGACCGCTTCCGTGCCAGCGCGGAGGCCCTCTTCATGACCGCCGCCCAACACTTGCGGTGTCAGACGAAGACCGGGGCGGCGCCACAGTGCGCCGGCGCCCTTGAGGGCGCCTATTTTATGCGCCGAAACCGTCAGCAGATCGACACCCAGTGTGGCCGGTACGCAGGGCACTTTCAAAAAACCCTGCACGGCGTCGGTGTGAATGATCACGTTCGGATGTGTCTTTCGCACAGCACGGACGATGTCGGACAAGGGGTTGACAGCGCCGGTGTCGTTGGAGACCAACATGAGTGAGACCAAAACGGTGTCCGGCTTCATCGCGCCGACGACCGAATCTGCCGACAGGCGTCCGTCTTTGTCGGGCGGCAG
The DNA here is from genome assembly GCA_031556185.1 of Oscillospiraceae bacterium. Taxonomy (GTDB): domain Bacteria; phylum Bacillota; class Clostridia; order Oscillospirales; family UBA929; genus JAIRTA01. The sequence continues at coordinate 158,805 of JAVBTN010000005.1, forward strand.
CGAGGTCAGCGAAAATCCGATTGATTGCAGATGCCGCGCGCATTCGGCCACGGCAGCGTGTTCCAGGGTGGAGACAATGACGTGACCGCCGCGTCGCGCCAACGGGCCTGCCGCGCCCAACAGCGCCAGATTGCACGCTTCGGTGCCGCCGCTGGTGAATACAAGGTCTTCGGGGGCGGCGTCCAGCGCATGTGCCGTCTGTCTGCGCGCCTGGCTCAGCGCGTCCCGCGCGGATCGGCCGGCGGCGTGCAGGGACGACGGGTTTCCGAAGCACGTTGTCATACAGTGCTGTGCTGCTTCCACGGCTGCCTGACAGGGGCGGGTGCTGGCGGCGTTGTCTAAATAGTGCATGCGACGTATACCTCTCAAAAAAAAGTGGGCGCGGACAAAAGGTGACCGCATTCGACAAAACAGCGATCGGTGGTCGCTGCGGCGCATCGTTTTACCCCTGAAGTATACCACAATTGACAGCGCACGTAAAGACAATGCGCACAATAAAAACGGTGCAAGTCGTTGCCGCTCAGTTGATATACAGAGATGTGCGTTACTATGTATAAGGAATAACTTTGATAGAAAAATAACAAAATGATTCTGTGTAGGAGTTATGCCCATTATCCCCCGGGTTATCCCCAAGCATTATGTAGACCAATGTCAAAAAGAACTGTATAGGAAATCCGCGCCAGTGATTAAAGTCGACGTGATGCGATGGAATGGTACACAAGCCGCCCGTTGTCGCGCATACTTTCATAGAGCGCCAGCGCAGATACGGGCACCGTCAGGGGCGGCATCCGACACAGCGCGTCATACGCCGCCACCGGCTGGGTCAGCGTCGCGTCGCGCGCCAGCGTGATGTGAGGGACAAAGGGCGACAGGGGGCGCGCGTATCCGGCAGACAAGAGCAAGGAGAGCAAATTGTCGTACAGTTGCATAAACCCCGGATGAGGCGTCAGGCCCATCCAGAGCGTGTGACCACGTTGCGCGCGGAAAGACCCCAGTGCCGTCGTGCGGGCGGTAAACGGCGCGGGAAGCGCCATGTCGTCGCCGCAAAGCAACTGCGACAGGTGAGTGGCGTCTGTCGGGGACTGCTCGCCCAGAAAGTGCAGCGTCAGATGTATCAGCTCACGGCGGACAAAGCGCGCGCCCGGCAGCAAAGCGCAAATTCGGCTTCCATGTGCTTCCAACGCCTGCTGCACATCCGCCGGAAAGGAAATGGCAAAAAACAGTCTCATGCAACCTCTCCTAATACAATCCGGTCTTTCGGTGCGGGAACAAACAGGCACGGGGACTTGCCGTATGACAGACGGCAAACCCCCGTGCAGATCATTTGTTTTGATTCACAAGCTCGTCAAGGCTGATCCGATCCATGACGTCAGACACGGCCTCTCTGAGTTTTTGCCAGAGTGTTTCCAGCGCGGGGCTCCCATCATGCCCTTTGCCCGCCTCCAACGCCCGGCCTGTACTGTCCTGAGAAAGTGTACCCTCACTCAACCGCAGGATGTCACCCACAGAAATGGTGGCGGGCGAACGCGACAAAGAGTACCCGCCGCGGGCGCCCCGTACGCTACGCACCAATCCACCTCTGGTGTACAAGGTGACAATTTGCTCCATATACTTCTCCGACAAGTTCTCTTGCAACGCGATTTCTCTTAAGGGAACCACTCCTTTTTCGTATCGTGCCGCCAATGCCATCATGAGACGCAAACCGTAGCGGCCTTTTGTGGAAATTTTCATATGCATCCTCCTCCAAAAGTGCATACGTGCGCCGTTACAGTTTTGTCGATAAGTACAAGCTGTAACAATACATTCCTATATCATATTTCGACATTTGTCAAGAATTTGACCAAAACTCATACGGGTCACTAGGGAATGCGGCGTGCTACACCACAATTGGAGTCCATTTGTTGACAGCTATGGTATAATAAATGAACGGTCTTGCGACTGCGTTAACATTTTCTTCACAATTTATGCCGCCGCGCCTGATAAAATGGGAAGAACCTGTGGATAACCGGGAGAGAGGGGAACACGCGTGGTACAAGTACAGGGACTGACTAAAAAATATGGGCGCAGTCAAGCGTTGAACGACATATCTTTTTCCATTTCGGAAGGGGAGATTGTCGGGTTTCTCGGCCCAAACGGCGCGGGCAAGTCCACAACAATGAATATCATCACCGGATACATCTCCGCCACAGCCGGGCAGGTGAGCATCGCCGGTGTCGACGTGCTCGCCGACCCGCTGGCGGCCAAACGGCATATCGGGTATCTGCCGGAGCAGCCGCCGCTGTATTTGGACATGACGGTACGGGCGTATCTGGATTTCGTATATGACCTCAAAGGCGTCCGCGGGGTCCGGCGCAAAGAGCATATTGGCGGCATCGCCGACAGGGTGGACATCAAAAGCGTGATGGACAGGCTAATCAAAAACCTTTCCAAGGGATACAGACAGCGCGTGGGACTGGCGCAGGCGCTTGTGGGCGATCCGGATGTGCTCATCCTTGACGAGCCCACCGTTGGGCTCGACCCGAAGCAGATCGTTGAAATACGGCAGGTCATCCGCGACTTGGGGCGCCGCCGCACGGTCATTTTGTCAACGCATATTCTGCCCGAGGTGTCTGCCATTTGCGAGCGGGTTCTGGTCATGTCGGGCGGCGCCATCGTGGCCGACGGCAAGCCGGACGAGTTGTCACGACTGATGATGGACGACCGCAGTTTTGTCGTTCGGATTGAGGGCCCGCGCGAGCGGGTGGAGGCGGTGCTCTCCGGCTGCGACGGCGTAGCCGGAGTGGAGACGATGGACGAGGCGGAACCACAGGCGTATGAGTACCGGGTTTGCCCACGGGACAAGTCGGATCTGCGCCGCGTCGTGTTCAGCGCACTGGCCGACGCCGGGTATCCCATCCTGAGACTGGCGCCGCCGTCGGTATCACTTGAAGATGTCTTCCTCAAGCTGACGACGGGCGAGACGCCCCTCGCGGAAACACCGGAAACTAGGAGACCGGATGAGATCGGGAGCGAAGAGGAGGCCGACTGCTGATGCGCGCTGTTTTTTCACGTGAATTTCGCTCCTTTTTTACCACGCCCATCGGTTATGTGTTCCTGGGCCTGTCCATCTTGGCCAACAATGTCGTGTTTTACATCGGCAACGTGCTGGGACGGTCGGCCGAATTGACGCCGGTGTACTTTTTCATGCTCATCATCAATGTGATTACCGTCCCCGTGCTCACCATGCGCCTGTTCGCAGACGAGTATCGGCAGAAGACAGATCAGCTGCTGCTCACGGCGCCTGTACGTCACATGGATATTGTGCTGGGCAAGTTCTTTGCCGCCTTCGGCATGATGCTGGTTGTGCTGGTGCTGACCGGGATCTATCCGTTTATTATATCGTTGTACGGGTTGCCCAACGGCGCGGCCATCATGGGCTCTTATGTCGCCATATTGTGTTCGTCGGCTGCCTGCATTGCCGTGGGGCTGTTTGTCTCTTCGCTGACAGAGAGCCAGATCATTGCCATGTTGGGTTCGCTGGGCATGTATCTGCTTTTTTTTCTGTTGTATAATTTTGTGCCGCCCAGCATGGGCTGGTTTTACCAGGCGGTGGGCTGGTTTTCGCCGTTTTCGCGGTTCGACAGTTTCCTGCAGGGCATTTTCCCGCTCAACGATATTTTGTTCTACGTCACACTGACAGCGCTATTTCTTTTCCTGACCGGACGTGTGCTGGAAAAGAAACGCTGGGCGTGACGGGGGTGCGGAGATGAAGAGACAAAAATTCAAATATGGAGCCATGTCCGCCGTCTTTACGCTGCTGGTGGTCGGCGCCTTTATTATGGTCAATCTGCTGGGAGACCTGCTCACAGACCGGTTTTACCTCAAGTTGGATATGACCCGTGAAAAGCTCTACGAAATGTCCGACGAGACAAAGCAGGTGCTCCGGGGCCTGAATGAGCAGCTGACCATCACGGTGCTGGCCAATGAGAGCGCCATGGAGACACCTCCTACGCAGACACTTCGGCCGTTCCTGTTGTCATTGCGCGAGCTGCTGGAAAAGTATGGGCTCTTCGCGGGCGGCCACGTGACGGTGCAGTATGCCGACCCGGTTGTCAACGCCGCCCTGGTGGCAAAATACAATGAAAACGAGAACTTGACACCGTACAGTGTCATTGTATCCGGAGACCGCCGGTATAAAGCCATTCCATTTAACGACTTGGGGACGGCCATGACCCAGCGTAACCAGCAGACCGGATATGTGGAAAACGAGACCGTGTCGATGGAGACGGAGCAGGCGCTCACCTCCGCCATCTTGTTTGTGACGGCGGACACACTGCCCCGGGTGGTCTTCCTGGAGGGGCACAAAGAGCAGGACGCGCCCGAGCTGCAGGCGCTGCTGACAAAAGCCAACTATACCTGCGATACCGTCAACCTGAAGACGGCCGAACTCCCGGCGGACACGGCGCTGTTGGTTGTCAACGCCCCCACGGTTGACTTTGGCGCCGAGGAGACAGCCAAGCTCGACGGGTATTTGCAGGGGGGCGGATACGCGTTGGTGTTTGTCAGCTACGAGCTGCCCGAACTGCCTGTGTTGGAGCGCTATTTGTCGGAGTGGGGCATCGACATCGAAAAAAAGCTCATTCTGGACGCCCAGGGCGGCGCGCAGCCCTACTATGTAACACCGAAAATCATGCCGCATGAGTCGACAACCGGCCTGGACAACGCGCCGCTGGCCATGTTGATGATGGGCAATCCCTTCATCACCGACTGGATTGACGGACACAAAGACGCGCGCACGGTGGTGCCGCTGCTGCAAACCGCTGAAAGCTCCTATGCCAAGGCGTTGACCGTCCTCAGCGAGCAGACCGATTTGGAAAAGGGGGCCGACGACGAGGGAGGCCCGTTTAGCATGGCGCTGTTGTCCGAGCAGGTCGACTACGACGACAAGGGCCAGCAGCGCAAGTCTGGGATATTCATCTCCTCCGGGGCCCTGGCGAGCGCCGTGCTTGACAGGCCCGATGTGCTCAACAACCGTTTTATGTCGTCGCTGCTTTCCTACCTCTACCCCATCACAAAAACAGTGGTTATTCAGCCCAAGGAGTACGACATCCTCAGCAAGACGTTGGACGCGTCGGTGGCCGGCGCCGCGCCGCTGTGGCTGCTGATGCTGATTGTTGTGATGCCGTTGGCCATTGTCCTCATTGGATTTGACACATGGCGAAGGAGGCGACGCCTGTGAGCCGCCCGCATAAAAATGCGCGCCATGTGGTCGTAGCAGTCGTGGTTTTTGTCGTGTTGTGCGGCGTCTTTGCCTTTCTTCGACTTATGCCGCCGCCCGCGCCGCCCGGCGACGAAACGCCGCCGCCCTCGGACAACGTTCTTGAGACGCTGGCGGACATATCGCCGGATACGCTGCGCACGTTTCGCTGTGTGCGCGCAGACGGGCGTGGATACGCCGTCACATTGTCACAGGGGCAGGAGGGGGTGTCCTACATCGTGAACCCGGCCTTCGCGCCATTTGCTTACCGCGAGAGTGAACTGGCGGCCCTGTCCGAATTGTTTGCAGGACTATCGGCGCGCCTTGTCGTAGACAGTCCGGACGCCGCGCGTCTGGCGGAGTACGGGTTGGACGAGCCGCAAGCGGTTTGGACGGCGACCGGGGCGAAGACCGTTACCCTGTCGCTTGGGAATCCGACGCCCATGGCAGACGGCTATTACGCGCAGGTCACAGGAAAAACCGGGGTGTATCAAATACCGATAGCGGCGGGACAGGCGCTTGCGCGCACCGAAGCCGACCTGCGCGATCTCCGGCTCCTGCCGACCATCAGTCAGGACAATGTAACGGAGACTGTCGGCGCCATCCGCGTGGTGGGGAAAAAAACGTATGCGCTACGTGTGCTCTCGCCCGAGGAGGCAGGCCAAAGTGATGTGCGGTTTTCCGCCTATGAGCTCACTGAACCCATCATTTTCGGCACCAACGACTACTATGTCAACAAACAGGTTATTGCGCCGCTGGCGGCTATCGCCCCGTCAAAGGTGGTCGAGGACCATCCAAAGGACCTGGCGCCCTATGGACTTGATCAACCGTCAAAGTTGGAGTTGACCGGCCCGCAGGGAGATAAAACCGTGCTGCTCATTGGACGGAAGGACAAGGAGGCGGGCGGCCGATATATCATGTATGAGGGTGTCGACAGTGTGTTGCTGGACACCGCGGGCACCTATTTGTTTTTGGAGACGGACTATGAGAGTCTGATGAGCGAACTGCTGTGGCTGCACAATATCACATCGCTCACGCAGGTGTCGTTGGTGACGCCTGACGACGTGTGGTTGCTGGAATTCCACTATGAGGACAGCGGTGAGGATCAGACCATGCATCCTACGCTACGCAGCATGTCCGGCACATTTAACCGCGAGATATCTGAGGACAACGCCAAACGGCTGTACCAGCGTGTGCTTGGGCTGACACTGTCCAAGCTGTTGGCCGCGCCGCCGCCCGAAGGCGCGTCCCCCGCCTATCTGTGCACGCTGGAAAAGCAGGATGGCTCATCGCATACGATGACCCTTTACCCTTACAACGAAAGACTGTATGCCGCCAGCTTGGACGGAGAGCCTGCTGTTTTCGGCATCGGCGTGCCGGACATTGACAAGCTGGAGGAGGCCATCGCCACTGTTCAGCGAGGAGAGGAGATACCCTACCAATGACAAGTGAGGTGCTCTATGAATGACACCATAGCGGCGCTGGCCACCCCGCCGGCAGCTGGGGCCATCGGCATCATCCGCCTGAGCGGCGCGGAAGCCGTCGCCACAGCCGCGCATGTTTTTTCTCCATACAGTCAGGTGCCGCTGGGAGAAGCGGCGGCGCGCATGATGATATTGGGCGCTGTGCGCGACCAGGCAGGGCATGTGCTTGACGAGGCGCTGGCGGTTGTATTCCGCGCGCCTGACAGCTACACCGGGGAGGACGTGGTGGAACTGCACTGCCACGGCTCACCACCTGTGCTGCGGGAAACGCTGCACGCGCTGTACGAGCAGGGCGCCCGCCCGGCGAAGCCTGGCGAGTTCACCAAGCGGGCCTTTTTGCATGGCCGCATGGATCTGACGCAAGCCGAGGCGGTCATCGACCTGATCACAGCCGAGACGGCCGACGCGGCGCGAAACGCCGCCGGGCAGCTTGGCGGCGCCGTGCGGAAGGAGATTGAGGCCGTTTGGCAGCAGGTCACCGACCTCTGTGCCCACTTCAGCGCGCTGGTGGACTATCCGGAGGAGGACATCGACCCGCTGCCGGAGGCTTTGATGGCAGAACTCCTGCTCAGCGCGTCTCAGTCGTTGGCGGCGCTTGAGGCGACATACGCGCGCGGCAAAATGCTGCGGGAGGGCGTTTCTTGCGCCATCATCGGGCGGCCCAACGTGGGCAAGTCTTCTCTGCTCAATGCGCTGCTGGGGTACGAACGCGCCATTGTCAACGACAGACCGGGCACCACGCGAGACACACTGGAAGAGTCGGTGCACATGGGCGGCGTCTGGCTCAAAGTAACTGACACGGCGGGATTGCGGGAGACCGACGACACCATAGAGAACATGGGCGTCGCGCGGGCGCGTATGGCCGCGCACAACGCAGGCTTGATCTTTCTTGTGCTGGACGGTTCCTCTCCGCTCACGGAGGAGGACCGCGCCGTCATGGATCAAATCAGAGGCATCCCCACGGTCGTGCTTGTCAACAAATCGGATCTGTCACAACAGTTGGATCATAACGCCGTGGAGGCCGCCTTTTTGTATGTGTGCTCCGTCAGCGCCGTCAAGGGGACGGGGCTGGACACGCTGGACTCCATTGTCAGGCGCATCTTTGAAACGGGGGCCGCCGCTTACGACGGCAGTGTGCTGACCAATGCCCGTCACGCCGACCAGGTGGCGCGCGCGTCGCGCGCGCTCGGCGAGGCGGCCGCCGCCATCCGACGCGGGATGACGCCCGACGCGGTGCTCGGGGAACTGGAAAGCGCGTTGACGTGTTTGGGAGAGATCACAGGCCGCTGCATCTCCGAAGAGATTATAACACGGGTGTTTGAACGCTTTTGCGTCGGGAAATAGCATCGTTTTTTACCACAGAGACGCGCAATTTTTCGTTTACATTTATAAGTAGTATGGTATAATCATCATACTACACACGGAAAGGAGCGGGGAACATGAAAGAATTTGTTTGCACCCTTTGTGGTTTTGTCTATCGCGAGGAGGATGGGTATCCGGACGCAGGCATCGCCCCCGGTACGCTCTGGACGGATGTTCCGAACGACTTTGTATGCCCGACATGCGGCGCGGGCAAAGACATGTTTGAAGAAGCATAAACAATACCGCACGCAGCGAGAAGTGGAAAAGGGCGCCCCGGCTGTACCGGGGCGCCCTTTGTATCTATCCTGCACGCGCAAAAAAGGTGTACAAAAATAAAGGGAGGTCAGTTCGCTCCCTGCAAAACAGCCTGGACACTCTTTTGGCAAAAAACAGTACGGTTAGAAATAGAGTCCGTTGTTCTCGAGTTCATCAATCAGATCACCCAAAATATCCACATTGTAGGGCGTGATGATGTATGTACTGTTGGCTACGCGCTTGATCTTGCCGTCCTGCGCATAGGCGACGCCCGAAATAAAGTCCACCAGACGGCGGGCGATCTCCTTGTTGGCGGACTCCAGGTTGAGAACCACCGTGCGTTTTTCCCGCAGATGATCAGCCACCTCGGGTGCGGCGTCAAAGCGCTCGGGTTTCACTAACACGACCTGAAGCTGTGTGGTGGTGTGAATGTTGACAACCTTGTCCTGCCGAGTGTCTCCGGCAGTGGGGACGCTTTCGCGACGGGGAATGAATTCTTCAAATTCATCCTCATCTTCGGAATATGGCTTCGCCAGCCGTTTGAGTTCGTCCAAAAGACCCATATATTCTATCCTCCCGTAGTTAATGAATGGTCAATGTTACGCCATTGGGGCAGAGTATGCGCGCGCGCCGAACAAAGCGGTTCCGATACGAACCATGGTGGAGCCGGCACGGACAGCCCATTCAAAGTCGTCACTCATGCCCATGGACAAAATATCCATACTGACATTATCCACGTTTTTATGCCCAATGTCAATATATAGTCGTCGCATACCCACAAAATATTGTGTATCGCTTCCCGATTCAATGGGCGGCGGAATGCACATGAGACCGACAACACGTATGTGCCGCAAAGAAGACAGAGATTTTATCGCGTCAAAAAGCGCGTGCGGCAAAAACCCCCCTTTTGTGACCTCCTGCGCGATATTGACCTGCGCCAGCACCGACTGTACACAGTGACAACGCGCGGCGCACACGTCGATAGCCTCGGCCAACGACAGTGAATCCACCGAGTGAATGAGCGCCGCCCGGCCCACGACCTTGGAAACCTTGTTGCTCTGCAGGTGACCGATAAAATGCAGCGGCGCGCCGGCGTAGGCGCCTTCGGCGTCTTTTTGGCACATCTCCTGCACACGGTTTTCGCCCACGGCGTCCACGCCGGCGGCAATGGCTTCGCGCACGGCCGAAACGGGCATGGTTTTCGAGGCAGCCACCAACGTCACTTCGGACGGGTCTCGGCCGACCTCACGCGCGGCGAAATCGATGCGTCGGCGGATGTCGAGCAGCCGTTCCGCTATCATCTGCATACCGAGAGCCTCCTCTGCCGATCACTGGATGACTTTCCCGTCAAAAAGGTCTTTGGCCCTGACGATGACTTCGTCGCCCGGCAGCACCCCGGACGAATTATCCGGGTGGTAAGCGACCAGGTAATAGTTGTCACGCTCAAGGAGGATGTCCACCGGCTTAAACTTGACCTGCGTTGTGACCAGGCAGTAAACGCCAGCGCGCCCTTTGTCGTCAATGCGCACAGCGTCCCGCGGGATGCGCACGCCGCTGTGGGTCTCCAGAACGAGCTCAATGGACTCGTGACGCAGAGACGAAAAATAGCCCATGTCCTGACTGCTTTCAAACACAACAAAACAACGGCCGTCCTCTGCGGGGTCCTTGCGGTACACGCGCAGGGAAAGCGCGCGCCCCGAAGACTTGTCCACCCGCACGTCAACCGACCGGCCCACGTCAAGATACTTGGCGTCCGCCTCGGACAACATCGCCGCGTAGCGCCACAGGAAGCCCGTTGCAAGCTTGCCGATAAAAGCCTCCGAGGGTTTGAGCGGCTCGCGCTGGGCCATCGCCATAAAAGCGCGGCCGTTCATTGTGTCAAGCGTTTCAAGGGATAAAATCTCCTCATACCCGTCAAGCGTATCGCTAAAGGTGCCGGAGACCTCCGCGCCGATGCGCGTCAGGGCACTGCCCATCAGCGCGCGCTCAGAATCCATCCGCGCCGTCAAGTCTTCGATGAGAGCGCCGGCGTCCACCCCGTGCTCATACGTGTAGGCCCTTTTGTACAGCAGGGACTTAAAGGACATGCTCGCGGTGTTAATGCCGGTCAGATTGCCGCCGTTGCTCAGGGCGACCACATCAACGAGACTGTTGTAAATGTCATTGTCAAGCTGGGATACATTGGTGATGTCGGCGGCATAGCGACTGATGGCTTTGAGTTGTTCTATGCGCGCGGCCAGATCTTTCACTTCAGCACTCCTACGTTGTGTGTCTAGATCCTCGTAGGTCAGCGCGAGTGTATCGCCCTTGGCCAGCCGCTGGCCGCTTCGCGCCTCTAGCTCGAAAATGCCGGACGGTCGTGGCACCAGCACCTCGTCACGTACGTAGTAACCGCTGACACTGACCGAAGTTTCGGATGTGTACAGCACGGCGGCCACCGTTCCCACCGATGACGTCAGCGCACTGACGACATGATAGCCCATGTAGGAGACCACAAACAGGAACAAAACGAGGTAAATGATGCGCGTAACCCATATCCCCTGTTTTCGCATATTATCCCTTACTTTTCTGTTTCTTCCGTGTTCAAAGCAATGGGCCGGGAGGGAATCACGGTGGATATGGCATGCTTATAGATGAGCTGCTGACGCCCCTCCGCCTCCATCACCACGGTGAAATCATCGAATCCGCGCACGACACCTTTGATTTGAAACCCGTTTACGAGGAACATAGTGACCATCTGATGGTCACGCCGCACCTGGTTTAAGAAGAGATCCTGATAATTGGTAGAGCGTTGCATGTTGTCATCCCCTATTCGCGTATATTATACACGACAGCATACCTTACGGCAAACAAAAATTTCCCACGATTTCAGTCGACTTGTCCAGAAGATTTTCGTCATCCGCCGCCAGCCAGTATACATCATGCCGCCGGGTAAACCAGGTAACTTGCCTCTTGGCATAACGCCGGGTCGATTGCTTGACCGTTGCGGTTGCCTCTTCCTGCGTGCTAACCCCCGACAGGACAAGCGCCATTTCCTTGTATCCAATCGCCTGCATGGCCGTGCTGTCGGCAGGTACGCCGCGCGCAAGCAGGCCGCGCACCTCGTCGAGTAGACCGAGGGCCATCATGTCGTCAACGCGTGCCTCTATGCGCGCATACAACACCGCCCGCTCCAGGGAAAGTCCGAGAAGGGAGGCGCGGTAGCGCGGCGCCCGGCGCTGGCTCTCCGCGTGGCGTTCCGACAGGGGAACGCCGGTCAGCGTATGCACTTCCAGCGCACGCATGACCCGGCGGATGTCGGAGACCGACAGGCGCGATGCTGTCCGTGGGTCGACTTGCAGCAGCGCGTCATAGAGCGCCTGAGGCCCTTTTGTATTGAGCACATCGGTCCAGTATGCGCGGGTTTGGCCGTCGTCTTCAACGATGTCATGCAGGCCGTGCGTCAAAGCCTGCAAGTAAAGTCCGGTACCGCCCGCCACAATGGGGATCAGCCCGCGCGACAAAATGTCATCGACCGCGCGGGACGCCTCCTCGGCGTAGCGGGCCGCCGAATAGGACTCCGTCGGGTCAGCCACGTCAATCATATGGTGCCGAACGCCACCCCGCTCCCGCAAAGAGGGTTTGGCAGTGCCGATGTTCATGCCGCGATAGATCTGCATGGAGTCGCAAGACACCACCTCACCCCCCAGACGGCGCGCCAGTGCAACAGCCAGCGCCGTCTTGCCGGTGGCAGTGGCGCCGACGATGCACAACAGGGCAGGAGACTGCTCACTCATCGCTTAAACTGCCTTTCAATATTTGATCGGGACAAGGAGAGGGTGACAGGCCTCCCGTGCGGGCAGTGACGCACCTCGGGATCATCCATGACGAGCGCCACCAGGGACTCGGCCTCCTGCCGCTGCGACATGCGCCCCAGCTTGATGGCCGCCTTGCACGCCACGAGATGAAGCAGGTCGTCCTGCATCTGCGGCGCCGGATCGCGCCGGCCTTCGCGCAGTCGGGTGGAGATTTCGCCCAGCAGGACGGGCAAATCCTCCATGTCCACATCGGACGGCGCCTCGCGCAGGGCGATCACGCCGTCGCCAAACTCCTCCACCGAAAAGCCCATGCCGGCCAACAGCGAGACCTGCTCCAACAGAAGAACCACATCCGCTGGCGGCAAAGACACAACCAGCGGCGTCATAAGCACCTGCGCCATCGGCGTGTGCAATGACGCCTTCAACCGGTTGAAGAGGATGCGCTCATGCGCGGCGTGTTTGTCGATCATGACCAGTTCGTCGGGCAATTCGACCAGTAGAAAGCCGCCCAGCGCCTCGCCGATGTAGCGCCAGCCGCGCACGGATGCCAGCGTGGGCATTGTTTGGAGGGCCGGTGACGGAACCGCCTCCGGCGACACCGGCGCGTTATATGCCAAAACAGCTTCTCTCACGGGCAGAGGGCTGGCGCCTTTTAGCTCCGCGTCTCGGGAGACAAAGCGGTTCGCGGTCACCCTGCTCACGTCCGCTGCAGGTGACGACAGCGGGAGCGGGGGTGCCGCTTCGGGCACGTTGTGCGCACGAAATTGGGCGGCCGTCATGGAGGAAAACCCGTTTGCTTGCGGCCGCGCCGTGCCATGAAATGCGGCCCTGGGCGCCTGGGCGGTTTCGGATCGCCAGACGGGGCGGTCGAGGGCCTCCAGCGCGCTCTTGACCGCAAAATAGACCGCGTCAAAGACATCGCGCTCACGCGCAAACTTGACCTCGCTCTTGGCCGGATGCACATTGACGTCGTAGGCGGCGGGCGGTAGATTGACACACATGACGCAGACCGGGTGACGCCCGGTCTGCAGGGCGTTTTTGAACGCTTCCTCCAGTGCGGCTGTCACGATACGGGCATAAACGGGTCGACCACCCACAAACACGTGCTGGGACTGCCGCGTGCCCTGTGAGGCTTCGGGGCGGCTGACAAAGCCGGTAACGGCAATGTCTTGATGCGTATAGTCAATCGGACATAACCCCTCTACAAAGAGGCGACCGAACAGGGCAAACAGGCAGGAGCGGAGAAGGCTGTCACCCGGCGTGAGAAAGATTTGTTTCCCATCTTTGATAAATTGAAAAGAAATGTCGGGACGGGAAAGCGCGGCGCGTTGACAAATAAACTGAACATGCGCCGACTCCGTTGTGTCTTTTTTGAGAAATTTCTGCCGCGCGGGCGTGTTGTAAAACAGATCGCGCACCACAATCGTGGTGCCCTCAGGGCAACCCGCCTCGTCGCGCGCTACGATTTGCCCGGCCTCCAGCCGGAGAGAAAGGCCCAGCGCCGCGCCGCGCTCACGAGTGATAAGCTGCACACGGGCCACAGAGGCCAAGGCGGCCAGCGCCTCGCCCCGGAAGCCGAGGGTGTATATGGCCTGCAAGTCCTCAGCGGTTCTTATTTTGCTGGTGGCATGACGCAAAAAGGCCATCTCCGCGTCGTCGGACGCCATGCCGCAGCCGTTGTCCGTCACGCGCAGCAGACGCACGCCGCCACCGCCGCACTCGACAGTAATGACCGTCGCGCCGGCGTCAATGGCGTTTTCAACGAGCTCCTTGGCGGCTGAGGCGGGCCGTTCGACCACTTCGCCGGCGGCAATGAGATCGGCCACATGGGGATCCAGCGATTGTATTTTTGGCATGTGCGGTCACCTCCCCTTGCGTACACGACGATTTGGTCTGCAATTAAAAAAATATCATAATTGAGAAAAAGACAGCTAAGGTCATTTTTCGCGCGCCCGGCGGCTCAGTTCATGCAAAATTTGCAAAGACTCGATGGGCGTGAGGGTGTCGGTGTCAACTTTTTGCAGACGCGCCAGCAGCTCCGCCGCTTTCATATCCACAAGACTGACTTGCTGCTCATCGGGCGCCTGCGGGAATGCCTTGGAGGGCCGGCCGCCGTGAACAGGAGCGCCCGCCTCTAGGTCACGCAAAATCTCCTTGGCGCGCTGAATGACACTGCCGGGCAAACCCGCCAGCGCCGCCACATCCACCCCATAACTGTCGTCCGCGCCGCCGGGCACAATCTTGCGCAGGAAGACAATCTCGCCCCCGCGTCGCCGAACGGCAATGTTATAGTTTTTGACACCGGGCAGCAGGTTTTCCAGTTCGGTCAGCTCGTGATAGTGGGTGGCGAACAGCGTCTTGGCGCCCAGTTTTTTGGCGTCGGCCACGTATTCCAGCACGGAACGCGCCACACTCATGCCGTCAAAGGTGGATGTGCCCCGACCGATCTCGTCCAAGATGAGCAGACTTTTGTCTGTGGCGTTTTGGAGGATGTCGGCCACTTCGGTCATTTCGACCATAAACGTGGAACGGCCGCCCGCGAGGTCGTCTGAAGCACCGACGCGGGTAAAAATGCGATCGACAGCGCCGATTCGAGCCGAAGCGGCCGGTACAAAACTGCCAATCTGAGCCATGAGTACAATGAGGGCCACTTGACGCATATAGGTCGACTTGCCGGCCATGTTGGGCCCCGTGATGATGGCCACCGGCGCGGAAACAGACAAGGAGGTGTCGTTGGGGACAAACAAGCCGTCGTCGAGCATGCGCTCGACGACCGGATGGCGGCCCTCCCGGATGTCGATGACGTCGGAATAGTCCACTTCGGGCAACACATACCGGTTGCGCGCCGCCGCCTCGGCCAGCGAACACAATGCGTCCACACCGGCCACCGCCTGCGCGCTGCGCTGCACGCGATAGGCGTTTTGGGTCAACGCTTCGCGCAGTTGCTGAAACAACTCGTATTCCAGCGCCACCAGGCGCTCGTGCGCCGTAAGGATGGCGGCCTCCATGTCCTTGAGCTCCTCGGTGATAAAGCGCTCGCAGTTTGCCAGCGTCTGTTTGCGCACATAGCGGTCAGGCGCCAAGTGGTAGTAGCTCTTGGAAATCTCGATGAAATACCCAAACACCTTGTTGTAGCCTACTTTGAGGCTCTTGATTCCGGTTTTTTCCCGCTCGGTGGCCTCCATGCCCGCCACAAGACCGCGCGTATCACGCAAAATGCCGCGCAGTCTGTCCACTTCGGGGTCAAAGCCATCCCGGATGAAGCCACCCTCCCGGATGGAATGCGGCGGGTCGAGAGTGATAGACGCGTCAAGCCGCTCGCGCAGGTCGTCGAGTTCGTCAAGGGCAGTGTGCAAGTCCCGTAAAATATGGGACTGGACATTCGACAGTGGCGCACGAAGCGCCGGTAGGCGGGAGAGCGCCGTGTGCAGTGCGCGGGCGTCGCGTCCGCCGCCGGTGCCATAGACAAGGCGGCCAATGAGCCGCTCCATGTCGGTCAGTCCGGTTAGCGATTCCGTCAGCAGGCCGCGCAGTTCTACATGACCGTGCAGTTCCTCAACGCCGCGCAGGCGGCGGGTGATGTCGATGGGGCCAATGAGGGGTTTTTCCAGCCAGCCACGGAGCAAACGCCCGCCCATGGGCGTCTTGGTGTGATCAAGCACCCAAAGCAATGTGCCCTTTTTACCGCCGTCGCGCAGGGAAGCGGTCAGCTCTAGGTTGCGCCTGGCCGTGAGGTCAAGCTCCATAAATCGGCCCTGATCATAGACATTTAGACTGCCCATGGCGGTCAATCCGCCCTTTTGGGTGTCCTGAAGATAGTGCATCAAAGCGCCCAGCGCGCCCAGCGCGGCCGCTTTGCCCGAGAGGCCCAGCTCGTCTGTCGACAAAGCGGAAAACAGCGAGCAAACCAGTGGCGCCGCCGTCGCGGGGGACAGAGAGCCATCGTCGGCAGACTCCAGCGTGCAACCCATACGGTCGCGCAAAAAAACGCACAGATCAGCGCAGTCACGCGCGGCCGGATTCAAAATCGCCTCCCGCGGGGTAAAGCGCCCCAATTCGCACAGCACCTTCTGCAGTGTGTCTGACCCGGACACCTCTGTGGCGTAGGCCTCGCCCGTGGAAATGTCGGCAAAACACACACCGGCGCGATCGTCGCACAGATTGACAGCGCAGATGAAATTGTTGCGCGTCTCGTCGAGCATGGACGTGTCAGTGACAGTGCCGGGTGTGATGACGCGCACAACGGCGCGCTTGACCAAACCTTTCGCCTGTGCCGGATCCTCGGTCTGCTCGCACAGCGCCACCTTGTATCCACGAGAGACAAGGCGCGCAATATAACTCTCGGCCGCGTGGTAGGGAACACCGCACATGGGTACCCGATCCTCTTCGCGTTCAACGCCGCGATCCCGCGTGGTCAATGTAAGGGATAGCTCCTGCGAGGCAAGCTGCGCGTCCTCCGCGAACATCTCGTAGAAGTCACCCAGCCTGAAAAAGAGAATGCAGTCCCCCGTTTGGGCTTTGATCTCTCGGTATTGACGCATCATGGGTGTCCGGTCCGCCATCCCCAAGTCCCTCTCTTATATCAAGTGATTTTCATTATTGAGAACAAGAGCCAAGTAGAAAAATCAAGAACAATCTCGTTAGTGAGAAAAGAGTCACGATCATGTTTGTTGCGCGCGCTGTTGCGCCAACAGACGCGCCATGCGCGCACGTTTCGTGTCTGCGCCGGTGGGATCCGCCGTATCGGCGGCGGGTGTTCCCGGTCGCTTGGAGTAGATGAAGGTAAACACGTTGTCAAAGCGCACCCGGCGCATGAGATCGAGGGTGTCTTCAAACTCCTCGTCGGTTTCGCCCGGATAGCCCACAATAACGTCACTGGTTAGGTTGATGTCGGGCATGACTGCGCGCGCGTAGTCGACCAGCGCCATGTACTCGTCGCGGGTGTACCCCCGATTCATGGCCGAAAGCACCCGGTTGCTGCCCGATTGAAACGGCAGGTGCAGGTGGCGCCGCATTTTGGGATGTTGCGCCATGGTGTCCAACAGGCGGCGGGAAGCATCCTTTGGGTGCGAAGTCATGAACCCGACTGAAAAATCGCCGGGCAGAGCGCAGATGCGGGTGAGCAGCGCGGAAAAATCGATGGCGGGCGTCAACCCCTTGCCGTAAGAATTGACGTTTTGCCCGAGCAGCGTGAGCTCCGTGTAACCGTCTGCGATCAGGGACTGCACTTCCTGCAGAATGATATCGGGGTCGCGGCTGCGCTCTCGGCCGCGGACGTAGGGCACAATGCAGTACGAACAAAAGTTGTCACAGCCGTACATGACAGACACCCAGGCACGCGGCCGCTCACCGCGCTGAATGGGCAGCCCCTCAACGATCAGGCCGTCGCCGTCGTCCAGGTCAAAAATGCGTCCTGTGCGCGCCAGTGCGTTGAACAACAGTTCAGGAAAACGCGGCATCGCGTGCGGGCCAAAAACCAGATCCACGTGCCGGTAGGATTTTTTTACCTTTTCCACGGCTGCCGGCTCCTGCATCATGCAGCCGCACAGCACAATGAGCTGATTTTGTCGGGCTTTTTTTGTATGGGTAAGCGCGCCCACATTGCCTAGCACACGCATTTCGGCGTGTTCGCGCACAGCGCAGGTGTTGATGACGATGACGTCGGCGCTGGCTTCCTCGGCGGTAAACACGTACCCCATTTCGGTGAGCATGCCGCGAAGCTTTTCCGAGTCGGCCTCGTTTTGCTGGCAACCGTAAGTATCCACAAACGCAAGCGGAGGCGCAGCCGCGCCTCCGTGCAACGCCCGCAGGCGGGCCGTATACATCTGCTGGGTTTGCGGGTCGTAGTGCTTCACGTTGGGCATAGATATTCTCCCTGGTTGTGGTGATTTTGGCGGCGCACTTTGTCAGGCCTCCTGCCACATTTTCCGCGCCTGGTAAATGTAATGGGCGAATACGACACCCGCATCCTCCAGATCTTGATTCCAACGCTTGACCCACTCCAGTGAGAGCGCGTCGTCATACCCGGCGGCCTTGAGCCGCCGAAGCGCCTCAGCAATGGGTAAGTCGCCGTAGCCGAGCATCTTGTAGTGCGTTTTGCCGCCGACGACGATACTGTCTTTGAGGTGCACATGCCGAACCAGAGAGCCGATATTGTCCCACGTTTCCGCCACGGGCTCGCCAAAATTGCGCACCGGATGGTTCACATCCCACAAGACGGCCACGGCGGGAGTGGCCACACGGTCAATCAGTTTGCGCAGTTTTTTGGTGTCGGCCCAAACGCCGTTAGTCTCCACCAGCAGGACAACACCCTGCTGCAAAGCGGTCGGCGCCAACGCGACTAGGCGCTCAAACACCAACTCTTCGTCGACCTGTCCGGGCTCGCCCCAGCTGTCGCACAACACGCGGACATAGGGAGCGCCCAGCGCAGCGGCCAAATCCAGGTAACCCTTCATGTCGGACACGGGGTCGCCGCCGGCGCTGTGCAGCCAGATATCGCTCGACAGGCAGGTGATGGACAACTCATGCAACGTGAGCCCGGCGCGCGTGTCCGCCACACGCTCGGGACGAAAACGGTCCACGCGAGGCATGTATAACTCTTCGCCGAGACCGCGCAACTCGATGCCGTTATAACCCAAATCACAGGCGGCCGCGACAATTTCACTCCAGCGCCAATTGGGGCAGCCGACTGTAGAAAAACTCAGCTTCATGCACAAAAACCTTTCTCATAGCTAGATTGCAAACCTATTGCGGATTGGGGGTATAGTTGGGGGACTCCTTCGTGATATATATGTCGTGTGGATGGCTTTCTCTAAGCCCCGCCCCGGTGATGGTCACAAAACGACCGTTGGCCTGCAGACTGGCAATGTCCGGCGCGCCGCAGTAGAACATGCCCGCCCGAATACCGCCGGTAAACTGAAACACGGTATCCGACAAAAAGCCCTTGTAGGGGACACGGCCCTCCACGCCCTCCGGCACCAGCTTCTTGCTCTCCTGCTGAAAGTAGCGGTCGCGGCTGCCGCCGGCCTGCTGCATGGCCCCAAGAGAGCCCATGCCGCGATAAACCTTGAAGCGTCGGCCCTGATAGATTTCGCTCTCGCCTGTGGCCTCTTCGCAGCCGGCAAAAGCGGCGCCGATCATGACGGCATTGCCGCCGGCCGCCAGGGCCTTTACAATATCGCCGGAGTACTGAATGCCGCCGTCGGCAATGACGGGTACGCCGTGTTTTTGCGCCTCGCAGGCCGAGTCGTAGATGGCGGTGATCTGCGGAACGCCGATACCGGCCACGACACGTGTGGTGCAAATGGAGCCGGGGCCAATGCCCACCTTGATGGCGTCGGCGCCGTATTCACAAAGCGCGCGAGCCCCTTCGGAGGTGGCCACGTTGCCCGCAATGACCTGCGACAGCGGATATTTTGCCTTGATTGTTTTGAGGGCGTTGAGAATGCCCAGCGAGTGGCCGTGGGCCGAATCGAGCACCAGCGCATCCACACCTGACTCCAGCAATGCGGCCGCGCGCTCCAGCATGTCATCGGTGCAGCCGATGGCCGCGCCGACCAGCAACCGACCGTCCGCGTCGCGGGCGGAATTGGGGAACATGACGGCCTTTTCAATGTCTTTGATGGTAATAAGCCCCTTGAGGGCAAAGTGCTCATCCACAAGCGGCAATTTTTCGATTTTGTGCTTGCGCAAAATCTCTTTGGCTTCTGCGAGTGTCGTGCCCACTTTGGCCGTGATGAGCGGCTCTTTTGTCATAACCTCGTCAATGCGGCGGGACAAGTCCTCCTCAAATTTGAGGTCACGGTTGGTGATAATGCCCACCAGACGCCCGTTTTCACAGATGGGCACCCCGGAAATGCGATACTTGGCCATGAGTTCATCGGCATCGTGCAGGTTGCGGTCAGGAGATAGAAAAAACGGATTGGAAATGACGCCGTTTTCCGAACGCTTAACTTTGTCCACTTCCTCCGCCTGCGCGGCAATGGACATGTTTTTATGGATGATGCCCATTCCGCCCTCGCGGGCCATAGCGATGGCCATGCGCGACTCGGTGACGGTATCCATGGCAGCGCTCAGCAACGGGATGTTGAGAAAGATCTTTTTTGTGACAACGGTTGTGAGATTTACATCCTTCGGCAGCGTCTCCGAAAGAGAAGGTTGCAGCAATACATCGTCGAACGTAAGGCCCGTCGAAGAAAACTTGGCGGCAAAATCCGAATTGACCATATGAAATTGCCCCTTTCAATGAGTGTGTATTTGATTGATTTTACCGCAGTTTAAGGAGCAAGTCAAGGTTTTGCAACCGCTCTTCCGCCCGCGAGCCGAATAACGGCATGCACCGCGCAAGCGCGGAGCATGCCGAAAGCGCAAACGAAGAGAAAATGTGAGAGCTTTGAAGGACGTTTTTCACAAATGAGCGCGATAATATTGAGAAGCATGATTTTATACTTGTAAACTAAAACGAAAGAGGCTATACTAGGTGTGTTACGGAGTGGTGAAAAATGGGTTTGCCGAGCTGCCGGCACCGCGCCACTCACGCAGAGGCCCTTTGCCTCTGCCAATTTTTTAATGAATATGCGCTAAAAGGCCACGCCCACGGGGGTATGGACGCATGCATAATATCTTCTGTGAAGGGATGAGTGAGTCATGCTGACGCCGCAGGAAGTGCAGGAGCAAAAATTTGAAAAGGCCGTGTTTGGCGGCTATGACATGGCAAGTGTGGATGATTTTTTGGAGCGCGTGACAGAAGATTATACCGCGCTATACAAGGATAATGCCGTGCTCAAAAGCAAGCTGAAAGTACTTGTAGACACGGTTGAAGAATATCGCAGCGTGGATGAGGCCATGCGGCGCACGTTGTTTTCCGCGCAAAAGATGGCTGACGACCTGATGCGTGATGCCACGGAGAAAAGCGAGTCCATTATGGCAAAGGCCAACAATGACGCCGGAGAGATGGCGCGTCGTGTGCGCGAAGAGCACAAGATGGAGCTGCAACGGCAAAAGGTGCTCAAAGAGGCGACTGTGCGCTTTATTCAGCAGCTGACAGAGATGTACGCGCGACAACTGGAATTCATCACCAATGTGCCCAACAATATATTCACCGAGTCATTCGGTACGGCGGGAGAAGATGTCCACCAAACCGCGCAGGAGATCTCCGACTCGGTAAATGCGCAGCTGGCCGCTGAAAGCGGTTCGAATACCGTTGTCATGCCGCCTCACCAGAAACAAGCCAGTTTCACACCACCCCCGCCCTCGCCGTCGATCCCCGCCGTGCGGGTGCCGCCGCCTCAGATCTCGGAGCCCGAGCCGGAGGGGGCCAAGACGACTGGGAGACTTCCGTTTTTTGACATGGCCTTCAAGAGCCAGCGCGAGGAGCAGAGCGAAACGAAAGAGGAAGACACTGCCGCGCCGCGCCCGCGGTTTGAATTTCCAAATCTGCAAATTCAGTTTGGCCAGCAATACTCCGGCCACGGCGAAAATAAAAACTGACGGCCATGTTCGTCCGGTGTATAACCGTCCGACGGCTTTATTAGAGGAGAGAGAAGCATGCCGCGCGACTACAACGACACCATCCTGCTGCCCAAAACTGACTTTCCCATGCGCGCCGGGTTGCCAAAGCGGGAACCTGCCATGCTGGAGGACTGGACAGAGAAAAAGCGTTATGAGCGATTGATGGAGAAAAACAAGGGCAAGCCGCTTTACGTGCTGCACGACGGCCCGCCCTTTTCCAATAATGCCATTCACACCGGCACGGCCATGAATAAGATCCTCAAGGACTTTGTGGTGCGCTATAAGAACATGACGGGGTTTCAGGCGCCCTATGTGCCCGGGTGGGACAATCACGGTCTGCCCATTGAGACCCAGGTAGCCAAACAGGGCAAGGCCGACCGCAAAACCATGTCCATTCCCGCGTTTCGCGACCGCTGCCGCGACTTTGCCATGGGGTTTGTCGATAGCCAGCGCGAGCAGTTTGTCCGCCTGGGCGTGCTCGGTGACTGGGCGCACCCGTATTTGACGATGGACAAGGAATTTGAGGCGCTGGAAGTACGTGTTTTTGGCACCATGTATGAAAAAGGCTACATCTACCGCGGGCTCAAACCAGTCTATTGGTGCCCGCATGACGAGACGGCGTTGGCGGAGGCCGAGATTGAATATCAGGACACCCCGTGCGACTCTATTTACGTCAAGTTTCAGGTGACCGACGACCGCGGTCTGTTGGCGGGTCTGGGCGATTTGTCCCGCACATATGTTGTCATCTGGACCACCACCAACTGGACGCTGCCAGGCAATGTGGCAATTTCGCTGCATCCCCGGTTTGACTACGGCGTCTACCGTGTCGGCGACGAGAATTACGTGTTAGCCGAGGCACTTGCGGACAATGTCGCGACGGTCGCCGGCTGGGAAAGCTACAAAAAGGTGGCCTCATTCAAAGGAGAGCAGCTGGATCGCGTTGTCACGCGGCATCCCTTCTTGGACAGAGACAGTCTCGTCATTCTTGGCGAACATGTGACGGCCGATAGCGGCACCGGTTGTGTGCACACGGCCCCCGGCCACGGCATGGAGGACTATTTTGCCTGCAAACCCTACGACCTGCCGATTGTCGTGCCGGTGGACAGCCGCGGCATACTGACGGCGGAAGCCGGCCCCTTTGCCGGGATGTTTTATGAAAAGGCGAACGCCGCTATTTTGCAGGCGCTGCGCGACAGCGGCGCGCTGCTGACAACAGCCCGGTTGGAACATACCTACCCCCATTGCTGGCGCTGCAAAAATCCGGTTGTCTACCGCGCCACCGAGCAGTGGTTTGCCTCGGTTGACGCCATGAAAGAGACGGCGCTCAAAGAAGTGGAGGACATCACCTGGATTCCCGGTTGGGGCGGCGAGCGAATGGCGGCCATGGTGAGCGAGCGCGCTGACTGGTGCATTTCGCGCCAGCGCCATTGGGGTTTGCCCATTCCCGCGTTTTATTGTGCCAAATGCAAAGAACCGCATATCACGCCGCAGTCCATTGAGGCGGTCGCCGCGGTGTTTGCCAAAGAGGGCTCAAACGCCTGGTTTGACCAAAGCCCCGCCGAAATTTTGCCCGAGGGGACAGTTTGCGCCGCCTGCGGGCATACAGCGTTTTGCAAGGACACCGATACGCTCGACGGCTGGTTCGACTCCGGGTCGACACATGCCGCCGTCCTTAAAACGCACCCCGCGCTGCATTGGCCGGCAGACCTGTATCTCGAGGGCGGCGACCAATACAGAGGCTGGTTTCAGTCTTCGTTGCTGACGGCCGTCGCCACCGAAGGAAAGGCACCGTATAAAGCGGTGGTCACACACGGATGGACGGTTGACGGCAACGGACGCAAGATGTCCAAGTCGCTGGGCAACAGCGTGGAACCCGGGCAGATCATTGAACGTTATGGCGCCGACCTGCTGCGGCTGTGGGTGGCCTCCTCCGACTATCACAGCGACATGAGAATTTCTGAAGAATTGTTCAAACAATTGTCTGACCTGTACTTGAAAATCCGCAATACAGCGCGGTTTATGCTGGGTACACTGGATGGGTTTGACCCGAACAACCTGACGCCCGTCAACGAAATGCCCGGTCTGGACCGGTTCCTGCTCGCTCGTTACGATCAGCTTGTGGAGAAAGTGCGCGGATTTTACGATGCGTTTGAATACCACACGACGCTGCACGCCGTACACAACTTCTGCGTGAGTGACCTGTCTAATCTGTTTTTAGACGTGCTTAAGGATCGGTTGTACTGTGAAAAGACCGACGCGCCCGCACGCCGGGCGGGACAGAGCGCCATCTACATCATGCTCGACGGTCTGACGCGGCTGCTAGCGCCTATTTTGGCCTTTACCGCGGAAGAAATCTGGTCGGCCATGCCGCATGATGGTGGCGCCGATCCGGAGGGCGTCCTATTTAACAGTATGCCTGCACCGAGCGAAAATGTTGTCATGCAGGACGACGAGATGGCCCGCTGGGCCCGCGTGGTCGCCCTGCGCGACGAGGTCAACCTTGTACTCGAGGCGGCGCGCGCCGATAAGCTGATTGGAAAGTCTCTGGAGGCCCACGTGGCGCTGACGGCTGACGGTGAGGAGTATGACTTCTGGCAGCAGATGCTGCCGGAGCTGCCCGCCGTTTGCATTGTATCTAAAGTGACACTGGTGCGCGGCGTACGCGCGGTGCGTGTGGAGCGTGCGCCCGGTGAGAAGTGTCCGCGCTGTTGGGGGTATTTCACCGACGATG
The DNA here is from genome assembly GCA_031556185.1 of Oscillospiraceae bacterium. Taxonomy (GTDB): domain Bacteria; phylum Bacillota; class Clostridia; order Oscillospirales; family UBA929; genus JAIRTA01. Next base: position 183,180 of record JAVBTN010000005.1, read on the forward strand.
GCGGTCATGCGGATCATCCCGGCCTATGCACTCGTTGCACAGGCGTGGTTACATCACTGTGATTGCGTTGCAGGGGCTGGCCATAGCGCTGATCGTCGCGGCGGATCAGATGGTCAAATGGTGGTCGGCGGACAATCTCAAGAACATCGCGGTACAGCCGCTGATACCGGGCGTTGTCCACATGACCTATGTGGAGAACCGCGGCGCCGCCTTCGGTATCTTTGAAAATATGCGCGTTCTCTTTTTGGTTTTAACGGTACTGGCGCTCGCCGCGATGGCAATCGCGCTCTTCAAACGGTGGCCACGCCATCCGTTGGGCACGTGGGCGCTTGTGTTGGTCATAGGCGGGGCGTTGGGCAACTTCATTGACCGCGCCGCACAGGGGTTTGTCGTCGACATGTTCGAGTTTGACTTTATCCGGTTTGCCGTGTTCAATGTGGCGGACATTTTTGTCACCGGCGGCGGCGTGCTCTTTTGTGTATATCTGCTTTTTTTGCATGAAAAGATGAACAGGGGGAAGGGCGATGCCGTCTCCAAGACGGTTTGAAGTGACTGAAACGGATGCCGGAGAGCGTCTGGATGTGTTTTTGGCGCGCTGCGGGGAGTTTTCCCGCAGCGCGTTACAGCGTCTGTGCGACAGCGGTTATGTGCTGTGCGAGGATCGGCCGGTCAGCAAGAAAATGCGCGTATCGGCGGGTGAGGTGTATGTCGTCAACGTGCCGCCGGTTGCGCCCAGCGAGGCCGTCCCTCAGGAGATACCGCTGACGGTGGTGTTTGAGGACGACGATCTGCTGGTCATTGACAAACCACGCGGCCTTGTGGTGCATCCGGCGGCTGGTCACACCGACGGGACGCTGGTCAACGCTCTGCTGCATCACTGCCAGGGGAACCTGTCGGGCGTGGGTGGCGTGAGTCGGCCCGGTATTGTGCACCGCATTGACAAGGACACCTCCGGTTTGCTGGCTGTTGCCAAACACGACGACGCGCACCAAAACCTGGCCGCCCAGCTGGCCCGGCACAGCATGACGCGCGGCTATGAAGCGGTGGTATACGGTACCATGCGCGTTGACAACGGCACGATTGACCGGCCCATCGGGCGCGACCCCAAAAATCGCAAACGAATGGCCGTTGTTCCGGTGAGCGGGCGCCCCGCCGTGACGCATTATACGGTGCTGGCTCGGCTCAAGGGCGCCACTCATGTGGACTGCCGCCTGGAGACAGGAAGAACCCACCAGATTCGTGTTCACATGCGCGATTTGGGGCATCCGCTTTTGGGGGACAAACTCTATGGCGGCCCCGACTGTTGGGGGCTGGGCGGGCAATGTTTGCACGCCAAAAACCTGACGCTGGCGCATCCGCGCACCGGGGAGACGATGACATTCGTATCCGAACGGCCATCCTATTTTGAAGAGTTGCTGACCCATTTGCGGCCGGTATAACTGATGCGACGTCTACGGTGAAGGCAGCGCAAACCGCAACAAATAACTGACAAAATATACCAATTATCAGCGTGGGTCGACGGTGGGTACGGAACGCAAAATGTTCTGTGAATTGATTGCGGGACAAGCGGTTTTCGAGGAAACGACAAGATTTATAAGCGCTTTTTGAAGAGAAAAATTGTCGTCCAAAAAAAGGAACACAAAGCAAAAAAATCTTGACTGCCTCGGGACGATGGTGTATGATGTAACTACTTGTTACCAAAATGTAACCAGTAGTATTGACGACCCAAATGGCAGATATCCTCAATGTGAGGTGTGTGTATGTCCCAAAGCATTCGCCCGTCCAGAGCCACGGAAACGCCGGGCTATAGCCCGGTGCCGCTACGGCCCGAAGGCCAGGAAAGCCTTCGGCGCGGTGGTGCGCCTCGCCGCGCGCTGGTTTTTTGGGCGGTTCGCCAATGGCGCTGGCTCGGTGCGAGCGCGCACCAGAGTCTTCACCGTGCAATGCGGCCTGTGGTTTCGGCCCTGAAGCATGTCGACAACGCCTGGCAGGACGCCGGACAGTGGCTGTGGACGCTGTTGTATACCTTCGCCGTGATGACCGCCAGGGGCGCCGCGCATGTTCAGATCGGATTTATCGGGTTTTCGCGCGCCTCCGGCAGAAACTGGCACAATGTCCTCATTGTGCTCAGCCGCCGCTTCTTCCGGCGCATGACACTGGTTTTTCTCTTCTCCGGCGCCTGCCTGTTTTTTATCATCGCCTCGTTTTACACGCTGGGTCTTGAAGTCATTCTCAATGGGAAGTCCATTGGCTTTGTGGCCTCTTCGGCGGAGTTTGACCGGGCGGTGGATAATGTATCGCAGCGCGCCAGTGAAATTTTGAAATATCCGTATTACCCCAACCCCGATGTGGCCTATCAATATTCGGTGGTTGATCGCAAGGCCATCTTCAACCAGGCCGAGGTGGAGGAGCAGCTCTTCAGCCAAATTGCCGACATCAAAAAACTCTATGTGCTCACCGTGGACGACGTGGTGATCACCGCCACGTCCGATCTGACCGGTTTGCAGGCCGTTCTTGACGGCATCCTCCAATCGCACAACATGAATGGCACGGTGGATACTGTCAACTTTGTGCAAGACGTGCAGATCACCTATCAGTGGACCGATGCGGCGCTTGAAAAGCCGCTGCAGGATATATCAACTCTGCTTAACTCCAAGCGCGACGCGCGCTACTATCAGGTGCAGGCGGGCGATACCTTTTCTGGCATCGCGCTGCGAAACGGTATGAGCGAGGCGGATCTGCAGGCCTACAACAGGAATGTCGACCCGGCAGATCTGACGGCGGTGCCCAAGCTGCTGATACAAAACCCGCTGCCCTTCCTGTCGGTCGAGACAAGACAGCGCGTGTATTATGATGAAATTATTCCTTACTCATCCGTGACGGTGAAAGACGATAAGTTTTACGTTGGTGAGAGCAAAGTGCGTGTGCAGGGCATGAACGGCATGGCACTGATTACGGCGGATTTGCGGTTTGTTGACGGGGAAGAGTATGGACGCGTGGAGGTCAGCCGTGACGTTTCCCTGGCCCCGCTGCAGGAGGTCATTGCCGAAGGCACAAGGAAGATGAAGCCCAAGTTGCCCACAGGCACGCTGACACAGCCGTATTTCGGCACCATTACCTCAGAATATGGCTGGCGCGACCTGTTTGGATACCGCGTGCATGAAGGACTGGATATCGCAGGACCCATCGGCTCGCCGATTGTCGCCGCGGACGGCGGAGAGGTCATTTTCTCCGGCACCCGAAACGGCTATGGGTTGTGCATCATGATCGACCACGGCGGCGGGCTGGTCACCCTGTACGGTCACTGCAGCAAGCTGCTGGTGGAAGAGGGGCAGATTGTGTCCAAGGGAGAACTGATTGCCAAGGTGGGCGCCACAGGCCGGGTTACCGGACCGCATCTCCACTTTGAGACCCGTGTCAACGGGGAATCGGTGGATCCACGCAACTATATCGGTTGATCACAAGTTGAAACAAGAAGAGGGACGGAAAGATTTAGCCTTCCGTCCCTTTTATCATCCGTATTTGGCATCATGGCCGGTCGTTTACGCGCCTGCTTTGAGCTGAAGGGAAAGCCGGTCGGAGATCATCGCGATGAACTCGGAATTGGTGGGCTTGCCCTTGACATTGGAGACCGTATAACCAAAAAAGCTTTGCAGCGTTTCAATGTCGCCGCGATCCCAGGCCACTTCTATGGCGTGGCGGATGGCCCGTTCGACGCGTGACGGCGTCGTGGAAAATGTCTTGGCCACGGAGGGATACAGAACTTTGGTGATGGCGTTTATGGCGTCGCGATCCTTGACCGCCACCATAATGGCCTCGCGCAGATATTGGTAGCCCTTGATATGTGCCGGCACGCCGATTTCATGGATGATGTCGGTGACGCGTGTCTCGATATCAAGATCGGTTCGCGCGACGCGGGCGGGCGATGGGGTGGCGGATAGGAACGGTTGTGTGCGCAGACGGCCCGCCACCATGCGAATGCGATCCATCAGCGTAGGCATATCAAACGGTTTGACCATAAAGTATTGGGCGCCCAACATGGCGGCCTCTGCCGTAGTGTGTTCGGTGGCAAAGCTGGACAGAACGATAATAGACGGCTTGTTTTTGAGTGTCATGCTGCTGACGGCTTTCATAACGCCAAATCCATCGAGCAACGGTAACACCACGTCCAACAGTACCACATCCGGCGAGATGGCCATAATGTGTTGCAGCGCCTGGTAACCATCGGTGGCCACACCGACAATTTCAAAATCGCGCTCCTCTTCAAGGGCATCCACAAGTAGTCCGCGAAAATCCGGGTTGTCGTCCGCAATGAGAATTCTAATGGTGCTTTCCATACAGGTACCCCTTCCATGCTTCAATATTTTTCGTAAAACGAAACGTTTTGCCACATAACGCACCTTATTGTGCATAACGTCAGTTTTACCGGTTGTTTTGTATTGCCACCATTAAAATATCACAAAAGAGCGAGATTTGCAATACTAATTATGGAAATAATTGGAAAAAAATTTCGGGCTGTTACGACACCTTTTTTAGCAATGGCGCGTCGCCGTCGTCGAGAAATTCCTCGCCGGCTTCAAACATGGTTTCCAAAAAAAGTCCATATCCACGCTTGGGGTCGCCCACCAAAACATGGGTCACGGCGCCCACCAGTTTTCCATTTTGGATGATCGGACTGCCGCTCATCCCCTGCACAATACCGCCTGTCAGTTCAAGAAGCTCAGGATCGGTGACGCGCAGCATGAAGTGCCGGTGATTGGGGCTGTCGACGCCGTAAATCTTGACAATCTCAATGTCGTATTCGTGGACGGTGTCCCCCGCCACGTTGGCGAGAATCGTGGCCGAACCTGTCTTGACCTCTCGGGCACCGGCAACCGGCATCGTTTTCAGGCCACCGGCCAGCGACTTGTCCTCCAGCAGGCCGAAAATGCCAAAGTTGGTATTGGCGCGCAAACTGCCCGCCTTTTCTTCCGGGGCAAATTCACCCTTGAGTTCGCCCGGTTTGCCGACAAGTCCTCTGACAACTTCTTTGACATGGGCGCGGCATATGCTGCCGGTTTCAAACGTGAAAAGGTGATCTGAGGCGTTGCCGATGCCATGACCCAGCGCGCCAAACAGTTTGGTGTTCGGGTCGTAGAACGTCAGTGTACCGATGCCGGCCACGCTGTCGCGGATGAAAGAGCCAATTTTGAACATGCCGTCATCAGACGACTTGACAGGGCGCATTTTGAGGGTCTTTTTGTCGCCGTCCCGCTCAATCTGAATGGGGATTTCGCGGTCGCCCGCGTGATTGACGGCATCTTGTAACGCTTTGGCGGAGGTTACGGGCGTGTTGTCGATTTCTGTGATCATGTCGCCGGGCATGAGACCTGCCTCTTTGGCCGGGCAGACCTCTCCGTTTGCGGTGACAACCGGTGTCAGGCCGATGACCATGACGCCTTCGACATGAAGCCGGACGCCGACTGTGTGACCACCGGGGATCAGGTCGGGCAATGTCTTGGCTGGCGCTGCCAGTGCAATCGTGGGAAGCTGCGTATATAATAACATGACGGAAAGGATACTGGCCAGTATTTTTGTCTTCGCGGTGCGTTCGCCTCTTCTGTGCATAGATACCATCTTTTCTCCGGCGGGTTGAGTTTTATATGAAGCCTGCCTGCGACCGCCGGGTCAGGACAGGCGGAAAAGTGTTAAGGCTATGCCACGCATGAGACATGTGCCGGGTTTGTGGGGATTTTGTATCCCGTTGAGCCGATTTTGAGCGGCCATACTTTTGTCATCACAAATGGTCGATTGGCGGGAAAAAGCAGGCGCTGAAACGGCGTGTGGACATTTGCCGGCATTGTCGTCATGGTGACAGATTGATTCTTGAAAATCGTGCGGATTTTGCGATGTTTTTCTCTCTTCATACTATTACCCGCAACGCCGAAAAAAAGCCGAAAGAAGATTTGACAATTTGTCAGCAAATCTCCTTGTCAAGATTTATAAAATGAAGCAAGAACCCGTTTTTTTATCAAGAATAGTTAAAATCAATGTCAAGGCTACCAAAAAATGAATGCGCTGCCACACTTTTTCAGTGGGGTTTGTAACTTCCCTTTTATACCCGTGCATGCTATAATCATTTTGTGTCAAATTGGCGGTATGAGGAGCAATGATACGGTGAGAGTGGCGGTTGTGGGTTCTCGCGGATTGGATGAGCGCTGTTATTCCATTTTGTGCGAGCATGTGCCGGTGGGATGCAGTGAGATTATTAGCGGCGGCGCGATGGGTGTGGACACACTGGCCGAGCGCTATGCGGCCGACTGCAAACTGAAGATGACTGTCATCAAACCCAATTACCAGCTCTATGACAAAACGGCGCCGCTTGTGCGCAACGGCGTCATTGTTAAGGAGGCCGACTATGTGCTGATCCTGTGGGACGGCGTCTCGCGGGGCACGCTGCATGTCATTATGCACTGCATGAAAATCGGAAAACCATACAAATTGCTGCTCATTCGCGATGGCGATGTCACGGAGTCGAGCGGAGATATGCCGCTGTCATGAGAGTACCAAAAAAGAAAAGATAATTTTAGATTTTGCCGCACGGATTGGATATACTCATGTCAGGAGGTCTCTTCATGTCTATACAGGAGCTTCCCTCCTATGACCCCGCGCAGGCGATCGACCGGGCGCGCACCTTTGCGCAGGTGTCCGGCGTCAACTGTCTGGTGGTCAACGCCGACGGGGAAATACTGTTTGAACAGCGATCCAGCAGCGAGCGGTGTTCCTTCTGCCGCCGTCTGGGAGAGCTGACAGGAAAACACCCGGTCTGCGGTCAGGTGCACCTTTACGGGTGCTATCAGGCGGAGCGCTATGGAGGGCAGTACATCTATTTTTGCCCCACCGGAATGACCCACTTTGCCTCTCCGATTACCGTGGACGGACAGTTGGTGGGCGGGCTGGTGGGCGGACCGCTGCTCATTGTGGACAAAGAGGATTACATCCTGCACGACGTGCTGGAGAAAAACGGACTGTCGGCCGATCTGTACGAAGAATTTCATGAGCTGATGGCATGTTTTGTGACGGTGTCGCCGGAGCGCGTGCGTTTTTTATCGGATCTGCTTGCCGTCGCGGCGCGCGACGTGAGCACCTCCGCGCGCGAGGTGCTGCGAGATGCGCAGGAGGGTCATCGCCAGCAACAGGACATCAGTCTGGCGATCCATCAGCTCAAGCTCAAAGGCGCAACGCCCGACTATCCGTTTGAAACGGAGCGGGCCCTCATGCAATCGCTGGCCGAAGGCGACCGGGATATGGCGCACAGGTTGCTCAACGAGTTGCTGGGGCACATCTACTTTGCGTCCGGGAACCGCTTTGAAATCATTCGCTCCCGGGTGATGGAGCTGCTCGTCTTGTTGTCGAGATCCGCCATTGAAGGCGGAGCGGACTGCAACCAGGTCTTTTTCCTCAACGAGAGGTATCTGACTGAAATTGGGCGTTTTTCCTCCACGGAGGAGATGTCGCTGTGGTTGTCACGCGTGCTGGCGCACTTTTTACGGTATGTGTTCGACATGGCGGACATCAAGCACAAGGACATGATGTTCAAAGCCGTCGATTACATCAAAAAACGGTATGCGGAGAAAATATCACTGGAAGAAGTGGCCGGTGTTGTTTTTTTGTCTCCGTCGTATTTTAGCAAGGTATTTAAGGAGGAGATGGGCGGAACATTCAGTGCCTATCTTAATAAAATCCGCATTGACAAAAGCAAGCTGCTGTTGCTGTCCACCAAGGAGTCCATAGTCGACATCTGCGATCAGGTGGGATTTGAGGATCAGAGTTATTTTACCAAGGTATTTAAGAAATTGACCGGCATAACGCCGGCCAAATACCGGTCTACACGGGGGCTCAACGCCGACAGGCAGACTGTGAAAAACAGCGCGGCCGCCATGTAGTCCGGAAGACACGAATCGTTGAGGAGGCACATTTATGAGCAGTGTTTTACAGGATATGTCAGACGCCCTGCAAAAAGGGCGCGCGAAACTGGTACAGCAATATGTGGAGCAAGCCATTGCAGAGGGCGTCTCGGCCCGCCAGATTTTGTCCGACGGGCTGCTGTTGGGCATGGGCATTATCGGTGAAAAATTTAAAAAAAATGAAGTGTTTGTGCCTGAGGTGCTGGTGGCAGCGCGCGCCATGAACGCCGGTACGGCCATGCTTAAACCGCTGCTTACCGAAGAGGGCGTGAAAGCCGTCGGCAAAGTGGTCATCGGCACGGTGGCCGGAGACTTGCATGACATCGGTAAGAATCTTGTCCGGCTGATGATGGAAGGCAAGGGCTTTGAGGTCATCGATTTGGGCGTGGATGTATCTGCCGAGAAATTTGTCGAGACGGTCAAGGAGACAGGCAGCCAGATCGTGGGCGTGTCAGCACTGCTGACGACGACCATGAGCTCCATGAAAGACGTCGTCGACGCATTCAACGCCGCCGGTCTGCGCGATCAGGTGAAGATTATGGTGGGCGGGGCGCCGGTAACGCAGCAATTTTGCGACTCCATTGGCGCCGACGCGTACACACCGGACGCGGCGACGGCGGCCGATGTCGCACTGGGGTTTGTGTCATAAATCATAAGGTTGATGATAGCAAAAGGCCTGAGAGGAGAACTCTCAGGCCTTTTTATACGAAATCCGTATTTTCGCGAAACCTACCAGCCAAGGAACATGAACAAAACCGAAGCGGCCTCCCGCGGGAAATAGACCAACTTGAGGGAGGGGAACGGCGTTTCTGCCGCCAGCCCCACCGGGGTCAGCCCTTCGCGCCGGGCCAGGTAGCGCGCGCGGTACATGTGGTATTCATTTGTGGCTACGGCCAGCGTCTGTGTCCCCGCGGGCATGAGCGGCCTAGAGAAGGAGAAGTTCTCCTCGGTGCTCCGGGAACGGTTCTCTTTGATGATGCGCCGGTCGTCGATGCCGTTGCGCACCAAATACCGGTACATGGCCTCCGCTTCGCTGATACTCTCGCCGGGACCTTGCCCCCCGGACACCACGACGGGTGTGCCAGGGTATTTATGTAAATATTCAATCGCGATATCCAGCCGTGACATCAGGGAGTACGACAGGCGTTCGCCTTGCAGCCCGGCCCCGAGCACCAGCAAGCAGTCCGCCGGCCTGTCGGGGTCACTGTGGGCATTGGATACGATGATGATTTCCAACGTCAAAAACGTGGCGACGCCAAGGGACATCAGCGCAAGAAGGCCGAGGCGAACCATCCGGAAGGCGCGTCCTGCGCGGGGATGATGGCACAACAGCGCCACCACGCCATAGACAGTACACAACAGTGCCAGCGCAATCAGCGCTATGACGGCAAACATCGCATCCGGCCGTCCGTTGATCATCAGGGCGGCGGCCAGCAACAGCGGAGCGACAAACAGTGTCCAGGGGCGTCTTTTTTTTTGTGTGCGCGGGGGGCGCACGTTGTGTTGCATTCGACTCAAAGAATATCCTCCTGCAGCGTATCGGCAAAATGATCCAGTTTCGCGTCCGCGTCGGGCGTGTCGCGACTGAGCGACAGTGTGGCGGAGCGCTTGACGCCGGTCAGTTTGTCGAGCTCGTCAAACACCGATGTGTATTCTTCGGGGCCGCTGTGTGTGATGACATAGGCGCAACGCCGGATCCCCGCGCCGTACTGCTGCAAAAAGGTGCGTATGGGCGAGGACATTTGACCGGCCCACACCGGTGTGCCCAGCACGACCAGATCGTAGTCGGACATGTCAACCGGCGTGCCCGGCGTCTCAATCAGAGCGGTTTTTTTTCGCATGGCCTCATAGCCGGACCGCAGAAAACCGACGGGGCCGGCATGGGTCTTGACGGCCCGGATGGTGATCAGGCGCTCGCCAGACAGGCGCTCCATGAGCTTTATCATGTGCGCCTGAGTGCGCCCGGTGTTGGAGTAAAAGGCAATCAGTGTTTTCATCGCGGCAGAGGCCTCCTTACAAACATCAAATCACATAAGATTGTGCCAACGAATTGATATTGGACACTTCATAGATGGGGCGGCGCGCAAAAGCGTTTTCCGCCGGGTCATATACGCAATCATACGAAGCATATCCCGCCGACTGGCTAACGGTCACAAGGACATGGAAGATGGGGGGCTCGTTGTTCATGTCCTGAAAAACAGAGCAGGATACCTCACCGAGCTGCACATAGCGGCGCGGAAACAGATCAAATGAGCCCTGGGGCGTTTCCAGCCGCAGGAGCCACTCCTGCCCGTCGTCAAAGGCAATTTCGCCAATTTCGTCTCTGTCTGCATTCACGTAAAGTGACAGGGTTCCGTGCTCATCGCCGGAGTAGGGCAAGTCCTCCTGCTGCCAGACCAGTGTTTGTGGGGGCGGATCCACGTCGACGACAGATTCAATCCAATCTGTGGGCGGCGTGGGGGCCTCCGGGGGCGTGGGGATCGCTGTTTCGACGGGCGAGGTGGGGGCGGCCGTCGGCGTGGCGGAAGCAGTGAGAGAATCATCTGCCGGCGGGGTGACGACCGGTTCGGTCGACTCGGCGGTCGGCGTGGTCGCGGAGGTGTTTGCGTTGGGTTGCTGGCAAGCGGTCATGCTGAAGAGCAACACGGCACACAACAGCAAAAAATATACAGTTTTCATAGAAGGCTCCTCCTATCATTTGTGTGATGTGAGGGGCTCTGTCAGTTCTCGGACAGCGCGCCCCACTCGGAGTACAACGCGTCCCGGGTCAGCAGCAGCGACTGTTGGCGCTCCATAAGCACCGTCAACGCTTGCGCGTCAGAAGAGCTGCTGTCCATTTCGTAGGCCGTCTGCTCCAACGCCGCCTCCGCCTTGCCGATTTCGGCCTCCAGGGCACGCAGGCGGGCGTCGCGCACCCGCTGCTCCTTTCCGCGTTTGGCGGCCTGCGTGGGCGGAGGCTCGACAGACGGTTTGGCGCGGCGCTCCGGCAAAACCGGCGGCGCGGAGCGCATTGTCTCTCGTTGCCGGTACTCGGCAAAGGTGCCGTGAAAATCGGTGAGCCCACCGTTTTCCAAGATCCACAGACGGGTGGCAAAGCGGGCGATGAAGTAGCGGTCATGCGAAATAAAGAGGAGGGTTTCATGGTAGTTGTCAACAGCTTCCTCCATCCATTCGCGTGAAGCGATGTCGAGGTGGTTGGTCGGCTCGTCGAGCAGCAACAGGTTCACCTTGTCCTTCATCAGCAGGCAGAGCTTGAGGCGGCTTTTTTCGCCGCCGGAAAGCTGGCCCACCTCCTTGAACACATCTTCTCCGACAAAGTGAAAGCGTCCCAGGCGGTCACGGGCGTTCTGCGTAGATTCGTTCTGCTCGTAAAGCAGCATGTCCAGCAGCGTGCGCTCAGGATGCGAAAATGAGACCAGCTGCGGCAGGTAGGCCTGCCGAATGGTGGGCCCTCGCCAGATATCGCCCTTGTCGGGCAAAAGCTCCTCGGCAAAAACGCGCATCAGCGTTGTCTTGCCGGTTCCGTTGTCGCCCAGAATGCCAATGCGCTCCCCACCCCGCACGGTGAGGCTTACGCCGGAAAAGAGTGGTTGGCCAAAGCCTTTGCCTAGGTCGTGTATGCGCATGACGTCGTCGGCGCGAAACGCTTCCACGCCAAAGCGCATATGCATCGTTTTTTCCACGGGCGGCCGGTCGGTGATCTCCACCCGCTGCGCCCGCTTTTCAATGGCAAAGGCGCGCCGGTGGAGCTTGTCATTGCCGCCGGCATAATCGTGCATGCGGCGCGCCGTGTCCAAAAGCCGTTTTTTCTCAGCTTGCTCGCGCTGATAGAGCTGCCGCTGTGTCTCCAGGCGGCTGGCTTTTTCTTGGGCAAAAAAGCTGTAGTTGCCGGAGTAAGAGGTAGCCTTTCCCTCTGACAGCTCAATGACGCGGTCGGCCACATTGTCCAGAAAATAGCGGTCGTGCGAGACGATCACGACAGTGCCTTTGTAACGGGCCACATACTCTTCGAGCCACTCAATGCTCCTGATGTCGAGATGGTTGGTCGGCTCGTCGAGCAGCAGCAAATCCGTATCCATCAAAATGAGACGCGCCAAGTTGATGCGGGTTTTCTCCCCACCGGACAGGCAGTTAAACGGGCGCGCCACCATGGCATCGTCAATTTGCAGGCCGGCGCGCACGCGCGCCAGCGGCGTTTCCATATCAAAACCGCCCCGGATCTCAAACTCAGTGGAGAGTGTGCCATAACGGGCCAGCAACCTTGGCGAGTGGTCGTGCCGCATGGCTTCCTCCAGGGCTTTGAGTTCATCGCCCAAAGCCTTGAGAGGGGAAAAGGCGTCACGCAGTACGTCTTCCGTCGTAAACGCGGCAGGGTAGTCGGGCAGTTGGGACAGAATGCCCACACGGCGACCGGGGGCCAATGAAAATGAACCCGCGTCATAGGGCTCTTCACCCGACAAGATGCGAAACAGGGTGGTTTTGCCAGCGCCGTTTTTGCCGACAAAGGCCACCTTTTCTCCGGAATAGACCTCCAGCGAGAGGTCATCCAATATGAGATGATCACCAAAATACTTGGTGAGATGGACAACGGAAATTTCAACCATGACAGGATTTCCTCACAAAGACGGTCGCGGCACTTACGCTTTTCGCGTCTTGCCCAAAAAGAAGAGGGCGACAGTGCCCGGGCCGGTGTGCGAGCCGATGACCGTACCAATATAATTAAATATCACGTGCCCCACCTGATAGCGGCTTTTTACAAGACGCTCCACCGTGCGGGCGTCTTCTTCGCAGTCGCTGTGGCTGATGGCAATGGTGTCAAGTGCGCCGGTGTGGTCGGTGTATTGCTCCATATAGGACAAAAGTTCCTCCAGCGCGGCGCGGCGGCCACGCTTTTTGGCGCACACAATGAGCTTGCCCTCGGGATTTACATAGATCATGGGCTTGATGCCGATGAGCGTACCCACAACAGCCGACGTGCGGGATACCCGTCCGCCACGGTGCAGGTGCATCAAGTCGTTGACCGTGACAAAGTGGTTGATCCGCTGAGCGTTGTCCTCCACCCATTGGCAGACCTCGTCAAAAGACCGGCCTTCATCGCGCAAACGGCGAACGTAGTCCACCAAAAGACCCAGGCCCAATGACGCGCATCGGGAGTCAAACACTTGTATGCGACGCTCGGGATAGCGTTCAGACAGCTCGGTTGCCGCAATCCTCGAAGCGCCAAACGACCCGGACAAGCCGGAACTGAAGCCCAGATAGATGATGTCGCGCCCGCTTTTCAGAACGGACTCAAATACGTGCAGATAACTGTCGAGATTGATCATCGACGTCGTGGGCATGGCTCCGTCATGTATTTGGCGATAAAAATCCTTGTACGTCAATGTTTTACCGGCATCGTCGTCAAAGGTCTGTCCATTGAGGTTAATACGAATACTCAGAAAAAGAATATCGTGCTCCTCATAGTATGCGTAGGGCAGATCGCTGCCTGAGTCGGTAATCAAGACGTATGCCATGTAAAACCCTCCCATGTAAATAAAGTGCTGTATAAATTATATACAACAATCGACTATTCGGCAAGTAAAAGAGATCAAAGAACCGCAAACAGGGGCGGACAAACTGTCAAAAACAAATGGCGCCATATTGATCAAATGGGAAAAATGCGGCCTGTCCGCAGGTCTAGCGGGCAGGGACACGTCATAGGTTATTGAGGACGACATTATGGGAGGGAATTACATGGTGAAAAAAATATTGTGTTTGTGCATGACCGTCTGCCTTCTGTCCGCCAGTGCGCTGGCTGCACCCGCCGCGCCCGGCATAACAGCGCCCTCCGCCATCCTCATGGAAAAGGAGACCGGACAGGTGCTCTTTGAAAAGGCACCCGATACGGCGCGCCTGCCGGCCAGTGTGACAAAGGTGATGACCATGCTGCTGGTTATGGAGGCCATTGACAGAGGCAGCCTGCGCCTGGATGAAAAGGTGTCCATCAGTCGAACCGCCCACAACATGGGCGGCTCGCAGGTCTATCTCGCCGAGGGAGAGCAGTACACGGTGGAGGAACTGCTCAAGGCGGTGGTGATTGCCTCCGGCAATGACGCCGCGGTGGCACTGGCCGAGCACATGGCCGGATCCGAGGAGACATTTGTCGGTCGGATGAACGACAAGGCTGTCGAACTGGGCATGACCAACACGTTTTTCAGAGACTGCACCGGGTTGTCCGATGAAGGGCATGTGACCACAGCGCGGGACATCGCCCTGATGTCGCGGGCGCTGCTCAAGCACGAAGACATCAAAAAGTATTCAACCATCTGGATGGATACGCTGCGCAACGGTGCTTTTGGCCTCAACAACACCAACAAGCTCATCCGCTTCTACCCTGGCGCGACGGGACTCAAGACCGGTTCGACCAGCAAGGCGCGCTTCTGCCTGTCCGGCACGGCCGAGCGCGGCGGAATGGAACTCATTGCGGTCATTTTGGGCGCGGACTCGTCTGACAATCGGTTCGCTGACGCCCGAACGCTGTTGGACTTTGGATTTGCCAATTACACCGTCGCGCCGGTTATGCCGGACGAAGTGTTTCAGACCATTCCCGTCCTCTTGGGAAAACAGGCGGAGGTACTGCCGGAGTTACAGAGCAAGCAGCATGTGTTGGTGGAAAAAAACGCCGCCAACACGCTGACCAAGGAGGTAACATTGGCCGAGGATGTGCAGGCGCCGGTGGAAAAGGGCCAAATGCTGGGCGAGTTAGTCGTCAAGTCGGGCGACAAAGAGCTCACCCGTGTGCCGATTGTGGCCGCTGAAGCGGTGGCGCGTGTGGGTACGATGGATATTTTCGGCCGTATGGCCAAGCGGTTCTTTGCGTCGTAGTAAAGGATGGGATTCTGAAAGGGCGCCTGTCGAACCGGGTACCGGCCACGCAGAATACGCAGAAGAAAGAAGCCGCCGCAAGATTGCGGCGGCACAAACGACATTGTGTGGACAGCTGCAAACCACCCGTTTATGGGTGGTTTGTAATTATTCCACGGAGACGAGGTAGGAGTACACCGGTTGGCCGCCCCAGATGAGTTGCACTTCCGCGCCGGCGCACAATTCGGAAAAAACAGTCTGCGTCTCTTCCGCCTCGACGCTATCCACATTCTCTCCGTAAAAAATGGTCACAAACGTGGGGGCTTCCTTGCAAAGACTCTGCGCCAGATGGTGCACGGCTCGCGCCCGGTCGGGATGGCAAAACAGCAACCCTTCGTCGGCCAGCGCCATATAGTCGCCGGAGGTGATCTTATGGCCGTCAAATACCGAGTCACGGGCAGCGTAAGTGATCTGGCCGGTCTTGATCCGTGACAGCGCCGACAGCATGGACTCCCGATTGTCCGATGTCTCCCGGGCGGGCTCAAAGGCCAACAGAGCCGCGATGCCTTGCGGCACACTCTTGGCGGGCAGAACGACCACCTGCTTATCGGACAGGGGAATGCACTGCTCGGCAGCCAGAATGATATTTTTGTTGTTGGGCAAGACGAACACGACTTCGGCGGGCGTGGCGTCAATGGCCTGCAGGATATCCTGTGTGCTCGGGTTCATCGTCTGTCCGCCGGCGATCACCTGGTCGGCGCCCAGGTCGAGGAAGACGTCCCTCAACCCATCGCCGGCGCACACGGCCACAAAGCCGCAGCGGCTCTTGACCGGGGCGATGACGCGGTTGACGACTTCGGACCGATCCTGCATGATCACCTGCTGTGTGTGCTGCTCACGCATGTTCTCAATTTTTATGGCCGTCAGAGAACCAAATCCCAGCGCCTCTTCAAGGGCTTTGCCGGGATGGTTGGTATGCACGTGAATTTTGATGATCTTCTCGTCGTCCACCATGACCAGACTGTCGCCGATCGACTCCAAAAAGGCCTGCAAACGCAGCGGGTCTTTTTTTTGGCGTTCGCGGTTGATGATAAACTCCGTGCAGTAGTCAAACTTGATATCCTCAGATACATACTCAGAAAAATCAGCGCGCACGCGCTGCTGTTGCCCGTCGACAGCCGGTCGCGTCTCGATGACACGCCCCTGCAGGGCGCCGAGCATACCGTCTATAATGATACAGAACCCTTTGCCGCCAGCGTCAATGACACCCGCTTTTTCCAGCACAGGGTTTTGAAAAATCGTCTCCTTCAGCGCCTCTTCGGCGGTGGACAACGTGCGTTCCAACACAAATTCCAATCCGGGGTTTTCCTGCGACGCAGCGACCGCGCCGGCGGCCGCCACGCGGGACACGGTAAGCACAGTCCCCTCAGCGGGTTTCATGACAGCACGGTAGGCCACCTCAACGCCAGACTCCAGCGCACGCGCCCAATCAGCGCCGTCCATGTCGGAGAGCTCCTTGAGTGAACGGGCGATACCGCGAAACAAAAGAGACAAAATGACGCCTGAATTGCCGCGCGCGCCGCGCAGCAGAGCGCCGGCAGCGGCATCCGCTGCAAGGCCGACTTCGGGAGGGCAGTGCCGTTGCAGTTCCGTCGCCGCAGCGCCCAGCGAGAGCGACATATTGGTGCCCGTGTCACCGTCTGGCACGGGAAAAACGTTGAGTTCGTTAACCAATTGCCGCTGCCCTTCAATGGCGGCGGCACCCGCGCTCAGCATGCGGGCAAAATCGGCCCCGTTCACGCGCTCAATCATCCAAAAACCTCCATCTCCATACTCATCTCGAGATCAGCGTCCGGTCATCATGGAGTCTACGCAGACTTCCACATGTGCCACCGTGACGCCGGTAAATTTTTCAACAATATAGCGCACTTCAGAGATGATGGATTGACTGACCGCGGGGATATTGACACCATGCTCCACCACAATATGCAACTCAATGTTGATCAGGCCGTCCTGTGTAAAAGAGACCTTGACGCCTTTGGCCAGGCTTTCGCGCCGCAGCAGGTACACGATGCCGTCGGACACGGAGCGGGTGGCCATGCCCTTAACGCCAAAGCAATTGTTGGCAGCCCATCCGCTGATGCTGGTAAAAACATCGGTTGTGATCTCGATCGGCCCCAGTTCGGTTTGAATTTTCATAGCAAATCCTCACTTCCTAAGACAACACTTCGACGATGCGCGCAAACTCTTCTGCAGGCGTCACGCCCTCTGGCTCCAGGTTGGGCATCTCCGCGTCGGACAGAAGAGCCACAAGGCCCAAGCCCTGCATCTCTTCAATCAGTGCGCGTGCTTTTGTGTAGCGCTTAGTGGACACCAGCCGCTCCAGCCGCCACAGATACTCAAGCGCCACGGTCTTGTCCTTGGCCACAGTGGCGGCGGATTGGGCGGCTTTTTCGGATTGGGCCAATTCATCCTGCGTAGCGGCGAGCTGGTCACGCAGCTGTGACAGCTCTGCCAGCGCGGCGGACAGGGCGTCCCCCGTTCGGTCTGCCGTACCCTTGGCCTTCTCCAGGTCATCTTTCAAGTCGGCGTTTTCCTGCTGGAGAGATTCAATGCTCTGCATAGCTGACACCGAAAAAATGGTCTGGTTTTTTTGGAGCTCCGCCAGCTGCTGCTGATTGCCCTGCTGGATATGCGATAAGTAGGAAAGAAACACAAGGAAAAAAGCCACACCCAGCAAAATCAAACCATACTTGATGACAAAGCCGGGGGCTGACAGAGCCGCTTTTGGCGACTCGGCACCTTTTTCCGAGGTCTCCTCCTTGATGGGAATGATTTTCTTTTCCGGATTCATGGGCAATACCACCTTCCACTTGGCGTCAACGTCATTTTTGGAGCAGCGCCAGCAGGTCGTCCAGATCCTGCGCGCCATAAAACTCAATTGTTATTTTCCCGCGTTTGGCATTGCTGACTATGCTCACCTTGCGGCCAAACTGCGCAGAGAGGCCGCGCTCATAGTCGACCAGATAGTTCGGCTCCTTTTTCGCAGGGCTCTCCGGCGCGGGCGGATCGGCCATCTTTTTGCACAGCACCTCGGTCTGCCGCACTGACAACCCTTGTGACACAATGAGAGCTGCGGCTTGCAGCATCAGATCACCTGAGGGTAGTCCCAGCAACGTGCGCGCGTGGCCTGCCGACAGAGTGCCTTCGCGTACCATATCGGACACTTTGTCAGGCAGAGAAAGAAGGCGCAGGCTGTTGGCGATGGCCGGGCGGGACCTGCCCACCCGCTGACCGGCCTCCTCCTGGGTCAGGCCGTACTCCTCAATGAGCATCCGAAAACCGTCGGCCTCTTCCAGGGGATTGAGATCCTCGCGCTGCAGGTTTTCGATGAGGGCAAGCTCGGCAGCTCGGCGGTTGTCCGCCTCGAGCACAATGGCCGGAATATCGGTCAGCCCGGCCAGCCGAGCGGCCCGCCAACGGCGCTCTCCTGCGATAATTTGATAGTAACCGGTAGACAACCGTCGCACCAACAGCGGCTGCAGCACGCCGTTTTGGCGAATGCTGTCGGCCAGTTCCGCCAGCGCTGTCTCGTCAAAATAGCGGCGGGGCTGATCGGTGTTTGGTTCCACCTCGGCCATGCGAAGCACTGTGGCGGCGCTTTCGCCTGAGCGCACGGAATCGTCACCCAGCAGGGCGCCCAGACCACGGCCAAGGCCGGCATTTTTTACGGACAAAATATCACCTCGAAGTTCTGACGTAAGTGTTTCATTTATACAAGCAGCATCCCGGTCATCGGCGGGACGGTCAGCGCTAGCATACCCATGTGGGACGGAAAACAGGAATCACTCAGCGCGTCGCACGCCACCTCGTCGGTCCAAGGTATGCGCAGTGTGACCTCCTGAGAACCAACGTTGACCACGGTCACGGTCCGCTCTGTGGCGTGCGTTCTCGCAAAGGCCAGCAAAGTACCGGCGGCGTGCAAATACCGGATATCGCCCGTTTGCAGGGACTGATAGCGCTGGCGCAAGCGCCCGAGGGCGGTATACCAGTCGACTAGGCCCTGATCCGCCTGCCCCCACGGATACCCGCATCGGTTGAGCGGGTCGCCAAACCCCTCCAGCCCAGCTTCGTCGCCGTAATACACACAGGGGGAGCCCGGAAACGTAAACTGGATGAGGGAACACATCTTCAAGCGGCGCACAGCCAGCGTCCGCGCCTTGGCGGGCAACCGGAAGACCGCCCGTTGCGCCACGGGCCACTGGTACTCATGCCCCTCGGCGCCCAAAATGGTCAGTACGCGGGGAGTGTCGTGCGTACCGATGATGTTCATCAGGCTGTAGAAGGCCGGTTTGGGATAATTTTCACGCAGTGTCTCCATGTCGTTTTTGAAATGAACGGCGTCATGCCCGAGCAGAAAGTCAAGCAGGGCGTTGCGCAGCGGGTAGTTCATCACCCCGTCGAGCTCACGGCCGAGAAGATAGCGCCGCCGCACCTCGTAGGAGATTTTGTTTGACGCATCCTCCCAGACTTCGCCGATTATCACAGCGTCGGGCACTTCAGCGCGCGCCGCCGCGCGCAGGCGCGCAATGAACTCGTCGGGCAGTTCGTCGGCCACATCGAGCCGCCAGCCCGAAGCCCCGGCCCGCAGCCAGTAACGGATAACACTGTCGGAGCCGTCGGTCATAAAACGGACATAGTCCTCGTTGCACTCATTGACTTGCGGCAGCGTGTACACGCCCCACCAGGACGAATAGCGGGATGGCCACTCCTGAAAGTCATACCACCCGTAATAGGGGGACGCTTGGGACTGATAGGCGCCCAGCGTGTCGTAAGTACCGCGCCCGTTGAAATAGCGCGAATCATAACCCGTGTGGTTGAAAACCCCATCAAGTATGACACGGATACCCATGGTTTTGGCCTGACGGCACAGCGATGAAAATTCCTCCGTTGTGCCGAACATGGGGTCGATGTTGAGATAATCGGATGTGTCGTACCGATGGTTGGACGCGGCCTCAAAGATGGGGCTAAAATAGATTGTTGTCACGCCAAGCGATTGCAAATAGGGAAGTTTTTGCATGACACCCGCCAGTGAGCCACCAAAAAAATCGTTGTTGCGGATTTCGCCCTCGGCGTTGGGCAGGTAGACCGGCGTATCTGACCAGTCGCTGTGTACCGTGCGGTCGCCCACAAGGCCGGACGGGTTGGGGACAGATGTACGGGCGAACCGGTCGGGGAAAATGTGATACGTCACACCGCGCCCGTACCAGTCGGGCACGTCATAGCAGGAGTCGTAGACCGTTTGTTGAAAGGCGCGGGGGACGGTCTCCGACAAGACACCGAGGCTGTCTGTGCTGTTCTCCGCACGACCGACATACAACGAGGGGCGGTCAAAGCGGCGGACAGCAAAGGAATACCACAGTGGCCCCAGCCGACCGGCGGTGGGCAAAACAGCGGTATATACATCGCAGTCCTCTTCCAGTCCGACCCAACCCATGGGGTATTCGACGGTTTCATGGTCAAACTCAAAGCAAACACACAAGACGGTTTCCGACACCGCCAATGACCGCGGCAGACGCAAAGACAGGTTGACGTTTGTTCCGGCGGTCACCGCACCGAACGGGGACTTGTATGTCTCGCAGCGGCTGTCAAACACAATCGGCATGGACGTCACCGCACTTTGGCGCCGGGCAACATGCCTTCAGGCGCAAAAATCACCTTGCAGTCGTCATCGCTGTTTTCACTGCACAGGATCATCCCCTGACTCTCTACGCCGCGCAATTTGACGGGCTTTAAGTTTTTGACGAGCAAGACATCTTTGCCCACGAGCGCTTCCGGGCGATACCAGCGGGCAATGCCGCTGACCACCTGACGCGGCTCGCCCACGTCCAATTGCAGGCACAACAATTTGTCGGACTTGGGTACGGGCTCACAAGACAACACACGCGCCACGCGTATGTCCGTCTTCATGAAGTCGTCTATGGTAATCTGGCCTTCGCCGGCGGCAGGGACAGCGGCGGGCGGCACAGGAGGCGCCGTTGGCGCGGACGCCGCCTCGGCAGGGGCCTCAACGGGTTCCTGGATGCGGGGAAACAGCGCTTCGCCGCGGCACACCGGGCCGTCTTCAGGACCGATCTGGGTCAGAATGATATCGGCGGAGGCGGGTATAATGGGCGCCAGGCACGGCACTAACATGCGCAGCACATCGCGCAGCGTACCCAGTACGGCGGCCAGCCTGGGGGCGTTTTCAGGGCTCTTGCCCAACACCCAGGGCGTGGTTTCGTCAATGTATTTGTTGGCGCGGCCGACGAGCTTCCACAGCTCGGTCAGCGCCTGCGCGGTCTGCAAATTGTCCATGGCAGCGTTAAACGCCGAGATGGCCTCACCGGCAAAGGTCAAGATTTGGCCGTCCAACGGTTCACGTTGGCGCGTGGCGGGCAACAGACCGCCGAAGTATTTTTCAATCATGGCCACGGTGCGGGACAATAGATTGCCCAAATCGTTGGCCAGATCGGAATTGATTCGACCAATCATCTGTGTGAGGGAAATTGTGCCGTCGGAGGCATAGGGCATCTCGCGCAACAGGTAGTAGCGCACAGCGTCGACACCGAACAATTTGACCAGGTCGTCGGCGTAGAGTACGTTGCCCCGCGATTTAGACATTTTGTCGACGCCGGACAGCAGCCAGGGATGGCCAAACACCTGCTTGGGCAGCGGCAAATCCAACGCCATAAGCAGAATGGGCCAGTAGAGCGTGTGAAAACGTAAAATATCTTTGCCAATGACATGGACGTCGGCCGGCCAATAACGGGAAAACAGAGTGCCGGACGGGCCGCCGGGGTCATAGCCGAGGGCGGTGATGTAGTTTGACAGCGCGTCAATCCAGACATAGACGACGTGGCCGGGGTCAAAGCTCACCGGAACGCCCCAGTCAAAAGTGGTGCGTGAAACACAAAGATCCTGGAGCCCGGGACGCAAAAAGTTGTTGATCATCTCATTTTTGCGCGACTCAGGGCAGATAAATCCGGGATTGGCCTCAATATGCGCCATCAGTCTGTCGGCATAGTTGGACAGGCGGAAAAAATACGCCTCTTCGCAGGTCTTTTCTACGGGCGCGCCGCAGGAAGGGCATACACCGCCCGCGTCGGCCACCTGTGTCTCTGTGTAAAAGGCCTCGCAGGGCAGGCAATACAGGCCTTCATAGGTGCTTTTGTATATGTCGCCCTGGTCATAGAGCTTTTTAAATATCTTTTGTACAATGCCTTTATGCGCCGGGTCGGAAGTGCGGATGAACTGGTCGTACGACACATTCATCAGATCCCAAATGCGGCGCACTTCACCGGCAATGTGATCGACGTGCGCCTGGGGCGAGACACCCGCTTCAATGGCTTGTTTTTGGATTTTTTGCCCATGCTCGTCAGTGCCGGTCAGGAAGTAGACATCATGGCCGCGCATGCGCTTATACCGCGCGATGGCATCGGTGAACACAGCCTCATAGGTATTTCCGATGTGCGGGACGCGGGACGTATAGTGGATCGCGGTGGTAATGTAGTACTTTTCCTGACGCATGGATTCTCCTCCTGTGCCGTTTGTGACCGAGGCCACAAACATATTATGGTCATTCTATCAATGATATAGTATATCATTTACTGGCTGGGAAATGCAATTGTTTTCTCCCTACGAGCAGGCAACGTGTCTCGATTCCGAAAAAAACGCATTTGCCAAACAAATGCCGCGCGGAGAAAGCTCACCTTTCTCCGCGCGGCGGCAAAACACAAAGCTGTGGAATCCGTCAGGAATTGAAGTAGGCAACGACACCCTGGGCAATGGACGCGGCTAGTGCGTTCTGGGACGGGTTGTCGGCCATCCACTCGGCCTCGTTCGGATTGCATAAAAAGCCAGTTTCAATGATGACAGACGGCGTCCAGGTGGGACGCGCCACATAGAGATTGGCCTGGTGGTTGCCACGGTAGGGGCGAGGCAGGTCGTTGCGGACAAAGTCATACAGGGTTTTGGCAAAAGACGCGCTGGTCGCTTCGCGGTACCATGTCGAAACGCCCTGCACCGACGAGGCGTCCACGCCGTCGTCAAGCGAGTTGCCGTGCACGGACAGGAACAGGTCGGGGCGTAGGCTTCGGTTCATTTCGAGCCGTTTTTCCAGGGAAACGGCCACATCCTCAGTGCGCGTCATGTACACATCAGCGCCCAGTGCCTGCAGCTCTTTGACCACTTTGGTGGCGGTATACAGGTTGATGATTTTTTCCGGCAGAACTTTGCCGAAGGGGCCCAGCGCGCCGATATCCGAACCGCCGTGGCCGGGATCGACCAAAATGGTGATGCCTTCCAGTGGAAGGTCGCCGCCACCGGAGCGAACGGCCCTTTTGATGTTGAGCGTCAGCTTGCCGTCAACAACATTGACATAGTATCCGTCAATGCGTTCTCCATCTGCCAGCGTCAGTGTGTAAACCGCTTTTTTATTGTCCAGCTTGGCGGAGGCGGCGTTAAACGGCGCGCCGTCGGGCAGGACAATGTTGGGGGAGGCCGTGGCCGCGTACACGGAAAGCGTCAGCGCTTTGCCGTTATAGGAGACGCGTGTGCCGGTCGGCGCGGTGCCCGCCAGCGTGAGGGTATCCCAAGTGTCGCCCAAAGCATAGTTGGCGGATTTGATTTTGTTGGCTAGCTGTCCGTTGGCCTGTCCACGTTTGATGTCGCCTTTTTGTATCCACACGCCCATGCTGGCCAGACGCACCCAGGCACCATTGGCAGTGACGGCGGAGACATAGTCCTTCTGGCCCTTGGCCAGCTCACCGACAGGACCGCCGCTGGTGGAGGCCCCGGCAAACACAAAGGCAAAGTCGGAGGTGACCTCTGCGTAATAGGGCGCACTTTGTGTGACACAGTGGATGGGTTTGGCGGTACGGACGCTGGACTTGCCATCGAACGTCATGGTGTACACCGGTTTGCCGATGGTGATGATTTTGCCCGTGGCGCTCTGCGGCGGCAAACTGTACACATATGTGTAGGTGGTGGCGTAATACACGCCTGCGGGCGCGGACGTCGACTCGGGCTTCATGGTATAGGTACTGCCGCCCAACTTGACCGTAACTTTGGCGCCGATGGGCGCGGTACATTTAAGTGTGACGCTTTCACCCGCCCTGCGGTATTCGTCCGCCAAGGAGGGGTAGACAGAGTCGGCCACGATTTCCGCCTTGCTCATCTTTGTTCTTGAAGGGCTCGAAGCGGACTTTTTTGTGATCTTACGGGTAACTTTTGTGTCGCCCTGCGAAAAGGTAAAGACATTTGCGCCGTTGTTGATCTTGACATAGATGCCGAAACTGCCACCTGCGCTGCGGTTTTCCACGACCTCTCCGTTGAGATACAGGGGCTGATTGGGGTCGGAGACGCCCAACAGATAGTAGTTTTTGCCGGAATAGTTGCAGTCGGAGGCGGGACGCCCCACGGACAGAGAACCCATGTTGGAGGCGGGCATGACGACCTGCTCCATCTGGGGACGACTGCCGGTGCCCGTATCAGGCGGTGCATCGACTTCCACAGCGGTGCCGTCATCCGGATTGAAAGCGTTCTTTACTGTGTCATACAACGCTTTGTCGGCGGTAAAGGAGCCGTAACGGTACTGTACGGTACCCTTGATGGCCGGGATTGACTCGTTTAGCTGGAACTGGCGCAGCAATTCACCCGTGCCGTTCCAAGCGTCGCCGGCCTTGGTGCTCGAGTTGACGCGATACGCCGCCTGGCCGACATACAGCTTGACAGAAGTGTCTTTCACAACGTCGGCCCACCAGTTGGCAAGCTTTTGATAGTCGGCAATGGCATAGCCGATGTTCCAGTAAATCTGCGGACATATGTAGTCGACCCATTCCGACTTGACCCATTTGCGGGCGTCGGCGTAGTGCTCGTAATAGGACTCCTGGCCCTTGGTGTCACTGCCGTATGTGTTTGAGGACTTGTTGGCCCAAATGCCCACGGGACTCACACCAAACAGGCACGCGGAGTTGATCTCTTTGACGGTGATGTTGGTGTCGCGGATGAGTTGGTTGACACAGTCGCGGCGCCAATCGGCTTTGTTCTTAAATCCTTTGCCATGGGTCTTATAGGTGGCATCATCAGAAAAATCCTTGCCGGGATAGAAATAGTCGTCAAAGTGAATGCCGTCGACCGAGTAGTTGCGCACAATCTCGGCCACGCCGTTGACAATCAGGCGGCGCACCTCCGGGACGCCGGGGTTGTAGTAAAGGCTGCCGTCTGTATATTTCACGGTCCAGGCGGGGTTTTTGCGCGCGGGATTGGAGGCGGTCAGGTTTTGGAGATTTTGCTTCGGGTTCTTCACCGAACCCCTGGTGATACGGAAGGGGTTAATCCAGGCATGCAACTCCATGCCGCGCTTGTGCGCTTCGCTCACCCAAAAGGCAAGGGGATCAAATCCGTCGGCAGGGGCCTTGCCTTGCTGCCCGGTGAGATAGTCGGACCATGGGAAAATTTCGGATTTATACAGCGCGTCGCCAGTGGGACGCACCTGCAAAAACACGGCGTTAAAACCGATGTCCTTGCTCTTGTCCAGGATCTGAATGGCTTCCGCCTTCAAGTTCTCCACTGAAAGACCGCTCTTGGAGGGATAGTCCAGATTGTAAACCGAAGGCACCCATACCCCGCGGAACTCGCCGCCGGCGGTGGCGGCGCCCGACAAAGAGGACATATGTACAGTCTCGGAAACCGCGTTTTTGGTGGGCTCCGGCATGTTTGCTTCCTGTGCGGCCGGGAAGGGCTCGTTGTCCGAGGGAATTTCAATGGGCATAAATACTGTGTCGGATGTATCCTTCGTGGTGTCATTGGCGTCGTCCGCGGCCTCCGCGGCCTCCGCGCCCTCGCTGTCTGCGACGGTCTCGTCGCTGCCGTCGGCGTCATTCACGCCGTCCGTTGTGTCCTTGACAACGTCGGAAGAATCGGACACAATCACCACGTCGGAGTCGTCCTCCTCCGCCGTGAAGGCGGGTGTCGCGGGGGACGGCGTCGTTACGTCGGATGGCGGCGGGGACGTCGGAGGATCATATGCACGAAGCTCTTTATCAGAACCGGCTGATGGAGGCTCCGCAAACACCAAAAAGGCGCCCAATACAAGGGACAGGATGAGAAACACGCTCAGTGAGACAATGGCAGTTCTCCGCATGACGACCTCCTTTGTAATTCGACCGATGTTTACATAACGTCTGCATTATAACATGGACACAAACACATTTCAACATAGAAGCTGCTTTTTTTGGGGAAAATACCAAGAACAGCAGGAAGTCCGGCATACATAAAGTTGTTAGACGAAAACAATGTCGTTTTGTTCCCGACTGTTGTGAAAATAACCACTTCTCAAAGACTATGCGCCCGAGAAGGAAAACTTGACAAAAACCCCGCCTCCAACAGGACATCGTCTGTCTTGTGAGGCGGGGCATGGCTATGTGGCATATTTTTCGGGGTCGATTGCCCGCTTTTCCAGCCGCCGCGCCACCATTCTGTCAACGACCAGCGTCTTAAAGGTGGCAAAAATCGGAACACTGAGAAAGATGCCCAACAGGCCGGCCAGGTCGCCGCCGATGGAGATGGCAACAATGGTCAACAGCGGGGACAGCCCCACGGCGTTGCCCAGCACACGCGGACCGATAAAAGAACCGTCGAGTGTTTGCAGCGCAATGGAAATGATGAGGCAATACAGCGCCTGCAACGGGGAAAAACACAGCAGGATGGCACAGGAGATCACCATGCCAATGACCGGGCCAAAATAGGGAATCATGTTAAACAAAAATGCGATAAAGGCCAGGAAGGGGGTCATGGGCAGCCCGAAAATGGCGTACAAAATCACCGACAGAACACCCACAATCAGGGAATCCAGGAATTTCCCGACGATGTAGCCGGAAAAAATCGTGTTGGCCTCGGTGCAAAACTGAATGCGTCCGTCCACCTTTTCCGGCTTCATAAAGGCGTACATCATGCGCTTTAGGGTGGCGGTGATTTTTTTCTGCCCCACCAGCGCGTAGACGGAGATCAGAAACGCGAAGCAGATCGACACAATTGAACGGCCGGCCATGCGCACAACGGGCCAGATGGTGGACATGTCGACAAGCCCAGTAGCCCATTTGACAAACTGATCAGCCATGTTTTCCACAAACGACTTGACCACCGACAACCCCTCGTTGTCGAGGATCGTAAAGGAACGGGTGATAAAATCGTCAGTGGCGGAGACAAACTTGGGCGCCGCCGACACGAGGGTGTCAATGCTGCGGGCCATATAGGGCATGATGTAGATCACGACCAGTACGATCACGCCCAGCAACGTCAGATAGGAGGTGCAGATGGCCAGCCAAAGGGGAAATTTAAAGCGTCGTTTCAGCCATTTGACGAAGAAGTTGAGGATATACGCGATGCCAAAGCCCCAAAAAAAGCGAGACAGGATATAGACCAATCCACCGGCAATGTTTGAGATAAACACCAGGGTATTGTCGTAGTTGGTGATGAGCGCATAGACAAACACACCCAGGGTAAATGGAATCAGGTACTTCAGCAATTCCTTCATTTTGACAAACAAACGCCATCCCCCTTTCATTTGAGCGGCACAGCGGTTGCGGCGCGTTGCTTTGGCGCTGTACCGCGCGTAAGTATTGCGCTGAACTCAGTGAAACATATACAGCACTTTGGATGCTTCGGCGCGGGAGATGCTGTTGGCGGAGCGCATGGTGTTGTCGGTATAGCCGCCGATAAAGCCCAGCGCCAGCATGGTGCTGATGTGATCTTTGGCATAGGCGGGTATTTTGCCCTTGTCGGCGAAGTCCGGCGTAGATTTGGTAAAGCCGCGGGGCAGTGTGCGGCCGAGTAGCGTGCAGAACTCGGCCCTGGTGATGGATGCGGTGGGGTCAAAGTAGAGTTTGCCGCCTTTGTTCTTCCCCTTAATCATGCCGAGCGCATACAGCGCCCGCACTTCGCGCAGCGCGTGTTCAGGAATCTTCTTAATGTCCGTAAAGGGGAGCTTGACATCGTCGTACAGTGAAAGGTCTGTTTTGCGCATGCGGGACACATAGATGGCCATGTCGGCGCGCGTGAGGGCAGCATCAGGCGTAAACAGATCGGGCTTGTCCAGATTGTGACCCAGCACTACGCCGAGGTTGTCCAGGAAGGCGATATAGCCGATGCCCCAATGGCTGCTCTCCACATCGGTATAGTGGGTGGTCACCGAGCTGTCGCCTACTTGCGCCCACAAATCTTCGCTGATCCTGACGCGGTTGCCCGCCGGGTCGACGGCTTCCAGCGTCAGGCGGTGCAACTGTTCGGCGTCAAACGGGATTTTGGCCGTCAGGATTCCGCTAGCTTCACTGTAAGTATATTTCGTCGGAGCACCATCCCAGCGCAGGGAGACGCGGCCCGCCTTCAGCAGGGCGCCCGTGTCGTCCACCACATGGGCGGAGACCTGGACGTAACCCGGCTCGGAGGTGTCGTCGATCAAGTCAAAGACCGCCGTGGGCGGCGTTGTATCGTCGTAGGCCTGGTAGGCTACCACCAGCTGATCCAGCAGCAGACGGCCGCTTTTGGCGCCCTTGTCGGCTTTTTCGACACAGAGCGCGCTGATTTTCGTGGCGCCGGAGGGCAATTCCAGTGACACGTATTTATAGCCGCTGAAATCCAGCGTGGCCACCGGCACCATTGTTGTCTTTGTGCCGTTGGCGACCGCCAGCAGAAGCTGGTTGCCGGATTTGTCGCCGCCGACCCACAGATTGAGATGGGAGGGTTTGGCGGGCAGGGCTATATCTACCGGCAGCGAGAGGGTGGTTTCGGTTTTGGGTAGGTCGGTGAAGTTGTACTTCACGGCACCGGCGCGCAGACCATATACAGCGTTCTCCGCATCGGTTTCCAGCGCAAAGGAGATGGGTTTTTCCGTGGTGCCAAACGTTTTGCCGCCCGTTTCAAAGTCCTCGACGGCGACTGGAACCTTGCCGACCGTCACGGGAATGCTCGCGCTCACACCGTTGTGCTCGACGACAATGGTACCAGAAACACCCATCAAAGAGGCGGCGGTGAAGGTGCCCTTTTCATCAATGTTGCCGATGTTGCCGGTGACGCTCCAGGTATAGCAAATATCCTGGCTAACGACCTTGCGCTTTTCAAAAGTGCCCGCGGCGGTCAGGTTGACCGTTTCGTCAGGAGACAGCGCGAGCGAGGACAAAGACGAGCCGCTCTTCTCACCGACGATTTTTATGGCGTCAAGCTTGTCCACAACGCGCACAACGGTGCCGCCTGTGACGCCGCTGCCGGTGACGGCCACTTCGCATTCGCCGGCGGCAGCGGCCGTGAACAGGCCGGACGCGTCAGGTTCGCCGACAAATAGGTTGTCGCTCCACCACGTTACGGCCGGCACAGGGACATTGTGATAGTTCTGATCGGCGGCGGTGGCGCTCATGG
The DNA here is from genome assembly GCA_031556185.1 of Oscillospiraceae bacterium. Lineage (GTDB taxonomy): Bacteria > Bacillota > Clostridia > Oscillospirales > UBA929 > JAIRTA01. Next base: position 212,423 of record JAVBTN010000005.1, read on the forward strand.
ACAGCGTGGCCCCGACCAACAGCGTCGGTTCGGCCGGATAGACAAACAGCTGGTCGACAGTGTCCAGCCGGGGTGTGTTGTTGACCAATACGATATAGTCGGCTACTTTGCGTTGAGAACCGTCGGAGGGACGGTTGGTGACGGTGACCGCGCTCTGCCCGGGATATCTGGCGCCCAGAATGGTGGAGCCGCCGCCGTCAAGATTGACCGCTTCCACACAGCCCATGGCCTGCATGCGTTTGGCGACATCGGTGAGCGTGAGGCCGACGCTGTAGCCGGACTGCCGGCCGTCCACCGTATAAAAGACGGCGGAACCGTCCGCCTTGACGCCGACAGCTGTGCGCGGCGCCGTGCCTTTCTCCAGACCGGCGGGCAGCAAGCCGTTGGTCAGCAGCTTTTGATAGGCGCCGACCGCATAGGCCGCGTCGGAAAACCGCGCGTCCGAACAATTGACCTGAATGGTGACCGTCACGCCGGCCGCCAGGCCGTCCAGACGGCTCTTGGGCCCCTTGTCATCAACAGACAGCACCATTTGACCCTGCTGCAATTTGACGGCACTTTTTCCGGTGACCACCCTGTCCACCGTGCCGGTGACAGAGCCGCCCACCGTGAGCGCATCGCTTGTGTTGAGCACCACGTGCGTACCGGCTGTGCTGGTCTGTGTGCTTGCGCCAAAGTCAGGCGTAAACAGGCTGAGGCGGTTGTAAACCCGGGTGTGGTTGATGACGTCGATGGAGACCGTCTTGTTGCCCTCGGGAAGCGCGGCTGTCATCACGATCGACATGGGCGACTTGGAGATAAACGCACCGCCGGCGGCCGGAAAACCGACGGCCCACTGGTAGTTGTCACTGGCGCGGATAATTCCGTCGGTGATCACAATGCCCAGCGGCACGCCGGTACTCACCGTGAAAAAATCGCCGTTGAGAGCGGCCACAACCTCTTTGCCCTGTGATTGCATGCGCTGCAGCAGGGTGTTGAGCGTGAACGCGCCGCCGTACAAGGCGGAACTGGAGGCAACAATCGCCTGGATTTGAGAATCGGGGCCCCATTCTATGTACCGCTCTTCCTGCAAACCGGAGAGCTCGTGTGCCAGTGTCGTTTGAACCAACTGCGTATTGTCGCCCAGCGGGAGTCGGTGTTCTCTGTACAGGACGCCAAGGCCGGGGACTTGCGATGGCTGCGCGACCGCAACGCCAGTCAGCATCGAGACGACAACGGCAACGGCCAGCAGACAGGCCAGATGCCTTTTCCATTTCATATGAGAGTTCCTCCACTATATGTAGTATATTTGTAAAGTATATATCATATTTCCGTGGGTGTAAACCCTCTTTCGACGGATGGCGACGGAAATGTCGAAAGAGGGCAAGAGGCGGTCGACCCGGCGAGCGAACTCTTTTGTTTGACGAACAACCTGTTATGAAGGTTCCCCGCGTGAAGAAGGAGAGACATAGCCATTGAAGAGTGCGCGAAGACTGACGGCAAACCCTCCCCGCGCGCGATGAAGCCGAAGCGTGACAAAAAAAGGCGCTTACGGAAGAAATTCCGCAAGCGCCCGTCTGGGTATTCTCTGTTGTGGGGTCAGGTCAGCGTCAACTGGCCGTCCTGCGCGGAGACCGTAACGGTGTCTCCCGGTTTCACGCGACCGTCAAGTAGGCGCTCGGCGACCGCATCTTCAATGGCCGACTGAATGACGCGCCGCAGCGGGCGGGCGCCGTAGACCGGGTCAAATCCCTTTTCGGCCAGATAGTCCAGCGCGGAGTCGTCGACGTTGAGCGTAACGCCGAGCGACAGAATGCGCGCGGCCACCACCGCGACCATGCCGCCCGCCACTTTGCGGATGTCTTCACGCGAGAGCTGGTGGAAGACGATAATTTCGTCCACGCGATTGAGAAACTCCGGCCTGAACGCGCGCTTGAGGTCGGACATAACCGATGAACGAATTTCCGAGATGTCCATGATGCTGCCGCCGTCGGCTGAAAAGCCGACTTTTTTACGCTCGGTAATGCCGTGTGCGCCCACATTGGAGGTCATCACGATAATGGTATTTTTGAAGTCCACACGCCGCCCCTGGCTGTCGGTCAAAATGCCGTCTTCGAGAATTTGCAGCAGGATATTGAAGACATCGGGATGCGCCTTTTCGATCTCGTCGAACAGCACCACGCTATAAGGTTTGCGTCGCACCTTCTCGGTGAGCTGGCCTCCTTCGTCAAAGCCGACATAGCCCGGAGGTGAGCCGATGAGCTTGCTGACGGTGTGTTTTTCCATGTATTCGGACATGTCGACGCACAGCATGGCGCTTTCGTCGCCAAACAGAGTTTCCGCCAACGCGCGGCACAGCTCGGTTTTGCCCACACCGGTGGGGCCGAGGAAAATAAATGAGCCGATCGGTCGCTTGGGATCCTTGAGACCGACGCGACCACGCCGTATGGCACGGGAAATGGCGCTGACGGCACTGTCCTGACCGACGACCCGCTTGTGTAGCGTTTCTTCCATCGCCAGCAGTCGGTGACTCTCATCTTCCGTCAGTTTTTGTACGGGTATGCCCGTCCAGCCGGAGACGACGCCAGCCACTTCACGCTCGCCGACCTCTCCGCCCGTGTGAGACTGCTGCTTTTTCCACACCTCACGTTCCTCGGTGACCCGCTCGCGCAGCTTTTTTTCCTCGTCGCGCAGACGGGCGGCCGCCTCGAAGTTCTGCGCGTGCACCGCCTCCTCTTTTTCCTGGGACAGCTTCTGAATTTCGTCTTCCAACTCCCTGAGGTCAGGCGGGGCCGTCAGGTTTTGCAGGCGCAAGCGGGAGGCCGCCTCATCAATCAAGTCGATGGCCTTGTCGGGCAGCTGCCGGTCCGGAATATAGCGCACCGACATCGCTACAGCGGCCTCGATGGCCTCGTCGGTGATGGTCACCTTGTGGTGGGCCTCATACCGGTCGCGCAGACCGCGCAAAATTGCGATTGCCTCCTCCTGCGTAGGTTCTCCCACCAGGACAGACTGGAAGCGGCGCTCAAAGGCGGCGTCCTTTTCAATATGCTTGCGATACTCTTCGAGCGTGGTGGCGCCGATGACCTGAATCTCCCCCCGGGACAGAGCCGGTTTTAATATGTTGGCGGCGTCAATGGCGCCCTCAGCGGCGCCCGCGCCGATCACGGTATGCATTTCGTCAATGAACAACACAATGTTGCCCGCGCGACGAATTTCTTCCATGGCTGCTTTGAGCCGCTCTTCAAATTCTCCGCGGTACTTGGTGCCGGCCACCATGCTGGACAAATCCAGCGACACCACACGCTTGTCGCGCAGGTTTTCCGGAACCTCACCGGCCGTAATCTTTTGCGCCAGCCCCTCCGCGACGGCGGTCTTGCCGACGCCGGGCTCTCCAATGAGAACCGGATTGTTTTTGGTGCGGCGGGACAGGATCTGAATAATGCGTTGGATTTCATTGTCGCGGCCGATAATGGGGTCCAGGCGGCCCTCGCGCGCGTAATCTGTCAGGTCACGGCCAAACTGGTTGAGCGTCTTGGTATCGGCGTGTCGGTTGCCGGCGGGGGCCGCGCGCGACACTTGACCGGGGTTTTGCTTGGCGTGCTCGACACCCAGTGTAGTGGTGACATCTTGATACAGTTTGCGGATGTCGACACCCATGCCGATCAGCAGGCGGGAGGCGACGGAATCTGCTTCGTGCAGTATGCCCAGCAGCAGATGTTCCGTACCAACATAGCTGTGACCCATGCGCCCGGCCTCGGCAAAGGCCAGCTCAACAATGCGCTTGGTGCGGGGGGTGAGTCCTTGAAGCGGCGTCTCACCCGCTTCCCCCTGACCGACGGCTTCAATCACGCGCGCCTGCGCGCTCTCCTCGGTGACATTGACAGCGCTCAGCGCGTGGGCTGCCACGCCTTCTTTTTCACGAAGCAACCCCAGCAGCAGGTGTTCACTGCCGACATAGCCGTGCCCCAGTTCGCTGGCGGCTGCGTGCGCCTCACGGATGGCGGTTTGCGCGCGTTCGGTAAAGCGGTTTTCATTCATGTTTCACGATCCTCCTTCTGGGTATCGGATGCCTGGCTGCCGCCAATGGCCTGTCTAACATACGCTGCTCGGGCAGTGTCTCGCTCGACGGAACGCAGAGGCTGCCCATGAGCCAATATCAGCACACCGGGCTGGATGCCTGTCAGCATCTCGTCGAGACGATCGACCGGGACGTGATAGGCGCCCATCGACACACCCAGGCGCAGGTCGGAAATCAAGTGCATTCCCTCTTCGCTCGAAAGGCGGCGGGCATGATTGAGCAGCCCCCACGCCCGCCAAACGCGATCTTCAAATGCGATTGGCTGCTGGCTCTTATATTGTTCTCGCAGTTCATATTCATTGGATATGATACGCTGGGCGATATCACATACGCGTGAGATGATCTCTTCCTCGGTCAGCCCGAGCGTCGTTTGATTGGATACCTGATAGAGCATGCCGAACGCGTCTGTGCCCTCGCCATAGAGTCCGCGCACGGCCAGCCCCATTTTGCCGGCCGCCAAAACAATGTCACGCATGCTGCCGCTCTCAGTCAGCAGGGGCAGGTGCAGCATGACGCTGGCGCGCAGGCCGGTGCCCAGGTTGGTGGGACAGGACGTCAAATAGCCGAGCGTTTCGTCAAAAGCAAATTCAACGGCCTGATCCAATATGTCGTCGATACGCAGGGCGTTTGTCAGACATTCGTCCAGGCACAGCCCTGGACCGAGGGCCTGAATGCGCACATGATCCTCTTCGCCGATCATGACGCTGACGCGGTTGTCGCGGGACAGAACGACGCCGCGCGGGTGCTGGTTGGAGGCCAATTCAGGGGAAATCAGGTGCTGCTCGACCAACGCGCGCGCTTCCATGCGGTTGTCTCCGTTCAGGCGTATCAGGCGGAAATGGTCGGCGCCGAGGTCGAGAAGCGGTTTTGACAGGCGGTCGAGTAGCGCCGCGGATTGCTCGTCGGTGAAGCGGGAGGGGAACCAGGTGTCCTGTAGGTTGCGGGCCAGCCGTACGCGTGTGCTGATGACGATATCACGAAAATCCGACCGGTGGTTCATGCCTGCTCACCGTCCTCTCGGAGCTGCGCTATCTCGTCGCGCAGTTTGGCGGCCTCTTCAAACGACTGCGTATGGATGGCCTCCTGCAGCCGCTTTTCCAAAATTTCGATCTCCCTGCGACGCTTGAGAGCGGGCTGGGCGCCTTTGGGTACACGCCCGGTGTGGGTGACATCGCCGTACAGTCGGCGCACATAGGGCGTCAGCTCGGAGGCAAACACCTCGTAACAGTGGACGCAGCCAAGCTGGCCGCTCTTCGCCAGCTCATCGATGTGGCTGTTGCAATAGGGACAGACACGCCCGCTTTTTTGCGGCGTGCGCAGACCCAGCATGTCGGACATCATGGCCGGAAAGCTGAGGGAAAAAGGAGGGAAAGACTTTTGAAAATCGGACTCAAAGTTGGTGCTTGCCGCGCAAGCGTTGCAGAGATGAGCCTCCTGCGCGTGGTTGTTGATGACTGTGCGGTAATGCCGCGTGGCTTCGTGTTGGCCACAATGTTGACACAACATAGCAGCGCCTCCTTGATATATGTAATAGAGTCATGAAAAGAGTTATTGTATTATTTGCAGCAGGCACTGTTTGAGAATACCCGCCCGCGCCGCGTCCCGCCATTCGGCGGGCAAGCCGCGCAACGCGGCGCTGCCGAGCGCGGCGGCGACCAGGTTGGTGGTGTCCAGCGTCAACGCGCCGTTGTTGACCAGATTTTGCAACAGCGCGGCGGTGGTGCGCGCGTCAATCGCGTCACCAATCGCATTCACGGTGTGCATGACGAGCGACGCCGGCTGCATGTTCACGCGTGTAATGCGAATGTAGCCGCCGCCGCCCCGGCGGCTTTCCACTATATAGCCGTGCTCGGGGGAAAAACGCGTGGTCAGGACGTAGTTGATTTGACTGGGAACGCAGGAAAAACGCTCCGCAAGATCGCCGCGCCGCAATTCGCAGACCCCGTCGGCCTTGGACAACAGATTGAGCAGGAACAGCTCTATGGAATCACTTGTGCCCATGTGACACCTCGTACCTTTCTAATTTGACCTTTCCTGACCATGATAATATAGTACACCTGAAAGCGTTCACCGGCAATGTCTAATTTGACCTTTACTGACCAAAAGAAGAGACTGGGGTTTTGTTATTTCAGGTTAACTGACCGGTTCTCCTTTTTACGGAGATTTTCTTCGTTTTTCGGATGATCAGACAATTTAACATCAGGCGACGGGCGGCGCAAGTGGGCGCCGGTGGCCGGTCCGCTCTCTACCACGGGAAAACCCTCTGCTGTCTCGAGAGAAAAGGGATCGCGAGACTTCTTCATATCCGTTTTGCTCCTTCCAAAACCAAAATTGACGGTGTTGTTTGACCGGACGGCTATAGTATCCCCCATTTTTGAGGGATTAAAACTTTTTCCGCAGCTTCCCGACGCCGAGCAGCAGCAGTGGAAAGCCATATTGAAAGAGATAATGGCCATATTGCAGATACGTGCGATAAATGCGCAGGACATCCGGCGCGTACCTGGCCAGCGACGCGGCGCCGACATAGATCAACAGCACGATGGGCGCGGCCATGTAGTTTGTGCTCTCCAGTTTGACGATGGAGGAAATGAGCGACAGCGACACCATACTCATGAGGGTGATGAAAACGAAGGTCGGCATTGTCCACAGGGCGATGATCACAGATTCAAAGCGTGAACTGCCTTCGATGCCCGTGATGTTTTTGACCGCGATGAGAAAGGGATTTTGCATGTGGGTGGCCAGCGAAGAGCCCAGAATACCAATAGTAAAAACGATGAGCCACATGGCCGATAGCATCAATGCCAGCAGCGGCAGCATCGAGCGGCGCGCAGTCTGCTGACGGTCGCTCACGCGGCTGGACAAAAACTGCGAGTACACAATGATGCCAAACGTACCCAGCACAGTCAAACCGCTGCCCACGATGGAGGGCGCCTCCATGGGATTGATTGGGTAGAGGTTATTCAAGTCATAATCAGGCAGTGCCGCCAAGCTGATAAACAGCAGCACAACGGTCACGAGACCGGTGCAGATGGCCGTTAGGCGCGACAAGGCGTTGAGCCGCCCGCGAATGGCCCACAGGCACAGCCCCAACAACATGACAGACAGCAACGAGACGCCCGCCTGCACAAACATACTCGATACAACGCGCTCTCCAAAAACCCGCAACGAAAAAAAGCACAAAATAATGCACCAGAGCGCGTACAGGCCCAGCACAAACCGCCCAACCACAGGGCCGAACACAGAATAAAAAATCTGGTCAAAGGGCTCGTTGGGGCGCTTTTTATACATATATTGAATCAGGCACACAACGCCAAACACCGGCAGGATGCCAAACAGAGGCGCAAGCCACCCGCTTGGCCCAGCGAACACGGCGGCCGACTGCGGCGCGGTGGTGGCAATAATGGAGAGCAGGCTGAAAACGGTCAGAGCGGCCAACTGCCGGGCGGAAATCATATCTTGCTTGGGTTTCATGGGACAAGGCCTCCTCCCGGTGGTGCGAAGATGGGCATCCAGTCTGTCAGCGAAAAGGTCTGCGACCTGGGGAAGTAGGCGACGCACAGAACCACGGCCAGGGAAATTACCAGGAAATAGGTTACATAATACCGCGCGCTGCGGGAGGCCAGTTTCAATTCCCGACAGGCATGGATCGTCAGCGCCAAAGCCGCAAGCAGAAAGAAGAGCATGGTCCACCTCGCATCAGTTGGTTTCGGGGGTGACGGCGGGATTGTAGTTGGGCTGTGTGATGTCAAACGTCCGGCGAATAATCGAGTCGACTTTTACGTCTATGGGCAGCTGGGCATACGTTTTGTCCCACTCACTTTCCAAGCGGGAAAAGCGGACGGGATGCATGTGATTGAGCGTGTCGCCAATACCCAAATAATCGGTGCCGATGGTTTGTGACTGCGACAAAACGGACTCGACCTGCAGGCGGATCTGTTGGTTTTGCTGCGCCATCAGCGGTTGGAGAGAGCCGATGCTCATCAATGTCTCGGGGCTTTGGTTTTCATTGATGTTTGCGGAGACCTTGATTTCCACGTTGAGCCGCTCCAGCTTGTCGCCGTTCCAAACCGGCTTGAGACGGCAAGAGGACGTTGTCACACGCAACGCGACGATGTCGCCCTCTTCTGTTTTGGTCTCAATCATATCTGAGACGACACGGTTTTGCAGGTAATTGACGCCGCGGGATTTGCCGGTGTCGATGACACCGACCATGCGCGTGTTGACAATGATGGCGTAGCCGCCGATATCCATATCCAACTGTTTTTCTTTGTCTCCGGACGCCTGATCAGATGACGTTTGCGCGTTGCCCTGGCCTGAGGATGCATCGCCTTGCTTGCTTTGTTCTCTCTGGCCTGAGGAGGCGTCGCCCTGCTGGTTTTGTTTGCCCGGCGTGGAGGAATCCTCGCCCTGAAAATTCTCCGCCAGACTGGCGTCGTGGATGGAAGCGTCTACAAGCTTGACCAATGGCAACAGCAGATTGCCGCGCCGGGCGTTGATTTGGCTGGCGATCTGCGCCAGGTTTTGCGCGTTGGACAGTGACATGATGCCCACGTCCTCCTGCATGGAGGACAGACGGTCACCCACATAGTTTTCGTTTGTGCTGATCTGCGTCATAATTTTGCGCGCCGTTGTGTCTTGAACAACATACATATGCGTCAAAAACCGGGTGTCCGGGTCGCGGCACAGGAAGTCAAGATAGCGGGACACTCCCTCGCGCGCGGCGGCTTCGCCGATCAGATAAAACTGCATATGCCCCAGAAAAACGTAGTCCTGGGTATAGGTTTGGGTGCCGTGCACTGCCAGGGCAATACTCTTTGCTTCGTTGGTTAAAATAAACGGTTTGTCGCTGCCCTCCGTGGCGGGCCCCTTGCCGGCGCTCTGCTGGGGCACATCTTTTTTGGCGCTCAATGTGACAGCAATGTTTTCACGGTCTTTTTCGCCGCTATCGACACCCATGACGGTAATCAGGGAGTATTCCTCGATTTTGCGGGCATGCGGCAGGACATCGCCGTTACAGCCTGTCAGCAGCAGTGTCAAGGATACATAGACGGCGAGCAGACGAAAGCGCGGCGTTTTCAAAAAATCACCCCACGGATAAATTCACTTTTGCTTGCGTTTATTCTGCGGGTCAAGCATGCCCGGGCGGTCTTTGACGCTTGTCATCAGGGGTCGGACGAAGGTGCGCTTGAACATGTCGCGCACGCTGTCAAAGGAAAATGGCGCCATATAAGGAACGCCAAAGCTTTCCAGTGACGCCATGCGGTACAAAAAGCCGATGAGGGCCACCGAGATGCCCATGATGCCACAGGCGGCCGCATAAAAAACAAGAAGGAGACGCCACATGCGAATGCCCATAGCAAAGTCCTGATTGGGCAGGGTAAATCCGCAAATGCCCGCCAGCGCGACGACAATGACCACCACCGGCGAAATGAGATTGGCCTCCACCGCCGCCTGGCCAATGACAAGCGCGCCGACAATGCTCACGGCCTGCCCAATGGTTTTGGGCAGACGCAGGCCCGCTTCCAGCAGGATTTCAAAGGCGACAAGCATGCCCAGCACTTCAAACAGCGACGAGAAGGGAACTGTTTTTTTTATGCGAATGATAGCCTCGGCCAAATTGGTCGGGATCATTTCTTTGTGGTAGGAGAGAATGGCGATATAAAAGGCCGGCAGCATAAGAGAGATTATGAGCGCCGCATAGCGGATGAGCGTGATGAAAGAAGCGGCAATGCTGTGGCGGGCGAAGTCTTCGGGCGCCTTCATCAACTGCGCGAAAGTCATGGGCATGAGATACCCGAAGGGAAAACCGTTGATGAGAAGCCCGATCTGGCCGGTCACAATGCCATTGCAAAAGCGGTCGCAACGTTCCGTATACAGCAGCAGCGGAAACGTGGTTGTACGGTTGTCCGTCAGGTGTTCCTCCAGGTCGGCGGCCAGCAGCACCGCGTCAATATCGATGTGCTGCAGGCGGCTTTCGAGTTCGGAGACCAGTTCAGGATTTGTCAGGTTTTCAATGTAGACCATGGACACCATGGTCCTGCTTTGCCGGCCAACGACCGTCTCCACAATGCGCAGTTCCGGTGTTTTTATGCGGTGACGCACCAAGGCCGTGTTGGAGCGTAGGTTCTCAATGAAGGAATCCTTGCCGCCCTTCATCACATTTTCGTCGGAAGGCTCAGAGATGCCACGCATGGGGAACCCTCTGGCTTCAAAGGAAACGGCGCGCTTTTCGCCGGGAATAAAGAGAACACAACAGCCGGAAACGGCGTCGCCGGCCACCTCGTCCAAGGTGGAGCGCTCCTTGCAGGCAAAGTTGTATATGCCGCCGCCGATGATCCGGTCAAAGACCTGCGCATTGCTGTGGCAGTCTGACAGCAGCGGGTGTTGCGTGAGCGGGCGGACAATTTGGTCGGACACCCAGGTGCCCGATACTGTACCGTCAATAAAAAACAGCACAGCACGGCTGTGCCCTTGCGCGCCTATATAAATATCTCTGCGAACCAAGTCGGAACAGCCGCCGAACGCCGCCGTAAACCCGTCCGGATTGAAGGACTGCGTGAGCAGATGTTCCGGCCGCGGATGGTAGGGGTGATCTTCGTGAGATGTTTTGTGTTTGAACAAACCCATAGACAGCCTCCGGGTACTTTATTTTAAAAAAACATGTTTTGAGTTAGTATGAAGCAAAGCGGGCGTTTTATGCGAATTCCATAAAATTACAAATATATGGTGAGTGATCATCATTCTCGATTCTCAAATATAAGAATTTTCCAGACAAATAAACCGAAGAGGTGGGAAATTCTTCTTCTCGCAGATAGTTGGTTAAATACATAAGTAAAAATGCTTGTTATCAGAAAGTGAACGCGCAAATTTTCGTAAAAGGCGTGCAAGAGGTGGCTTCTGATACTGTGATTTTGAAAATAGTGGAAGACACACCGAAAGAATGGATGGAAATGGATTTGCGTTATGTTCAAAACTGAGAAATCTTCCAGACTCAATCAAGAAAACGGAAGTTAGATAGTTTACTAGGTAACAAATATACGTGATGATCATGATGGCCGCGCCAGTTTTTGTGGTGCATGACAATGGGCCTGTGCATATGTGATGCATTTTGAATCGATTAAGTAATACACCTCCAGGTTATTTAAGGGGCAAACGACACTCAAGAAATGAATATATGTGTAAATTGCAAAAAAAATCAAAATAAATGTTGATATTGTTGTTTAATTAGTATAAAATACAGATGAGCATGATTTCCATTTGTCTCTCTGCAGCGATGCGGCAGCGCCAAAATGGCATCGGGAGGTAGCAGGTGCGCCCAACGCAACGCCGAAGCGGTTTGCGGGGATAATGGAAGTCGTTGAAACGGTTCAAAAAATGGACAAGGAAGGAAGTACAAGCATGAGAAAAGGCAAAAAAGTTATCAGCCTTGCATTGGCACTCGCTTTTTCCGTCAGCCTGATGGCCGGTGTCGTTCCCTCGGCCGCCGCCTATTCGCTGGAACCCTCCGGCCCTCATGTCACCAGCATAGGTCGCCCGCCCTACAACGCTGCGTCAGTTGACAGAGCCGCCGCCGCGCTGGCGCTGGATGTACCCTATTCTGCGGGCAGCATCATGAAAGCGCAGTACGATGCAGACATTGCCGGCGGCGGCGTGTCCTTTTACATGGACCGTCTGCTGGCCCGTACCGGCAGCAGCACTGCCAACGGCAACAGTGTGCCCTTTACGCGCGGCCGTGCCCTTTACATGCGCGGCCACACCGCCGCCACGATGGGCTTTGTGGGCGAAATGGCCTACATGCGCCAGGGCGGCCCCACCAACCTGTTTACCATTGCGAGCAGCGTGAACGTCACAGAGACGGCCTCCTCCCGCGTCAACGCGCCGGGCTACTATAGCAATACCTTTACCGGCACAAATCTGACGGTGGATCAAAAGAAGTTTATTACCGAAAATAACGTGGCTGTTTCTCTACTCACATTCAACAATTCCGGCGCCAATGTGCGCAACATCACCCTGACCGTGTCGTCCAATGCGGCAAGCACGGCGGTGGGCACGACGGAGTTGCGCACCACCCGCAAGGCGCCCAATGTTATAACCGACCTCACATACCGTTTGGCCGGTGCCGGCTTTACGGTCAATGGTTCAAACCTCGTTCGCACCATTGCGGTTCCCGCCGGCGGCTCTATTGATGTTTCGGTTGTCTGCGGCGTTACCGCCGCAGAAATTCCTGAGTCGACGCAGGAATTTGAGGCTTACCTGACCATGGACAACGAGACGGCCTTCAAGAACCAATTGGCCCAATACCATGCATACTGGTACAAAGAGTGTCCCTATGTGGAAACAGCAAGCACCCCCATCAACAAAGCCGTGGCCTATCGCTGGTGGCTGACTCGATTTAATACCCTTGACGCCAACGTGCCCGGTTACGCGTTTCAATACCCCGTGACCATTGAAGGCGTGTTGGGCTATAACAACACAATCGTGCTTACTCAGGGCATGCATATGCAGGACACCACCTGGCTGCGCACAGGCACATTGGTGTACGGAGGACTGCTCAACGCCGGTAACCTGTCCTACTCCAGCGCCTATCTGGACAGTCAGGGCACATTGACCGCCACCACCGCCAACAGCGCGGCCTCCAACTGGAACCAGCACTATTCCAACTTCATTGCCACGGCCGGCTTACAGGCATTCAAAGTGCACGGCGGCGGCAAGGATTTGGCCAATACGCTCGCCTATCAGTTTGCCGGTGACGCACAGGGACAGCTCGATCACTTCCGCGCCGACGCGAACACCTACTTGATCGGATACAACTGGAACTCCATGGCCGGCAACGATGCCGACGCCATCTCCTTTAGCTATCCGAAGAGCGGCAGCTGGATTGAACGCCCGGAGTCTGCGTATGTATACGGCGCGGCCAACGCAGCAGCCGAATTGTACGGCCTGGTGGGCAACAGCGGAAAGGCGGCCGAACTGCAGACACTCGCGGGCAGGATTTCGACCGACATCCAAAACATGCTGTGGTGCAGCGAGTGCGGCACGTTTGAATGCGCCGTGCGCAAACCGAACACAGTCACGAACAAGCACAACGGCAACCAGCTTATCCGCGTCAAAGAGGGCAATCTGTACGACATTTACGCCGAGTACGCTGTGCCCAAAACGGCAAACGGACAGAACTTTGTCGACGGCCTGCGCTACTTGAAGTACAACGAGCAGTACCCACTCTTCCCGTATTACACGTCAAACCAGGCCGACAGGCTTATTCAAAGCGGCGGCTCCAACAATTTCAGTAACATCAACTTCTCGGTGCTTGTGCGCGCCTATCTGGCGTCACTGCGCTACTACGACACCGAACAGCAATATGTTACCTCCGAGATGCTCGACTATATCCTTGACTGGAGCGCCTTCAACCTGTATCCGGCCGGCAACCTTGACCAGCCGGACAACAACGAGTACTTCTACACCTTCAGAAGCCCGACCGACTATGGCCGCTCCGGCATCCATCACGATACGCTGGGCAGCTACAACTGGCTGATGTTTGAAGCCATGGGCGGTATTGTCCCGCGGATGGACGACATCATCGAACTGTGGCCGGTGGAGCTTGGTTACGACCATTTCCTGCTCAACAATGTTCGCTACCACGACGCCGACCTGACCATTGCCTGGGACAAACCGGGCGACGGAAAGACCTGGTTCGGCAACACCTATGGCGAGGGGTTCTCCCTGTACATCAACGGTGAAAAGAAGGTTACACTCAACAAATTGGCGCACTTTACCTACAATCCAAAAACCAATGCAGTGGCGTTCCTTGACGACACCACAAGCACTGCCATTACCTTTGCGGCTGAGACGGGTGCCTCGCTGGCCACGGCGATTGACACCAAACTCTATGATCAGCGCGCCATTGATAATTTGCAGCTGTCCGGCATCAACCAATCGAGCGAAGCGCCCAACTTGGCTCTTGAAGCCACTGCGTCCGCTTCGTTTACACAGATCGGCGTCCGTTCCACCCCGTGGAACGGCAACCACGCCACCGCCCGCACCCCCAGTGTGACTAACCACGAGCCCACGGCCTCGCCCGCGGCCGCCAACAACGGCGTGACCGTGAACGCGCCCTTCTGGGGCAACTACGGTTCCGCCAACGCTACCGATTGGCTGGAGTTGGACTTTGGTGCACCGAAAAAATTTGATACGGTGAAACTATATTTCTTCAATGATTTGCATGACGGCGGATACAACGCGCCGGAAAAATACCGCGTTGAGTATTTTGATGGCACCACGTGGCAAGCGGTCACCAATCAGAACAAAACACCGGCCCGACCGCAAGGCAACTACAACGACGTGCTGTTTGACGCCGTGACGGCCGCTAAAGTGCGCGTCGTGGTCACAAACAGACCCACGTACTTCACAGCCATTTCCGAAATGCAGGTGTTTGATTCCGGACGCGAGGTGCCGACGGTGTTCAACACGGCGCCCGAAGTCACCCTAACCGGTATGGCCAGCTCTCTCAATCCCATGATGGCCAATTTGACTGCCACTGTGGTCGACGACGATCTGCCCGTCGGCGGAAACATCACGTGGACATGGTCGGTCACGCAGAAACCGAACAACGCCATTGTCACGTTTAGCAACGAGGGCCTCACACCCAGCGTCACATGCTCGAGGGCAGGCAATTATACATTCCGCCTGACGGCCACAGACGGCGTTCTAAGCGCCTTTGCCGAAGTCAACTTTGTTGCCGGCGGCAGCACTGTCGGCGATGGCGACATCGCGCCCGCGGCCGCCGTGGCGGTGAGCTACTGCGCAAGCTGGGAAAATGCGAACATGGTCAACAATGTTAACAACAACCCCTCCAACCGTAATCCCGGTACAGGCAGAGGCTGGGGTAACTGGTCCAGCGGCGCCTCCACAGCCAACCCGGCGTGGATCCGCTATCAGTGGAACGATCCCCAGGAGGATATCAACAAGGTTTCCATCCTGTGGTATTCCGACGGCGGCGGCACACAGGTGCCGACAGCCACAGGCTGGAAGATCCAGTACTCTAATGACGGCACCGCTTGGACCGACGTCGTTCTGACCGGCACGGGCACCTATGCCAACAGCCTGCAGAATAGCACATCATCTGCCATTTACAACACACTGACCTTCCAGCCGGTCACGGCCAAGTATCTGCGTATTTATGTCACCGCCATCACTGCCAACGCGGCCGGCACCGGCGTGCTGCGCTGGAAAGTTTACGGCAACAACATGATGTACACGGACCCGGTCTTCGTCCGCACGATCGAAGGCGCTATCCCTACCCTGCCCGCGCAGGTCATGGCGCACTTCAGCTCCAGCAGCGACACATTGGTCACTCCCATATGGGATGAGATCACGGCGGATCAGGTGGCCGAGGCCCAGCAGGATCCCATCGTTGTGGAAGGTACTGTGGCCGGCCGCGTCATCAAGGCGCATGCCTACGTGTACGTCCGTCCGGATATGCCTGTCACCGTCAACGCCATTACCCCGGTGAACATCACCACATCCTATGGCCTGATGCCGGCCTTGCCGACATCGGTCGCCGTGCTGTACAACGACGGCGCCATGGACAATCAAAACGTCAAGGTCAGCTGGCCCGTCACGCCGGAGATGCTGTTGCAAGAGATGACGCACGAAGTGGAAGGCGTGCTGACGCTGCCTGCGGATGTGGAGAACACACAAAAAGCGTTATTGAGCCTGACCGTCACACGCGGGGCGGCGGAGCTCTATGTGAGCGACTTTGAAATAGAAGCGTGCCAGCCGATGGGGTTGGGCGAAACCAAACAGCTCAATGTCACCGCCGTCTTGCCGACAACGGCTCTCAACAAGGGCTATGTATGGAGCGCCGGCGACGCTTCAGTGGCCACCGTGACCCCCGAAGGTCTCGTAACCATTGTCGGCTACGGAGAAGGCACCGCGTCTTTCACCATCACCGCCAATGATCCCGTTGGCTTCAGCGAAACCTTTGTCATAGCCCTCAAGGGGAAAGTGACCGATGTCAAATTGAATGCAAATTCCTCTGTCTCCCTTAGAAAAGGCAAGACGCTTGATCTTGCTGAACTGGTTCTGTTGACCCCGGCAGATCCGTTTGACGCTTCGGTTACCTACCGCTCGAGCAACCCGACCGTCGCGCAGGCCAACAGCAGCGGCCTTGTCATCGGCGTGAAAACCGGTATGGCCATCATTACGGTGACGGCTGCGGGCGGATTGACCACGCAAGTTCTCGTTACGGTTACAGCCTGATTATTCGTTTCGCATCATTGCGTATGCGGTAAGAAGGGGAGAGGGACGCCAAAAGGTGTCCCTCTCCTGTCTTTGCTATGATTTTAGAGTAGGCGATGTAAAAAACGGATATGTGGTCATTGTGTTTCCAGCAATAGGGGCTGCAGTTGCCGTCCCTCGAGGGCCGCCTCAATGGTTGGAATGAGAAGAGACACCCGGGCCACCAGGCTGGTCGTTTTGTTTTGGGGATCATCCTGTTCAAACGGAACAAAGTAAATGTTTTTGCGCGCCGCCAGACGACCAATGTTCTGCCAGTTGGCCGCCAGCGCGTCATTGCTCGAGACGGCGATGACCACAGGGCGTTCATTGCGCAAGTGCGCTTTGCAGGCCATCGTGACGCAGGTATCCGTCACGCCGCAGGCAAGTTTGGCCAAGGTGTTGCCCGTGCAGGGGATGACGGCCATGACATCGAGCAGCGCTTTCGGGCCGATGGGTTCGGCCTCCGGGATGGTATGGATGACCGGATGACCGCATTGTGTTTCCATAAAAGCAATAAAATCCGAGGCCTTGCCAAAGCGGGTATCCGTGGCATATGAGACCTCCGACATGATGGGGTAGACGTCATAACCGTGAGATACCAAGTGTTCAAGAGCGCTCAAGGCCTTCTTGAATGTACAGAAGGAGCCGCACATGGCGAATCCGACTCGAAGCGCGCTCATGACAACTCCCTCCTCTCATTCATGATGTGGTACAATGTGTCGCGTAAAATGACGCCTGCCGTGCGCGGCGCCACTTTTCCCGGCAGCCCAAGCGCCCAAATACAATTGAGACCCAATTCATGCGCCACGTCAAAGTCAATACCGCCTGGCGTGGAGGCAAGATCGATGCACAAACAGTGGCCTGACAGTTCTTGCAGACGTTCTTTCGGCAGGACTATGGAGGGTACGGTGTTGAAAATAATGTCAAATCGCGCCAAGTCGCCCGCGAGTTGAGTCGTGTCCAGCGCCTGGTATCCGGCCACCTCAATCCAGGCGAAGTCGGACTGTTTGCGTGCCGAGACGGTCACATGCGCGCCCAGATCGTACAGGTTTTTCGAGAGTACGCGGCCGATGCGGCCATAGCCGATGACGAGACATGTGGCGCCGTGCAGCGTGATGTTTGTGTTTTCCAGCGCAAGCTGCAGCGCACCCTCCGCCGTGGGAACCGCATTGCGTACAGCAAAGTCCTCCCGGTCCAAAAAATCCACGATGTGAAGGCCGGTGTGCCAAGCTTGCTCGCGCATGTCGGTTGGGATGCGTCCCCCAACAATGATTTGATGAGGGTGGGCGGAGGAGAGAATTTCCACCAGCGCGTGGGGGCGGCGCAGCGCCGGTGCGTTCAGCATGCCAGCATCGCGCGCCACCGGAATGGGCAGTACCACACAGTCGGCGTCGGTCATGCATTCGGACAGGGAGGCGGCGTTTTTAACCGGTGGGGCGGGCGATCTCGCATCGATGCCAAAGGTGGACACGGTGTGGCCGTCGGACGCAATCAGTGCGGCCAAATTGGCCTGACGGACATCGCCGCCGATCACCGAGAAGTGCGTAAGGTTATTCACAGGCTGGACCTCCTGACGTTGTTTCCTATGACAGTCTATTCGACAGATGCGGTTCTGGTGCGATTATGGCAGGAACTTGTTTGAATCGGCCAAGTCCATTGCCAAGAGGACGTGTTTTTGATATAGTGATAGTCAAACAAGTCCTTGAGGAGGGCATCATAGTGAGTGTGGCCGACCACATTTTTATCGACAATTGCCGCGAGATCCTGCAAAATGGCCGGTGGGATACCGACACCAATGTGCGCACACATTGGCCGGACGGCGCACCGGCGCACACAATTCGCCTGTTTGGACTGGTCAACCGATATCAATTGAGCCAGGAGTTTCCACTGCTCACCCTGCGCCGCACCTACTGGCGCTCGGCGGTGGACGAGTTGCTGTGGATATGGCAGAAAAAATCCAATGCGGTAAGTGAATTGGGCAGTCACATTTGGGACGCTTGGGCCGATGAACAGGGAACCATCGGCAAGGCATATGGCTACCAGCTGGGCGTCAGACACCAATACCCCGAGGGTGAGTTTGACCAGGTGGATCGTTTGTTGTACGACCTCAAACACAACCCCGGGAGCCGCCGCATGATAACCAATTTATACAACCACGCCGACCTGAGCGAAATGGGACTTTATCCCTGTGCGTATGGGATGACATTTCACGTGTCGGACGGCGTGCTGTCTGCCGTGCTCCACCAGCGCTCGCAGGATATGTTGGTGGCCAACAATTGGAATGTCTGCCAGTATGCCGTACTGGTGCACATGTTGGCTGCTGTCAGCGGATTTCAGGTGGGTCAGCTGCTGCACATTATTGCTGACGCACACATTTACGATCGCCATGTGGACATGGTCAAAGAACTGATTGAGCGTCCGCCGTTGTCCCCGGCCACGTTTTCGCTGGAGGCGGCGCCGGACGACTTTTACGCGTTTACCAAAGACAGCTTTACCGTGACCGGGTATGAATACCACCCGTTCACGCAAAGCATACCGGTGGCGCTGTGATGGCGCCGCCGCTGACCGCCATTGTGGCGGTGGACGTCAATTGGGGTATTGGCAGGGACAATGGCCTGCTGATGCGGCTGCCGCCCGATATGAGGCGGTTTCGTTTGCTGACGTTGGGTCATACGGTTGTCATGGGACGCAAGACCTTTGCGTCGCTGCCCGGCGGCCGGGCGCTGCCGGACAGGCGTAACATCGTGCTGACACGCGGGGGACAGGCGTGTCCGGGCGCAGAGACCTGCGCCGATATGGAAACGCTGCTTTCTCAATGTCTTGGGCCGGACGAAACGGTGTTTGTCATGGGGGGTGCGCAGGTGTACGCCCTTTTACTGCCGCATTGCTCGGCGGCGCTTGTGACCAAAATCGAGGCCGATTTGTCGCCTTGGGACAGCTGTTTTCCCAATTTAGACGCAACGCCCGGCTGGGCACCGGTGGAAGAGAGCGCGCCGGCGACATGGGAGGATGTGTCCTTCCGCTATGTGACATATCAAAACAGCAGGTACCGCGAAGGGTAACCCGGTGCGGCCTTTGCGGGCTGAGACTACGCTGGCAATAAAAGAGGCGGCCGTCGATATGACGGCCGCCTCTTTTATAAAAGGAGAATAGGGAAATGGGGGAAGTGAAAAAGCAAATCAGACGGGGGTCGACAAGTCGGCCGTCGGAGCAGAAGGGGGGGCCGCTGCGACTTCGGTGGAGACAATGTCTTCGGCGCGCTTTCCCAGAAATGTGGGCAACTGCATACCGGCCATTTCAAATAGATCGTTCATGGGCGGCAGGGATTTCATAAGCCCGGACAGAAAATTGGCGGTGGACGTCTGGCCGCCCGCGCCGCTGCCGCTGTCCCAAACGGTGACTTTATCGAATTTGACATTTTTGATGGCATCCACCTGAATGCGGATGAGCTCTTCCATCTTGTCGGCCAGCATCAGCCGCAGCGCGCTGTTGGGATCTCCGGCGGCGGCCACGACTTTTGACAGACCCTCGGCCTGCCGCGTCAGGATTGCTTCGGTGCCGCGGGCTTCCGCCTCCATTTTGGCAAAGATGGCGTCGGCTTCACCTTTGGCGCGGCGACGGATCTGCTCGGCTTCCGCCTCGGCTTCCAGTTCCATGCGGCGTTTTTTAATCTCTGTTTCTATGATGACGTCGGCTTCCAGCGTCGCTCTCTCTTTGAGCGCGCGGGCCGTTTCGGCGATCTGCTGGGCGGCGTAGGCGGCCTCCTGGGCCTTGGCCTCCTGAATTTTCTCGGCGGATACCGCGATGCGCAGGGATTCGGCCTGTTTTTCGCGCAGCATCGCGTTGGAGGCGGCAATTTTGACTTTGGCGTTGTTTTCGCCCTCGATGGCGGTGGAATCGGCGGCGGATACCTCAATGCGCTGATCGCGTGTGGCGTTGGCCGCGCCGATGGCGCCGTCGCGGTCCTTTTCGGCAACAGACTTTTTGGCGTCGTTGATGGCCTTGGCGGCGGCTTCGCGTCCGAGGGCCTGAATATAGCCCGATTCGTCGTTGATGTCGGTCACGTTGACGTTGATGAGACGCAGGCCGATTTTGCGCAGCTCGGTTTCCACATTGCGCGACACGGCTTCCAGGAATTTATCGCGGTCGGTGTTGATCTCCTCGATATCCATGGTGGCGATAACAAGGCGCAACTGTCCAAAAATAATGTCCTTGGCCAACTCCTGCACCTCGGCCAGCTTGAGACCCAACAGCCGTTCGGCGGCGTTTTGCATGATGCCTTGTTCCGTGGAAATGCCGACGGTGAACCGGGAGGGCACGTCTATGCGGATGTTTTGTTTGGACAGCGCGTTTTTCAGGTCGACACTGATTGATAGCGGTGTCAGATCAAGGTATTCATGCGCCTGCACGACAGGCCAGATGAAGGCGGCGCCGCCGTGTATACAGCGTGCCGGGCGTGTCGTGCCGTCTTTGTTGGTGCCCACATTGCCGTAGACCACCATGATTTTGTCGGCGGGACATTTTTTGTAGCGGGTGAGAAGCAGCAAAAGAAGAGAAAACAGCAGGACTACGGCCACGACAATCACCAAAATGGCATATGGCGTGTCGTCCACAGCGGCGAACAAAGTCAAGAGCATCAGAGAAAATCCCCTTCCCAAGTTTTTGTACCCAGTCTCACTTTAAGCATATCCATTGTAACGCCCTGTTGAGGGCGTCTTCCGGAACCCATAGATCCGGAAAAAATCCCATTGCCTCGTTCACCACGCTTTCGTTAAACATCAAATACAAGGAACTGCCATATTGCACCGTGATACCCGAATGGGGCAGCACAATGGGAATGCCCTTGTCGCTGACGGTGGCGCCAAATGTATTGGTGCCGATGAACAGCACATTGTCGCGGTTTAGCAGCCGCGCCACCAGATGCTCCCCGGCCGACATGGTGTCCTTATCCACAAGCACAACAAGCAGGCTGTTTGCTGCCACGCGGCGGTTGGGCCAAGCCGCGACGGTCTGCGTGTTGATCCCGCTGCGTGTAATCTGATCCAGAAAGGCCAGCTCCTGCGCGGAAAAGTCGTATCCGGGATAGTAATAGCGGTCAAAGGCGGCGGCGCCCGCCTCGGCCAGTCGGCGCAAAACACCGCACACAGCCAGGGTTTGTCGGTGCAGGGCATAGCCGCCCGGGCCCGTGTCTTTCAATGAAAAGTGTTGCGGGTCATATGCGTTGAGCCATTGCCGCACCCGAGCGGGTGAGCCGCCGCCGTTGCCGCGCAAATCCAAGATGGCGACAGGACTTTCGCCGATGCGCCTGGCATCCGCCAGAAGGGCTTGCTCATTCACATCGCCAAAGTGACAGATGCGCGCGATGGGGATGTCCGTGGCCGGCGGAGCCTGGGCGCGATCCTTCTGTCGCGCGCTGAGGTCGGTTTTGGTCAACGTGAGCGTGCAGGAGGAGCCGTCGTCAAACAGCACCTGAGCGGAAAGAGACTGTTTGGCGGTGTTGCCCAGGGCGCCGACGACGTACCGCAGGGCACCCTGGGCGTCCAACGTCAAATACAGACGGCTGAGAAAATAAGGGCTGCCGTCAATGCACTGTATGTAGTGGCGCTGCCCGTCATGCCGCAAAAAGAAGCCGTAATCGTCCCGCTCAAACAGAATGGACATATCCGAAAAAAAGTGTTTGGGCGGTGAGAGCGTCTGCCCGCCCACGGTAAAGTGACTGTCGGCAATGAAGCGGAGCTCGTAGGTCAGATACCGTTGCAGATCGCCCACGGTGAGACCGGTATCCTTATCGCGCGACCATTGCAGGACATTGCGCTGTGCCTGCCGGAAGGCGGCGTCCCCGCCAAAAAAGGCGTATCCGCCATAGGTGCATCGGAGGGCACGAAACAGCAGATCGACATCCGCTTCGGCGTCCGCAAAAGACAGGGGAGATGTACCCGATGCTTTGCGGTCGTAACGCGTGAGGCTATCCAGTTCCTCTGTTGTGAGCCCGGGCTCGTCAGCGCGCAGCGGTGGCAAATAGTGCGTCGGCGGGCGAGGCGGTGACAGAGAGGTGTAACCGGCGTGCGCGGAATTGACCAGCGCCAGCAGCTCGGATGCGGTCATGTCCGTGCGGAACGCGCCTTCCGCTGTCGGTCGCGGGATGTGAGCGGTCGCAGGCGCAACAGTCCGCCCGGCGCGCAACGTGGCGGCCAGCAACAGCGCAAAAGCCAGCACGAGAAGACACGAGCGCACACGCATCCGCCATCCACCTCACATTGTGTATCGGGACGATTCGTTTTTTTGCTTGGACGCCACCAAAAGCGTGTTGGGCGTTGTCAGTCCCAGCACAATGACTTCACGACCGGGCATCAGATCAGAGGATTCGTCGGTGACCGCGTCCGCTTCAATGTAGCTGTCCTGTACCAACAGGTTGACCTTGCCGCGTTCCGTGCGACCGGCCGGTACGCGCATGTAGACAGTAGCCCCGCGGCCGACGGCGTTGGTCAGGCTGATGGTGCCGTTGACTTGCAGGCGCATGGCCATCCGCATGATAAAGGCGATGGCAAGCATGGAGGCCAACCCGGCCGCAAACGCGATTGCCAGACTTGGGAAAACACGCATACCTCCTTGCGTGCAGGCCACACCTGTCCAACCGAAGATGCTGAAAAAGGCGACAAAGCCCCTAATGGTGAACATGCGCAGTCCGGCATCGGCCACCGTGTCGTGCGTGGCATCGGGCGCGCCGGCGTCAGCGTCGTGATCATACGAGACGTCATGGGCATCCAGGTTGAAGTCAGCATCGGGCCCTTCCAAGCCGGACACATCGCTTTCGAGATGGGCGTCGTGCCCGCCGCCGCCCATGCCAAACAGCAGCAAAATGGTTTGAATCAGCAGTAACACTGTGGCGGGAATGGCCAAAAGCAAAAAAAAGTGTTCAATGCCCGACAGGGCGCTCCACCACGCCATCATAACGGGGCCTCCTTACTGATAATCGAGATTATTAAACAGCGTGACCGCTTGTTGCTTGATAAGCAGGGCGTGATAGGACATGACCATGATTTTCAGCACCATGAGCAGACGATCCTTGGCATAGCGGAGTGTACTCTGGTATAGGGAAATGACGCCTTGAATGCAGCCGGTGAGGTGTTCCGGATCCGAGATGTGAGCGGCGTCGATGGAAGCCAGACAGTCGACAAAGTACGAGTAAAGCTGGCTGTCATCAATCAGGTCGTCGTCATAGCTGGTCAGCACGCCATTGATGTAAGAGAGCAAGGCGGCGGCTTGGTCGAGGGAAAAGCCTTCTTTAAGTATATTGATGATGAGGATGCGGCACAGCTGGCGGCGGGTGTACTTCTTGCCGGTCGGCGGGGTGAGAAATTTGCGCTTGATCCAGTTTTGAATGATGTAGCCCTCCAGCCCTGTCAGTTGGCACACTTGGGAAAGCACCAGCCCGCCGCTGTAAAACAGCGGTGTGAGGATGCTGTCCGCAGCGCCGGGGTAGAGCTGGGTTTCTATGGTTGTTCCCGGAAGTATGGAGAGTGGCATGAGGGATCACCTGCGCTTTGCTGTTTGATACAATGATAATATCAAACAATCATGTGATTGTCAACAGGGAATATGAGACGGTGTAAAAAGGTTTTGATCCATCAAATGTCGTCTGCATGATTTTGGAAAAATGCGGGCGCAAGAAGTCCCCCTGTGCTTCGATACACAGGGGGACATGTTTGAACTGGCGGCGCGTGGGTATCAGTACTTTCCATAGCCGCCTTCGGCAGGGGCAAACGACGTTCGTTCCATGCCGGACGGCGTCTCCGGAATGCGGTTAGCGCGGGGCAGCGCACCGGCGGAGCGGGAGCCGAGCAGGGCGGCATCTTTGAGCTTGAAACGAGAAATGAGATCGGACAGCATGCTCGACTGACCGGACATCTCTTCGGAAGCGGCGGCGGACTCTTCGGCGGTGGCGGAGTTTGTTTGTACCACTTGGGAGACCTGGTCGATGCCCTTGTTGATCTGCAAAATGGCGGCTGCCTGCTCGTCCGACAGGCGGGCAATATCGGCCACAATGGCGCTGGAGTGCTGAATGCCCTCCACGATTTCAGACAGCGACTGAGAGGTCTCCTGGGCGATTTTGGCGCCGAACTCGGCTTTTTCCATGGAGTTGGCTATCAGCGCGCCGGTATCCTTGGCGGCTTCGGCGCTCTTGGCGGCCAGACTGCGCACCTCCTCGGCCACAACGGCAAAGCCTTTGCCGTGCTGCCCGGCGCGAGCGGCCTCTACGGCTGCGTTGAGAGCCAGGATATTGGTCTGGAAGGCGATGTCGTCGATGACCTTGATGACCTTGTTGATTGACTGGCTGGCCTCATTGATCTCGCGGACAGCCTGCATCATGTGATTCATTTGTGTCGAGCCCTTCTGGGCGTTGCTATTTATCTTCTGTCCTAGGACACTGGCTTCCTGTGCCATCGAGGCATTTTTAACGGTCTTGCCGGAAATGTCGCCGATGGACGAGGAGAGTTGCTCGACGACAGCGGCCTGTTCCGTAGTGGCCTGCGCAAGCGACTGACTGCCGTCGGCCACTTGTTTGGCGCCGGAGGAGACGTTTGCCGCGCTATGTGTGATCTCCGAGAACACTTCGTTATTGGCTTCCAGCATGTGGTTGAGGCCAATGCTCATAATGTCCTTGTCAGAGCGCGGGGAGACGGTCATGGACAGGTCGCCCTCGGCAATTTCGGTAATAATTTTTGCCTGCTCCTTGATGCCTTCAACCATCCGCCCAAAGGCGGAGGCCAGCTGTCCGATTTCGTCTTTTTGGTCGACCTGCATGTTGACGCCGACGTCGCCGATCGAGAGCTTTTCGGCTACCGCCACCATGTTCTTGAGCGGCGTGACAATCAAACCGGAAATCTTGAAAATGAGAAACAGGGCGGCCACAATGGCCAAGGCCAGCGCGGAGACCAGGACAATTGTGAGCGTGCTTCCGGTTACATCATTATAATCACGGTCGGATTGAGCA
Source organism: Oscillospiraceae bacterium (assembly GCA_031556185.1). Lineage (GTDB taxonomy): Bacteria > Bacillota > Clostridia > Oscillospirales > UBA929 > JAIRTA01. The sequence goes on from JAVBTN010000005.1 coordinate 237,754, forward strand.
TCCTCCAAAATGACATCGTTCAGTTCGTTGATTTTCTCCTCAAGTTTGCCGCCGATGACTGCGCCTTCGGCCAAATGGACTTCAAACGCCGCCATGTCACCGGCGGCAATCGCGTTGCGCATGTTTTGTTTGGCGGCCGCGTAATCTTGCTGGTACAATGTAGAGATATCATTGAACAGTGGCGCCTGGTACGGCGCTTTTGTGGCCGTTTCAGTCAGAACAGCGACATTATCCTTCATGATTCTTTCGGCTTCCGACAGCTGACCCAGTGCGGATTGGATTTTTTCCGGCGTTTTGGCTAGCGCTATGTCCCGTAAAGCGACGCGCTGCAACTGAAATTCGTCGAGAATGTGGGCCATGGCGGCCATGGCGACAACGTTGTTTTCATACATGGAGTCGGAAGCTGTGCACATGGTTGTCATGCCGAAGATCCCGATGGCGCTGATCAGTATGATGATGGCAAGCATTAATGAGAATCCGAAAATCAACTTGGATCGAATCGCCATGTTTTTCATATCATTTCTCCTCATGATTGTGGTGTTGCAGAAGCCAAAAATAAGCGGAGCGTTTCTAACTGGTATTATCGTAGTTGGGGATACAAAGTTTAATGAAAAAATAGAAACAAAAAAGAAATTGCGATTTATATGCAGATCATTTGCATATAAATCGCAATTAATACATTTCCGCGCTCTCGTCAGCTGACGCCCTGTTAGAATGCGGCCATGCATGGGATTTCCTCACGAAAGTACACGTTGGTTACTTGTCGTTGACAAGCTCATGAATCGATGTGGCCAGCCCGGCCAGCCCCTGAATTTCAGAGGGAATGATAATTTTTGTGGCTTTGCCGTCGGCAGCTTTGGCAAACGCCTCAAGGGCTTTAATCTGAATAACTTTTTCTGTGGCGTTGGCGTCGTTGAGCATCTTGATAGAATCGGCCAGTGCGGACTGCACTTTCATGATCGCCGCCGCTTCGCCTTCGGCCTCCAGAATTTTTGATTGCCTGGTCGCATCGGCGCGGAGAATGACCGCCTGCTTTTCACCTTCCGCCACAAGGATTTGAGACGCTTTTTGTCCTTCGGCGTTCAAAATGGCCTGGCGGCGTTCGCGTTCGGCTTTCATCTGCTTTTCCATGGCGTCCTGAATCTCGCGCGGCGGAATGATACTCTTGAGCTCCACTCGGTTGACCTTGATGCCCCACGGGTCGGTCGCCTCGTCCAAGATGGCGCGCATTTTGGAGTTGATGACGTCGCGCGATGTCAGCGTCTGGTCGAGTTCCAGGTCGCCAACAATGTTGCGCAGCGTGGTGGCCGTAAGATTTTCAATGGCGGACATGGGGTGTTCGACGCCATATGTATACAATTTTGGATCGGTGATTTCAAAATAGATAACGGTGTCAATCTGCATGGTGACGTTATCCTTGGTGATGACAGGCTGGGGCGGAAAGTCCACAACCTGTTCTTTCAGAGAAACAACGCGTGAAATACGATCAATAAAGGGAATCTTAAAGTGCAGACCGGTGTCCCAAACCGCGCTAAAAACACCCAAACGCTCCAAGACAAAGGCTTTCGCCTGCTTGACGACGCGAATGTTTATGCTGATCAGAACCAGAAGAATAAGACCGATGATGACCCAGATGACGGCAGATGGATTGGCCGCTGCGTAGAGTTGGGTTGGTATTTGCATGCGTATTCCTCCTCAGTTTATGATTTTGCCTGCGGCGGCAACGGTTCCACAATAATTTTGACACCTTCGATAAACAATGCGCGCACCGTGTCGCCCTTGGCGATCGGCTCGCCGGTGTACGAACGGGCCGTCCATATTTTTCCGCCCATGCTGACGGCGCCGGCGTTTCGCAGGTTGTCGATGTCCTCCAAAACGACGCCTACCTGCCCGACAATCCTGTCGGCGTTTGTGGGCGTGCGTTTGATTGAAACATAGCGGCGGACAAGGGGCCGCAACAGCCAAAGTGACAGACCGGAGACCACAACAAAAACCAAAACCTGCACCAGCAACGCATCGGGCGCAAAACTTGTAACAATTAGGGAAAACAGGGCGCCCAACGCAAACCAGCTCGTGGTAATGGAGACCGTAGCCGCTTCAATGACCAGCATTACGACAATGACGGCCAGCCAAAGATAGGCAAGATTGTCAAACATACGCGCCCTCCTCATCAGATTATGGCTTATTATAGCACAAAACGACGGAAAAGTGAAGAGAAATATGCATGCATTGAAAAATAGAGTTTATTTCGACATATCATTACGTTCGTTGTATTTGTTCAGAATGGCGGCCAGTGAAACCGTGTCGCTTCGCAGGTTTCGCTTGAGTTTGAAAAGGCAGTCCTCCCGCCCGGGTGTCAAAAGGTTGATGCCGTTTTCGCTGGACATGCTGGCCGAAAATCCCAGGGCACGCACCACCCGTTCGCTCTCGGCGGTCACCGCGCCAAAGGGGTACACCAGCGCGGCGGGGGCGTGGCCGACAGTGTCCACCAATTTGTCCGCCAGTTCTTTGGCGTCAGCGGCAAAAAGGGCTTCGTATGTCGCCATGCTCTCGCCCGGTTTGCGCAGACAGCCCCGGCGTCCGCCATTGTTGTGCATGTGGTAGGTGTGACTCTGCACTTCAAAAACACCGTCAGCCTGCATCTGCGCCAAAGTATCCCAGCTGACGTAGGAAAAGTTGGGATCCTGCCGGTTTTCGTTGGTGGATTTATCTACATATTCGCCCACAACGGCCATCACAGCCCGCATGCCATACGTCTCCAAAAGCGGCTGAGCGTAATGGATATTGTTGTAGTGTCCGTCGTCAAACGTCAGCATCACCGGCTTGTCCGGCAATGGTTTGCCGTTGCGTACAAACTGAATCAGATCGTCGACCACCACAGTGTGATAGCCATTTTCATGCAGATAGCGCAGATCGGAGGCAAACTGCTCGGGTGAGATGATAAAGGGGTTTTCCCCCGCACGGCTTTTGAGGAGGCTGTGATACATCACGATGGGTAGCCTGACGGGCTCGTCAGCCGCTTCGCCGCGCCCCGAAGAGACCTTGGTGGCCTCTTCGAACAAAACAACGCGGGAAAATTCTTTGGTCTCCGGGTCACGCTGAACCTTGGATTTGCACTTTTGCAGCAGCTTGGTGATCTGAAAGACGTCAACCCAGATCTCGTTCGGCCCCTCTTTTTGGGACTCGTCAAAGATAATTTGCAGCCCCCAATGCAGATGGCTCTGTTTGATATTGTTAACGTTTTCATTGGCGCTGTAGCCGGTACGACCCACATAGCCGATGACGTCACCAGCATAGACCAGCTGCCCCTTCTCCAGCCCCGCTCGATAGGGACGGTTTTGCCGAAAATGCGCATAATAATAGTACCGTTTGCCGTCCAGACTGCGCAGGCCCGCCCGCCAGCCGCCATATTGATTCCAGCCCAGCTCTTCGACCACGCCGGTTTCTATGGCCACAACGGGGGTGCCCACCAGTGCCAACATATCGTGGCCAAGATGACGGCGTTTGTACCCGTAGGAGCGCGACACCCCAAAGTCGTCATAGTGGGAGAACGAAAACCCCTGGGCAATGGGACTGAACGCTTTGAGACCGTATTTGTCCTGCCACTCGACGCCGTCGTCAGTGCGCACACCCTGCCGAAACGGACCGACCAGCCCACCCAACACAGCGTTGTAGACTTCCAGATAGTAGGGGTAGAGGTTCATATCTGCTGTCAGTTCCTCCATGGAATGCCCATCCTGCAGGGCATCACGCAGGGTCGTGAGGTCTTTGTCGCGAAACCGCTTGAATTCACCCCAGTATTTGGCGGACATGTAGGCGAGCAACTCAATCCAATTGATGGCGACCGCGTCCGGTTGCCCTTCCTCCAATCGTTCATGCGACTGGATGTCGATTTTTATGGCCTTTTCCAGAATCTCGCTGGGAATATCAAAGTCCACCCACTTAATGAGATCGCCGGGCTGCCAGGCGGCGGGCACCTCCTCGTATGAGGTGGCCGTCCAGGCCGTCCAGAGCGCCACACTCATAAGGATAGCCACGGCCAGAAACAGACAAAGCGATCTGTGCACAATTCGCGCGGGCAGCCAATGGAGTATACGCATGGACATTCTCCCCCCTGTCTCCCTTATTTTTACGCGGTCCGACCGGGAAGTATGACAAGGACTCATCCGAAACGGCAGAGGAGAAATAAAAAGGGAAAAACCCTGACGCAAGAAGGGCTGTGCCGCGACACACGCGCCGTGCCGAAACCTATGTCAGGCTGCGTTGCCAATCATGCGGGCGCAGGCGTCGGTCAAACAAGCGGCCCTGTCGGCACGATGTACAAGAATTTGCATAAAATCTTGCTGGCTTATCTTGACAGGATTCAACAAACCGTATAAACTAGATAAGATGATGAAATCTGTGAAATCATACTGTTTCTTTCAACTGAGAACCCCCGCAAAAGACAGTATTGCATAGTTGCCATACATCATACATGATATTGTGGAGGTGTACCCTGCAGCGTGTTTTGGGAAATTGTTATTCCCATCGGAGCCGCTCTGGCCGGCATTGTACTCGGTTTTATTGCCGGATATGCCTATCGAAAAAATGTTGCTGAAAAGGAAATTTTAAGCGCAGAGGACGAGGCGCGCCGCATCATCAATGATGCCATTAAGGGCGCGGAGGCGAAAAAGAGAGAGGCTTTGGTGGAAGCCAAAGAGGACATTCACAAAAATCGCGTGGAGTTTGAGCGTGAGAGCAAGGAACGGCGCATGGAATTGCAGAAGCAAGAGCGCCGGCTGCAACAAAAAGAGGAATCACTGGACAAAAAGCATGACAACATTGAGCTAAAGGAAGAGCAGCTCAACAAAAAGCTCTCCGACGCGGATGCCGTCCGGGAGGAGGCCGAAAAGCTCAAGCGCGGCCAGATGGAAGTGCTCGAACGCATCTCAAGTTTCACTGTCGAAGAGGCCAAAAACTATTTGATTAAGAGCCTGGAGTCTGAGGTAGTTCATGAGTCGGCGCTCAAGATCAAGGAGATTGAAACGCGGCTCAAGGATGAGGCGGAGGACAAGGCGCGCGAATATATTTCGCAGGCCATCCAGCGCTGCGCCGCCGACCATGTCGCCGAGGCGACTGTCAGCGTCGTGCCGTTGCCCAACGATGAAATGAAGGGCCGTATCATTGGGCGCGAGGGCCGCAATATCCGCACGTTGGAGACGCTGACAGGCGTCGATTTGATCATTGACGACACACCGGAGGCCATTACGCTGTCCTGCTTTGATCCGGTGCGCCGCGAAGTGGCCCGTCTTTCGCTGGAGAAGCTCATTTCCGACGGGCGCATTCACCCGGCCCGCATTGAAGAGATGGTGGAAAAGTCCAAGAAGGAAGTCGAAGCCATCATCAAAGCCGAGGGTGAGCGCGCCACCTTTGACGCCGGTGTGCACGGTATCCACCCCGAGCTCGTCAAGCTGCTCGGGCGTCTGCGCTACCGTACTAGCTACGGGCAGAACGTTTTGCGGCATTCCATCGAAGTGGCGCATATCGCGGGTACGCTGGCTGCTGAATTGGGTGTGGATGTAAATCTGGCCAAGCGTGCCGGTTTGCTGCACGACATTGGCAAGGCCATTGACCATGAGGTCGAGGGCTCGCATGTTACCATCGGAGTGGATTTGGCGCGCAAGTACAAGGAAAACAACGACGTCATTCATGCCATTCAGGCGCATCATGGCGATGTCGACCCCAAAACGGTGGTGGCCTGTCTGGTGCAGGCGTCGGACGCCGTTTCGGCCGCCCGGCCGGGCGCGCGCCGTGAAAACCTGGAAAACTATATCAAGCGGCTTGAGAAGCTGGAAGAATTGGCCAACACCTTTGTGGGAGTAGACAAGTCCTTTGCCATTCAGGCCGGCCGCGAGATTCGCATCATGGTGAAACCGGAGGAAATCTCCGACGACCAGATGGTGCTGCTCACCCGGGATCTGGCCAAAAAGATTGAGGAAGACCTCGACTACCCCGGCCAGATCAAAGTGCATGTGGTGCGCGAGACCAGACACATTGAGTACGCCAAATAATAACGCGACATGAGTGAGCGGGGGGGGTCTTCGGAACCTCCCCGTCGTTATATCCACATTCTTATTATTGAGAAAAGAACAGACCACCGTTGCCGCTGACATGGCAAAGGTGGTCTGCTTCATGATACAACGAATTATCCCTTGTGGGTCAGCATGGGCTGCCGGGCTGCGCGCGTGTCGTCCGGTCGGCCGATGACAGTGCTTACGGGCGCCTTGTGGAGCGAGTCCGGATCGGTTTTGCTCAGATCGGCCAGTTCCCGCATGGCGTCAATGAACGAGTCCAGCGTTTCCGGCGTTTCGGTTTCAGTGGGCTCGATCATCAGCGCTTCCCGCACGATCAGCGGGAAATATACAGTCGGCGGGTGAAAGCCTCGATCGATCAGCCCCTTGGCTATGTCCATGGCCGAAACGCCGTATTCCTGTTGTTTGGAAGCGGAAAACACGCACTCATGCATGCAGATGACATCATAGGGCAGATGGTAGCTGTCTTTGAGCTGTTCCTTGATATAATTGGCGTGCAGGACGGCGGCTGTGGAGGCGTCCTTGAGCCCTTGGGAGCCCAACCGCAGAATATAGGCATAGGCGCGTAGGACGACACCAAAATTGCCATAGAAGGAGCGCATATGTCCGATGGACAGCGGTCGATCCGACGTCAAACGGTAGGTGTCACCGTCCTTGACAACCCGCGGTACGGGCAGGAACGGAACCAGTGCTTCCGATACGCCGACAGGGCCTGAGCCGGGCCCGCCCCCCCCGTGGGGTGTGGAAAAGGTCTTGTGGAGGTTGACGTGCACGACGTCAAAGCCCATGTCTCCGGGGCTGGTGTAGCCCATGACGGCGTTGAGATTGGCGCCGTCATAGTACAGCAGGCCGCCGGCCTCATGAACCAGCTTTGAAATTTCCAAGATGTCTTTTTCAAACAGGCCGAGTGTGTTGGGGTTTGTCAGCATCAGACCGGCCACGTCAGGGCCGAGAGCCTGCTTGAGCGCGGCCAGATCCACCAGGCCGCGGCTGTCGGAGGGAATTTGCCGCACGGAAAACCCCGCCACAGCCGCCGACGCGGGATTTGTGCCGTGGGCGGAGTCGGGAATCAAAATCACTTTGCGCGTCTTGTCGTCACGGTGCTCGTGATAGGCCGCGATAATCATCATGCCGGCCAGCTCACCGTGCGCGCCGGCGGCCGGCTGCATTGAAAACGCCGCCATGCCACAGATGCGCGACAACCATGTGTCCATGTCGTAGAGCACCCGGAGCGCGCCCTGCGCGTGCTCGTCACCGATCAAAGGATGCAAATTCGCAAAACCGGGCAGCGTCGCCGCCCGCTCATTGAGCTTTGGATTGTACTTCATCGTGCACGAGCCCAACGGGTAGAAGCCGGTGTCCACACTGAAATTGAGCCGGGACAGACCGGTGTAATGGCGAACGACTTCACACTCCGCCACCTCGGGCAAATCAGGCGTTTGCGCTCGCACATTGTCTTGTCCGAGCAGCGATGACAAATCGCAATCGATCTCCGGCAAGTAGCGGGTTGCCCGCCCAGGTACCCCACGCTCAAAAATGAGTTTTGTCATCGTGCGTCAGCTCCTTCCCGCAGCAAACGCGCGCGCTGCGCGTTCGTATCCTTCTCGGTACAGCAAAACAGTCGTGCGCCCTGCAGCTCCGGATAGGAGAGGCCAAGGTCATAGCCCCAGTGACAATCTTCGCCTTCCGGCGGCCTTAACACGCACTCGCGAAAGAACGAATTGTTGAATAAGGTCGAAAAATTACGCATTGTTGTCAATTCCTGCTGTAATTTGTTCATGTGCACGGCGGACAGGGTGGCGGCAGCCCGCAGGCCGCCCGGCCCCATGAGCGTGAGATAGACGGTGGCTGTCAGCGCGCACAGCGCCTGATTGGAACAAATATTGGATGTGGCCTTTTCACGGCGGATGTGTTGTTCGCGCGCCTGCATGGTCAGCACAAAGGCGCGCTCACCTTTGTTGTCGGTCGTCTGCCCCACGATACGGCCGGGCATACGCCGCAGATATGTCTCTTTGGCGGCCAGGTATCCGGCGTATGGCCCGCCGAAAGAGGCAGGCATGCCGAGGGGCTGGCACTCACCCACCGCAATGTCAAAGCCGCATGCACCTGGCGGGGTAATGACCGCCAGTGACAGCGGGTCGCAGACGGCCACAGAGGCGCTCCCGCCTGCCGACGCCAGCGCCGCGATGGCGGACATGGGTTCCAAAACCCCAAAGAAGTTGGGATTTTGCACAATGACAGCGGCGGTCTCCGGTGTCATCAGGGACTGAAACCCGGCCAGGCTTTGTCCTGCCGCATCAAAAGGCACTTCAATCACGTCGATGCCCTGAAAGTGCGCATAGGTGGCCAGCGTGGCGCGGACATCCGGATGTGTGGCGCGGGAGACCAGCACACGGCTACGACGTGTTTGCGCGCAGGTCATGAGCATCGCCTCGGCACAGGCGCTGGCGCCGTCATACTGCGACGCGTTGGAAATGTCCATGCCGGTCAGGCGGGTGATATACGTCTGAAACTCAAAAATGGCGGTCAGTGTCCCTTGGCTAATTTCCGGCTGATAAGGCGTGTAGGCGGTCAGAAACTCCGACCGGGACACGAGACCGGACAGCGCTGCAGGGATATAGTGGTCATAGACGCCGGCGCCCAAAAAGGGGACGCCGCCTGTGTCGTTTTTCTCGGACAACTCGGTCAGGTGATCCCAAAGAGCGCACTCATCGAGCGGCGTGGGCAGGCCTTCTATGGCGCCGGTGCGCGCCTCAGGCGGGATGTCTTCAAAAAGCGCTTCGGCTGAGGGCAGCCCGATCGCCTCAAGCAGACGCGCGCGCTCAGACGCGGCATACGGAATATAAGACATAGGCCTCTCCTACAACGTGGCGCAGAAGGCCTCGTAGCCCGCAGCGTCCATCAGTGTTGACAGTTCTTCCGGCCGCGTGAGCGTGAGCTTGACCACCCAGCAGTCATATGGCGCGGTATTGATGCGCTCCGGCGCGTCGGCCAGCGCCGCGTTAATCGCCACGATCGTGCCGGAGACCGGGGTGAAAATGTCCGACGCGGCTTTGACGGATTCGACAACCCCTGCCACATCACCCGGTGTCAGTTCTGAGCCGGCCGGCTCGCCGTCGGCAAACACAATGTCGCCCAGCGAGTGCTGCGCGTAATCGGTGATGCCCAGGCAGGCTGTGTCGCCGTCGACATCCAGCCATTCGTGTTCCCGAGAATAATAAAGTCCCTGTTTGATGGTTGACATGAAAAAGCCTCCTCAATCGTTTTTAGTGTAATAATGAAAATTCCCAACAATGAGAATAACAAGTGAGCACAACATTACTTGCCGTTGGCCGCATAAAACGGCAGCGCGGTCACGGTGGCCGGTTCCGGTCTGTTTCGGATGGAGACCGAAAGCCCGCCGTCCGGTGTATTCGGCGACACAAGCGCCAGCGCAATGTTTTTGCCAAGGGACGGCGCCACGCCACCCGAGGTGACGTTGCCGCAGACGGTGCCGTCGAAAAGTACAGGATAGCCGGCGCGGGGGATGGCACGGCTATCCATGACAAGTCCGATCAACTTGCGGGCAGCGCCGGTTTCCGCCTGCGAGGACAACGCTTCTCTGCCCACAAATTCGTGGTCAAGTTTGACAAAGCGGGACAGCCCGGCCTCCAGCGGAGAAATGTCAGCTGAGAGTTCATGCCCGTATAGCGGAAGGGCCGCCTCTAACCGCAGTGTGTCGCGTGCGCCCAGGCCGCAGGGGGTCGCCCCGGCCTGCAGCAGCGCATCCCAGATGGGTACGACGGCGTTGGCAGGCACATAGATTTCCGCGCCTCGTTCACCGGTGTATCCGGTGGCGGCGGCAAACACGTCAACGCCGCGCAGCGAGAAAAAGCCGCAACCAAAAAAAGGAAGCTCCGCGATAGCCGCGCCGCCTTCAATCCCGGACAGCATGGCCCTGGCGTTTGGCCCTTGCAGCGCCAGCTGCGCCCAGTCAGACGAGACATTGTCCACCGTCACGTCATAACCGCCAGCACGCGACCGGATATAGTCGAAATCCTTGTCGGTGTTTGAGGCATTGACGACGACCAGATAGTTGTCATGAAACGGATAGACGATGAGATCGTCCACCACGCCGCCGTCCGGATAGCACAGCGGTGAATAAACGGCGCGGCCGACGGACAGACGAGACAGGCTGTTGGTCAGCAGAGCCTGCAAAAAGGAAACGGCGTCCGAGCCTGAAACCAACAATTCTCCCATATGGGAAACGTCAAAGAGCCCGGCGTTTTGGCGCGTGTTGAGGTGCTCGGCCACTATGCCCTCGTATTGGACGGGCAGCTCCCAGCCGGCAAAATCGACGATTTTGCCGCCAAGGCTTACATGGCGGTCATACAGCGGTGTGCGCATGAAATCCCTCCTTGAATAAAAATATCCTTTCCCGGCACAATTGCCTGTGGTAGAATTAGCAGCATAGCCGGGCAGCGTCCGTTGTGAAAGGAGAATGAAACATGGTTTATATTTGTAGCTTTTGCGGATATGTGTATGACGAGGATAAAGAGGGCAATCCCATTTCTGCGTTGACGCACTGCCCCGTCTGCGGCGCAGACGTCAGCTTTTTCAAGCCGGATCCCAATGCGGCTGCCCCCCGGGCGGCAGTGCCGCAGCAGACGTCTCCGGAGTCCACGCCGCTGGCGTATGCGCATGAATTCGCCCGTCGTGATGAAGGCGAGCGTCACATGGGCGACATTCATCAGATGGCTGTCCAGGGCACCAATATCATCGAAGCCATGGGCATTCGGAAGACGACGCCTTCGTGGGACGACATCTTGATATTGGGCGCACAGCTCGACCCGATGCCGCTGGCCGAGCACGCTCAGATCGACACCACCACCGTCATAGGCAGGCGCGCGCGCCAACCCATGGTGCTCGACATCCCCGTGTTTGTGTCGCACATGTCGTTTGGCGCGCTGTCCAAAGAGGTGAAGGTAGCGCTGGCCAGGGGATCCGCGATGGCGCGTACGGCCATGTGCAGCGGCGAGGGTGGTATCCTGCCGGAGGAGCGGTCCGCCGCGTATAAATATATCTTTGAATATGTGCCCAATCTGTACAGCGTGACCGACGAGAATCTCCGCAGCGCCGACGCCATCGAGATCAAAATAGGCCAGGGCACCAAACCGGGCATGGGCGGTCATCTGCCCGGCGAAAAGGTGACGGCGGAGATCGCCCGCATCCGCCAAAAACCGGAGGGCATTGACGTCATCAGCCCATCTACCTTCCCTGGGGTCAAGACGCAGGATGACCTCAGACAGATGGTATCTGAACTGCGAGAGTGCTCCGGCGGGCGTCCGATCGGCGTCAAAATCGCCGCGGGCCACGTGGAAAAGGATCTTGCCGTTGTGGTGTATGCAGGCGCGGATTTCGTCACGATCGACGGCAGAGGGGGCGCCACCGGCGCCAGCCCAAAACTCATCCGCGACGCGACAAGCGTACCGACCATCTACGCGCTGCACCGGGCACGGACCTTTCTCGACGCGGTCGGCTCCGATATGGCTCTCGTGATCACAGGAGGGCTGCGCGTGTCGTCCGATTTCGCCAAGGCCATCGCCATGGGAGCGGACGCCGTAGCCATTGCGTCGGCGGCACTGATGGCTGCGGCCTGTCAGCAGTATAAGATATGCTCGAGCGGCAACTGTCCGGTCGGTGTGGCAACGCAGAACGAAGAACTCAGGCAGAGGCTCAACACAGACGCGGCGGCGCAGCGGGTTTACAACTTCCTGCGGGTGTCTGCCGAGGAGCTCAAAACCTTTGCGCGCATCACGGCGCACCCGGCTCTTCGCGACATGAGTGTCGCCGACTTGTGCACCGCCAGTGAGGAAGTGTCCCATCACACGGCTGTTCCGCACGCCTGATTGCCCGCCCCGCCTGCAACGCTGGGCGGGGTGTTTTGTTATCGAAAATAGTCCACGCCGCCTTCAAACAGCGGCTGGAATTTTTCGCCGGGAATGTTCTTGGCGATGTGCAAACCCGCCCTTTCGGTGTGACCCATCTTGCCCAGCACGCGGCCGTCGGGGCTGCTGATGCCTTCTATGGCGCAGGCGGAGCCGTTGGGGTTTACGCTGTCGTCCATGGAGGGACGCCCGCTCGCGTCACAATACTGGAACGCCACCTGTCCCTGCGTGGCCATTGTCGCCAGACGCGCGTCTGAGGCCACGAGACGACCCTCGCCATGCGCCATGGGGATGACATGCAGATCACCCGGCGCGCAGCGGGACAGCCAGGGGGAGAGGACGGAAGCCACCCGCGTATGCACATAGCGGGACTGGTAGCGCCCGACGGTGTTGAAAGTCAGGGTCGCGTCGAGCTGTTCGGGCGGCAAAATGTCGCCGAAGGGAACAAGCCCCAGTTTGATCAACGCCTGAAAACCATTGCAGATGCCCAAGATAAGGCCGTCTCTGGCCAGCATAGCACGCAGGGCTTCGGTCAGACGGGGATGACGGAAAAAGGCGGAGATGAATTTCCCGGAGCCGTCCGGCTCGTCGCCGGCGGAAAATCCGCCGGGAATGACCAACATTTGCGACCGGTTCAGCGCCTGCGCCATCGCCTGGGCGGACTCCGAAAGGACGTCGGGCGTCAGATTGCGTACCACAAGTATCTCGGGACGCGCGCCGGCCCGTTCCAAAAAGCGGGCGGTGTCATATTCACAGTTGGTGCCCGGGAAAACGGGGATGACGGCGCGGGGTTCGGCAACATCCGCCCCGCGAACGGGCTTGGGGGCGCGGACGCTGTGCGTCAGCGCGGGTACAGGCGTGGACGGCGCGTCAAAGCGGGTGGGGAAGACCGACTCGAGCGGACTCTCCCAGGCGGCGCGCAGTGAGGCGAGCGGCACTATGGTCTTGCCAAACGTCATGGTGTGACTGTCTTGCGTGTGACCCAGCAAAATGGCCTCTGGCAGCGGGCAGGGGCCGTCAAACTCGAAAACCAGCGATCCAACGGGCGGGGAGAACCAGTCGAACGAATCGGACTGTTTGGCCGCCTCGAATCCAATCTGATTGCCGAGCGCCATAAGCATCACGGCGCCGGCTGCGCCCCCCCGACCGGTAGCCATGGCCGACAGCACGGCGCCTTGGCGGCTCAGCGCGTGAAACGCGTCCCAGCGGGACAGCAGGGCCGCGTAGTCGGGTTGGCCATCCCGATCGACCGGGGCGGGCAGCAGGCAGACCGAATGGCCCGCGCCCTTCCACTCCGGCGAAAACAGTGCGCCCGCCGATTCGGTCGTAATGGAAAAGGAGACCAGCGTGGGGGGAACATCCAAATCCAAAAAGGAGCCCGACATGGAGTCCTTACCGCCAATGGCCGCAATCCCCAGGCCGCACTGCGCCTCAAAGGCGCCCAGCAGAGCCGAAAGAGGAAGTCCCCAGCGGGCGGCGTCGTCCCGCAGACGCGGAAAGTACTCCTGTAGGGTGAGATATGTCTCCTGACGCGAGCAACCGGCGGCAACGAGACGCGCCACTGATTCCACGACAGCACTGCGCGCACCGTCGAAGGGGTCGTGTGACGACAAAAACGGATCAAACGCATAGCTCATGACACTGGCCGTCTCTGTCGTTCCATGGGGAACGGGCATCAGCGCGGCCATGACCTGCGTAGGGGTCAAGTGGTGATGCCCTCCATGGGGCATGAACACAGTGGAGGCGCCGATGGTGTTGTCAAAACGCTCCACTAAGCCCTTCTGGGAGCACAGATTGAGGTCTGATATCAGCAGCAGCAGCCGTGTGGCCATGTCGTCGGAACCTTTGACCGGACTGACGCGCGGCGCGGCGGGCGCGGGGGGCACCAGCGCGGCGGCCGACTTGGGGGCGCCGTTGGTGCTGAGGAAAGCGCGGGACAGATCCACGATTGTCTGACCGTTCCAGCGCATGACAAGCCGCGGCTCAGCGGTGACATCTGCCACGACGGTAGCCTCCAGGTTTTCATTCATGGCCGCCTGGCACAGCCGTTCGGCGTCCTCGGCAGCCACAACGACCGCCATGCGTTCCTGTGACTCGGAAATGGCAAGCTCTGTGCCGTCAAGGCCTTCGTATTTTTTGGGGACGCGGTCAAGCTGGATGACAAGCCCGTCGGCCAACTCGCCGATGGCCACCGCCACGCCGCCCGCGCCGAAATCATTGCAGCGCCGGATGAGCCGCGTCACCTCGGGGTTGCGAAACAGCCGCTGCAGTTTGCGTTCCTCTGGCGCGTTGCCCTTTTGGACTTCAGCCGCGCACGCGGATACCGACTGTGTGTCGTGGCTTTTGGACGAACCGGTGGCACCGCCGATGCCGTCACGCCCCGTGCGCCCGCCGAGCAAAATGACCACATCGCCCGGTTGCGGCATTTCACGGACGACCGATGTGGCAGGCGCCGCGCCCACCACGGCGCCCAGTTCCATGCGCTTGGCCGTGTAACCGGGGTGGTAGTGTTCCCTGACCAGCCCGGTGGCCAAGCCGATCTGGTTGCCGTAGGAGGAAAAGCCGGCCGCGGCTGTGGTCGTCAGCTTGCGCTGCGGCAACTTGCCCGGGCGGGTGGCGGAGAGCGGCGCGCGCGGGTCGCCGCTGCCGGTGATGCGCATGCCCTGGTAGACATATGACCGGCCCGAGAGCGGGTCACGTATGGCGCCGCCGATGCAGGTCGCCGCGCCGCCGAAAGGCTCAATTTCTGTGGGGTGATTGTGCGTTTCGTTTTTGAACAGCAGCAGCCAGTCTTCCGGACGGCCGCTCACGTCAACCCGCACGCGCACAGTGCAGGCGTTGATTTCGTCCGACTCGTCGAGTCCGGGCAGGCGGCCTTGGCGGCGGAGCCATTTCATGCCGCAGGTGGCAATGTCCATGAGCGTCACCGGACGCGCGTCGGCACACTCGCCATACAGGTCGCGCCGGGCGGACAGATAGGCGTCGAACGCTCGTTTGACACGCACGTCCTGAATGTCGACGTCGTTGAGGTGGGTGTGGAAGGTGGTGTGACGGCAGTGGTCGGACCAGTATGTGTCGACCACCCGAAGCTCGGTGATGGTCGGGTCGCGGCTCTCCTGCCGAAAGTGACTCTGAAAGAAAGCCAGGTCAGACAAATCCATGGCCAGACCGAGTCTGCTGTGCAGTTCGGCCAACCCGGAGGCGTCGAGTGTTACGAAGTCGGTGAGAAGAGCGACCGCGTCGGGGGCTTCAAAACGCTGATGCAGCGTTTCGGGTTTGTCCGCTGCGGCGGGGCCGGACTCAACGGGGTTGATGACGTAGTCGGACAATCGCGCAAACTGCGCGTCGGTGAGGCCGTCCACAGCCAGCACACGCGCCGTGCGCACAACGGGGCGCTCGCCGCCCGCGATCATCTGGATACACTGCGCGCAGGAGTCGGCGCGCTGGTCATATTGGCCCGGCAGCGCCTCGACCATCAGCAGACGCGTGTTTTTCGGCAACGGGGGCAAAACATCCTCATACAGATTGTCACACACCGGCTCGGACAAGACCACCGACTGGGCCGTCCGATAAGTGCCCTCATCGATGCCCTCGATGTCATAGCGGTGAAACAGCCGCAGGGACGCGAGCGTCGACAGCCCCAAAAACCCCTTGAAATCATGCGTCAGCGCCTTTGCGTCTCCGTCAAAACCTTCACGCTTCTCAACATAACAGCGAAATACCATGCCGAGCCTCCCCTATCCCCTGAAATCCGCAAAATGGACTTATTCATTCTATCGTATGGGGGCGTATGGTGTCAACGCATATTGACATCCAGTGTACAATGAGAGAAGATGATTTTGTGGAGGTGAAGGCCGGTGTCGATGGGCGATGCGCTGCAAGGTGTTCTTATGCTGCTGGTGCTGATTGCCGTGGGCTTTTTCGCCGCCAAAAGAGGGCTCCTGACTGAGTCGTTGGAGAACGCGCTGTCGCGCCTGACGATCAAAATCGCCATACCCGCGTTGCTTTTTTGCAATACGCTCTCGTTTGTGTCGCTCGATTTTATTCGGTCGCTCGGCTGGCTTCTCCTCATTCCGCCAGCCAGCCTTCTCGTCGGATATGGACTGGGCTATTTGGCAGCCAAACTGTTTCGTGTGCCGGCAAAGGATTTGGGGGTTTTTCTGGTCATGTTTGCGCTGTCAAACTGCGCCTTTATCGGGATTCCAGTGACAAAAGCCATCTTTGGCGACGCCGGCATGCCGTATGTTGTGACGTTTTTTCCGGCCAACACCGCCGTGTTCTGGACGCTGGGCAATCTCGGCATCGCCCGAGACGGCGGCAAAAAACCTGATTCGTTCACGAACACGGTCAAACAGATTTTTTCGCCGCCGCTGTTGGGGTTCCTGTTCGGACTCGTGGCGGTGATCCTTGGATTTCGACTGCCCGGCACGGCCGTCGGGATGGATCACGCCATTGTCATTCCGAAGTTTTTAGCCGAGGCGCTGACCTACCTGGGCGGGTTGACGGTGCCGGTATCACTGCTGACAACGGGCGCGGTCCTCTCCCGCATGGGGAAGGACGCCGTTCATGTCGGGCGCACCGGTCTGCTGGCGCTGCTGGGGCGCATGATCATCATGCCGGCTATCACGCTGGGGATGTGCCTGTCTTTTGGCGCGCCTGCCATACTGACCAATGTGTACACTATGATTTCCTGTATGCCGGTCATGAGCCAATGCGTTATCATGTCCAGCCTGCATGGCGCCAACAATCGTCTGTCGGCGCAGATGCTGACACTGTCCACGCTGCTGTCCATGGTGTGGATACCGCTATGGGTTCTGCTGTTGCAGATCGTCGTAGGATAGGAGGACGGCCATGTCTGCCTATACACATGTGATTTGGGATTGGAACGGCACACTGCTTGACGACCTGGATGTGTGCGTGGCGTGCATCAACCGGATGCTCAGCGACAGAGGTCTGAAAACACTCGAAGGCCGGGAAGGGTATCGCGATATTTTCAATTTCCCCGTGGTGGACTTTTACCGTAGCGTGGGGTTCGACTTTGACAGAGAGTCCTTTGAAATGCTGGCCCATGAATACATCGAAAGCTATGAGCGCGACAGCGTTTTCGTCTGCGGGTTGCACAAGTCGGCGCGTGAAACGCTACGCACTTTGGCCGATGCGGGTCTCCGTCAGGTGATTCTGTCGGCCACTGAACAACCGGCGCTTCTGACGCAGATCGAACGCCATGGATTGACGCCGTACTTTTCCGAGATCATTGGCCAGACGGATTCTTATGCGCATGGCAAACTGGAGGCGGGGCGAGCCTTTCGGGAGAGAGCGGGCGCCGCACACGCGGTGATGATCGGAGACACAACCCACGACTGGGCGGTGTCGGTCGCGCTCGGGATGGATTGCCTGCTGGTGTCAAACGGACACCAGTCTGACGAGGTGCTGCGGATGTGCGGTGTGCCGGTGTTGGATCGGCTGGAGGCGGTATTGCCCTATATTCTCGAAAATTGGAAAGAGGGACAAAGTTGAACATTCTGTGTGTCGGCGATGTCGTCGGGGAACCCGGTCTGCGCATGGTGGAGAACCATCTCAACACAGTGCGCCGCGTATATGGCGTTGATCTGATTGTTGTCAACGGGGAGAACACCGATTTGCTGGGCATTCGCGGAGAGCAGGCCGATCGGCTGCTGATGGCGGGCGCCGACGTGGTGACGCTGGGCAATCACACCTGGCATCGCAGGGAAATCGTACGCAAACTGGACGAAACGAAAAATCTGTTGCGCCCTGCGAACTTTCCGTCGCAAAACCCGGGTCATGGCCACTGCGTGGCGGTCACCAGTAGCGGTGCGCGCGTGGCGGTGGTGTCGCTCGTGGGTCGGTGCATGATGGATTTTCACCCGGACAGTCCGTTTCTCGTGATTGACAAACTCATTCCGACACTTGACGCAGATGTCGTTGTGGTTGACATTCACGCCGAGGCCACCAGCGAAAAGGCGGCGCTTGCGTACCACCTGGACGGGCGCGTGCAAGTGCTCTTCGGTACCCATACGCATGTGCAGACAGCCGACGAGCGGCTACTGGCCGGCGGTCTGGGTTTTATCACCGACGTGGGCATGACCGGGCCGGTGCACTCGGTGTTGGGGGTCAAGCCCGAGCAGTCTGTGTCAAACTTTTTGGGAAATGTGCCGCAGCATTTTGAGGCGGCGGCGGGGCCCTGCAAGCTTGAGGGCGCCCTTTTTACCGTGGATGCAGGCACCCGACGCTGCTCAGCGGTGCAGCGCATCGCTATTTCTGAGTAGCGGGCGTCGCGGCGAGAAGCGCGTTGAGTTCGGCGCCTGCCAGCACCACAATGCTGACGACATACAGCCACATGATGAGACCCAGAAACGCGCCGAGGCCCCCATAGAGAGCGCCAAAACCGGAAAACTGCGTAATGTATATCTCAAACAGCAAGCTTGCCAGCGTCCAGCCAATGGCTGCCAGCAGCGCGCCGGGCCAAAGCCGGCGCGTTTTTTTGCGGACGCCGGGCGTAAAACGGTAGAGCAGCCAGACAAATAGGTACAGGCCGCCCGCTGCACCCAGGCGCGACAGCAGCGCCATGATCCAGGAGACGACGATGCCCGAATGTGTGAGCAGTGGCAGCAAAAGATTTTGACTAAATACGATGAGAAGCAGAGACAGTCCGCCGGCCAGCGTAAAACCCAGCAGAAAGATGATAGACACCAGCCGCACGGCGAGCGTGGGTTGCTTGGATCTGTCACTTTCCATGGCGTAAAAAATGCCACGCATGAGCGCCCAGAGGGCGGCGGAGCCCGACCAGATGGCCACCAGCGCCCCCCAAAGACTGCCTTCGGGCTTGGCGGGCGTCCCGGACAGGATGTCGGTCAGGAGGGTTCTGACGCTCACGGGAAACAGCGTTGACAGGGTTTTTTCGTCGAGGGAAAGCTGCATCTGCCGCAGGGCCGATGTCAAAAACAGCAGTAGCGGACACAGCGTAAGGGTTAAATAAAATGTGGTCTGAGCGGCCATGCCCATTGTGTTGTCGCGGGCCACGTTGGTAATCAGACGCGTGAGAAAGTGAAAAAAACCGGTTGGTGTTTTCACGCGGCACGTCCCCCCTATGTGTTGTACACGAGACTATATTTCACACAAGATGTGGATACTATTCCAAGTGGGATGCAACGCGACAAGCGGGACGAAATTACCCGTGAATTTTGCACAAAAAGTATGGACAAAGAGTGTGTTGTGTGATACGATTATGATAGCTTTTTATATTGGTGGAGTTGTGAAATGCGTTAAACCATGTTTGCACCGCAAGTGTGTTTTTTGGACTTGCGGGTTGTGTCTGCGTGGATTGGCGTGACGGAAGATGCGCGTGTGACCCGAGAACGGCGCTTTCGGAGTGAAGAGTGTCGGCTATGAGGAGGTCGTTTCTGTGAAGAAAAGGGTAGTTTCCATTTCTCTGTGTTTGGTGATGCTGCTTTCCCTGTTTGCGCTCCCCGCCTATGCGGCTCCGTTTCCCCCGATGGCCGGCATCCATGACTTGGGTGTTCAGCCGATAACATGCACAGTCAGTGGATACGACTTGTTCGGCCAGCCGATATTTCATTTTACCGGTGCGGGCGGGGCGTCTCTGAGTACGATTATTTATTCGTTGGCGAGCAATTGCCAGCCTGGCGACAAGTTTACCATCACATTTAAGTTGAAAAACGATGTTGACGTTTTGGTCGGCGGCGTGCTCCGAAAAGTGCCGCTGCTGGTGGAAATGGGGACCGAGCAGGGTGAGGATGATGCGCGGGGTATTTTTATACCTATTGATGGAACGACGCCCACATCCGGGGATGCCAAGGATGACCATGGTCTGCCATATATGATGGGGCAATATCCACCCAATCTTTTTGACAAGATTCAGTTTAAGTCTTACTATAATGTGATTCCCGCCGGCAGCCCGGACGTCGATGTGTTTCGGCCCGGCGGCACCATCACAGGCAGCCCGGCGGCACCGGCGGTATTGACACAGTCGGGCTGGATGGCGACATGGGAGTCGCAGAGTGTCATTTCCAAGACAATGCAGCCCAATGACATCATCTACCTGCACTATTTCTTTGAGTACAACGGCAATGGTGAGTTTGTGGCGCCCGGAACAGGTGGCGCCACGCCGGGTGCCACGCCGGGCGATCCGGGGGTCCGTTCCGATAACGACTATATGCAGACGCACGCCCTGGTTCAGTGGTATATTGGCGCGGCCAAGGCGAGCAACGCCGGTTATATTGTCAAGTATGTTGACGAGCATGGCAACACGCTCAAGGCGGATCGCGTGGTTCCGGCCAATATCGCGGGGCTGTTTGCGGGAGACCTCTTCAAGTACTACTACAATGCCGCCGTTGACGACGCCGGCATGCCGGCCGGATACTACTACATATACAATATAAACCCATCCAATGTGATTGCCTATCCGCCCAATCCGTGCGAACTCATCGTGCTGCCGGATATTGTTGTCGGCGGCATTGACGTAATACAGAATGTCGTTACGCTGGTCTACCGTTTGCGTGGGCCGGATCCAACCCCGCCGAATCCGACGCCTCCAACCCCGAGCCCTGCGACGCCCACCCCGCCGCTGCCGTCGATGAGCCCGACGACAGACCCCGGCACGTCGACTTCGCCGGTGGATACACTGTCACCCACCCCGCCGCCTGTTGAGCCGCCGGTCTCCGGCGGTGGTGACGGAGATATCGATACCATCAAGCCTACGGGAGGGCCGACCGACATCCCCTACACAGGCGGCAGCAATCTGTCCAACCTCTTTTTTATCGGAGCGTTTCTGTTTGTGTTGGGCATCCTCTATCTGAAAGGGCAGAAGAAAAAGAAGAACTCAGGACGCCCATAAGGCATCTCGCCGTTGAATCGCTTTATCATTTGCTTACTATGAGCGCACAAGAAAGAAGAGAAGCAAAGACCGCAGGCAGTTTGCCTGCGGTCTTTGCGTTTGCCGACAGGAAATCACTCCATGGCACAATAGGTTTTAGCAAAGAGTTTATGTCAAATATGATATTTATCAAGCATTTTATTGCATTGTAGTTTGATCCCTGCTATAATTAAAATGTGGCTCCCGTTGCAAAGCGGACATATGTCGGGAGAATCACAAGGGGGACCAGGTTGGAATGGATTGAAGCCGCCATTGACACGACGCATGAGGGCGTGGAATATATCTGCGCGCGTTTATCATCGAGGGGAATTGAAGCACTTTGCATTCAAGACGGCGTCGAGTTTGAAGCGCACATGCAAAAAACAGCACCCGCCTGGGAACTGGTGGATGAGGAGTTGCGTGCGCGAATGGCCGATTTGTGCCGGGTGACGTTTTTTGTGCCGGCACATGAAAGCGAGGTGTTGTGTACCCTTCAAAACGAATTGTATCTGCTGCCTGCGGACTGCCCGAACATTGCGTTGGGAGATCTTGTCCTTCGCACAACGAAGGTAAATGAGGAGGACTGGGCAAACAACTGGAAACAGTATTACAAGCCGCTTGCGATCGGGCAACGGCTGTTGGTGCAACCGGCTTGGGAGCATGTTTCCAACCCTGAGAATCGGGTGGTATTTTATAACAACCCTGGAATGAGCTTTGGCACAGGTGAACATGAAACCACGAGAATGTGTCTGGAGCAGATCGAACGGCTGGTATTGGGGGGAGAACGCGTGTTGGACATCGGCTGCGGAAGCGGCATCTTGTCCATTTGCGCATTGCTGTTGGGCGCTGCTTCTGCTGAAGCCTACGACATTGATCCGCTTGCCACCAAAATGACGGCGCAAAATGTCGACCTTAACGCAATGGAACCAGAGCGGTTTCATGTGCAGACGGCCAATCTGCTTGACACTGCAGTTGCAGAAAAGCAGACCGGAACTTTTGACTGTATTTTTGCCAATATTGTGGCCGATGTTGTCATTGCGTTGGTTCCACTCATCAAGAACTGGCTGGCACCGGGGGGCGTGCTGATTGCCTCTGGCATTATCGATTTTCGATGTGAAGAGGTGGTGCAGGTGTTGTGCCAGCACGAGATCGAGGTTCGACTGGATGTATCACGCAACGGGTGGCATTGTCTGACGGCATATCACAAGTGTGATGCATGAATTGAACTGTTGTGTCCTGTCCTAATTTTGCCGCGGGCAGGAGTCAACTTTTACCGCTGCGGCAGCGGTGGATGTGAGCAGCATGACGTTGGAAAACGCAAAAAAGATGTACATGCCCATGACGGAGACCATGTATTACATCTTGCTATCATTAACTGAGCCACGCCATGGATATGGCATTATGCAACATGTGGAGGAAATTACGAGAGAGCGCATTCATTTGGGCGCTGGCACAATATATAACAGTTTGGCAAAACTGGAGCGCGACGCGCTGATTGAATTGTTGACGGAAACGGAAAGACGGAAAATCTACCTGATCACGGATATCGGACAGGAACTCCTCAAGGCGGAAATTGTCAGGCTGGAAGAGCTGTCTGAAAACGGACGAAAGTATATGTAAGTGTGCAACCCATGACTTCGAGTTGGTGAAACGCAGGCAGACACATGATTGAGCCTTGAAAAAGGGGGGGTGGAGCCTCCCTTTTTCTTGCGTCTGGCCATGGGAAACAGCCTGCCGGCATGCGCGAAGAGTCGGAAAAAAGGTTGATAAAAGGACAAGGCTTACAAAATTGTATAAATAATCCTTCTTTTGGGGGAACTTGTTTCGTTAGTAGAAAAAAATATACGAAAAAATTTAAAAAGATACTTGACATTCAAGAAAGTTATTGGTATATTAATTAAGCGCCCAATCGAGACACGAAAGAGAGCGGGCGTAGAGTGCACCTTGTCAATTAAACAACGAAGCGAACAAGCACCAGCAATAAAGGGCTAGTGGAATTGTGTAAGAGGAGACTGGAAACGGACGAGTCAAACACGAGGAAGCA